>JAGXFH010000002.1 GCA_024637315.1 Brevirhabdus sp.
CGGGCCTAAGATCTCAACTGATCAGAAGGCTAGAATACGGGTGAAGCTTGACCCGCTTTACCGAGATCTCGCCGACTACTTCGGAGCAGACAAGCCCACGAAATGGCGTTGGGATAATTAATCTCCTCACCCTCGTAGCTAGGTTAGCAACACCTTGTAGACTTCCAGAATGACTAGAACCGTTAACGAAATGTAGGACGCAATACCGAACAGGAACGAGAATACCAAGCCTTGAGATATCGGATGATAATGTCAAAGATCTTTCGCATATTTTATCAGGCGACGGCCCCGTGGTTTGGGGTTTGCTCCGCGTAGAGCGGGGCCAAGTTCAGCAAGCACAAAGACGTCGGCGGCCTATCGCGGCCATGGCAACGAGTAGGTCTTGACGTTGGTGAAGAACTTCATCGCCTCCTGCACACCTTCCTTGACGCCATTTCCGCTGTCCTTGATGCCGCCGAAGGGCGACATCTCGATCCGGTAGCCGGGCTGCTCCCAGATGTTGACCGTCCCGACCTCCAATCCGTTCACATAGGCAATGGCGCGGCTCAGGTCGTTGGTGCAGACACCCGAGGAGAGGCCGAACGGCGTGCCGTTGGAGATTGCCATCACCTCTTCGTCATTGTCCGGAACCCTTACGATCGGAACGATCGGTCCGAAAGTTTCCTCCATCACCAGATCGCTGTCATGGGGAACATGATCGACCACGATGGGCGGCAGCAATGCGCCCTGTCGGCCGGGGTGATAAAGTATTTTCGCGCCGCGTTTCTCTGCTTCGTAAACGCGATTCTCAAAAGTTTCCGCCGCCTTGGAATGTATCACGCAGCCCAGCTGCGTTTGCGGGTCCATCGGATCGCCGAACCGGATCGCCTTGGCCTTGGCCAGAACCAAAGGTACGAGCCTGTCTGCCACGGCGTTCTGCACCAGAATGCGTTTCACCGCCGTACAGCGCTGACCCGAATTCCCCGTGGCCCCGGCAACCGCGATCGTCGCGGCCTTTTCCAGATCGGCATCGTCGAGGTCGTTGAGGATGATGAGCGGATCGTTGCCGCCAAGTTCCAACGCCGTGCGCCTGTAACCGGCCTTTTCGGCGATCATCTTACCCACCGGCACGCCGCCGGTGAAGGTGATGATGTCGATATTGGGGTTGGTGATCATCTCATCGCCAATATCATCGGGCCAGCCGGTGACGATCTGGAACATCTGATGCGGAAGCCCCGCCTCATAAAGGATGTCGGCCAGTGCGATCGCGGACAGCGGCGTCAGTTCGGTCGGCTTGCAGACGACGCAGTTGTTTGTAGCGATCGCTGGCGCGATCTTGTGGCTGACCATGTTAAGGGGATGGTTGAAGGGCGTTACCGCCGAGATCGCCCGGACGGGCTCGCGCAGCGTGAATATCTTGCGCTCCTTGCCGTGAGGGGTGAGGTCGCACGAGAATATCTGCCCGTCATCCATAATCGCCATCTGCCCCGATAGCATGAAGACGTCATAGGCCCGCCCGGTCTCGTACAGCGCGTGCTGCTGGCAGATGCCCAGTTCGAGCGTTAGCCAGTAGGCCAATTCCTCTCGCTTTGCACGGATCAGTTCGGCCGCACAAAACAGGATCTGCTGGCGCTCAAAACGGGTCAGTTTAGGTTTGTATGCCGCCGCAATTTCGAAAGCCCGCCGCGCGTGTTCGGCCTGTCCGGCAGGCACGGTGCCGATCACCTGGTCGGTATAGGGATAGCGCACCTCGATCATGTCATCGGTAAAGACCTTCTCTCCGCCAATGCGCATGGCCTCGTGGCGGATTTCGATTTCGCGGGTCATCGGCAAATCCTTCATGTCACTGCGCCGCAGCTGTGGTGGCATAGAAGAACGCGTCGAAATTGCGCAACTCCGGCGCGCTCGGCAGATCGATAACGCGGTTCACGATGAACGGCACCACCTGTTCGGTCAATCCGCCATGGCTGCGCAGCGGTTCGTTCAGCGCCGCCAGATCGTGTCGGTGCGCCGAGGTGCCGATGGTGACGTTCTCGCCCGACACCAGCACGATATCCCCGATCCGGTCGCCGGGCAGTTCGAACCGCTCGACGGCTTCGGCCCTCGTCAACACATGCGTGATGCCCTGCGTCAGCTTCAGCCTGGTGATGACATCGGCCTCATTGGCGCCTCTCGGCAGATAGACGGTGGCGAACGAGCCGAGCGCACCATGATGGACGACGTATGGGTCGGTGATCGGCAGGATCACACGGGCCGCGGCCTTGCCCAGCCACTCGTCCATCAGGTCCTGCACGTAGACGACAGCGGGCGAGCCATCGGCCAAATGCTTGGGCTTCATCCCGTGATCCGCCGTCACCACGATCGCCGCGCCCATTGCGTCCAACCGAGCCAGATACTTGTCGAACATCGCATAGAAGGATTTCGCCTCCGCATCCTCGGGGGCGTATTTGTGTTGTACGTAGTCGGTCGTAGTGAGGTACATGATATCAGGCTTCCACTCGGTCAGCAGCTTGACGCCTGCCGCAAAGACAACCTCGGATAGTTCGGCGGAATAGACCTCCGGCTGCGCCATCCCCAGCCACTTGCTGGCGGCGTCCTGACCATGTTCTGAAGCGGTCGATGTATCGGACTTCTCGGCAGAGAAGCACTTGGCACGATCATCGTCGAACTTCAGCCCGGCCCCCAGCAGCGCACGCAGCTTGTCCTTGGCGGTGACAATGGCGACCCGCGCGCCGGCATCATGAAACGCCTTGAAGATGGTCGGCGCACGCAAAAAGCGCACGTCATTCATCATCACCTCTTTGCCGGTCTCGGGCTCGTAAAGGTAGTTGCCGCAAATGCCGTGCACGGATGGCGGGCGTCCGGTCGCTATCGAAAGGTTGTTGGGGTTGGTGAATGACGGAATGACCGAATGTGCAAGCCGATCAGTTCCGGTGGCACGGATCCGCTGCAGAGTCGGCATCAGGCCATCGGCGATGGCCGCTTCGAGATAGGCGGGTTCGCACCCGTCAAGGCAGATGGCGATGGCCGTCACCTTTGGCGCAGGATAAACGCGGCCGTTTGCCTCGACGGAGGTTTGCAGGATCATGTCGATTTCATTCCTTTGGTTTCAGGCCGCCAGCTTGGCGCGTTCTTCCAGTGCTTTCGCTGGCGGCGCGGCGTCGGCTATGCCCATTTCGTCCAGCGACTCCTGCGCCGCCACGACCACCCGGCGCATCACCTCCGCATCGAGCTGACCGATGCACCCGACACGGAAACTGTCCACGACGGTCAGCTTGCCGGGGTAAATAATGAACCCACGCGCCTTCATCAGATCGTAGAAGCGCGAAAACTCGAAACCCGGATCGGCAGGGCAAAAGAAGGTCACGATAATCGGCGACAGCCAGCGATCCGCCAGCAAGGTTTCGAACCCGATGGCGCGCATCCCGTCGACCAGAACATCACGATTCACGGCATAACGCCGGCCACGCCCGGCAACGCCGCCTTCTGCCTTATGAATACGCAAAGCCTCCAGAAATGCGGCAACGGCATGGGTTGGCGGCGTAAAGCGCCATTGGCCGGTCTTGTCCATGTGCGTCCATTGCGCATGCACATCGAGGCTGATCGACGCGCAATTGCCCTTCGCTGCCTCCAGCTCGGCCTTCCTGGCAATCACGAACCCGAATCCCGGAACACCCTCGATGCATTTGTTGGCGGAAGAGACCATCGCCTCGAATCTGATTTCGGAGGGCAGAAGCGGGATCGCCCCGAAGGCCGACATGCTGTCGACCAGCAACTTGCGGCCTTGGGCATAGGTGGCGGCGGAAATCTCTTGCAACGGGTTCAGAATGCCCGAACTCGTCTCACAGTGAATCGCGATCACGTGGCTGATTGCCGGATCGTCGGCCAGCATCCGCGTGACCTCTTCCCCCCGCGGCGGCAGATAGTCGCCTTTGTCCAGCACAACGAAATGCCGCCCGAGATAAGCCAACGTCTGCGCTGCGCGCAATCCGTATGCGCCATTTGCGAGTACCAGAACCTTGCCGTCGCGTGGCACGAAGCTGCTCAGCATCGCCTCGACCGCAAAGGTTCCCGATCCTTGCATCGGCACGCAATCGAAAGCGTCGGCCCCCGAGCCAAGCATCGCCAGCAATTGATCGCGCATCGCACGGGTCATTGCGCGGAAGTCTTCATCCCAACTGCCCCAGTCCCGCAGCATCGCCTGCTTGACGGCATAAGATGTCGTCAGCGGTCCCGGCGTCAGAAGATATGGCTCCCCCAATCGCGGTGCTTCGATTGCGATCATTTCCGGTTCTCCGCATCACTTTCATGCAAAGAGATGCGCGATCGTTATTCATATGTAAAATTGCTAAAATATATAATATCATCGGTTTTCCTGATAGATTGAGAACGAGCCCCTATTCATGCGGTACAGCCAGCTCAGGGCCTTCCACAATGTCGCCATTCACGGCGGATTTTCCCGCGCGGCAGAAGCGCTGGGTCTGACCCAACCCGCCATATCCGAGCAGGTGCGCAAATTGGAACAGGAACACGATGTGCTGCTGTTCAATCGCGACCGCAAACAGGTCCGCCTGACTCCGGCGGGCGAGGATCTGTTGTTCAGAACGAAGCAGCTTTTCGAGGTCGAGCAGCGGATTGCAGAGTTCCTGTCAGAGGGCCGCGCTTCACTGGAGGGCAGATTGCGGATCATCGCCGACTCAGCGCATCATGTAACGAGGCCGCTCGAAGCCTTTCGATCACGGTATCCCGAGGTTTTCGTCACCCTGCGAACAGGCAACACAGAACAGGTTCTGACTGCCTTGCGCAATTACGATGCAGAGATCGGTGTTGTCGGCAGTTTGGATCCGGGCCCGGATATGGCGTCACATGATCTGGGCATGTCCTCGATCATCGCCTTCGCCGCCCGCTCTTTTCTCGATAATCCCGGGCCACGCAGCGTGGCGGAGCTGGCAAGGTTGCCACTGGTGTTTCGCGAACAAGGATCGAGAACCCGCCAGAAACTGGAGCAGGAAGCGGGCCGGCAGGGCATCACCTTGCATCCGGTGGCGGAGGTCGAAGGCCGCGAGGCGATGCGTGAGGTGGTGGCATCCGGCGCGGGCATCGGTTTCGTGTCAAAGGCCGAGTTCGGCAATGACGACCGGTTGATCCGGATCGAAATCAAGGACGCCAACCTGAGCATGAGCGAGACACTGGTCTATCTGCAACAGCGCCGCGATCTGCGCATCATCCGCGCGTTCCTGGAGGTGTTTCCCAAACTCGCGATCAGAGGGACACCACGACACCAAGTTCTGCAGACTTCTGCGCGGCCAAACCCAGCCTCACCGAAGCATAGCCGTCGCTGATCGAGACTTCCGGCGGAACCTTTTTTCGGACGCAATCAAGGAACAGTCGGTGTTGATAGAAGGTTGCGCCGTTATGGTCACCGGCCTCAAGCAATACCGGGTCGACCGGGATCTCAAGCTCTGACGGTCGCTTCGGCGATCTTGGGCTGACGACGATTTTCGGTATTGGAGGATTGCCAAGGTCAGCCGGCCAGAACCTGCCCGGTCCCGGCACGAACGCCTCGATCTTTCCGGCGGCGCCAACGGCACAGATCTCTTCCTGATAACGCGACCCCTCGGCGAACATGCACAGTTCCAGCATTGCGCGGGCACCGTTCCTGAAATCCACGATCACAGATCCGTTGTCCCAAACATCCGACATCTCACCGCCGTAGATTTCATCCCGATGGTTCACCGACTGGCCAGCCGACGCCATGACGCGGACCGGATCGGACCGGATCGCAAAGCGCATGAGGTCGAAGAAATGACAGCATTTCTCCACCAACGTCCCGCCGGTGTTTCGATTGAATCGGTTCCAGTCACCGACTTTGGCAAGGAAGGGGAACCGATGCTCGCGGATTGTCAGCATCCTGATCCCGCCGGTCACCTGATCGACGCAGTCGAGGAACTTCGCGATCGGCGGCATGTAGCGATACTCCATCGCCACCCAGATCGGTTCCGGATAGGTCTTCATCAGTTGTTCCACCCGCTCCTGATCCGCTTGTGTTGTGTAGAGCGGCTTTTCGACCAGCAACGGCAGCGGCCGGTAAGCTTGGATTTCCTCGATCTGAGCAAGATGCATGTGGTTCGGCGAGGCGATCAGGATGGCGTCCAGGCTTTCGATCGCCAACAATTCGGCAATGCTCTCGGCATAGCCGGCGCCCGGCGCCAGCACCTGTGCCGCCGCAAGCATGGCCGGGTCCGGCTCGCAGATCGCGGCTACGGAAACGTCCGGCAGCAGGCTGATGTTGCGGATGTGCTCCTGGCCCATCATTCCACATCCGATTATTCCGTAACGCAGCGGTTGGCTCATTTCCTGTTTTACCTTATCCGCGCCATATAGCGCGAAACAGTGGCGTCAAACCAAGTGCGCGAGTACTCGGCGGCGATGTTGTCTTGTGAAAAGCTGATGCGCTCGACAAATCCGCATTGCGTTCCGGACTGAAGCTGGAAGTCCGGGGGCGTCCAGTCCGGGATCCGCGACAATCCTATGCGGTCCTCCGCGCTGACGATTCGAAGGCCAAGTCGCTGCTTGTAGTAGAGGTAGAGCGAATCCGACAGATCGCTGACTGAAACCTGATCGGCCCAACTGCCATCAAGCCAGATCTCTTCCAGCGCCACCGGCTGATCGTTCAGATACCGCACCCTGCGAATTCGATGCGCCTGCCCGGATGTACCGAAATTCGGCAGTTCGGCGGGTTTAGACAAGCGTTGCAAACCTAGAACTTTCGCAGTCGGAAGCCCGCCGCCCTTCAGCAATTCGATCCTGAAGAAGGCATAAATCCCCTCTGCCTTGCCGCTTGACTTTACATAATTCCCAGAGCCTTGCCGTCGCTCCAGCAGTCCTTTTCGTTCAAGTTCGGACAAGGCCTTGCGCAATGTGCCGACCGAGACATCCATCTCTTTCGCCATCTGGCGTTCTGGTGGCAATCGATCACCCTGCAACAGATGACCGGCGCTAATTTCACGGATCAGCACTTCGCTGATCTGAACATAGGCGGGCAGTGAGCATGGGTTTTTCATCCGTCCTCGGGCCGGGCTCGAAATAATTGATACATTATTGATCTACATCAAAGCGAGTGCTACGCAAGCCCCATTGGCCGCTTCAGGAGAGATTCGATGACAATCGTACCGGTGACGTCAGCAGGCTTGGATGCCGCTGAAATCTCCTGGTTTTCAGCTTTATGCTCGGACGATTACGAATTCCTCGGTGTTCCCGATGGCCGTTTGCGCTCCAGTTGGGACCATTGTTCGTCAATTGTCAAAACCGCAGAGGCGCATGGCTTTCGGAACATCCTCTGCCCCTCATCCTACCAGGTCGGTCAGGACACGCTGAGTTTCGTCGCCGGTTGCGCGCCGATTACCGACCGGATCAACATGCTGGCCGCCGTGCGTTGCGGCGAGATGCAGCCGATCATGTTGGCGCGCACCATCGCAACGCTGGATCACATGCTGAAAGGCCGGTTGACGGTCAACATCATCTCTTCCGACTTTGCCGGCCAGAAAGAAGACAGCGCCTTCCGCTATCAGCGCAGCCGGGAAGTGGTCGAGATCCTCAAGCAGGCATGGACGCAGGATGAGATCAACCATGACGGAAAGGTCTACCAGTTCTCGGGTCTGCCGACCGCTCCAGCGCGCCCGTATCAAACCGGCGGACCACTGCTTTATTTCGGGGGCTATTCGCCCGACGCGCTGGACCTCTGCGGCCAGCACTGCGACGTTTACCTGATGTGGCCTGAACCGAAAGAGACGATCGCTGAGCGGATGCGCGCGGCCAACGAACGCGCCGCGGCCCATGGGAGGACGCTGGACTACGGTCTGCGCGTTCACATGATCGTCCGCGACACCGAGGCGGAGGCCAAGGAGTATGCCGAGCATCTGGTTTCGAAACTGGATGACGAATATGGCCGGGCGATCCGCGACCGGGCGCATGACAGCATATCGCTTGGCGTCAGCCATCAGGCCCATGCGCGCGAACTGGCTGACCAGTTCGGCTATGTCGAACCGCACCTTTGGACCGGCATTGGTCGCGCCCGATCGGGCTGCGGGGCGGCGCTTGTCGGATCGACCGATCAGGTGTTGTCGGAAATCGAATCCTATCAGAAGATGGGGATCAGGGCCTTCATCTTTTCGGGCTATCCGCATCTGGATGAATGCGACAGTTTTGGAAGCCGAGTTCTGCCAGAGCTCAAAACTTGTTCGCTGCCACACGAATATGGCCGGGTTCCTGCGACGACACCCGATACGCCGCTTGGCGCGGGAGAGCGTCGTTGATGGAACGCATCGCCCTGCAACCGGGACTGGAACTGTCGCGCATCGTTTACGGCATGTGGCGTATCGGCGATGACAGCAACACCTCGCCCGCCCATGTTCAGGCAAAGGTCGAAGCCTGTCTGGAACAAGGCATCACCACGATTGACCAGGCCGATATATATGGCGGCTATACTGCCGAGGCGATCCTTGGCGCGGCCCTCAGGGCAGCCCCGACCCTGCGGGACCGGATCGAGATCGTTACGAAATGCGATATCGTGGCCCCTGCGGGGCGCTATGCGGACCGGCGGGTAAAGTATTACGATACCAGCCGCGGCCACATCTTGGCCTCGGTCGAGCATTCGCTGCGCGACCTGAACACGGACCGGATCGACCTCTTGCTGATCCACCGGCCCAACCCGATGATGGATCATCTTGAAACCGGCGCGGCGCTGGATGAGGTCGTCGGAAGCGGCAAGGTTCGCGCGGTTGGTGCATCAAACTTCAGACTGCACGACTGGGCGCTGCTGCAATCGGCGATGGCAACCCCGCTGCTGACCAATCAGATAGAGATCAGCCTGCTGCATCACCTGCCGTTCACCAACGGTGATATTGCATTTCTGCAGGAGCGCGGCGTGCCGCCGATGGCCTGGTCACCTTTGGGCGGTGGCGCTTTGTTCGAGGCCGAACACGGTGCATTGCGTACCTTGCTGCAATCTTTGGGCGAAGATCAGGGCGTCGATGAAAGCGCTATTGCGATCGCCTGGCTGTTGGCGCATCCGGCCCGGATTCTTCCGGTGCTCGGCACCAACAATCTGGCGCGGATCGCAAAAATAGGCGATGCTGCCAAGGTGAACATGGATCGCCAAACATGGTTTGAGATTTATACCGCCGCCCTCGGGCACGAGGTGCCATGATGGCACATCCACCAGAGGTTCCGGCGATGCGCCATTTCGAGCCGGGGCCGGAATCCGGCAAAGAGTTTCGCGAGGCGCTTTCACGCTTCGGGACCGGCGTCACGATCGTGACCGCCACCACCGCCGAAGGACCCATCGGCATCACCGCCAACAGCTTTTCTTCGGTCTCGCTCGACCCGCCTCTGGTCTTGTGGTCAGCGTCGCTGAAATCCCGGCGCTTCCCCCGTTTCAGCAGCGCCGAGAACATCGCCATTCACGTTCTGGCCGAGGATCAGGACAACCTGTGCTGGGCGTTCTCGAAATCGGACGATGCCTTTCACCACGCCGAGTGGATGATGAGCGATGATGGCATTCCGCTGATCAAAGGGTGCCTCGCACGGTTCGAATGCCGCAAATATGCGCAATACGATGGTGGTGATCATGCCATCATCGTGTCACGCGTGATGAATATCTCTTTCCGCGAAGGCGATCCGTTGTTGTTTTTCGGCGGCTTGACTGGGCGTTTCTCGAAGACGGTCTGAACCGCTGCAAACGATGCGGCCAAGATAGGCCGGGCAATAGGGAGGACGCGCCATGGCGCCACTGTTGGGGATACTCCGACGCCTTCAGTTCATCAGTGATCATGTCCTGCGTGTCGGGCGGGCTACCGTCTGCATCTAGCGCGCTCTTGGATGGTAGTTGGATTTCCGGGCAACAGCGGTGAAATTCCGCCGTGCCACCAAACATCCGAGTTGCCATCGGTTGATCAGACAGCTTTAGCCTGGCAATGCCTCATGAACGGCAACGATCTCTCGGGCGGCGGTTAGAACCTTGATCAGGATAACCAACTTCGGGTCGTGTCCCGCACCGCGAACCAGATATCTGTACGGCGACGTGGCGGTTACCCGGTCGCAGCGATCGTCGCCTCGACGGCGCGTTTCCATGCGGCGTACTTGGCGGCGCGAATGTCTTGGGTCATGGCGGGGGTGAAGGTCCGCTCCAGCATCCAACCCTTGGCAAATTCCGCCATTCCCGGATAGACGCCCGCGCGCTGTCCCGCCAGCCAGGCTGCGCCAAGCGCGGTGGTCTCCAGCACTTGCGGCCGGTCCACTGGCGCGCCGATGATGTCCGCCAGAAACTGCATCGCCCAATCGGACGCCGTCATGCCGCCATCTACCCGCAGCGTCGGCTGCGCCCCCTCGCCCTGCCAGTCCGCGTGCATCGCCTCCAGCAGGTCGCGCGTCTGATAGCCCACGCTTTCCAGCGCCGCCCGCGCCAGCTCGGCGGGGCCCGAACTGCGCGTCAGACCGAACACCGCGCCGCGGCAATCCGGGTTCCAGTAGGGCGCACCAAGGCCGGTGAATGCAGGCACAAGGATCACCTCCTGATGCGGATCGGCGGACTCGGCCAAAGGCTGCGTCTCCGCCGCCTCGCGGATGATCTTCAGCCCGTCGCGCAGCCATTGAACCACGGCGCCCGCGATGAAGATCGATCCCTCGAGCGCGTATGTCGGCTTGCCGTCCAACTGATAAGCGATGGTGGTCAGCAGACGGTTCTGCGAGCGCACGGCCACCGCGCCGGTATTCAGGAGCGCAAAGCAGCCCGTGCCATAGGTGGATTTCAGCATTCCCGGTTCGAAACAGGCCTGCCCCACCGTCGCCGCCTGCTGATCCCCAGCCACGCCGAGGATCGGGAGCGGACGACCGAAGAGATCTGGCCGCGTCATGCCGAAATCGGCTGCGCAATCGCGCACCTCGGGCAGCATCGCGGCGGGAATGCCGAAGAGGTCGCAGATCGTCTTCGACCAGCGCCCCTTGTGGATATCGTAAAGCATGGTGCGCGCCGCGTTGGTCGCGTCGGTAACATGCGCCTGCCCGCCGGTAAGCTTCCAGATCAGGTAGGTATCGACCGTGCCGAACAGTAGCTCGCCGCGTTCCGCCCGCGCGCGAGCGCCTTCCACGTTGTCCAGAATCCATTTCAGCTTGGTCCCGGAGAAATAGGGATCGGCCAGCAGGCCCGTCTTTTCGGTGATCGTTTCGGCATGGCCGTCGGCCACCAACTCGCGGCAGAAGGCGGCGGTGCGGCGGTCCTGCCAGACGATGGCGCGATACACGGGTTTGCCAGTAGTCCTGTCCCAAACCAATGTCGTCTCGCGTTGATTGGTGATGCCGATGGCGGCAATGTCGTCGGGCCCTAGCCCCGCCTTCTCGATCGCAGCGCGGCAGGTCCCCGCAACCGTCGACCAAAGGTCGTCCGGCTCGTGCTCTACCCAGCCCGACTGCGGAAAGTGCTGCGCGAATTCCTCTTGCGCGCTTGCGACAATTCCCATCGACCCGTCAAACACAATAGCCCGCGAGGACGTCGTGCCTTGGTCAATAGATAAGATGTTGCTCATGGTCAGGTCCGGTTTTCTTCTGCGCAGGGTTTCCTCGCCGCAATTGCGCAGCGGCGCGCCGGGAAACCATCACAAGCATTGGTCGAATTGATGGTTGGGGCCGCACGCGGCGGCCCCAACCCGTAGGAATGGCTTACTGCCAGGATTTGATCAGTTCATCGTAACTGATTGTAATCGGCTCTTCATCTTCGTTTTCGAGCTTGGGGAAGGGCGCGCCGGGCTGGCTGAGCCAGTACTCCGGGTCCTGCTCTTCATTCATCACCGGCCCGATGTCGCCCTGGATGCCGGCACGCTCAATCCGCTCCATCACGCTTTCCTGTGCTTCGCACAACGCATCCAGCGCTTCCTGTGTGGTTTTCGCACCGGACATGGCGTCGCCGATGTTCTGCCACCACAGCTGTGCCAGCTTCGGGTAATCCGGAACGTTGGTGCCGGTTGGCGACCAGGCCGTCCGGGCGGGCGAGCGGTAGAATTCGACCAGACCGCCCAGACGGGGTGCCCGTTCCGAGAAGTGGTCGGAGTCGATTGTGCTCTCACGGATGAAGGTCAGGCCGACATCAGACTTCTTCAGGTCCAACGTTTTGGAGGTGACGAACTGCGCATAGAGCCATGCGGCCTTGGCGCGATCTTCCGGCGTGGATTTCATCAGCGTCCACGACCCCACATCCTGATAGCCGACCTTCTGGCCTTCCTTCCAGTAGACACCATGGGGCGATGGGGCCATGCGCCATTTGGGCGTGCCGTCCTCGTTCATCACCGGCAGGTCGGGTTCGACCGTGGCGGCGGTGAAGGCGGTGTACCAGAACATCTGCTGGGCCACATTTCCTTGCGCGGGGATAGGACCTGCTTCCGAGAAGGTCATGCCAGCGGCGGCAGGGGGCGAGTACTTTTGCAGCCACTCGATCGCCTTGGTCACCGCATAGACGGCGGCCGGGGCGTTGGTCGCGCCGCCGCGGTCCACGCAAGAGCCGACGGGCTGCGAGTTTTCGTTTACACGGATGCCCCATTCGTCGACCGGCAGGCCGTTCGGTTCACCCACGTCGCCCATGCCGGCCATCGACATCCACGCGTCGGTGTAGCGCCAGCCAAGCGACGGATCCTTCTTGCCGTAGTCCATGTTGCCAAAGACTTCTCCCTCGACGCCCATATGGCTCAGATCGCGTCCGGTGAAGAACTCGGCAATGTCCTCATAGGCTGACCAGTTGACTGGAACACCCAGGTCGTAACCATACTTTTCCTTGAAGTCGGCCTTGTTCTTCTCATCGTTGAACCAGTCGTAGCGGAACCAGTAGAGGTTCGCGAACTGCTGATCGGGCAACTGGTAAAGCTTGCCATCGGGTGCGGTAGTGAACTGGAGCCCGATGAAATCGTCCAGATCGAGCGTGGGCGAGGTCACGTCCGCGCCTTCGCTGGCCATCCAGTCGGTCAGGTTGCGCACCTGCTGGTAACGCCAGTGGGTGCCGATCAGATCGGAATCGTTGACATACGCATCATAGATGTTTTCGCCCGACTGCATCTGCGTCTGCAGCTTTTCGACCACATCGCCTTCGCCGATCAGGTCATGCGTAATCTGGATGCCGGTGATCGCTGTGAACGCCGGTGCGAGAACCTGGCTTTCATAGCTGTGTGTATCGATGGTTTCCGACACCACCTTGATCTCCAAATCCGTGAACGGCGCGGCGGCATCGACGAACCACTGCATTTCGGCTTCCTGTTCCGCCCGGTCGAGAACCGAAAGGCCCGCGATCTCGCTGTCGAGGAACGCTTTCGCCTCGTCCATACCGGCAAGGGCCGGTGCCGCAAGAAGTGCCATCATGGCACCCAATGCGGTGGTTGATTTAAGGGGTAGTTTCATTTTCATCCTCCCTGGATACGTTAAACTGTTGGTAACTGCCGCCCGGGGACAGCCCCCGGACACGCTCTTTCGTATCTAGACCCAGCGGAAGACCGCTGCGGCGTAGACAAGACAGACCAGCAGCGCGTAGGGCTGCGGCCCGATTTCAAGACCCAGCCAAATCAGATTGATAAAGGCAGAGCCCAACAATGTGATGAACAGGCGATCACCACGGGTCGTTTCAATCCGAAGCACGCCCCTCCGGGGTGTTTCGGGAAATTTGATCGCCAGCACCGTGAAGGCGACCAGCAGGCAAGCGATTGCACCAAAAAAGATCGCGGTGGGCACCGTCCAGGCCATCCAGTCCATTGCTCAATTCCTCCCCTTAGACCCGGCCCAGGGCAAAGCCCTTGGCGATATAGTTGCGAACGAAGTAGATCACCAAGGCCCCGGGCACCAATGTAAGCACCCCTGCCGCCGCGAGCACACCCCAGTCGATGCCTGCGGCACCCTGGGTGCGTGTCATTATCGCAGCGATAGGTTTGGCGTCTACTGTGGTCAGCGTGCGTGAAAGCAGCAGTTCTACCCACGAGAACATGAAGCAGAAGAAGGCCGCGACGCCGATTCCGCTGGCGATCAGCGGGGTGAAGATCTTTACAAAGAAGCGCGGGAATGAATAGCCGTCAAGGTAGGCTGTTTCGTCGATTTCCTTGGGCACGCCGCGCATGAAGCCTTCCAAAATCCACACCGCCAGTGGCACGTTGAACAGCGTGTGCGCCAGCGCCACCGCGATGTGCGTGTCGAACAGGCCGACGCTGGAATACAGCTGAAAGAACGGGAGTGCGAACACTGCCGGAGGTGCCATCCGATTGGTCAGCAGCCAAAAGAACAGGTGCTTGTCGCCCATGAACGTGTAGCGCGAAAAGGCATAAGCTGCTGGAAGCGCCACCGCGAGCGACAGCACGGTGTTCATCGTCACATAGATGATCGAGTTGACGTAGCCCATGTACCAGCTGGGATCGTTCAGGATCTGGGCGTAGTTCGCCAGCGTCGGGGCTTGCGGGAAAAGCGAGAAAGAGCCAAGGATTTCCGAGTTGGTCTTCAGGCTCATGTTAATCAGCCAGTAAATCGGCAGCATCAGGAACAACAGATAAAGCCCCATTACCACCATCGAACCATTGACCCGAAAGCGCGGTGTTTTGGTCGCGACCTTGGTCGTCTCGGTCGCTTTTCCAGGCAGACCTGCTGCGCCGGGCGCTTGAATGGTTGTGTCAGACATCAAACGCCATCCCTTTTGTCGAGGTTGGTCATTACGGTGTAGAACACCCATGAAATCAGCAAGATAACCAGGAAGTACATCAACGAGAACGCTGCCGCCGGGCCAAGGTCGAATTGACCGAGCGCCATCTTCACGAGGTCGATCGACAGGAAGGTCGTTGCGTTGCCAGGCCCGCCGCCCGTGACGACGAACGGCTCGGTATAGATCATGAAGCTGTCCATGAAGCGCAGAAGGATCGCGATCATCAGAACACCGGCCATTTTCGGTAGTTCGATGTAGCGGAATACCTTCCAGCGGCTTGCCTGGTCGATCTTGGCCGCCTGATAATAGGCATCCGGGATCGACTGCAAACCGGCATAGGCCAGCAGCGCCACGAGCGATGTCCAGTGCCAGACATCCATCACGATCACGGTGGCCCATGCGGCGATGAAATCCTGGGTGTAGTTGTAAGAGATGCCGAGCTTGTCGAGTGTGTATCCCAACAAGCCGATATCCACCCGCCCGAAGATCTGCCAGATCGTGCCCACGACGTTCCAGGGGATCAGAAGCGGCAGCGACATCAGCACAAGGCAGAACGACGCCCAGAACCCCTTCTTGGGCATGTTGAGCGCCACGAAAATGCCCAACGGAACCTCGATCGCAAGAATGATCGCCGAGAAGGCCAGTTGTCGCCACAGCGCGTCCCACATTCTCTGGGAACCGAGCATGTCCGAAAACCACTCTAGCCCCGCCCAGAAGAACACGTTGTTGCCGAAGGTGTCCTGAACCGAATAGTTGACCACCGTCATTAGCGGAACGACCGCCGAGAAAGCCACCAGTACCAGCACCGGGAGCACGAGGAACCAAGCCTTCTGATTGACTGTCTTGTTCATTATGCGACCTCCCCTTCGGCAGCAACGCGCCAGTCGTCGGCATAGACGTTGATGCCTTCGGTCTGAAGAACAATATGGTTCACATCGGCCGAGACATTGGCGTCTTCGTCCGCAATCGCGTTGATTTCGCGGCCGCCGACATCGAGACGGATGATCTTGTGGCGCCCGACATCCTCGACGCGGGTGATCCTGGCTGGCAGCCCGCTGCCATCCGTGGACAGCTTGACGAATTCCGGCCGCACCCCGATCTGAACCTTGCCCTTTTCAGGCCGGTATCCGGCCCCCAGAGCAACCTCGACACCTTCGATCTGCGCCGTTGTACCGTCGACTTTCGCGTCGAACAGGTTCATCCCTGGCGAGCCGATGAAATATCCGACGAAGGTGTGCGCCGGACGTTCGAACAGTTCTTGCGGCGTGCCGACCTGAACGACGCGGCCGTCATACATGACGACAACTTTGTCTGCAAATGTCAGCGCCTCGGTCTGGTCATGGGTCACATAAATCATCGTGTGACCGAATTCATGGTGAAGCGATTTCAACTGGGTCCGCAATTCCCACTTCATATGCGGATCGATGACGGTGAGCGGCTCGTCGAACAACAATGCGTTCACGTCTTCGCGCACCATGCCGCGGCCGAGGCTGATCTTCTGTTTTGCATCGGCCGTCAGACCGCGGGCCTTGCGGTCCAGTTCCGCCTCCATGCCGATCATGGCCGCGATCTTGGCGACGCGCTCGGCCACATAGGCCGGGTCCGAACCGCGATTGCGCAGCGGAAAGGCAAGGTTGTCGCGCACTGTCATCGTGTCGTAGACGACAGGGAACTGGAACACCTGCGCGATGTTGCGCTCTGCCGTCGGCGCATGGGTAACGTCCCGACCATCGAACAGTATCCGCCCCTGACTCGGTTGCAGCAGACCGGAAATGATGTTCAGCAGCGTGGACTTGCCGCAGCCGGACGACCCCAGCAGCGCATAGGCCTCGCCATCGTCCCAATCGTAGTTCAACTCCTTGAGTGCGTAGTCATCCTCGCTGGCAGGGTTTGGTAGATAGGAGTGGGCAAGGTTATCAAGTGTGATCTTGGCCATGTTACGCGGCCTCCGCATAGGGCGCGGCAGACACGAGCGAACCGTCCTGCGCAAAGATGTAGACATGCGCCGGATCCAGGTACACCCGCAGATCCTGACCGATCGCCAGATCCTGCACACCATGCACCAGCCCCACCCAGCGCTCACCTTGGTGGTCGAGGTGGACAAAGGTCTCCGAACCGGTGATCTCGCTTACCGAAAGCTTTGTGGTGAAGCTCATGGCACCTGCCGCACGCGGCGTCAGCTCCAGGTGATTCGGGCGGAAGCCCGCGATATACTCACCGTCCGTCAACGCCTCGACCTTCCCTGACATGGTGGCTGTCTGTCCGTCGCCAAAAGCGATCTTGTTGCCCTCCTTGACTACTTTCAGGAAGTTCATCGGCGGGTCCGAGAAGACACGCGCAGTCGTCGCGTCAATGGGCTTGTGATAGACATTCGGAGTCGGGCCGAACTGGGTGACACGGCCTTTCCAGAGCGTTGCCGTATTCCCGCCCAGCAGCAACGCCTCCTCCGGCTCCGTTGTCGCATACACGAAGATCGCACCGGACTCTTCAAAGATCCGCGGGATTTCCGCACGCAGCTCTTCGCGCAACTTGTAGTCGAGGTTCGCCAAGGGCTCGTCCAGCAGTACCAGCCCGGCCTTCTTGACCAGCGCACGCGCCAGCGCGCAGCGCTGCTGCTGACCGCCCGAAAGCTCGAGCGGCTTGCGATCCAGCATTGGCGACAGCTTCATCATCTCGGCGGTTTCACGCACCGCCGCGTCGATCTCCTTTGCCGACTTGCCCATCAGCTTAATCGGCGAGGCGATGTTTTCGTAGACCGTCATCGACGGATAATTGATGAACTGCTGATAGACCATCGCCACCTTGCGGTCCTGTACGCGCTGGCCGGTGACGTCCTTGCCATTCCAGATGATGCGTCCGCTGTTGGGCACGTCGAGGCCGGCCATCAGCCGCATCAGCGAGGTCTTGCCCGCCAGGGTCGGACCGAGCAGGACGTTCATCGTCCCCTTCTGCAACTCGAGATCGGTCTTGAAAATATGGGTCTGTCCATCGACGATTTTCGAAACGCCCTCCAATCTCAATGTCATCCGTTCTTCCTCCGAGCCATCATATATCAGGCGGCGTCTCGGGCGAGGATCTCGCCACGGTGAACTGCTATCCAGGTATCCAGTTTCTCAATTGCGGCCGAGCTAAGCCGCAGGCCAAGCTTGTTGCGCCGCCAGACGACGTCCTCGGCGGTGCGGGCATATTCATGGGTGATCAGCCAAGTGACTTCGGCCTCGGTCAGCGTCGCGCCGAAATCCTGCCCAAGCGCCTCAGGCCGCGTCGCGTCCCCGAGGATCACCTTCGCCTCGGTGCCATAGGCGCGGACCAACCGCTTGGCATGGAATGCGCTCAGGAAAGGGTATCCGGTCGCCAGTTCGCTTACGAGCCGGTCAAAATCCTCCACCGCGAAATCTCCGCCCGGCAAGGCGACACCGGCAGTCCAGTCACCCTTGAGACCCGGGAAGTAGGCCGCGACTTCCTTCATCGCGCCCTCCGCAAGCCGACGATAGGTCGTGATCTTTCCGCCGAACACATTCAGGATCGGCGCTCCGCCGTCGTCGTCGATCTTCAGGGTGTAGTCGCGCGTTGCCGCTGTGGCAGAGCTTGCCCCGTCGTCATAGAGGGGCCGCACGCCCGAATAGGTCCATACGATGTCATCGCGGCTGATCTCGGTCTTGAAATACTGATTGGCGAAATCGACAAGATACTGCTGCTCTTCCGGTGTGCACTCGGGCTTCACAGAAGGGTCCTCATGATCCGCGTCAGTGGTCCCGATCAGGGTAAAATCGGTCTCGTACGGAATGGCAAAGATGATTCGCCCGTCAGTGCCCTGGAAAAAGTAGCACTTATCGTGGTCATAGAGTCGATTGGTCACGATATGGCTGCCCCGCACAAGGCGAACGCCCTCGCTGCTGTTGATCCGCACCTTCCGCTGGATGATGTCGCCCACCCATGGACCGCCGGCATTGATCAGCATCCTCGCGCGGATCTTCCGTGTCTCGCCGCTGTCGCGATCTTGCAAGGTCATTTCCCACAGATCATTGACACGCTCGGCACCTATCACTTTCGTCCGCACCAGGATCTTGGCACCCCGCATCTCGGCGTCACGCGCATTGAGCACCACGAGGCGCGAATCCTCGATCCAGCAATCTGAATACTCGTAAGCCTTGACGAACTTGTCTTTCAGCGGCGCACCTTCGGGACTGTTCCGAAGGTCCAGCGTGCGGGTTCCAGGCAGCATGTCGCGCCCGCCCAGATGGTCATACATGAACAGTCCCAAGCGTATCAGCCATGCGGGGCGCCGCCCTTTCATCCAGGGCATCACGGCGTTCAGCAAGTTGGAAGTCGGCGTATCGCCCTCGAAACGCATGTCCTCGTGATAAGGCAGCACAAACCGCATCGGCCAAGAGATATGCGGCATCGCATTGAGCAGCGTCTCGCGCTCGATCAGCGCCTCGCGCACCAGACGCACCTCAAAATATTCGAGATACCGCAACCCGCCATGAAACAGCTTTGTCGAGGCAGAGGACGTCGCCGAGGCAAGATCGTTCATCTCCGCCAGCGTGACCGTCAGGCCACGACCCGCTGCATCCCGCGCGATGCCACAACCGTTAATTCCGCCACCGATGACAAAAAGATCCGTTGTGCGTTTCTCTGGAGACTGGCTCAACTACGCCCTCCCCTGCGCCGGTTTCACTCATTCGCAATCTTATGGCATGCTACAGCGCGTTTTGGAACATTATTTTTTCGTTTCGTCACTGTATTATATAAGTAACCGAAAAAATTAAGCTTTTGTGCTTCAAGTTTGCTGATTGTACCTTTGAATTAGCAGAAATCCTACCAATCCACGCCGAATCGACCTGCCAGACTCTCGGATTGAAGCCTCATTCGAAAATATCCGAACCTTTCGAGTCAAGGATAATCGCTGTTTAGCGCAATTTTGCTTGCAACTCGAAACCGCGCCATTACTTTTTTGCCAGGATTATCAAGGGGAGGCGTCATATGGCGCAGTCATTCCGGCAGACCGCGATTGTTGAAATCGCCCGCCGTCAGGGACAGGTGACGGTCGAGGGCCTCGCCGAGCACTTCGGCGTCACCCTGCAAACCATTCGCCGCGATCTGACCGAGCTGGCCGATACCGGCAAGCTCGAGCGCGTCCATGGCGGCGCGGTTCTTCCCTCTGGCACAACCAATATCGGCTATGAGGACCGGCGCACGCTCAACCATGCGGCCAAGGTGGATATCGCTCGCACCTGCGTGGCGGACCTTCCCGACGATTGCTCGATCTTCCTCAACATCGGCACCACGACCGAGGCAGTCGCCGCTGAGCTTCTCAACCATCGCAACATCCTGGCGATCACCAACAACATGAACGTCGCCAATATCCTTGCCGCTTCCAAGGAGTGCCAGGTGATCATCACCGGCGGACGCCTGCGCCGCGCCGATGGCGGCCTCGTCGGCACCCTGACCAGCGACTCCATCCGCCAATTCAAATTCGACTACGCCGTCATCGGCTGTTCCGCGCTGGATGAAGAAGGCGACATTCTTGATTTCGACGTCGATGAGGTCAGTGTCAGCCAGACGATCATCGAGCGTTCGCGCAAGGTGTTCCTCGTGGCCGATCACACCAAGTTCCAGCGCACAGCGCCTGCGCGCATTGGCTCGCTGGAAATGGTCGATGTTTTCTACACAGACCAGCCTCTTCTGCCCGAGCTTCAGCAGCGCTGCCGCCAATGGCAGACCGAGGTGGTGGTCTGCCATCCATCCCGCATCTTGACCCAAGGGACTGGAGCATAACGGCCGAACCGACTCCATTTGATTAACACTGGCTTTCTGCTGTGATTTGGGTGAACGGTTTCCTGATGACGGCCTTGAACCCAACTTCCAACATTGCGGATGCACACAGACATGGCGTTCTGTTCGTCTTTGCGGCAGGCGTGCTCTTGTCGACGGTCGGGCTTGGCATCAGGCTTATCGAGGACGCGGTGGTGTGGCAGATCCTGCTTTATCGCTCGATCAGCCTCACCGTGCTTTTGTACATCGTGCTGCGATTGCGGTCTGGCGAAAGCCCGTTTGCCCAAGTCCGTCGCATCGGGTTTGCGGCAGTCATTGCCGGGTTTTCGCTGGTGGTCGCCTATTCCGGCGGCATCTATGCCATCCAGACCACTTCTGTTGCCAATGCCATGTTGCTTTTCGCCACGGCACCATTCATGGCCGCAATTCTGGGTTGGATCATACTGCGGGAACGCGTACGCCGCGCAACCTGGATCGCGATTGGCGTGGCCATCGCAGGCATTGCCATCATGGTCTCCAACAAGTCTGGTGGGGTGGCTCTGATAGGGAGCTTGGCCGCATTGGGATCTGCCCTTGGGTTTGCGGTCTTCACCGTGGCTTTGCGCTGGGGCAAATCCGGCGAGATGCTGCCCTCCGTCTTTCTGTCCGGGATCTTTGCCATCTTCATCACTTTCGCGATTTGCCGGATATCGGGATTGTCGGTTGTCCTGTCCGCCAATGATGGCAGCATTGCCATGGGGATGGGTGTGTTCCAGGTCGGCGCGGGTCTGATCCTCTACACGCTCGGGTCACGAAGCTTGCCTGCCGCTGAACTCGCCTTGCTGTCGTTGGCAGAGGTTCTGCTTGGCCCGCTTTGGGTTTGGGTGTTCCTCGGCGAAACTGCAACCGTCAACACGCTGATCGGAGGGGCTATCCTGCTCGCCGCCATTGCGGGCAATGCCGTTTCTGGGAAGCGACGAAAACCTCCGCCGATCACCAGTCCGTAAGTGGTACTGCCACTTGCGGCCCTGTTCAAAGTTTGGGGACGTCAGAAATGCGCGGCGAGGCACGCCATTGCGGACATCCGCAGCACAGGATGGCACGATCGTTCCAGCTTTCGCAGGGTGAACACATCCGCGAAGCTCAGGGGACTGAGCGACTTCAGGACTGACCTGATCCTCTATTGGCTCATAGCTTGAATGTACCAGATGGCTTTTTTCTAAGCTGCAGGAAATCTGCTGCGCATGCGATCTTCTTCCCGTCATGGGTGGCGGTTCCGCGCCACGAATACAGGAATGAGAATGCCAAGAACGAACAGGCGAAAGACATGATGCGCCGCCACGAATGCGGGCTCGAGCCCCGTCTCAATGGCGAGCGCGGCCATTACCTCGACCCCGCCGGGCGCGAAAGCCAGCAGCAGCGCTGCGGGCGGCATGCCGACGATCTGCGCAGTCAGAACCGCCCCGAGCGCGGCAACCGCGCAGGCGATCAGGGTGGTCATGACCCCGGCCCAGCAAGCGCCGGCCAGCCTCCGCCGATCGAAGCCGCGGAATCGTGTGCCAATCAGTGCACCCATGCAGACGAAGGCCGCGACCGTCAGCGAGGGCGGCATTGCGCCTGATGTCAGGTCGGCGCCATGACCCACCGCCGATACGACCATGGCCCCGATGAGTAGCGGCGCGGGTACGCCGAAGTGCTTGAACAGTAGCCCCAGCCCGAGCGCGAGCGGAAAGGTCAGCGCAAGCGCCATCGCCGAAATCGGGCCCTGATCTTTCAGATAGGCCGTCCCCTCTACCCCCCAGATCGCGATCAGCACCGGCACCAGGAGCGTCAGCAGGAGAACGCGTACGGTCTGCACCAGCGCCACACGCGGGACATCGGCGGCAAGGTCGGTCGACAGTCCGAGAACGTAGCTCAGATGCCCCGGTGTCGCGGCCAAAAGCGCGGTCATTCGGTCATAGCCAAATCCATGCACCAGCGCGGCACGGGCGGCGACCACCACGACGATCAGGGCCGCGGTCAGCACGGCCAGCGACAGCGGCCAGGCCAGCGCGGTCGCGATCACTTCGGGCGTCACTGTGCTGCCGATCGAGACGCCGATGACCAGGAACACCGCGTCGCGCAGAAGCGGCGGGATCGCGGTTGGCAGGCCGAGAAGCGTGGCCACCGACACCGCGGCGGCCGGCCCCGTCAGTACCGCAGCGGGAAAGCCGACCAGCCAGAATAGCCCAGCCCCGACCGCGCCGATCATGAGCGTCGGCAGCGTTTCCCGCCAAGCCGGGTCAATCGCCGTCATAGGTCCATCGGTAGGATGGCGGCGTCGGTCCCTTGTTGCGCCCACCCTGCTGCACCTGTTCCCAGGCATGGGCGAGCAGGCCCACTGAGCGCGAGAGACCAAAGAACCCGCGCGCGAGCGGCGGCGGGCAGCCAAGTTCGGCGTAGATCACGGCGGTCGCACCGTCGATGTTCATCGGCACCGGCTTGCCCCGCTCTTGCGCCAGGTGACGTTCGATGGCGCGACCGATCTCGGCATAAGAGCCAGTGACTGCGCCTGCCTCGGCAGCCTCGTCCACCAGCGCCAGCAGACGCGGCGCGCGCGGATCGACGGGCTTGTGGAAGCGGTGGCCAAAACCGGGAAGGTAGCGGCCATGCTCGGCACGCCAGTCATCAAGTGCCGCGGCCAGCGCCTCGGGACCGGCTCGCTCGACGGCGCGGTAAAGCGCCACCGCCTGCTCTCCCGCCCCGCCATGCACGTCGCCCAGCATGTTCAGGCCGGTCGCCATGGCTGATTGCAGGCCGATACCGCAGGTTGCGGCCATCCGCGCCGCGGCGATGGAAGGCGCCTGCGGCCCGTGATCCACCGCGGCCACCAGAGCCGCCTCGAAGAGCGTCTCCCGGGGGCCGGCGATCTCCTCCCCGGTCACCATCAGCCAGATCATGCGGGCAAAACCGGTCGTCCCGATCAGCTCCTGCACGGGGCGGCCGCGCAGGTGGATGCGGCCGGGCTCCATATCGATGATCTTGGTCCGCCACCAGTCGCTGACATCCTTGCCGTCGCTCATATCTCGCCTGCCTCCCGCATCGCCGCGATCTCGTCCGGGCGATAGCCCAGACTGTCGAGAATATCGTCCGTATCAAGGCCCAGCACCGGCGGCGGGTCCGCCACGGTCGGTCGGCGACCGTCGATCATCGCGCCGATACGCATCACGTCAATGGCGCGGCCCACGCCGGGGACATCCTCGAACCGGGCGAGCAGGTCGCGCCCGGTAACCTGGGGATGGGCAAGGATTTCCGGCACGCTCATCACCGCGCCCGACGGTACGCCGATCGCGTTCATCTCGCATGCCCAGTCGCGGGCGGGACGGGTCGTCAGTACAGTCTCCAACTCGGCCTTCAGGCGCAGCCGGTTCGCCTTTCGCGCCTCGCGCGTGGCAAAGGCCGGGTCCGCCATCAGGTCGTCGCAGCCAAGGTGGCGGGCCAGGGCCTGCCACTGCTCATCCTTGTTGGCGGCGATGTTGATCAGCCCGTCGGCGCATTGGAACGCGCCGGAGGGGGCGGAGGTCGGGTTCTCGTTGCCCTGCGGGGCGGGCGTGACGCCGCCAATCAGGTGGTTCGAAACGACCCAGCCCATGGACACCAGCACACTGTCAAGCATCGATACGTCGATGACGCAGCCGCGCTGCTTCGCGTTCAACGCGCCGAGGATCACCATCGCCGCCGTCAGCCCACCCACGGTGTCGGCCAGCGGATAACCCACTCGCAAGGGCGCACTGTCCGCGTCTCCTGTGACGGACATGACGCCGGACGCGCCCTGGATGATCTGGTCATAGGCAGGCCGGCCCGCCCACGGTCCCGTCTGCCCGAAGCCGGAGATCGCGCAATAGATCAACGCCGGGTTATCGGCCCGGAGCGTGTCCGGGCCAAGACCGAGTCGCTCCATCACCCCGGGGCGGAAGTTCTCGACCAGAACGTCCGCGCGGCGCACGAGGCGGCGCAGCACCTCCTTGCCGCGGCCGCTCTTGAGGTTCAGCGTCAGGGATTGCTTGCCCGCGTTTTGCGCCAGAAAGCTGATGCCCATGCCGCGCGCAGACAGGTCCGGATCGGCGCCGAGGTTGCGAGCCAGGTCGCCCCGGCCGACCGCCTCCACCTTGATCACGTCGGCGCCCAGATGCGCCAACTGGTGGCAGGCGAAGGGGCCAGCCAGAACGTTCGTCAGGTCCAGCACGCGGACCCCGGCAAGGGGTCTTTGCGCCGGAACGGCCTCAGTCGCCATCGGCCACCCCTTCGGCCCGCTTGCGCGCGCGATAAGCCCGGAAGCTTGGCAGAACCACCAGAATTACCGCCAGCGCCAGAAGGCCCAAGGTCATCGGGCGTTCCAGCAGAAAACCAAAGCCCCGATAAAGTTGCATGGCGCGGGCGAAATTGTTCTCCAGCATGACGCCGAGAATGAACCCGATCAAAAGCGGCGCCAGCGGATAATCGGCAAATCGCAGGATCGTCGCCACCACCCCGAAGCCGACAAGGATCAGCAATTCGGTAGAGTTATTCTGCCCCAGGTAGCTGCCCATAAGCGTGAAAAACAGGATGAAAGGGATAAGGAATGTTCGCGGGATCGTCAGAATCTTCGCGATATAGGGAATCAACGGCAGGTTCAGGATCAGAAGGACAAGGTTGCCGATATACATCGAGATGATGACGGCCCAGAAGACATCCGGCTCATCTATCATCAGTCGCGGCCCCGGCGTCACGTTCAGCGCCAGAAGCGCGCCAAGCAGGATCGCAGTGGTCCCAGACCCCGGGATGCCAAGCGTCAATAGCGGCACGAAAGACCCGGTGCAGGCAGCATTGTTCGCTGTCTCGGGCGCAGCAAGCCCCTTGATCGAGCCCTTGCCGAATTCTGCCTGCTCTGCCCCCTTGGCGATGTTGCGTTCCACCGCATAACCAAGGAAGGAGGCGATGGTGGCCCCCGCGCCCGGCAGAACGCCAATGAAGAAGCCCTGCAGGGACTGACGCCCGATCACCGGGGCAATGCTGCGCGCTTCGGCCCGGGTAATCCGCATCCCGGTGATCTTGCCGCTGTCGCCGGTTGCGGCGCGGGCGGGGTTCATCACCAGAAACAGCGCCTCGGGCAAGGCGAACATCGCCATCGCCAGCGTGATGAAGGAAAAGCCTGATTGCAGCTCCATCATCCCGAAGGTGAAGCGCGGCGTGTTCGACAAGGCGCCCTCGCCCACCGTACCCATCATCAGGCCAAGGATCGTCATCATCAGCGCCTTTCCCACCTGCCCCGTGCCGGCAAAGGCCGCGATCGCCGACAAACCGACAACCATCAGCGCGAAATATTCCGCCGAATGGAACAGCAGCGCGACCGTGGACAGCGCGGGTGCAAAGATCATCAACAAGATCGCTCCGATGGTGCCGCCAGCGAAACTGGCGACGGCTGCAATGGTCAGCGCCTTGCCCGCCTGCCCCTTGCGCGCCATGGGGTAGCCGTCGAAACTGGTCGCGACCGTGCCCGCGACCCCCGGCGCGTTCAGCAGGATCGACGAAGTGGAGCCACCGAAGATCGCGCCGTAATAGACGCCCGACAGCAGGATCAGGGCCGCCGTGGGATCGCCGATGCCGATGGCGACGGGGATCATGATGGCGATGATCGACATCGGCCCAAGGCCGGGCAACATGCCGATCAGTGTACCGATGATGCAGCCCACAACCACCATGATCAGGTTGAAAGGGGTGACTGCCGCAGAAAGACCGATCAGAATTCCTTCAAGCATCTTTCAGCCTTCCTTACATGAAGAATCCGGGCCAGGGGCGCAGGAAGATCCCCAGCAGCTCTTGGACCAGATACCAGATCGACCCTGCAGCGACGGCCGCGACGGGGATCAGAATGTGAAACCGTCGCTCGCCCAGAATGACGGCGCCCAGAACAAGAAAACCGATTGTGGACCCGACAAACCCGAGCGGGCGCAGCGTCAGCGCGTACATTACCATCAACACAAGCAGGCCGATGGCTTGGCCCACGTGGTAATCTCCCAATCGACTTAGATCGATGGTGCCGTCCTTGACTTCGACGTCATTCGCGGCGGGTTTAGGGGTGAAAAGAACGATTAGCCCCACGATGATGCCAAGAACCGCCAGGATCTTGGGGAATGTCGAGGGCCAGACAGGGTTGCGTTGCAGGATCGGCGGCAGCAGCTGATCCATCGTGAAAAATGCAGCATAGCCGTAGACGCAACACAGCGCGACGAAGGCCAGCGCGATAAAGCGATCAAGCGCCATTGGTCGTCCCTCCATTCATTCGGTTTGTCTTGTCGGGCGCGGATGCCCCGGCCTCAAAAAGAGGCGCCGGGACATCCTTTTTCAGGCAACATGCAACCCTTGACAGATCGCCGCCTGGATCAAAGGAAGCCGAGGTCCCTCATCAGATCGCCGATCTGCTTCTCTTGCGCCTCAAGGAACGCCTCGAACTCAGTGCCGGGTCGGTAGATGTTGACCAGTCCCATACGCGCCCGGACTTCTTCCCATTCAGGGGTTTCCATCATTTTTGCCAGCAGGTCCTGATAGGCGGTCAGCTGCTCTTCGGGCAGGTTCGGGGCGGCGAAGAACCCGCGCCAGTTCACGAATTGGGCGTCGATGCCCTGCTCGGCAAAGCTGGGGGCCGCATCATAGGCGGGTACACGCTCGGGCGAAGTCACACCAAGGATACGGATTTCGCCCTGTTCGGCTAGCGCCACAGCCTCGGAAAAGCCGGTGGAGAGCGCGTCGATTTCGCCGGACAACAGGCCCGCCATCGCTTCGCCGCCTGCGTCATAGCCGATGTAGTTGAAGGCAGTCGGGTCTTCTCCCGCGCCCTGCATGATGATCGCAGCCACCAGATGGTCCATACCACCCGGCACCGACCCGCCACCGACGGCGAAATCTTCCGGAGATTCCCGGTACATCGCCAGCGCCTCTTCCATCGAGTTGATGGGGCTGTCAGTCGTCACGACAAGCGCTGCGTAATCACCCACGGTGCCAGCGACAAGCGTCAGGTCCCGGAAGCTTTGCGCGATCTCACCGGTCAGCGCCCGGATCACGATGGGGGTCGAGTTCACCATCAGCGTGCCTTGGCTGCTTTTGGCGTTCTCGATCATGTGCGCGATTGCGACGCCGCCGCCGCCACCGGACATGTTCTCATAGGTCGCATTGCCGACCAGACCGGCGTTCATAAGCGCCTCGCCCGTGCCGCGCGCGGTGCCATCCCAGCCGCCACCGGCGCCACCGGGTATCAGGAAATGGACCGAGTCCATCATCTGATGTCCCTCGGCCTTGGCCATGCCAGACAGCGTGACGGTCGCGGTCGCCGCAGCGATAAGCGCACGGCGGCTCCATTTTAAGGTGTTCATTAGGTCATCCTCCCATTTGACAGGCGGGCCTCTGCCGCCCATGCTCCCAGTCGATCACACAAAGCTGACAGAACCCTGACACGGGCAGGGCCAAGCGGGCATGATGCAGGAGCGGGGGGATCAGTGCGGTGCGGTATCTTTTGGTTGAAGACAATATCGAGCTTTCCGAGGCCGTGATAAAGCGTCTGGCTTTGGACGGCCATGCGGTCGACCACGCGACAACCCTTGCCGAGGCCGAGGATTGCCTTGCCGCTGCCAGCTATGACCTGATCCTGCTGGACGTGATGCTACCCGACGGCGACGGGCGCGACTTTCTTGCCCGCAGCAGGGTACATCTTCAAACGCCTGTCATCGTGCTGACCGCGCGCGCGCAGGTATCCGACCGAGTTGGCGCACTGGATCAGGGGGCAGACGACTACATCACCAAGCCGTTCGACTTCTCCGAGCTCGAAGCGCGCTGCAGGGCCGTTCTGCGGCGGCGCGGTGGCTCGGCGCGGAACGAGATCGCGCTTGGGCCGGTCATCTTCGACCCGCTTGCCGGGACATTGCGGCGCGGCGCCGAAACGGTGGAGCTGCGCAACCGCGAGATCCGTCTTCTGGAGGTGTTCGCACGACATCCCGGCCAGATCCTGTCGAAATCGCAGGTGATGGACCAGCTGTTTTCCTATGACACCGCGGTGACCGAGAACGCGATCGAAGTCTATGTTGGCCGCCTGCGCCGCAGGATCGACGGCATGGGCGTGCGTATCGAGACGGTGCGTGGCCTCGGCTACCGGATCGAGACTGGTGCGCCTTGAACGAAACGACCTCTATCGGGCAGCGGCTGACGCTGCTGCTGGCGGTGATGGCCGCACTCTTGTCAGTGCTCAGTTGGGGCATGGTGACGGGCCTTGCCCGGCAGGCTGCTGAACGCACCCAGGACAATGTGCTGGCCGCGTCGGCCACCACGATCGCCGAAACGCTGCGCAGCGAACAGGGTGAGGTGCGACTGGAACTGCCTTATGCCGCCTTTGCAATGCTCGGCGCGATCAGCGAGGATCGGGTCTTTTACCGGGTCACTGCCGCAGACCGGATGCTGACGGGTTACCACGACCTCCCCCCGCCCGGCGGGGGCACCCAGGGCCAAGTGGTCTTCGACACCGGCGTATACAGCGGTGCCACGATCCGCATGGCGTCCGTCACCCGGCTTGTGCTGGCCGGTGCAGAACCGGTGCCGGTAACGGT
This sequence comes from Brevirhabdus sp., assembly GCA_024637315.1. Taxonomy (GTDB): domain Bacteria; phylum Pseudomonadota; class Alphaproteobacteria; order Rhodobacterales; family Rhodobacteraceae; genus JAHEAO01. Next base: position 29,065 of record JAGXFH010000002.1, read on the forward strand.
CACGGTCGCTCAGACCCGCGACGGCGTCGGCGCCATTGCCTCGGACCTGTCGCGGCTTGCCGCGATCTTGTCGGTCGCCTTCTTCTTCGTCGCGGTCGCGCTTTCGGCCTTTGTCGCGCGGACCTCTCTCCGGCCGCTGCACAATATCGCCGACGCCGTCTCGCGGCGCGGACCCTCGGACTTGCGCCCGCTGCTGCGCGCAGCACCCGCCGATCTTGCGCCCCTTCTGTCCGCGCTCAACAGGCTGATGGATCGTCTTGGACAATCGATCCGCCGGTCCGAGGATTTCATCGCCGAGGCCGCACATCGCATCCGGACGCCGCTGGCCACGGTCCGTGCGCAGGCGGAGATTGCGCTGCGCTCGGTCGAGGACGAGGCCGAGAAACAGCGCTTGCGCCGGATCATTCGCGCGGTCGACGAAAGCTCCCGCTCGGCCGGGCAGCTTCTGGACCATGCGACCGTCGCCTATCGCGCCGAAGATCTCACGCGCGACCCTTTGGATCTGGCCGATCTCGCCATCCAGACCGCCGCCGCGATGGAGCCGACCGCGGCGATGCGCGACATTCGCCTGCGCCTCGAGACGGTCCCGGCGCGGGTCACTGGCGACGCGGTGTTGCTCGACAACGCGCTCAGGAACGTGCTCGACAACGCGATCAAGTATTCGCCCGAGGACACAACCATCACCCTTCGGGTCGCCCGGACAGGCACCGAGGCATACATCACGGTCACCGACGAGGGCCCCGGGCTTGGCGACGGGCCGGTCGAGTCGCTGACCGAACGCTTCCGGCGCGGCAGCAATACCGGGAGCATCGTCGGATCAGGTCTCGGCCTCACCATCGCGGCGGATGTGCTCCGCGCCCACGGTGGGCGGCTGGAGTTGAAGTCCACTGAACACCGGAGGGGCGCATGCGTATCCCTGTTTTTGCCCTTGGCCTGATCCTCTGGGCCCTCGGCCCTGCGACGGCCCTCGAGATCGAGGATCACCGCCTCTATCCGGGAACCGGCGATCGCATCCTGCGGATCGTGTCGACGACGGATCTGGCCGTATTCGAGCCCTATATCCAGGCCTTCAGACGGGCGCAGCCGGGTGTCTCGATCGACTACAGCGTCGTGTCCTCGAGCGTGCTGCACCGCGCCATCCTTGGCGGCGCGCAGTTCGACCTTGCAGTATCCTCGGCAATGGATCTGCAGTTCCAGTTGGCCAATGACGGCTTCGCCCAGCGCTACAACTCGTCCGCGACCGAGGCGCTGCCGGACTGGGCCCGTTGGCGCGACCTGATCTTCGCCTTTACCACCGAGCCCGCCGTGGTCGTCATCAACAGCGCGCGCTTTGCCGGTCTTTCACTGCCCACTACCCGGCAAGAGCTGATCGCGATCCTGCGCGACAACCCCGACCGTTTCAGCGGCGCGGTGGGTACCTATGATGTTCGCGACAGTGGCCTGGGTTATCTCTTTGCCACGCAAGAGGACCGCTCGACCGATGCCTATTGGCGGCTCAACGAGGTGATGGGCCGTCTGGGGCCGCGCCTGTATTGCTGTTCCGCACAGATGATCGACGACGTCGCCGAAGGACGGCTCGCGCTGGCCTACAATGTGCTGGGCAGCTATGCCGCCGAGCGGCTGGCGCGGGATTCGGGCGGGCGGGTGCAGATTCTCAAGATGCAGGATTTCTCCAATGCGATGTTGCGCACGGCCTTCGTCCCTGCTTCCGCCCAAGAGACCGAGGCTGCGGGCGCTCTGATCGACATGCTGGCCACGCTGGCCCTGCGCGAGGCGCCGGGCGACTGGCCTCTGCCGCCCCTAAGCCAGGCCGGCGCGGGGCAGGCCATTGGCTTCGGACCGATCCGCCTGGGCCCTGCGCTGATGGTCTACCTCGATCCGCTCAACCGCCGCGCCTTCCTGACCGAGTGGGAAAACGCGATGGAGCAGCGCTAGAGGTGCCGACAGTCGGATTCTGCATGGGCTACCCCAAGAGTTTGGTATTGCCTGATCTTTGCCAGGATCAACTCGCCTCGATCTGCTGCACCTCCACCAGTATCGATTTGCCTGCCGGGGCACAAAGGAGCAAGGTTGAAACTTTTTGTTTGAGCGCTCAAAAAAACTTCGATAAGGTCCCGGCAGCACCTCAGCCGGAGAGACCCCATGCCCGCATCCGCCCCCCAAGCCCTGCCGAACGATCATGACCGCAAAGGTCTGCCAGCATGGGCCTATTTCAACGAAGAAATGCTGGAAATGGAGAAAGACCTGCTGTTCCGGTCGCATTGGCAACTGGTCTGCCATGTGAACGATGTGCCAGAAACGGGCGATTTCGTCACGCTTGATTGCGTCGGTGAACGGGCGCTGGTGATCCGGGGACAGGATGGTAAACTTCGGGGCTTCCACAATCTTTGCCGACACCGCGGATCGCGGGTGGTCGCCGCCGAACAGGGCAATTGCCGCAATTCCATCATCTGCCCGTTCCACGGCTGGGTCTACAACCTTGACGGTACGCTGCGCGGCGCGGCGCAGCCAGACAAGCTGCCGCCGCTCGATCCGGTCGCCTTCGGGCTCAAGCCGATAGACACGGACATCTGGCGCGGTCTCGTCTTCGTAAGGTTCTGCCCCGGTCCACAACCGGCGATGTCCGAGGTGCTTAAACGCTTCGACGCCGAGCTTGCGCAATACGATCTGGACGGACTGCTGCCGGGCGGCGAAGGGTTCTATTCGGAACAGGCCGCGGTCAACTGGAAATGCGTGCGCGACGTGGACAACGAGGGCTACCACGTTCCCATGGCGCATCCCGGACTGGATGATCTGTTCGGCTCGAACTACTATGACGAGGTGTTTCAGGGCGGCGCATCGCGGTCGTTCTCGAAGTTCCGCGAAGGCCGCAACCGCCTATGGAGCGTACGTGCCTACACCTCCATCCTGAACCCACCCGAGGGGCTCGACGACGAACACGGGCGGGCGTGGCTTTATATCGGGCTGTTTCCAAACTGCGTGCTTGGCATTTATCCCGATTGTGTGAAATTCTATCAGGAGTTTCCTGTCGCATACGGTCAGACCATGCAACGCGGCACCACCTACAGGCTGGCGAACGAGGACCGCAGGATGCGGGCGGCGCGCTATCTGTCCAGTCGGATCGACGCGCTGACATCGGAAGAAGATGAGCAACTGGTGCGATGGGTATGGGAATCGGCGTTTTCCAGCGGCTATGATGGGATGATCCTGTCCGACTTGGAAAACTGCGTGCGCAGTTACCACGATGAATTGCGCGGGCATTTCCCTGTTCTGGACGAAGAGGAACCGCCAAAGGGTCAGGTCGCGGCCCGCAACGCCGAGCTTCTTCGACAACGAGCCGCGGCCGAATGACAGGCGTGTTGCGCGAAGGGCCACCCGCCTGATGGCCACCTGGCTGGACACCGAGTCGAAACAGGGTCTGCGGCTGATCAGCCCGACATTTGCCTATGTCATGGTGATGCTGGCCGCGCCCTTGTTGATGGTCATCGCCTTCAGCTTCTGGACACAGGACTACCTGACCATCGACACCACCCCAACGCTGGACAATTACCGCGAGGCATGGGGCACACCAATCTATCAGGTGCTGATGTGGCGGTCGCTGAAAATCTCGCTGATCGTCACGGCGGTGACGGTTCTGCTGGCCTTTCCGGTTGCCTATTTCCTGTCCTTCAAGGTCAAGCGGCGCAAGGCGCTTTGGCTTTTTCTCATTACCGTGCCATTCTGGACCAGCTACCTGCTGCGGGTTTTCCTGTGGAAGGTGATCCTGGGCTATAATGGTGTTTTCAACTCTGCCCTGCTTGGGTTGGGGTTCATCGAGGAACCCCTGACCTTCCTGCTCTACAACCTCAACGCGGTGGTGATCACGCTGGCCCACGCCTGGGCGCCTTTCGCGATCCTGCCGATCTTCGTGGCGCTGGAAAAGATCGACCGCTCGCTGCTGGAGGCGGCGACCGACCTTGGCGACGGACCGGTGCGGCGGTTTTTCCGCATCACGCTGCCTCTGGCGATGCCCGGAATCGTTGCGGCGACCCTGATCGTGCTGATCCCCACCGTGGGCGATTTCATCACGCCGCGTTTGGTCGGCGGCACCGACGGCCTGATGATCGCCAACATGATCCAGATCCAGTTCGGCAAGGCCAACAACGCACCGCTCGGCGCCGCATTGGC
>JAGXFH010000084.1 GCA_024637315.1 Brevirhabdus sp.
ATTTACCGTTATTGCTGCGATTAAAGCGGCTGGGGAACCCTCAGGGTGACCGTAGCGTTTCCTTTCGAAAGGAGGGGTGCATAATTACGTTCTTCCATGGCCTTTCTGCAGCCGGTTTCGCGGCAACCGCCATCAGCTATGGACCCGCGCGCATGGGGTTCGGCCTGTTCGTGCCGGAATTCAAATCCGCCTTCTCGATGTCGTCCTCCATGGTCGGGTTGGTTTCGAGCCTCGGCTTTGTGGGCTTCTTTATTGGCCTCCTTATCGCTCAGTTTTCCCTGAACCGGAGAGGCCCGAAATTTCCTGTCCTCACTGGATTGGCCGCCGCTACTATCGGCGTAAGTATCATTGCGCTCGCGCCTAACGTAGCCGTCCTTGCGGTCGGCGTTCTCCTCGCTGCCTCGAGCGCTGGCTTCGCCTGGACGCCGTTCAATGACGCGGTCCACCGCAAGGTCCGCGACGTGGATCGACCCATTGCACTATCGGAGATCAGCACGGGAACCAGCGTGGGGATAGCACTCGCAGGCACCTCGGCTTTGGCGATGGTGCTACTGGAATTCGATTGGCGGTTCTGCTGGGCTGTATTCGCCGGAGCAAGCGCTTTGGCGCTGTTAGGAAACTGGGCGGCACTGCGACAGGTCGAGAAATCGCCTGAAAATAGGCCTCATAAGGAGGGGCACGATCTTTTGCAGATCGTGGCAATCCCGCTCTTCGGGATCGCGTTCGTCTACGGCATTACCTCGGCGGTCTACATTTCCTTCGCCGCCGATCACTTCGCCCAAGAGGGCCTTCCCGGGATTCCTGACGGCGCGACCCCAGCCCTCGTCTTCATCTTCTACGGGCTCTTTGGCCTTTTCGGTCTCCTCACGGACCGGGTGCGGGATGCGATTGGTCTGACTTGGCTCCTGCGAGCGCTTCTCCTCGCCGCCTCGGTCTCGCTGGCCCTCGCGGCGCTCATGTCCGGCAGCTGGTTGGGGCTGGTCTCCTCTGCGGGGCTGCAGGGGGTCAACGTCATGATGACGAGCGCAGTCCTGGCCCTCTGGTCTGAACGTCTGTTTCCGTCCTTCCCGTCTCTCGGTTTCACGGCTTCCCTATTGAGCACTGCGGCGGGTAGCGTAATCGGTTCCGCCGTCGCTGGAATGATTTCAGACGGAATTGGGCCGGAAGCGATGTTCTACGGGACCGCTGTCCTACCATTAGTCGCTGCCGCGGCTGTGCGTGCCAGGTTCGTGGTGGAACGGCCAGCTGGCGTGTCGAGGCATGACAATGGGGAATAGAAGGAATGGTGGCCTTAATTCATTTGCTTCCGGGGATTTTCGCGGCGCGATCGATGGGGTCGAACTTACGCGATCTAAAAGCGGACCCAGGGAAGTGCCGCAGCATCGGAAGAAGAGAGCTCGAAGTTGCCTTTGGCCGCGCCTGCCTGCCTTCAAAAAATGCTGCGCCGCAGCCCTGAGGATCCGCTTTCATCAAGCTCACCATTTTAATTCGCGTGGGCAGCTAATGTCTGCTCCTCGCCCCCTCTGCCCCAAACAACATGTTCAGCTCATAGCGTTCGCCGATACGTTATGTTCCGCAACTATGTGGCGACGGAAAGCGGGCATATACGTCTCCGGCAACGCTTCCCGCCCTTCACCGGCGCTCTCGCAGCTGGAGCTTGGGCGAGACACCAAGGGTAAATCTTACCAACCTGCATCACGCTGTCGCAGTGATGCCGCGGCGAGAGCGCAGTGTGCGGGTCAGGATAAACAGCATGATCGCGATGTTCAGCGCGTTCCAGATGATTCCGTTGATGAACGCCAGCTGATAAGATCCGGTCAGGTCGTGAATCCAGCCGGACATCCACCCCCCAAGGGCCATCCCGAGAATTGTCGCCATGATCACGAACCCTACCCGCGCACCTGCTTCACGCGCCGGCATGTATTCGCGCACAATCAACGCGTAGGCGGGGACGATGCCGCCCTGCGCCAGTCCAAACACCAGACTGACAACATAGAGCGAGACAAGGCCGCCCGCAGGCAGGTAAAGAAACAGAGCCAGCATCTGAAGCACCGAGCCGAGAAGCAACGTGAGCACGCCTCCCAGCTGATCGGCGATCAGGCCGGAAATCAGCCGCGATGCAACGCCGCCCAATAACATGAGGGACAGCATCTCAACGCCTGCAACAGGGCCGAACCCCCGATCAATACAGAGCGCGACGATATGCACTTGCGGCATGGACATCGCAACACAGCAGCCAAGCCCCGCAAAACCCAACAGCCATGCAAGCGACCTCGGCGAAAACCCCGATGCAGCCCGGTTCGCCAGAGAGATATTTGCCGCAGCTGTCAGGCTGGCTTCCGGAACCCGGCGGCGCAGCAGCAGTGCCAGCGGGATCAGCAGCACGGTCACGATCACCGCCAGCACAACACACACAGCGCGCCAGCCGTTCTCCGACAGCACTCCGGCCAGGACCATCGGCCAGATTGCTCCGGAGAGGTAGTTCCCGCTGGCCGCCACCGCCACGGCGATGCCGCGCTTGCGCTGAAACCAGAGTGAGATATCGGCGATCAGGGGCCCGAAACAGGCTGCAGATCCCAGCCCGATCACAAAATGCACAATCGCCAAGATCAGGATTGAAGAGCTGACTGACGCTGCCAGATACCCCGCGCCCGAAAGCAGGCTCGCACCAATCAAGGCGGTGGTAACCCCAAACCGATCAACTGCGCGGCCAATCAGCAGGTTGCCCAGCCCAAAGCCCAACATGGTCAGCGTATAAGGTAATGACGAGTCCGCTCGGGACACCCCAAATTCCGTCTGAACCGAAGGCATGATCACGATCACCGACCACATGCCGACATTGCCGATCGTTGCAATCGCCAGCGTTACCGCAAGGCGCAGCCATGAATAGCGGCTATCAAAAACCAACTGTTCGGACATGCACAGCCCCCAACCAACAGATTATGACAACGGTGTCAGGCGCAGAGCGCTGAAGGCAACCTGCCAATTGGCATAACCATTATCAATCCCAAGAATAGACTAAGTACTACAGGATAGAGATAAGCGTGGTTTTCACGTTACTTATCACCGGCTGACGCAGTGTCTTGCCCATTGAATGACAGAACATTCGGCGCGAAGCCGCCTTTTGTCGATTACCCAAGATGCTCGGAGGGGGCGACGGTTGGTCGCTGGACGTTGTGACCGAAGACGGGACATCCTTTTTTGGGACGATCTCTTTGAAGACGACCGAGCCGCATACGAAGAAACAATCAGCAGCTTTCGCAGTGAAGGTGCAGTCGTTTTTGTCAACGGCAGTCCAAATTCCGTCCCGTTTAAGCAGTTGGCGAACGACCCTTTCGGACACGAGGGCGATGAGCGCTGTCCCTGATCCAGATCAATGAGAAGGGGGTGAATTCGCGTTATATATGAAAAGCGATCAGCGTATAAACCCCGTCCGGAAACCACATCCTTTGCCCTGACCGACTGCCCGGTCCCTGACGAAAACAAGAAAGCGAGGCTGCCATGACTGAGAGAGACACCATTCAAAAAAAATCCACCGGGCTACCTCGAGACCCGGTGGCAGATAACTCCAAGACGCGGCCTGACGAGGATCTTCCTGCGCCGGCGCAGAAGACAACGTCGACAAAGACCCAGGACGATCTCGACGATCCTTTCGACAACATGCCAGTCTGAACATCACGCGTGCGAGACGATGATCACTTTTTAGCGCCCTCATGCGCTGCGATCATCCGCTTGCGGACATTGCCTGCGCGCAAGGGAAGTAACGCGTGAAGCCCAAGATTCTCACGACGATGCGCGGCTATTCCGTGCCGCTCTTCCTTGCAGATCTCTCTGCCGGGATCACCGTCGCGATGGTCGCCCTGCCGCTTAGCCTCGCCATCGCCATCGCCTCGGGCGCGGGACCGGAAAAGGGCGTGATTACCGCAATCGTCGCGGGGGTGCTGATCTCGCTTTTCGGAGGCAGCCGAGTGCAGATCGGCGGGCCGACGGGGGCGTTCATCGTCGTCGTCTACGGGATCATCGCGACACATGGCTACGACGGGCTGGTGCTGGCGACCTTCATGGCCGGGGTGATCCTGCTGATCGCGGGATATTTCCGCGCGGGCAACCTGATCGCGCTGGTGCCGGAGCCGGTGGTCCACGGTTTTACCATCGGCATCGCCATCGTGATCGCCACGAGCCAGTTGAAGGACCTCTTCGGCCTCGATCTCGCGCAGGTTCCGGCGGCCTTCCTCGACAAGCTGGAGGCTTTGTGGGTCGGGCGCGACACCTTCAGCGCTGAAGCGTTTGGTATCGGTCTCGCGTCCATGGTGCTGATCGTCGGTCTGCGACGCGCGGCACCGAAGCTGCCTGGGCTGATCGTTGCCGTCGGCGCGACTTCGGCGCTCGTTGCCCTCGCGGCGCTTCCCGTCGACACGATCCATTCGCGGTTCGGCGACCTTCCACGAGGGCTGCCGATGCCGTCCTTCCCTGCCGTCTCGCTCGACCGGATCGTCGAATTGCTGCCCTCCGCCTTCGTCATCGCTTTTCTCGCAGGCGTGGAATCGCTTTTGTCAGCCGTCGTGGCGGACCGGATGACGCAAGGCCACCACCGTCCCAATGCCGAAGTTCTTGCCCAGGGGATTGCCAATATCGGCTCCGCTCTTTTCGGCGGTCTGCCCGCCACGGGGGCCATCGCGCGCACCGCCACGAACATCCGTGCAGGCGGCAAGACGCCGGTGGCGGGGATCATCCACGCGCTCACGATCCTGCTGGTAATGTGGCTTGCCGCGCCCCTTGCGGGATACCTCGCGATGCCCGCGCTTGCGGCGCTGCTCATCCTGACCGCCTGGAACATGGCCGAGCCGCAGAAGTGGCGCGGCTACCTTGCGGCGCGGCCATCCGACCTGTTCCTGCTGCTGATGACGATGACGCTTACCGTTCTCGTGGACCTGACCGTAGCCATCGGCGCGGGCGTGGCGCTTGGGCTAGCCCTGAAGCTGCGCAGGCGTGACCCAGGGTCGAACGGGTCCGGCCCGGACAGATGACCGCCACATGGATTTGTCCACCTCATTGTCGTCTCCAGATGAAAATACCGGGCCCGCGCCCTTCGAATCAGTCCTGCCCCCTTTTGATGTGTTGGCGCTGACACAGATCAATGCGCGGTGCTGCCCCCCGGCGTAAATCGGGATCATGACACAGGCCGAACCTCCCACCACCGACCCCGAGCGCGATCAGACCAAGATCGCCGCGGACGGCATCGTGCAGGCCGTGCGGGGCGCCGTTGTCGATGTCGTCTTCGCAGATGCCG
>JAGXFH010000085.1 GCA_024637315.1 Brevirhabdus sp.
CCCAGCGCCGTCCCGTTGCGGGTGATCGCCCCGTTGAAATGGCCGAAGCGCTTCAGCTCCAGCGCGGCGCATTCGTCAGATCGAGCGTCAGCATCAGTACGTCTCCATGTCGTTGATCAGGGTTGCAGTGCACATCCGGCCGACGGTGCTGTCGCGCGCGGCCTGCCAATCGAAACTCGCCTGCACGCCCTGCGGCCCGGAAATTTCGATGCGCGGGCGCGGCAGGTAGACGGCGTGCACGGTGAAGGTGAAACTTTCCCCGGACGGCAGCGCGTAGCCGAACTCCAGCTCGCAGGGATCGCCGCCCACCGCCTGTGTCACCAGCGTCTGATCCGCAAAGCGGACCTCGACCCGGCCGGTCAGCGCCGCGATGGACGGGTCCGCGCCGTCGATGCGGCCATCGCTCCGGATGGTCTCGATCCGGTCGAGGTTGTTGGCATAGGTGATCTCGGCCGAGATCACGTTGCCCAGCGCCGTCCCGTTGCGGGTGATCGCCCCGTTGAAATGGCCGAAGCGCTTCAGCTCCAGCGCGGCGGGTGTCCCTGCGCTGGTGGTCGTGCCCACCGTCTCGCCCTGCGCGACCAGCCGCGCGGTGGCGGTCAGCAGGCCCGAACGCTGCATCTGCCAGGTGATCTGATCGAGCATGCAGCCCGAATACATCGCATAGCGTGGCACTTCCGGCATGCCGGTCTCGATCGACAGGCTGGGCAGCGTCCAGGACCCCGACTGGAATTCATGCGTCCAGGGGCCGATGCCGGTCGTGGATGGCGCACCGAAAGCTGCCTTCAGCCAGAACCCAAAGGCCTCGGCGTCGAGCGGCACCACGACATCGCCGTCGGCGGTTACAGCATCTTTGATCGGCGCAAGCGGATCGCGGCCGTAGCCCAGCAGTTCGGAACTGAGCAGCGGCTGCTCTGCGCCGAGCGAGGTGCTGGCGAAGGGCATGCGGGTGAAACCGCCGACCGGCGGCGTGCCGTAAACGGTCTCAAAGCCGAGCGCCATCTGCGCCCGCGCGCCTTGCGCACGTGCCATGTCTTTCTCCTTGTTGTCGGGGTGTCAGGCCAGGGGGCCGGTGGTGGTGTAATGCAGGTTGAGCGTGATCACCGCCGCCTTCAGGGCGGCCGCGCCCTCGATGGGCAGATCGACCGAGGCTGGGGCTTCAGGTTCGATCCAGTCGCAGAGCCCACCCAGCGTGCGGTCGGCCTCAAGCGCACTACCGATGGCCGAGATCAGAGTATCGAAGGCGGTGGCCCGATCCTTCGCGGCCTGGACGACCACCTCAAGCTCCGCCCGATGTTGGTAGTGGTAGCGCAGCGGCGACAGCGTCACCTCAGGCTCCCCCGGCTGGCCGTCGCGCAGGATGATCAGACCTGTCGTCGGGATCCGCTCGGGCAGCACCTCATCGCGCAGGACAAGGGCGGCAACGGACTGCAAGCGCGCGTGCAGCGCGGCGAGGATGGTTTCGCGGGTGGTGGGCATGGCAACCGTTTCATTGGCACTCTTTTAGGATGATTGGGATTGTATCTGGCGCATTCTCAATGCGGAGGTGAAAACTGAACCACAGTGCCATATCCGCCCATTTGATCCTTTCCCAAGACTCAAGCTGATCCCAGTTGGGTGGCCACACCATATTCAACTGTAACTCTCCATTCGTGATAAGTTGAATCGCCAATTCGACTCCATCAAAAGTAACAAAAACATTCCCATTCTTGAGTGTGCTGGCCTGCGACCGAACAATAAATTCGTCACGCCCAGATATGAATTTTGCGGCGGCTTTCGGCATGTCATAAAATATTTGTGGAAAGTTTTGTTTTGGTCCCCACACCACCAGCCTCGGGAACCGATCGATGCAATGAAGTCTTGCTGAATATTCATAGCCCTGGTGAAAGATCGTCGTATTGGCAACGATATTCTGTCCCAGAAGAGAAATCTCGAATCGGGAGGACCTAATCGAGGGGTCAAAGACGACACGAAGCTCTTCTGCCATAGCCGAATTGATCAGAAATATATCATCCTCAAAGGATGTTCGAGCAGCCAGTTGCAGTAGTCTCTGATCAGCGCCCATTTCCTCAATGTATCGAGCGAGATCACTCGAAACTTGCTGCGCTTCGTCGCTGGAAAAGCCATATTCAGAACTGCCAAATCGATGTACGCCAAAAAGTGCATTATCTGACAGATATCTCTTTTCACCACCTAGGAACGCATAGGCACAAGCCGAAAAGCATACTGCATCCGGACGTCCAATTACGTCCATCGAGTATTCTGGATTGTCGAGTAGCAAAGTTCGCCCAACTGTTGTGGGATTGCCCATTCTTCTTATAATTCGGCCAAGTTCTATTGCCCCATAAAGATTGCCGCCGGGGGAGTTAAACTCAATTCTGTTTTCTTTGTAGACAAGATTTTCTCGGAGAAACCTTCTGAACTCTTCTGGAGTATTTTTAGTAATAATGCCTTCTGCCGCAATCCATGTTCCCTCTGGCCGAATGGTAATTTGCCGCATGACGAATGACATCGGCTTTTCGAATGCGGCAGCATCTTCGTCAGGATGGGCTGATAAACATGTCTTTGACAAAGTGCTTTCGAACAGCCCTTCCGCGCATGATGAAAATGCTACGGTCGGAACTGCAGAAAGAAATATGAGGATGAGGGTTTTTTCAATAAATTTAATCATTTACGCCTTCAATCTCGTTAGAAGTCTAAAGCACACTATGGATCACATCGTGCCGACACAAGCGTGCTTCAACTTGATTTTCGTTCCACCCACTTCGCCACGATCAACCCCGGCACTCCATCCACGGCCCGTTCTGCATCCCGCGCCAGATCCAACCGCTTGCGCAGCTTGACCTGTGGTACCAAGAAGAAAATCGGCACGGTCGCCAGCCCGCGTCCGGTCTTCGATTTTGAGGCCACAGCGCGCCCTTTCGAGCTTAACCGCCCCTCCGCCACCAGCAGGCTCGGCCCCCGACGCCGAAAGACATACCTCAGGCGCAGGCCGGTGCGGCGTTCCCATTCGCCCGGAGTGATGCGGCCGCCCTTGGTGCTTTTCCCAGCAGCCGGGGTGGGGATCGCCAGCCAGAAGCCGTTCCTGGAGCGGATCAGCGGGCCGGTGTCATGCGCGCCGATGATCACCGGGGCATTGGACCAGACGAGGGCGGCCGCATTCAGGCTGTCACTCGCCGTGGGGTATGTGGCAAGCCGAATGCTGTTGCCAAGTCTTGTGCCAAGGCCCGCACCGGTGATCTGCGCGCGCCAGGCGGATTTCAGGGAGGCGCCGGCCTCACGCATCGCGGCCGAGACAGCCTTTTCACCGGCGGCGATTTCCGCCTGCATCAGGGTGGCGATGTCAGGGCGGATGTCGAGTTTCAGCTTCATGACGGTCGCAGATCCAGCGTCCAGATCAGCCGCTCGCGGTCACGCGTGGGCTCGCCCTGGATGATGAAGCTGTCAGCCCCGATCACGATCAGATCGCCTGGCCGGGGATCAGGCAGGTCGGCGATCCGCACATCGACGACACCGGTGTCGCTCACAAACCGGGCCGCGCCGAACTCGGTGATGCGATCCGGGGCGCGGCGGATCACGCGGATCGGGCGCTCTTCCGACGTGCTGGCAGAGATCCAGAGTGCGGCCACCGCCATGGACGGATTGGCATAGATGCGGTCCAAGGCGGCGGCAAAGACGATCAAAGCGCGCCCGTCAGTTCGAGCTGTGCAGGCGGATCGCGATGCGCGGCCGCTTGTTGACCGGCAGGATCGAAGCCTCGGTCATGAGATCAATCCAGCGGCCTTTTTCATCCAGATGCTGGCGCGCATAGAGCGGCAGGCCGATGGTGTTGGCAGTCTCCAGAAGGTTGGCCGGGCCGCCATAGGTGGTGAAGGTATCCATCGTGCCCAGAGGGAAGGCGATGCCTTCGTTCGCTGGCACCAGCCGTTCGGTCGTCCTGGTCGAGAGCGTGACGGTGCCGGCGTATTCCTCGAACAGGATGCCTGCGAAGGGGAAGTTGCGGCGCACATCCTCGCGCAGGGGCTGGGCGCCGGTGGCGGCATAGAACTTATAGGCCTCTTCGGTTTTGGGATGCGCGATCAGCTTGTCGAAGAATTCCCGGCTGACCAGCGCATGGACCGAGGACATCGCCTCGCCCAGCAGGTTGTCTTCCACCGCGCGCAGGACCTCGCGGACCTTGCCCTGCACATTGGTGCCGGCGGTGCCGAGCAGGAAGTCGACCGAGAGCTGCGCCAGACCGAACTCGGTGAAGTAGTTGTAGAGCGTGGTCCCCGCGCCATCCTTCACGATGCCGCGGAGCGCGTTCATCTCCATGTATTCGCGGGTCTGGGCGTGCTTGCGGCGCATCAGCATGAGCTTGCGGTTCATCACCTCGACCAGCGGATCGGCCGCGTCGAATACGCCCAGCGCCGGGGCGCCCTGAATGTCACCGGGGAGGATCACATCGTCATGCGGGATCCACGGCAGGGCGAAGGAGCGCATGGAGCGACCCTCACGGGTGCCGACGGTGGCGGGGCCACCGAGGGGGACCGACGGCAGCAGGCTGAGGATACCCTCGTGCTGCTCGATGATCACCGAGCGCTGGCTGACGCCTTCAAATCGGAAGAGGCCGATCTGGCCGAGGCGGGTGTAGAGGTTGGGCAGGATATTGATGGCCTGGGTCATTTCGGCCAGCGAATAACCGCCAGCGTCAAAGGGATTGCGGACGAGTGTCATGGGGTGCTCCGGGGCTCTGAGGGAAAGGGTGGTGACGCTCGGTGTCAGACGCCGTCGCGCGGGATGATGCTGACAGCGGCAAGCTGACCGAGCTTGGCGGTGATCTTGGCGTCGTCATCGACGCTGGCGTCAAAAGCCAGGCCCGCGCGGGAGACGATGGCGGGGCCGCGGGCCAGGGCGATGCCGGTGGCATCGGCGAGCGTCGCATCGACGGCATGGAGCAACACGGCAATGGCGGTCTCGGCGCCATCGGTGCCGCTGGCCGTGGCGAGGGTGTATTTGCCACTGGCGGCGATCCTGCCCAGCACGGCGCCGACCGGGTAGGGCATGCCTGCCAGCAGGGTGACCACCTCGCGGGTGTAGTTCGGGTTGACCTCAAATTTGAGGACATCGCCGATGCTGGGCGGTTGGGTGAGGACGGTCATGGTTTTGTCTCCGGGTTGCAGGGTTCAGCGATGGACGATCAGCGCTTTGCGTCGGACGCGGCCTTTCTGGCGGCGTCGATGATCGGGCTGTCTTTCGGGGGGGCAGCGGCCGGAGCGGTGGCGATGATGCCGGCGGCATCGCTGCGCGCCGCTAGATCGGCCAGCACCCGGGCGCGCAGGGCTTCAGGCTTCAGACCCCGGGTGACGGCATCGGCGGCGTCGATGGCCACGCCGAGCCGGGCCGCCTGTGCGCAGACCTGCGTTACCTCGGCGGCCTCGGCCCGAACCGCGTCGACGGTCATGGTGGCCGCGTCGGGCGTCGGAACGGCGATGGGCGGCTCGGGCGCCGTCGGAGCGGCCGCCGCGGCGGGAGGGGTGACAACAGGGGTGACAACTGGAACCGGGTTCGGGGTTTCGGTGGGCGTGGTGGTCATCATGGGATCCTTTCTGCTGGTGGGACTGGTGCTGTGCGTCGCGGCGGCGAAAGCGCGGAAGGCGGTGACGGGATCAGCGAGATCATCGGCAAGACCGGCGGCGATGGCATGAGCACCGCGGAACACTGCCGCTTCAGTGGCAAGTGCTGCGGCATGGGTCAGACGGTCCCCGCGACCGGCGGCGACGGTTTCCGCAAAGAGGAAGCGCACGACCTCCAGCTCGCGCTGCATCTGGTCGCGCACCGCCTCGGGCAGCGGCTGGTAGGGATTGGCGTCGACCTTGTGCGCACCTGCATGGATCAGTGTGACCGCGACGCCTTTCTGGTCGAGCGCGCCACTCATGTCGGCGTGCAGCGCCACCACGCCGATGCTGCCGACAGCACCCGTGCGGGGCAGGATGATCCGGTCGGCCTGAGATGCCAGGACGTAGCCTGCGGACAGCGCATGTTCGGACACGAAAGCATGAACCGGCTTGTGCGCCCGCGCAGCCCGGATCCGATCTGCCAGATCGAAGGCCCCGGCCACCTCGCCGCCGAAGCTGTCGATGTCGAGCGCGATGCCGCGCACGGCAGGGTCGCCCAGTGCCGCCTGCAGCTGGGCGGCGATACCCTCATAGGAAGTCAGGCCCGAGGATTGGCCGATCCAGGCGCCGCGATGTACCAGCGTGCCCGCGATCCCGATCACCGCAATGCCGTCGATCAGGGCGTAGGGCTGGGTGCCGCCTTGCTGGTGGCGCTGGGCGAGGTCATTGCCAAAGAGCGAGGCGCGGGCGGACAAATCGGCGCGTTCAACATCACCTGCGGGCAGATCGACTCCCTCGAAGGTGATTTCCTGGCCGGTGATCCGTGGGCCCAGCCCCGACAGGAAAGCCAGCGCCTTGGCGGGTTCCACCATCAGCGGGGTGTTGAAAGCACGCTGGGCGATCTGTGCGTGATGCATCACTGTTCATCCTTGGCGTCTGGCTTGTCGTTAGTGTCGTGCGCCTCGTCATCTCCGGCAGTGTCGCGCTGATCCGCATGCTCATCGCCCTTTGCCGCGCCCGGCCCCTGCGCCGGGGATCCGGGACGGCGGAAATCGAGGCCCAGCGCGCGTTCGCATTTGCGCTCGGCGGCGATTTCGCGATCCACTTGTTCGGCGTCATAGCCGCGCTCGGAGATCGCTTGGGTGCGGGATTTCAACCCCGCTTCGATCTGGACGATCTCGGCCGAGGCATCCTTCATCGGGTCGACCCAGTCCCATTTCGTCGGCAGCCAGGCGCAGGTCTGATATTGGCGGCGCTGGCTGTCATAGCCGGGCAGGTCAATCGCACCCGACAGCACGGCCACATCCAGCCAGCGGGACCAGACCGCGCGGCAGAGCTGGAACACCAGCACGCCATGCTGCCACGCCGAAATGCGACGGCGGAATTCCAGAAGCGAGATGCGGGTGTTGGAGAAATTGCCCTTGGCGGTATCACCCGTCAGATAGCCGTAGGGAATGCCAAGTGCTGCCGAGATCTGCAGCAACGTCCGGTATTGGAACGGCTCATAGGTGCCGCCCGAGTCTGGCGTTGCCGGGGTGGAGACATCCTCACCGGGATCGAGCCGCACGACCTGGCCGGGTTCGACCTCCAGATCCTCCTCTGTCGGTTCCAGCGGGGTTTCCGGCGCAGGCGAGGTGATGAACATCGCGAACATCGCCGCGATCTTCTTCCGCTCCAGTTCGGCGTCGTCGTAGAGATCGAGGGTGAACAGCTTCACGATGGCGGCCGCGAAACGCGACACGCCGCGCAATTGCCCCGCCTCGACCGGGTCGAGGACGTGGATCACCTCGGAAGCTGGGACGCGGACGGTTTCACCGACCAGCCCCGGATCGGTCATGTCGCCGGGATGGCGGCGCAGGAAGTGATAGGCGGTGCGGCGGCCGATGTCATCGAATTCGATGCCCTGGCGGATCAGCCCAGCGCCGTTCAGTTCACGGTTCGTGTCGAGCGGCAGCATTTCGGATGGCAGCATCTGCAATTGCAACGGCACCGTCAGGCCGTCTTCCGCCCGGCGTGTCCGGATCCGGATGAACACTTCGCCCGAGAGAAACACTTCGCGGGCGGCCCGGCGCTGCAGCCCGTAGAAATCCGTCAGTCCCTCTGCGTCGGCATCATCCGTCCAGGCCAGCCACAGCGTCTGCAGCTCTTCCTTCAGATCGGCATCGGCAATTGAACTCGATGGTTTGATGCCATCGCCGACGACATTGCTGGCAAAGGATTCCACCGCATTCGCCGCATAGCCATTGTTCCTGACCAGCCAGCGGGCGCGGGCGGTGATCGTGTCGCCAGACGTGGCGATCAGCGTGTTCACATGAGCGCGTGACGCCCGAAACCCGCGCAGTCGCCGGTGGGCTTGCGCCGCATCAAACCCGCCGATGATGCTGCCGAGCCGCTGGCGGAAAGCTTCAAAGGCCATCGATCACAGGCCCTTCGAGGCGACGGTGCCCCAACGCCGACGGCGGGGCGTGCCCGAGGCGGCGGCGATCCGGGCCTCCAGATCGCTGATCGCATTCGCCAGTTCCGCATCCGAGCCATAGGTGACGCTCTTGCCATCATAACTGACCGAGCGGACGCCGGCGTAACGCGCCTCCTGCAGGGCGGCCAAAAGTGCGCGCATCCGTTCCAGATCCATCTCAGTCCCTCATGAAGTTCGGCGTGTAGGCCCGGCGCTTGCGGCGCGGCGTGGTCGGTGTTCCGGCTTTCGCCACCGTTGGTGCGTCTGCCACCATGGCTGCTGGCGCTGGCATCTGTGGCTTGGTCTCGACCCCGGCCTGCGCCTTGAGCCTGCGCCAGGTTGCCTCGTCCCAGCGATCCGCACCGAGGATCCACGCCGCCGCGCGGGCATAGACGCGGCAGTCCAGTGCTTCGTTCCTCTCGCGCATCTTTTGCCATTCGGGATGGGCATAGCCGCGCTTGTTGCGGACCGTGACCAGCTGCTCGGCCACCAGCTGTTTCAGCCATTCGGTGTCGATCCAGTCGGGCAGGTGCATGGTACCGGGGGCATCGCAGACGCCCAGGCTGCGGTCTTCGTCACTGGGGCGTTCCAGCCGCAGGAAGCGGTAGGTCTCGGTCTTGAAGGTTGCAGTGGCGATCGACCACAGCCGCGCGCCGCGCCGCAACCGTCTGCCGCCGATCGTGGCATCGACAAAGGTCGGTCCCGACACCGGCGTTGCGCGGTTGAAGCCTTCCAGCCCTTTGACGGGAGACACCTGATCAAAGCCCTGTTTCCGCGACCATGCGTAAACCGCTGCCGCCTCATAGCCGGTGTCGATCGCAAGCTTGGCGATCATCATCACCGCGCCATTGGCATGGACCCACGTCTGTCCAAGCAGCGCGGTCAGCTTGTCCCAGCAGGCCGGATCATCCGGGCCACCCTCAAGACGCAAGTGATCGACGAGCCAGCTTTCCAGGCCCCGGCCCCAGGCCCAGACATCGATCTCGATGCGGTCCTTCTGCACATCGACGCCGGCGGTGAGAAAGAGCCCGCCTTCGGGGATCAGCGCGCCAGCATAATTTTCGCGCCGTTCCGCGAGCCGCTGCCATTCCGGCGCATCGCCAGACTCGACCCAAGTCTCGCCCAGCAGCGTGTTGCGCGCCGCGCGCAGCATCTCTTCGGAGCCTTGGGCCGCCAGCCAGTCCCGCGCGATCTGCGCCCAGCTTTTCCAGCCTAGCGGCGAATAGAGCGCCGAGAGGTGGAAGCCGATCGAATGCGGATCGGCCGAGACCGCCGTCGGCCGCCATTCACCCTGTTCCAGCATCTGCGTCTTGTGATGCTCGGCGATGGGCCTTTCGCAGCCTTCGCAATGGTAAGCCGCGGTGTCGGGGCGGCCCTTGTCCCAGCGCAGCCGCTCGAACTGCAGCCATTGCATTGTTCCGCAATGCGGGCAGGCCACGAAATAGCGCCGCTGGTCGCTGGCCTCGTATTCACGTTCGATCCGGCTCAACCCCCGAATCGTCGGGGGTCGAGACCATGAATACCTTGCGACGATGCGAGAAGGTGGTGGTCCGTGCTTCGGCCAAAGTGACCGGATCGCCTTCTTCGTCGGCCGAGGCGGGATAGGCATCGACCTCGTCGAGAAAGATATAGCGCGCGGGCATCGAGCGCAGGCCGCTGGCGGAGTTGGCGCCGGTCAGCACCAGAATGCCGCCGGGGAACTCCTTGGACAACATCGAATTTCCTGCGTCCCGCGACCGGGCCGGACTGACCCGTTCGCGCAGCGCCGGGCTTTCGGCAATCAGCGGATCGAGCCGCCCGCGCGAGCTGCGCTTGGCCATCTCCACTGTCGGCAGCACCGCCAGCATCGGACCCGGCGCGTGGTGGATGACGAAGCCAATCCAGTTGTTGCCCGCTTCGGTCGCACCCACCTGCGCCGCTTTCATGAAGCTGATCCGCTGCGCCGGGTGGCGCGGCGAGAGCGCATCCATGATCTCGCGCAGGTAGGGCGTGCGCGCGGTGCGATATTGTCCTGGCTCGGCCGAGGCCCGCGACGACAGCTTGCGGTGCTGATCGGCCCATTCCGACACCGTCAGGTCCGGGTCGGGCCGCATCCCGCGACGCCAGACGCGCAGCACATCCTCGGCACCGTCAAATCCGAGGTCGAGTCCTTCCGTCAGTTGGACTTCGGTCAGATCGCCATCGTCACCCGAGGTTGACCCGGAGATCGGCAAGGGCGTCGAGTTGCGCTCTGACATGGGTTTCCAGCACCCTCTGCAGGATCGCGGCCTCGATGATTACCGGTCGCACCGGTTTGCCGGATTGCTTTTCCACCTCCGTTGCCACCTCTGCGGCCATCAATGCCGCCACCCTGCTGGGCCAGGTCACCCAGACATCGCGTTCCTGCCGGGCCAGCCGGAACACCAGCGCCTCAGCCCGGGCGCGATCCACCAGCGCACCCTTTCGCTTCTGGATCGCCAGCTGACGTTCCTGCGCCTGATAGACGGTCAGCGCGGTGCGGGCCTTGAGGTAGGACGAACTGTCTGCCGGGCCGCTGAAAGTGGTTTCGCCGCCGGTGCTGCGCCGCTGCTGATCGGGATCCGTCATCTCCGCGCGGCGCACATCCGAGGCCGCCGCATTGATCGACCCATCGCCGTAAACCACCAGCCGGCCGGCCTTGCGGGCTTTCTGAATGGCGCCGCGCGACAGGCCGGAATGCGCGGAATACTCGCGCTCGCTCATCCCCTGCATGGCGCTGTCCGGCTAATTTAAAGCAATGATATTGCTTGTTATTCAGTTGAGTGCACTCCGCGACAGAGCGAATCTGATTGTACCAGAACGATTTGTACCAGAACGATGCAACTCACCCCGGGAGATCCCGCCATGACCACCCGCCGCGCCACCGAAAGACGGAGCCCATGATGAGCAAACTCACCGAAACCCAGACCATCATCCTCAGCGCCGGAGCCCGGCGCCCGGGCAACCTCGTCCTGCCGCTGCCCAAGGGGCTGCACGGTGCGGCTGCGAAGATGACCGTTACCAGGATGATCGAACACGGCTGGCTGCAGGAGGTCGACGCCAACCTGCGCCGGGGCGAGCCGCTCTGGCGCGAGGCCGGCGACGGTCACGGCACCACGCTGGTGGTCGCCGAAGCAGGTCTGCTCGCTATTGGTATCGAACCGGTGGTGGCGCAGACCATTGCAGCGATCCGCAAACACGCGGCTGAAACGCCCGCGCTCAAGCCTTCGACCCCGCGCGCCGGGACCAAGCAGGCGCTGCTGATCGCGCTGCTGCAAGCCCCCGAAGGTGCCACGATGGAGGCGATCATGGCAGCGACCGGCTGGCAGGCTTACACCGCGCGCGGGGCCATGTCGGGCGCTTTGGGCAAGAGGCTCGGGTTGATCGTGACCTCGCTGAAGGAGGAGGATCGGGGGCGGGTGTACCGGATCGGTCCGGTCGGCTAGAATCTGACCAATGGCGGCTCTGAGCCCAAACCAACCAAGTGAAAAACATCTTTGCCGATATCAACGCCAACCGACATCAGCTCATCAAAATCATTCTTCGCCATGCTACTTCTCCTATATACAGTATAGGCCAAGCCTAACCTGCTGGGTGAAGCAGCCGGTACATCCCATTACAGACCGATGCTGCGGCAGGTGCATTTTGGCAGAAAGGGCGGATTACTTTACCGGCTACACACTAGTGTCCGCAGGAGCAGTCAGCTGTGCCAACACCTTGTGAATGACCGTCCGAAGAAGTTACCCCTTGGCTACTGGCATTACCACCACCGTTGTGGTGCCCCTTATGTGAAGCATTATTGGCAAGTACAGGTGTCGTTGCAAGCAGCGCGATCAACACTGCCCCGGAAACTTTGGTTAACTTTTTCATTATTCTGAACTCCCGTTAGGTCTATTATTAGCATTGAAGCAAGCTGGCCCCAAGTATTGGGGTCGGCTTGACACGTTAAGGCCTTAGGCAGATTCGTCGCAATGGTTATTTAGGTGGTTGCCAATTCTAATGCGGTTCAGCGCGGTGAGTTTGGTCATGGAGTCGCTCTGCCAAATGTGCCGAGTTAAGTTTAGCAATGCGATTGCTGCCCACAAATGAGTAAGGCAAGCAACGAGAGTTCGGGGCAATCCGAGTGGGATGCCTAATGATTGATAAATCCTGCCAGAATGGCTCATTGGCCTATGACAATCCAACTTCCGCTTTGTCCGTATTCTGTTGAAAAACTCTGAAATTTGAGAATCCCGATTTTCCGGCAAAACCCGATGAAACGAGGAAGTTGGATAGGATTGTTCGTGAGACCATCAGAGCTTGCACATGAGCGAAGAAACGCAAACTTGGCCGAACCCCTCGCTAAAACCAAAAGATCGGCCTGTATGGCGAAAAATTTCGTCATTCGGGCCCAAAACCGGAGTTTTTCAACACAATC
>JAGXFH010000012.1 GCA_024637315.1 Brevirhabdus sp.
CGAGTGGTCGAGATAGGAGATGCGGACGGAATATTGCGGCACCGGATCGGTGTAGGCGGCGCGATGGACGAACTCGATGCCGGGCGCGGCATCGGCGAGCGCTATGCAATGGCTGGGCCGGCGGTCCTGGGCGGACGCGGCGGGGGCGATCAGCAACAGGATCAGGATCAGGCGCAACATCGGAACTCCTCCTTGAACCAAGGATAGGGCGTCGGCGCGATTTGTCACTGTCCGGTGCGCGCGATGAGCGCGGAGCCTCCGGCGGGGATATTTATCGACAAATGATAACTGGATCCGGCGTCTTCTTTTTCCTCCAAATATCCCCGCCGGAGGCATTTCCGAGGTGACCGGAACGGGGCGCTCAGCCGATATCGGACTTGCCGCGCCGGTCACCGCGCAGATTGGCGTAAAGCACGTGGTTGCGCCAACGGCCGTTGATCTGCAGGTAGCTTTGCGCGACGCCTTCGTACTTGTAG
Organism: Brevirhabdus sp.; assembly: GCA_024637315.1. Classification (GTDB taxonomy): domain Bacteria; phylum Pseudomonadota; class Alphaproteobacteria; order Rhodobacterales; family Rhodobacteraceae; genus JAHEAO01. The sequence goes on from JAGXFH010000012.1 coordinate 477, forward strand.
CCGCACTTTTCCAGCACCCCGCGCGAGGCCAGGTTTTCAGGCAGGCAGGCACTTTCGATGCGGCTGAGATCAAGCGTGGAGAAGCCGTAATGCACGACCGCCAGCAGCGCCTCGCGCATGTACCCGTGGCGCGCGAAGGGCTGGCCGATCCAGTAGCCGCAGGTGGCGGCCTGGCTGGGTCCGCGGCGGATATTGTCAATCGTGATGGCGCCCAATAGCGCGTCATCCTTGCGGCGGATCAGGAAGAGCGGTAGCGCGCTGCCGCCGGCGATCGAGCGCTGCGCCCAGTAGACGCGGTTGGTGAAGCCCTTGCGCGACAGGTGATCGTCGGCCCAGGTCGGTTCCCACGGCTTCAGGAAATCGGCGCTGTCGCGGCGCAGCGACGACCATTGCCGGTAATCGGAATGCTGGGGCGGGCGCAGCGCCATCCGCTCGGTTTCGATCCGAACTTTACGGCGCCGTGACAGCATCAGGCGGCGAGCCTTTCGCGCAGATCGCCGAGGCGCGGCGCGTTTTCGACCGGTCCGTACAGCGCCAGCGCCGCGCCGCCCTGCATCATCTGCACCGCGAAATCGCGCACATCGCCGGTCGTGACGGCGTCGATCCGGCTGATGGTTTCCTCGAGGTCCGGCACCCTGCCCCAGATCGAGACCATCCGCGCCAGACGCTCGGCCCGCGATGACGGGCTTTCCAGCCCCATCAGCAGACCGGCCTTCATCTGCGCCCGCGCCCGCGCCACCTCGGCCGGGCTCATGTCGTCGGCGCTGCGCTTCAGCTCGTCCATGGTGATCGCGGCCAGTTCGCCGATCTCCTCGGCGCTGGTTCCGGCATAGATGGTGGTCATGCCGGTTTCGGCATAGGCACCGGTCTGGGCGTAGATCGTGTAGCAGAGGCCGCGCCTTTCCCGGATCTCCTGGAACAGCCGAGAGGACATGCCGCCGCCAAAGGCCGTCGAGAAGATCTGCGCGGTGTAGATCGCATCGTCGCGATAGCCTGGTCCTTCGAAGCCAAGCGCGAAATGCACCTGTTCCAGAGTCTTGACCTCGTGCCGTTCGCCGCTTTGAAACCGCGCATCGGTCTGGATATAGGCGGGCTGCGGCGCGAGATGGCCAAACAGCGCCTCGGCTGTGCGCACGATGGCGTCATGGTCGACCACGCCCGCTGCCGACAGGATCATCCGCTCTGGCCCGTAATGTTCGGCAACGAAGTCCGACAGGTCCGGGCGCACGAAGCTCGACACCCGCTCGCTGGGTCCAAGAATGGTGCGGCCAAGCGCCTGTTCGGGATAGGCGCTTTCCTGCAGCCAGTCGAAGATCACATCATCGGGGGTGTCCAGCGCCTGACCGATTTCCTGCAGGATCACGCCGCGCTCGTTCTCGATCTCGGCCGGATCGAAAACCGGGTTCAGCAGGATATCGGCGATCACGTCGAGTGCCAGCGGCACATCGGCCCTGAGGACGCGCGCGTAGAACGCCGTCAGTTCACGACTGGTATAGGCATTGATGTAGCCGCCGACATCCTCGATCTCCTCGGCGATCTGCAACGCGGTCCGGCGCTTGGTGCCCTTGAACGCCATATGTTCCAGAAAATGCGCGATACCGTTCTGTTCCAGCCGCTCGTGGCGGCCGCCGGCATCGATCCAGATGCCGATCGAGGCGGATTCGAGGCCCGGCATATGCTCGGTCACGATGCGGAAGCCGTTGGGCAGGGTATGTAGTTGGACAGTCAACGCTGGCGGCGCTCCTTGATCAGGGTTTCGAGGCTGGCGAGGTCATTGGCGACCTCTGTCACACGCTCGGGTCGTAGATAGAGGTCCGCCATCCGATTTGGAAGGGGCGGACGGATGCCGGTCGCGGCCTCGACCGCATCGGGGAATTTGGCGGGGTGGGCGGTGGCAAGGGTGATCATCGGGGTGGACCCGAGATGGTCCTCGGCCACCTTCACGCCGACAGCGGTATGCGGGCAGAGAATTTCGCCGGTCCGTTCGTGCATCGTGCGGATCGTGGCGCTGGTTTCGTCTTCCGAAACGCGTCCCGCGGCGAAGGTTTCGCGCAAGGTTTGCAGCGCGCCCTGGCTGACCTTGAATCCGCCTGCCGATTTCAGCTCTTCCATCAGCTGCGCCACCGCCGCGCCGTCGCGGCCATAGGCATCGAAGAGCGCGCGTTCGAAATTCGACGAGACCTGGATATCCATCGACGGGCTGATCGAGGGGGTCACGCCACTGGTCGTGTAGGCACCGCTGGTCAGCGTGCGGTGCAGGATGTCGTTCTGGTTCGTCGCCACCACCAGTCTTTCGATCGGCAGGCCCATCCGGCGGGCGATATAGCCCGCGAAGATGTCGCCGAAATTCCCCGTCGGCACGGTGAAGCTGACCGGGCGGTGCGGTGCGCCCAGGGACACGGCGGCGGAGAAGTAATACACCACCTGCGCCAGCACCCGCGCCCAGTTGATCGAGTTCACGCCAGCCAGCCGCACCTCGTCGCGAAACGCGAAATCGTTGAACATGCCCTTGAGCTTGGCCTGGCAATCGTCGAAATCGCCGGCAAGCGCGAAGGCGTGGACATTTGCCTCGGCGGGCGTTGTCATCTGCCGGCGCTGGACCTCGCTGACCCGGCCCTGCGGAAACAGGATGAAGACGTCGACGGCATCAAGGCCGCGAAAGGCCTCGATCGCGGCCGATCCGGTGTCGCCCGAGGTGGCGCCGACGATCGTCACCCGCTCGCCGCGCCGCTTCAGCGCGGTCTCGAACAGCTGGCCGATCAGCTGCATCGCGAAATCCTTGAAGGCCAGCGTCGGGCCGTGAAAAAGTTCGAGCAGGAAGTGGTTCGGCCCAAGCTGAACCAGGGGTGCGCGGGCATCGTGGCCGAAGCTCTGATAGGCGCGGGCGATACAGGCGGTGAAATCTGCATCCGAGAAGCTGTCCCCGACGAAGGGGGCCATCACCCGGTGCGCGATCTCTTCGTAGGACTGGCCGGCCAGTGCGAAAATGTCCACGGGGCTCATCGTCGGGATGCTTTCGGGCACGTAAAGCCCGCCATCACGGGCGAGGCCGGTCAGCATCGCCTCTTCGAAGGTCAGCACCGGGGCCTGACCGCGTGTCGAGATGTAGCGCATTAGATCCCCCTGCCTTCACCAGGCTGGCGCTTGATACGCCAGCAGAGATAGGCTGTCATCCCCAACCAGATCGCAGCCAGCGAAAACCAGGTGATCGCATAATGAAGATGGTCGTTGGGGACGCCTTCGGTGCCGACCGGCAGCGGCTCGATCCCGTCGCCTGTATCGGATCGGGCGACGATCAGGACCGGTTCGGTATCGAGCCGCCGGGCAAGATCGTCGATATCGCGAGCGAACCAGATGTTGCCGCCCATGTCATTGGCGGGCGTCGATCCGGTCCGGTCGTCGGGCCAGTGCAGGTTGCCGATGACGGTCACATCGTGCAGCGCGCGCGGCGCGTCCTTGTCCTCGGCGCGCACGAAACCGCGATCCAGAAGGTACCGGCGGCCGCCGGTATCCAGCGCGGTGATGACCCGGTAGCCGGCGCCGATCTGCTTGCGGCTGACCAACACATGCACCTCTTCCTCGCCCAGCCTGCCGGTTGCCTCGACCGGCCTGTAGCGGTCGGTCTCTGGCGAGGGGGCCGCGGGCATGGCCACGGGATCGGCGCCGATCCGTGCCTCGATCTCGGCCAGGATGCCCTCTTTCCACCCCAGCCGCTGCACCTGCCAGACACCCAGCGAGATCAGCACGGCTGCCCCGATCAGGCCAAACAGCAAGGGCGCAATCATTGCGCGCGTCATTCGTCGCCTCCAAGCGAAAGGCGCGAGGAATGGCCCCGCGCCCTGCTTCTTTGTCCTACAAATATCCTCGCCGAAGGCGAAGCCCGGTCAGGCACCCCAGACGTAGACGGCGGCGAAGAGGAACAGCCAGACAACGTCGACGAAATGCCAGTACCAGGCTGCGGCCTCGAAGCCGAGATGGTGTTCGGGCGTGAAGTGGCCCTTGATCGCCCGGATCAGGCAGACGCCCAGGAAGATCGTGCCGATGATCACATGGAAGCCGTGAAAGCCGGTCGCCATGAAGAAGTTGGCGCCATAGATGTTGCCCGAGAACCCGAAGGCGGCGTGGTTGTATTCGTAGGCCTGCAGCAAGGTGAACAGGATGCCCAGAATCACCGCCAGCGCCAGACCGTTGATCAGGTCCTTGCGGTTGTTGTCATGCGCGATGGCATGGTGCGCCCAGGTGGCTGCCGCGCCAGAGCAGAGCAGGATCAGCGTGTTGATCAGCGGCAGATGCCAGGGGTCGAAGGTTTCGATCCCCGCAGGCGGCCACTGGCCATCGACCATCGGGCTTTCGGGCCCCATCGGGTACATCGCGTGCTTGAAGAAGCTCCAGAACCAGGCGGCGAAGAACATCACTTCGGACATGATGAACATCAGCATGCCGTAGCGCAGCCCGATCATCACGACCGGCGTGTGATCGCCCTCATGCGCCTCATGGACCACCTCGGACCACCAGGCGTACATCGTGTAAAGCACACCCGCGAGGCCGATCAGAGCCACGAAGGGGGTCACGTCATGAAACCACAGGACCAGCCCGAAGAGCATGACCAAGGCCGAGACAGCCCCGAGAAACGGCCAGATGGACGGGTGCAGAATGTGGTAGTCGTGGTTCTTTTCGTGCGCCATGTGCAATCCCTCGTGCGGGCTTTAGTTGGACTGTTCCGAAGCGGCCAGATCGGCGAAGTCTTCGGGTAGGTCGGTTTCGTGGAATGTGTAGGACAGCGTGATGTAATTTACAAACTTTGCATCACGATCACGGGTGATTTCGGGATCGACGAAGAAGGTGACAGGCATCTGCACCGTCTCACCGGGCTGCAGGACCTGCTCTTCGAAGCAGAAACAGTCGATTTTGGTGAAAAAGCCGCCCGCCTCATAGGGGGTGACGTTGAAGCTGGCGGTTCCGGCGATAGGCCGGTCGGTTGGGTTCGTAGCCTCGTAGAAGGCCAGACCGGATTCGCCGATCTTCAGCTCCATCTCTCGCACCAGGGGCTTGAACACCCAAGGCATGCCGCGTTCGACATTGGCATCGAAGCGGATCATGATGGTGCGGTCCAGGATCTCGTCCGAACCGGCATCGGCGACGCCCGTCACGCCGCCAAATCCGGTGACCCGGCAGAACCAGTCGTAAAACGGCACCGAGGCCCAGGCGAGAGAGCCCATGACCAGCACCACCCCGACGGTCTGGCCGAGGGTCCGGTATTTGCCGCTGAGTCTCATTGGCTGGCCTCGCGCGCGGCGATCTGCGGGTCGAGCACCTTGACCTTGACCACGGTCAGGCCGAAGAACAGCGCCACGAGTCCCACAAGCGCCAGCCCCACGCCCAGGTTGCGGCCGCGGCGGCGGTTGTGCAGTTCATGTTCCTTTGCCAGCCCCATCACCAGCCTCCGATCCCGAAGCCGCGCAAGGTAGCCTCGACCAGCAGCATGCCAAAATGCAGGAAGAGGTAATAGAGCGAGAAGCGGAAAAACGCCTTCTCGGTCCTGTAGCCATCGGCCTCGACCTGAGCCTCGGGCCGGCGCTGGATCTCGAGCGCGCCCTTGAGGAACCAGAGATTCATCACCAGGGCCGCGACCAGGTAGACCGGACCGCCGATCGAGGTCATGCCAAGACCCAGGGCCACCGGGGCCAGCAGGATCGTGTAGGCAAGGATATGGTTGCGGGTGACGCGGCGGCCATGCGTCACCGTCAGCATCGGCACGCCGGCGTTGGAATAATCATCCTTCATGAACAGGGCCAGCGCCCAGAAATGCGGCGGCGTCCACATGAAGATCAGCGCGAACATCAGCGCGCTTTCGACCGAAACGCCGCCCGTGGCTGCGGCCCAGCCGATCATCGGCGGGAACGCCCCGGCGGCGCCGCCGATGACGATGTTCTGCGGCGTCCAGCGCTTGAGCCACATCGTGTAGACGACGGCATAGAAGAAGATCGTGAAGGCAAGCAGTCCCGCGGCAAGGATGTTCGCGGCCAGCGCCAGCATCACCACCGCCATGCCCGACAAGGCGATGCCGATGGCAAACGCCTCTTCCGCAGCAACTTTGCCGGACGGCACCGGGCGGCCCTTGGTGCGGTTCATCACCCGGTCGATATCGGCGTCATACCACATGTTCAGCGCGCCAGAGGCGCCGGCGCCGATGGCGATGAAGAGAATCGCGGCGAAGCCGATGACGGGATGCACATCGACCGGCGCCACCAACAGCCCGACCAGGGCCGTGAAGACGACAAGCGACATGACGCGCGGCTTCAACAGCGCGACATAATCGCCGAAGCCCGCCTCATTCTCTTGGTCAAGGACGCTTGTATCGGTCATTCATCCAGCCTTGGCTTGAGTCCGCGCCGATATGGCGCGGCACCCGATCTCAATCGTTCGAGGCCACAGTCACCGCCGCGGGAACGCCCGCATATTCGGCAATCGCGCCTTGCAGCCATTGGTCATAGGCTTGCTGGCTGACGACTTTCACGGTGATCGGCATATAGGCGTGGTCCTTGCCGCAAAGCTCGGAGCATTGGCCGAAATAGACACCTTCCTGCTCGGCCCTGAACCAGAGCTGTGCCAGACGTCCGGGAACGCCGTCCTGCTTGACGCCGAAAGCCGGCATCGCCCAGGCATGAATCACGTCCGAACCGGTAACCTGCATGACGATGGTCTTGTCGACCGGCACCACGACGGCGGTGTCGGTGGCAAGCAGGTATTCGTCTTGGCTGTAGCCGTTTTCCTCAAGCTCTTCTCGGGCCAGCATGAAGCTGTCGAAGCTGAATTCGCTGTCAGGGTATTCGTAGGTCCAGTACCACTGGTTGCCGGTGGCCTTGATGACAATGTCGGCTTCCGGGATTTCCTGCTGCTTGAACAGGATCGGCAGCGAGAACGCGCCGATGAAGACCAGGATGATGATCGGCACGATGGTCCAGGTCACCTCGACCGGCGTGTTGTGGGTAAACCGCGCCGGCGTCGGGTTCGAGCGGCTGTTGTAGCGCAGGACCACGATCGCCAGAAGCAGCACGACGAAGGCAACGATCAAGCCGATGATGATGTTGATGACACCATCGAGCCAATGGATGTCGCGAGCCAGTTCGGTCACCGCCGGCTGAAAGCCGAGTCCGCCGTCGACCGGCTTGCCGATGACTTCAAGGCCTTCCAGCCCGTCCTGAGCAAAGCCGGCGGTTGCCGCGAATATTGCCCCGATGCTGGCCCAAAGGGCCGAAAGAATGGTGGTTGCGCGCATTTTCACTTCCTGTTCGACTATCGGCGCGGGATACCCCGTTGCCGCCCCTTTGGCCAGCCAGACGGAATCCCCGTTGTGTCTGGGCCGTGTGAAACCATATTAGTAGCCCGTAAACAAGCAAATCCATTGCGGCAAACGGCCGCTTTTGGCGATTTGCATCGCCCCGAACCGAGGTAGACCATGTCCGCAGACCGCTTTCGCCCCTTTGAAACCGCCCTGGATCAGGATCGCGCGCTGTCCTTGTTGCGCGACGCTGTCGCTGGCGCCGATGACGGAGAACTGTTTCTGGAGCGGCGGCGGTCCGAGGTTCTGACCCTCGATGACGGCCGGATCAGGACTGCGAGCTACGACGCCTCGGAGGGATTCGGGCTGCGCGCGGTCCGCGGGGAAACCGCGGGCTATGCACATTCGACCGATATCTCGGAGCCCGCGTTGAAGCGGGCGGTGGAAACGGCGCGGCTGGCCGTCGGCGATGGCGGCGGCACGCTGGCGCTGCCGCCGCAGGCGACCAACCGACGGCTCTACGATGATCACGACCCGCTACTGGATGCCGGATTCCCGGTAAAGATCGAGACGCTGCGCGAGATCGACGCCTATGCCCGCGCGCTCGACAGTCGCATCGTGCAGGTCACGGCGACGATTGCGGCCTCGATGCAGGAGGTCGAGATCCTGCGCCCCGAGGGTCATCTGGTGCGCGATTCCCGACCGATGGTGCGGGTCAATGTCCATGTCATCGTCGAGCAGAATGGTCGGCGAGAATCCGGCGGATACGGGTCAGGCGGGCGCCATGCCTTGACCGGCCTGATCGCGCCAGAGGATTGGCAGGCCGCTGCGCAAGAGGCGCTTCGGATCGCGCTGGTCAATCTCGAGGCGGTCCCGGCCCCGGCGGGCGTCATGGATGTGGCGCTTGGCGCCGGATGGCCGGGGATCTTGCTGCACGAGGCGATCGGCCACGGGCTGGAGGGCGACTTCAACCGCAAGAAGACCTCGGCCTTCGCCGGGCTGATGGGCCAGCAAATCGCCGCCAGGGGGGTCACGGTGCTGGATGATGGCACGATCCCCGACCGGCGCGGATCGCTGACGGTGGATGACGAGGGAACGCCAAGCGGAAAGAACGTGCTGATCGAGGATGGCGTACTGGTCGGTTACATGCAGGACCGGCAGAACGCACGGCTGATGGGGGTAACGCCAACCGGCAACGGGCGGCGCGAGAGCTATGCCCATGCGCCGATGCCGCGGATGACCAACACCTACATGCTGTGCGGCGATGCCGACCCGGCCGAGATCGTGGCGGACGTCAAGGACGGTATCTACGCGGTCGGCTTTGGCGGCGGACAGGTCGACATCACCAACGGCAAGTTCGTGTTCAGTTGCACCGAAGCCTACCGAGTGCAGAACGGCAAGCTCGGCGCGCCGGTCAAGGGGGCGACGCTGATCGGCGACGGCGCGACCGCGCTGAAGAGGATCCGGGCGATCGGCAACGACATGAAGCTTGATCCCGGCATCGGCAATTGCGGCAAGGCCGGGCAGTGGGTGCCGGTGGGCGTCGGCCAGCCGACGCTGCTGATCGGCGGGCTGACGGTGGGCGGCTCGGCGGCGTAACCGGCTAGGCGGACCGGTTCCGTACCCGAAAGGCATGGATCGACTCGGGCACCGACACCGTGATGCCGGGTGGCGCGGATCACGGTTTTACCCGGAAAGTGCCTGTTTTCGGAAAGAGTTCGATTTCACAACGCTGTACACGGTCCGTTAACCATCCCCGGCGCATGGTCCCTGCAGCAAGAGATGGAGACGAGGATGGCAAAGGATTTATTCCCTTCACCCCACCCCCTCACCCCCGCCCACGAAGAGGATGATCGCCGTTCGCGGCTTCGTCTCTTGCGATCCCGCCGGGTTGGTCCGGCGACCTATTTCCGGCTGATGGCAGAACATGGAACGGCAGCCGCGGCGCTTGCGGCACTGCCCGAGGTCGCGGCTGCCGCCGGCGTCAAGGACTATGCGATCTGCCCCGAAGGCGTGGTTCTGGCCGAAATCAAGGCCGGCAGGCTGGCGGGCGCGGATCTGATCGTGCATGGCGAAGCCGGATACCCGCCAGCGCTGATTGACCTGCCCGATGCGCCGCCCCTGCTTTGGGTGCTGGGACGGCGCGATCTGCTGGCGCGGCCGATGGTGGCGCTTGTCGGCGCGCGCAATGCGTCGAGCCTTGGCACCCGCATGGCGCGCAAGCTGGCCGAAGGCCTGGCGGAGGCCGGTCATGTCGTCGTGTCGGGGCTGGCACGCGGCATCGACGCAGCGGCGCATCTGGCCGCGCTGAAGACCGGCACGGTCGCGGTCCTGGCGGGGGGGCGTCGACGTCTTTTACCCTGCCGAAAACGCGGTGCTGGCGCAGGAGATCGGCGAACAGGGGCTGCGCCTTTCGGAACAACCGCCCGGATTGCAGCCGCAGGCGCGGCATTTCCCGCAGCGCAACCGCATCGTTTCAGGACTGTGCCGCGCGGTCGTGGTGGTCGAGGCGGCGGCGCGGTCGGGCAGCCTGATCACCGCGCGCACCGCGCTCGATCAGGGACGAGAGGTTCTGGCCGTGCCGGGGCATCCGTTCGATGCCCGCGCTTCGGGCTGCAACATGCTGATCCGCGATGGCGCGACACTGGTGCGCAGCGTCGAGGATGTGCTGGACGTGCTGGGCGGTCCGCAGGAGCCTGCACGGCGAGAACTGCCGCCGGCAACGGTTTCGCAACCGCGCAGCCTGGCGGACATGTCGGCGCTGCACGGGCAGATCCTGTCGCGGCTGGGGCCCAGCCCGGTTGCCGAGGATCAGCTGATCCGCGATCTGAAGCTGTCGGCAGGCGACGTGGCACCGGAACTGGTCAATCTGGAACTGGAAGGCCGGATCGTGCGGCAATCCGGTGGCCTGGTTGCGTTGGCGATGCGGGCCTGAAGCGCGACATCCGCACCCAAGGTCCCACATCCGTTTCGGTTCGGTGGGGCGGCGGGCGGCGCCTGATCGGCGCGACCCGACGGAGCGTCGGGTGCCGCTCACGGGTCCGGCAACATGGCCGCATTGACATTCCCGCCGACGCCCCCTCATGGTCCGGCGCCAAAGTCCGACTCCCGAGTCGAAAGGAAATCCATGCCCGTCGTCGTTGTCGAATCTCCGGCTAAAGCCAAGACAATCAACAAGTATCTGGGCAGTGACTTCACCGTTCTGGCTTCCTACGGCCATGTTCGCGACCTGCCGCCCAAGGACGGCTCGGTCGATACCGAACATGACTTCGAGATGAAATGGGAGGTCGCCAGCGACTCGAAAAAGCACGTCAAGGCCATCGTCGACGCGCTGAAGGACGACAATGAACTGATCCTCGCCACCGACCCCGACCGCGAGGGCGAGGCGATCAGCTGGCACCTGGAAGAGGCTCTGGCCGCCCGAAAGGCGATCGGCAAGGACACCAAGGTCAGCCGGGTCGTGTTCAACGCGATCACCAAGGCCGCCGTCACCGAGGCGATGAAGCATCCCCGGCAAGTCGACCGCCCTCTGGTCGAGGCCTATCTGGCGCGTCGCGCGCTGGACTATCTGGTGGGGTTCAACCTGTCGCCGGTCCTCTGGCGCAAGCTGCCGGGCGCGAAATCGGCGGGCCGCGTGCAATCGGTCTGCCTGCGCCTGATCGTCGAGCGCGAGATGGAGATCGAGGCATTCAAGGCGAAGGAATACTGGACCGTCAAGGCGGTGCTGACAACGCCGCGCGGGCAAGATTTCGAGGCCCGGTTGACGGTTCTGGCAGGCAAGAAGCTGGACAAGTTCGACATCCCCGACGAAACTCAGGCCGAACTGGCTGTGCAGGCGATCAGCAGCCGCGACCTGACGGTGCGATCGGTCGAGGCGAAACCGGCCAGCCGCAACCCGTCGGCGCCGTTCATGACCTCGACCCTGCAACAGGAAGCCAGCCGCAAGTTCGGCTTCGGCGCGCGGCAGACGATGAGTCTGGCGCAGCGGCTTTATGAAGCCGGACACATCACCTACATGCGGACCGACGGCATCGACATGGCGCCCGAGGCGGTGACGGCCGCGCGCGCCGCGATCAAGGATCGCTATGGCGAGAAATACCTGCCCGCCTCGCCGCGGATCTACAAGAACAAGGCCAAGAACGCCCAGGAGGCGCATGAATGCATCCGCCCGACCGAAATGGACCAGGCCGCGGACAAGCTGAAGCTGTCGGACGCGGATCAGCGCAAACTCTATGACCTGATCTGGAAGCGCACCATCGCCAGCCAGATGGAAGCCGCGCGGATGGAACGCACCACGGTCGATGTCGCCAGCCGCGACGGGCAGGTCGAATTGCGCGCCACCGGGCAGGTGATGCTGTTTGACGGTTTCATGAAGGTCTACGAGGAAGGCCGCGACGATGCGGTGGTCGACGAGGATGACAAGCGGCTGCCGCAGATCGCCGAAGGCGAACCGGCGGCGAAGACATCGGTGACCCCGGAACAGCATTTCACCCAGCCGCCGCCGCGCTATACCGAGGCGTCACTGGTCAAGCGGATGGAAGAGCTTGGCATCGGTCGACCCTCGACCTATGCCAGCATCGTGACGACGATTCAGGACCGCGAATATGTCACCAAGGACAAGAACCGCCTGATCCCCGAGGACAAGGGGCGGCTGGTCACGGCATTCCTGACCAACTATTTCCGCCAGTATGTCGGCTATGATTTCACCGCCGATCTGGAAAACCAGCTGGATGAGGTTTCGGCTGGCGATCGAGACTACAAGGATGTGCTGGCCCGGTTCTGGCGCGATTTCTCTGCCGCGATTGCCGAGACGGCCGATCTGAGGATCAGCGAGGTGCTGGACAAGATCGACGAGGTGCTGGAGCCGCACAACTTTCCGCCGCGCGAGGATGGCGGCAACCCGCGCGCCTGCCCGAATTGCGGCAATGGCCGGCTGAGCCTGAAGACCGCGCGCTCTGGCGGGGCCTTCATCGGCTGTTCCAACTATCCCGAATGCCGTTTCACCCGACCGCTGACCGCACCCAATGGCGAAGAGGCCGGCATGGTCGATGGCAAGGTTCTGGGCATGGATCAGGGTGAAGAGATCAGCCTGCGCAATGGCCGCTTCGGACCCTACGTGCAGCGCGGCGAGGCGACCGAAGAAGTGCCGAAACCGCCCCGCGCCAGCCTGCCGAAAGGCTGGGACGCCGCCGAGCTGGATCTGGAAAAGGCGCTGATGCTGCTGAACCTGCCGCGCGAGATCGGCAAACATCCCGAAGATGGCGAACCGGTCGAGGCCGGGATCGGGCGCTACGGGCCATACGTGAAACATGGCCGGGTCTATGCCAATCTGCCCGAGGTCGACGAGGTCTTCACCATCGGGATGAACCGCGCGGTCGAGGAGATCGCCAAGAAGGCCAGCCGTGGTCGCGGCGGACGCGAGGCGGCCAAACCGCTGAAAGAGCTGGGGGATCACCCCGATGGCGGCCCGATCGCGGTGATGGACGGGCGCTATGGGCCTTACGTGAAATGGGCCAAGGTCAACGCGACCCTGCCCAAGGGCGTAGAGGCGGCTGACGTGACGCTGGAGCAGGCGCTGGACCTGATCGCCGAGAAGGCCGCGAAGAAGGGCGGCAAGAAAGCCGCGCCGAAAAAGCCGGCGGCAAAAAAGAAACCGGCGGCGAAGAAAGCCTGAGACCGGCAATTCCACATTTGATTGCGCGCGACAAAGGGCCGCGCGCGACCCGGGACCGCAGGCCGTCTTGCAAAAGGTCCGGCGGACCTTTTGATGCCGAAAGGTGCGACAGCACCGGAAGCGTCGCAGACGCGCCCGCGTCACGCCTCTGGCGTGCCTCCGGCTCGACCGGGCGGGTCGGGGCGCGACCCGTGAACGGGGCTCACGTGCGGGAATTCTTACGTGACATCCTGATAGATCGTGTTGGTCCGCTCTGCGGGACGAAGCTACACTTCTCTGTCAAACCGCGATTTATGGCCCCACTTTCGAAGAAATGCTCCGACGAGCAAAAATAACGCTCCACCCAATAAGACTGGCGAATAAAGTTCGCGTTCCTGATTGAGGGTTTCATCGCTAAGGAATGCGGCTACGCCGCTTATGCCAAGACCAGTGCCAATGACCATGGCAATGTATGCTGAAATGCCAAGATAAATCCCCAATGATTTGCGCATGCTGGTTGGTCGGCAATCCTGATTAAGCTCCAGGTTGTTTGAGGCGAACAACCCCAACGCTTCACGGCTAGGACAAATTTCAGTTTGGTTCCGTGATGAAGCTGACGCCGATATCGGCTCAAACAAGCCAGTCACCGCTCCCATGCCCTCACGCTCAAACCGGCTGCCAAATCCCACCGCCCGCCCCGTTAACCCGCCAAACGCCATACCCTTCGCCGACGCAGTGGAAACCGACACAAAGCTTCGATTTGGCGGTATTGACCGGCTGCGTCCTGCGGTTTCGAGGCAACCGCCAACGCGGCGGCAACGCGCGCGATCTGTCAGAATCGCGCAACACCGCCGCCCCGCCCGATTGACTCCCCCCCGGCGCTTCGCCACAACCAAGTCGATTGCCAATCACTGGGAGACTTCCATGAAGAAGGTATACGGTACCGCGGCCGAGGCGCTTGATGGCCTGCTGCATGACGGCATGCTGATCGCGGCGGGTGGTTTTGGCCTTTGCGGCATCCCGGAGCTTTTGCTGCAGGCGATCAGGGATGCCGGGACCAAGGATCTGACCTTCGCGTCGAACAATGCCGGGGTGGACGATTTCGGCATCGGCATTCTGCTGCAGACCAAGCAGGTCAAGAAGATGATCTCGTCCTATGTGGGAGAGAACGCGGAATTCATGCGGCAGTATCTTTCGGGCGAGTTGGAACTGGAATTCAACCCGCAGGGCACGCTGGCCGAGCGGATGCGCGCGGGCGGCTGCGGTATCCCCGGATTCTACACCAAGACCGGCGTCGGAACCATCATCGCCGAGGGCAAGGAGCACAAGGATTTCGACGGTGAAACCTACATCCTCGAACGCGGGATTGTCGCCGACCTGAGCATCGTCAAGGCCTGGAAGGCGGACGATACCGGCAACCTCGTATTCCGCAAGACCGCGCGCAACTTCAACCCGCCGGCGGCGATGTGCGGCAGGATTTGCGTCGTCGAGGTCGAGGAAATCGTGCCGCGCGGCGCACTTGATCCCGACAGCATTCATCTGCCCGGCATCTACGTGCACCGGATCGTGCAGGGCGACCATGAAAAGCGGATCGAACAGCGCACCGTGCGCAAGAAAGAGGAGGCATAGGCGATGCCCTGGGACCGCAATCAGATGGCCGAACGGGCCGCCAAGGAACTGGATGACGGCATGTATGTCAACCTCGGCATCGGCATCCCGACGCTGGTGGCGAACTATGTCGGCGACAAGGACATAACCTTGCAATCCGAGAACGGCATGCTGGGCATGGGTCCGTTCCCGATCGAGGGCGAGGAAGACCCTGACCTGATCAATGCGGGCAAACAGACCATCACCGAACTTGCACGCACCAGTTATTTCGACTCGGCGGCCAGCTTCGGAATGATCCGCGGCGGCAAGATCGCCGCAGCGATACTCGGCGCGATGGAAGTGTCCGAGAAGGGCGACCTTGCGAACTGGATGATCCCCGGCAAGCTCGTCAAGGGCATGGGCGGCGCGATGGACCTTGTGGCCGGGGTCGGTCGGGTGATCGTGGTCATGGATCATACCAGCAAGCATGGCGAGTCGAAGGTGCTGAAGGAATGCACGCTGCCGCTGACCGGCAAGGGCGTCGTCGACCTGATCATCACCAATCTCTGCGTGCTCGATGTCACCCACAACGGTCTGCACATCGTCGAACTCGCCGACGGCGTGACCCGCGAAGAGGTCATCGCGGCCACCGAAGCCAAGCTTGTCTGATCCCGAGATCGGCCGCGAGGTCTAAGGCGGAAAGGGTCGATATGTGCTGCGCCGGGGCGGTGAGGAGGCAGAACTGACCTGTTCCATCGCCTCGCCGCAACTGGTTATAGTCGATCATACCGGCGTGCCTGACAGCCTGCGCGGCAGCGGCGCCGGACAGCGGTTGGTCGCGGATGCGTGTGTGGAGGGGTTCAGGCTTTAGCTTTTCTGCCCCTTCGTCAACGCCGAGCGCCGCAAACACCCCGAATGGGCAGATGTTTTTCCTGCCCAGGCCAAAGCGCCCTGTTCGCCGCTTGGAAACATCTTCATAATCCTGCCAAAATCTGACGCTAGTTGCCCGGTGCAATGACAATGAGCCGTTCCGCCCCCCTTGCCCGACCAGCCTCGGCTGGCGCCAGCCGCCGCTGGCGCGATGTCGCCTTGCTGGGCGGGCTGTTCGTGCTGGTGCTGGCCGGATTGATCGGCCTGGCCGCCGCGACGGGGTGGGAAGAAACCATGGCGCAGTTGGCCAAGCTTGGCTGGCGACAAGTGATCCTGCTTCTGGCGCTTAGCTTGGTGAATTATGCCTTTCGCGCGCTGCGCTGGCACATTTTCTCGCGCAAGCTGGGGCTGACGACCGGGATCTTGCAGAACATGCGGCACTATCTGGGCGGATTCGCCATGTCGGTGACCCCGGGACGTGTCGGCGAACTGGTACGGATGCGCTGGCTGCGCCGCGAAACCGGCTGGGCGTTCGAACGGACAGCGCCGCTGGTGCTGGCCGACCGCGCATCGGACCTTGCCGCGATGGGTGTCATTCTGGCGATTGCCATCGCGCTTTCGGCGACCGGGATCGGCGGCGCGGTGCCAGTGACGATTTTCGCGCTGGTCGCGGCCCTGATCGCGACGCGACCACGCCTTCTGGCCTGGATCGCCGGCGTCGGGTACGGGCTGGTCGGACGATGGCCCCGGCTTTTCGCGCGCATTCGAACGGCGGCGCGCTCGCTGTCTCGGTTCTCGAGCCCTTGGATGATGGCGGTTGCCGCCCTGATCGGGGCGATTGGCTGGTTCGCCGAGGGGTATGCATTTCACCTGCTGCTGGTCTGGCTTGGTGCCGATATCGGCCTGGCCAAGGCGGTGGCGATCTTCATCTTCGCCACGCTCGCCGGCGGTCTGACCGGCGCGCCGGGGGGCGTTGGCGGCGCCGAGGCGGCGATGGTGGCGCTGTTGGTGCTGGAGGGTGTGCCGGTAGAGGTCGGTGTGCCCGCGACCGCGATCATCCGCGTCACGACCCTGTGGTTCGCCATTGCAATCGGGCTGGTGATATTTCCGATTGCCGAACGTTATTCGATGAAAGGCCGTGATGCGCTGGAAAAAAACTGACTATACCGGCTGGGGCCGCGCGCTGCATGCCTCGGCCGAAATCGCCCGGCCAGAGCGTCTGTCGGCGTTGAAGGCCCTGCTGGCCGATGCCCCGGCGCCGGCCATCGGGCAATTGCGCAGTTACGGCGATGCCGCGCTGAACACTGGCGGCCGGGCGATCGACATGACCCGGCTTGACCGGATCCTGGGCTTCGATGCCGAGACCGGCGTCGTCGAGGTCGAGGCGGGCGCGAAGATCGGCGATCTCGGCCGCATTTTTGCCGCGCGGGGCTGGATCCCGCCGGTGATGCCGGGAACCGGCTTTGCCACCGTGGGCGGCTGCATCGCCAACGACGTTCATGGCAAGAACCACCATGTGGTCGGCTCGTTCGGCCAGCATGTGACCGAGATCACGCTGTTGCAGGGCGACAAGCCACGTAAACTGACGCCGGACAAGACCAAGGTCCTGTTCAAGGCGACCGTTGGCGGGCTTGGGCAGACTGGCGTGATCGCCAGCGCGAAGATCCAACTGATGCCCTGCAAGGGCGACATGATGGTGCTGACCGAACGCCGGGTCGATGGCTGGGAAGAGTTCTTGTCGGTGTTGGAAAACTCGCGCGCCGACTACAATGTCGGCTGGATCGACGCGACCGCCAAGGGCGTCAACCTTGGCCGCGGCATCCTGGAGGAAGGCGAGATCACCTCGGGCGTCTCGCCGACCAAGGGCAAGGCCCGCGACGTGCCGTTCAACGCGCCGCATTGGGCGCTGTCGGCGCCCGTCGTGCGGATGTTCAACGAGGTCTATTTCCGCCGGGTTCCGGCAGGCGGGCGCACGACCGTCAAGCCGATCTCTGCGCCGTTCTTTCCGCTTGACGCGATCCACAACTGGAACCGGCTTTACGGCAAGCGCGGCTTTCACCAGTTCCAATGCGTCGTGCCAATGGATCAGGCCCCTGCCCTGCGCCAGATGCTGGACCTGATCGCGAATTCCGGCCTCGCCTCACCGCTCGCTGTTCTGAAGCGGATGGGCGACGGGCGTGCCGGCTACATGTCGTTCCCGATGGAAGGCTATACGCTGGCCGTCGATTTCCCCAATCGCAGCGGCGCGCGCGTGCTGATCGGCAATCTGGAACGGATGACCGAGGATGCCGGCGGTCGCATCTACTTCGCCAAGGATGCGCTGAGCGGGCCTGACCGGGTCGCAACGATGTATCCCGAACACGGCGACTGGCTGAAAGCCGTTGCCAAGGCCGATCCCGATGGCGCGATGATCACCGATCTGGTGCGGCGGCTGAACCTGAGGAACACCAAATGAACGAGGCTTGGATCATTCTGGGCGCGACGTCTTCGATGGCGCGGGCCTTCGCGCGCACCGTCGCGGCCCGCGGCGACGCCGTGTTTCTGGCCGGGCGCGATCTTGAAGACCTGAACGCCACCCGACACGATTGCACAGCGCATGGCGCTCGGCTGGCCGAGGTTGTGACCTTCGATGCCCGCAAGCCGGAAGGATTTGCCGCGATCATCGACCGGCTGGAACGGGAAGACGGGCTGATCAACGCCGTGGTGTTCGTCGGCTCGATGCCGGAGCAGTCCGCCATCGATGCCGACCCGGGCCTGATCGACGGCACCGTAACCGACAGTTTCACCGGACCGGCGCGGCTTTTGCAGATGATCGCACCGCTGATCGAGGCGCGCGGAGGCGGCACGGTTGTCGGGGTCGGTTCGGTCGCCGGCGACCGCGGGCGGATCGGCAATTATGTCTACGGCGCCGCCAAGGCCGGCTTTCACACCTATCTGTCCGGCCTCAGGAACCGCCTCACCCGGTCCGGCGGCCATGTGGTGACGGTCAAGCCGGGTTTTGTCGATACCGCGATGACCTGGGGGATCGAGGGCATGTTCCTTGTCGCAGCGCCCCAGAAGGTGGCCGAGGATATTCTGAAAGCGGTCGAGAAGAAGCGGAACGTGATCTATACGCCGTTCTTCTGGCGCTACATCATGCTGATCATCCGCTCGATACCGGAACCGATCTTCAAGAAGATGTCGATCTAGGATTTTTCCGGACTCAACGGGCCGGGTGCCGCGGCACTTGGCGTCTGAATGTCAATTTCCGAACCAGTCCTGCAAAAACTCGGTGTGTCTGGATTCGGCGCCCGACCCGGTCAGCCGAATCCGTGGGCCAGAACGACCAGCAGCGTGATTGCCACGCCAAGCCAGGCCAGCGCGGCCAGCTTGGAGCGATCCGCGGAGCCGTAGCCGAGGCGCGAAAGATCCCCGTCCGCATCGGCCATCGCCAGTTCGCTCGAACGCCTGAAACTGGCCAAGGCGACAAAGATCGGCACGACAAGGGCCAGCATGAAGCCGGTAACTGCGATCGCCGCCACCGCCGCGCCGGCAATGACGCGTGAGGAATCAAGCGCGGCCAGTGCCGCGATATCGGCCCAACGCATCCGCTTGAGCCGCAGCGAATACGCCAGCGACAGTACCATGTAGACCATCACGACCGCCAGAAACCCCGGCCCGAGCGCCGCGCCAAGGCCCAAGCCTGCGAGGCCCAGAAGCGCGCTGGCGATCATCCCGACCTTTATCGGCACCGCACCGCTGGCAAACGTCCGCAAGCGTTTGATGGCATGCAGCCGGTCCGCTTCGAGGTCCAGCAGATCGTTCACGATATACATAGCCGACGCCGCCGCCGAAAACGCTACAATGCCGGCTGCCACCATGATCAGGGACATCGCCGAGAAGTGCTGCGCCAACAGCAGGGGCAGCAGCAGCAACAGGTTCCTGACCCATTGCCGCGGCCGCAGCGCGCGCAGCAGATCCCGCCAGGCCCAGCCCCCCGGATAGGTCGTCGCCGATTTGCCAAGGCGGGCCAGCGAATGCTCGATCGCGCGTTTCCGGCCGACGATCAGCGCATTTTCGGCCTTTTCCCAGATCGCACAATCGCAGATATCGTCGCCGGCATAGTCAAACCCGCCTTCGCCGTAAGCCGCGACCAGCGCCTTGGCCTTGGCCGATCCTTTCAGATTGGTGTCGCCGTCCGAGGCAAAGACCCGCTGCGAAAGCCCG
This sequence comes from Brevirhabdus sp., assembly GCA_024637315.1. Lineage (GTDB taxonomy): Bacteria > Pseudomonadota > Alphaproteobacteria > Rhodobacterales > Rhodobacteraceae > JAHEAO01. Next base: position 20,075 of record JAGXFH010000012.1, read on the forward strand.
TGATCCGCAGCCAGCCTTTGCACCAGCGCGCGATCCGAAGCCGAGGCAAGCACCACCTCCCGGCCCCTGGCGAGGCAGGCAACGGCCAGATCCTTTATCTCTGGCCGGGATGGCAAGAGATCGGTGCGCAGATCGGCAATGGCCGCCAAATCGCGCTTGAGATGCGCAGGCCGCTTCAGGTTCCTGGCGCTCAGCGCGACCACCCGCAGGGGATCCTTGCCGAGACCGGCCCAGAAGCACTCGAACAACATGTCGGTTTTCAGGAATGTGCCATCCACATCAAGAACCAGCGGCTTGACGTCAGCCATCGTTCCTCGCCTGCCTGACCGAAAAGACGCAGCCATCCGAGACAAGCTGGGGCGGCGTCAGGCACAGCCCGCGCGCAACGGTCCAGGCCGCCAGCACCTTGGGGACATAGGCGCGGGTCTCGGCGTAAGGCGGTACGCCCTCGTGCTTCTTCACCGCGTTTTCACCAGCATTGTAGCTGGCAAGAACCATCACCGGATCGCCGCCGAATTCCTTCATCAGCCAGTCAAGATAGGCCACGCCGCCGCGAATGTTGTCGGCCGCGACCCTGGTGTCGCTGACCCCGAAGCGCTTGGCAGTGGCGGGCATCAGCTGCATCAGGCCGGTGGCCCCGGCACTGCTGACCGCAGTCGTCCGGCCACCCGACTCGATGCCGATCACCGCCAGCACCAGCGCCGGAGAGACCTTCGTACCGATCGTGGCCTTGAGGATTTCCCTGCCATGCTTGTCGGCGATCGTCTGCATGTCCTGCAGGCGGGGCGTCGGAACGGCCTTGCCTTGCGGCCCGTTCGTCAGCTTGTTGACCGCATCTTCCAGCCGACTAGGGCCGGCATCGGCCAATGCGGGGGACACCGCGGTCCAGTACCAGTCGAAATCGCCGCTGTAAGGGGCCACTGGGTCGGGTACGGGCTGCTTTGGCCGGGCCGGCATGGCAAAGCGATAGGGCTCGGCCTCTGGATCGATCTGCACGGTGATGCGTTTCGCAGTCGTGGCCTCTGGCACCTTGACACGTTTGAAGGTGAAATCCACGAAAGGCACCGCGTCCTGCGACCAGGACGCGGTTGCCAGCGCCAGGCCAGCCGTCGCTATCACTATGAAATACTGCCGCTTCATGCGGTTCTGCGCTGCCTCACGTTTTGATTGCTTCAATCTTTTGCAAATAAAACCAAACTTCGCCAGTGATTGTTGTTTTTGATTTCGGGAAAATAACGAATGTGGGCTGTTTTTACCCTAAATTCACGCAGCAATCAGGCCTGCCAAAAACTGGAATTTCAGTTTTTTGAATCTTTTGTTTCTTTTGTTTTCCGTGTCTTAATGCCGCTTTAGTCATTTTTTAACGCCGCTCGAAAATTGTACGATGTGTGCCCAACTGTTGCCCCAATCAAACGGCCATATAAGCCCATGCCAAGACGGAAGGCAGGTCAAACAAGACGACGAAGACCTGACTTGATCCGCCAAGGTGAAGTGGAAATGTGCAATGACCTTTCGGAGGGAACAACTATGAAACTGATTAAATTCGCAATGAACTTCAAGCGCGACGAAGACGGCGCGGTAACTGTCGACTGGGTCGTGCTGACCGCTGCCATCGTCGGCCTCGGCATCGCCGTGCTGGCTTCCGTGTCCGGCGGCACCACCGGCCTGGCCGACAAGATCAGCTCGAACCTGAGCGCGATGGAAGTCACAACCTACTAATTCGCCAACGGCGAACTCAATCTGAAAACTGGAGAACTGAAAATGAAACTGATCAAATTCGCAATGAACTTCTCGCGCGACGAAGACGGCGCGGTAACTGTTGACTGGGTCGTGCTGACCGCTGCCATCGTCGGCCTCGGCATCGCCGTGCTGGCTTCCGTCTCCGGCGGCACCACCGGCCTGGCCAACAAGATCAGCTCGAACCTGACCGCGATGGAAGTTTCGACCTACTGATCTCGGCGACGAGCCATGAAGGGCCGCGTAATATACGGCGCGGTCTTTCGTGTTTCCAAATGGCACGAAACCCAGATTGTTTCCGATTGAAGAACCTCATGTTCACAAATCGGTTTATTAATTTCATGATTTCGCCCGATTCGGCACAGAGTATCGGACTGTAAGCAGCCTGACGGCACATACGACCTTCCGGGGCAAGGTCACAACGGAACTGGAGAAAGTGACATGCAAGCACATCTTGCTCAATTCGCCAATGAAGAGAATGGCGCAGTGACAGTTGACTGGGTCGTCTTGACCGCAGCCATCGTCGGCCTGGGTATCGCGGTAATTGGCAGCGTCTCGCGTGGCGCACTGGATCACTC
>JAGXFH010000003.1 GCA_024637315.1 Brevirhabdus sp.
AGCGCGAACAGCGTGAAGAGCTGGGCTCGGTTCTTGGCGAGGCCGCGGTATCTGGTCTTCACATGGCCGAACTGGCGCTTGATGACACGGAACGGATGTTCGACCTTGGCCCGCACCATGGCGATGATCCGGTTGATCCGCGCGTCGAGGGGATGCAGGTCGCTGCCCTTCGGCGCCTTGCGCATGACGCCCCAGACTTTGCCTGGCCCCTTGAACACCGCCTCGCGCTCGGCGCTGACATAGCCCTTGTCGGCCCAGACCGAGGTTTCCTCGCCGTGCAGCAACTCGTCCCAGACCTGGCTGTCGTGAACCTTCGCCGTGGACGTGTCGAGGCTGTGCGTCACCCCGCTGTCCGCATCCACGCCGATGTGCGCCTTCATGCCGAAATACCAGTCGTTGCCCTTCTTCGTCGACGACATCTCGGGGTCGCGCGCCTTGGCCTTGTTCTTCGTCGAGGACGGCGCGTCGATGATCGTCGCATCGACCAGCGTGCCCGAACGCAGCGTGATGCCCTTGTCGGCCAGGTGCGCGTTCACGTCAGCGAAGATCGCCTCGGTCAGCCCGCGCCGCTCCAGCAGGTGCCGGAAGTTGAGGATGGTGGTCTCGTCGGGGATGCGGTCGTCGCCCAGCTCGATGCCGGCAAACCGCCGCATCGCTTCGCTGTCGTAAAGGGTCTCCTCGGCCATCGGATCGCTCAGCGCATACCAGTTCTGCAGGAAGTAGACCCGCAGCATCGTCTCCAGCGGCATCGGTGGGCGCCCGCCCTTCGGCCCGGCCTTCGGGTAATGCGGCGCGATCAGCGCCAGAAGCCGGCTCCAGGGAACCACCGCGTCCATCTCGGCAAGGAACTGTTCGCGCCGCGTCACCTTCTTCTTCATCGCATCGCGCAGGCCGGGAAAGGCAGGCTGTTTCGGCATCGGCAAGGCTCCTCGCAGGCGTTGCCAAAGTCTACAAGATCCGGCCGGAAACAGCAGGTTTTCCAGAGGTTCCTTAATACTTCACCACCTTCGCTCCATAGGTAATGAATAGCGGCATTGGCTTCAGAAGCGACTCTGTTAACCGCAGCGGGCGGAGTGATACTACCGCTTGTGGGGGCCAAAGGGGAACGCCATGTCTTTCGCGGTCCAGGTGTTCCCCGGTTGAGCGCAGAAGTCGGTCAGGATCGGCGCGGTTAGTAATTTTCTTTATTGGGCAAAATGAACAGAAAAAATGGCGTGGTGCAGTCCCGCCTCTAGTGTCGACTGGGGGAACTTTGGGGAGAACGATTGCAGAAATATAGTTGATTTAAGTTTAGTATCATATAGTTAGCAGATATTAATGGCGACCCCGGAAGGATTCGAACCCTCGGCCTGCTGATTAGAAGTCAGCTGCTCTATCCAGCTGAGCTACGGGGTCGCGCGGGGGTGTTGTGCGTCAGGCTGCCGTCAAGATCAAGAGGGTCGCGCGAGAGGGCGTCAGGCCGGGGGAGCCGCGCGCGCCGGTGCCACCAGGCTTGCCGCCATCGCCGCTTCATGCGCTTTCAGGATGCGGCGCGCCGGATCGGGGTAGAGCTTGGTCGCAAGCTACCAGCCGCCCATGCCAACGACCGGCAGATCGCATGATCATGCCGGGCCGGACGACAACAGCGTCGTTCCGGGACATCAGCTTGATCATTGCCGCCTTCAGGGCAATCCCAAGACCAGTTTTCGAATGGTCCGGTCCGTCGGCCTAGTGGGTCCAGACGGTCCGCCGGTTTGTCGCGAAGTTGTCACCGTAGCCGCCGGGGCGAATGTTCTGCTTGCGCTTGTGGGGTTCCTGCACGACCGCGTCGATGCCGTGGTCGCGGGCATAGTCCAGCGCCGCTTCCCTGGTTTCGAACCGCAGCCGCACCTGCGCCTGGGTGTCGCTGGAAGAGGTCCAGCCCATCAGCGGGTCAATCTCGCGCGCCGAGGCGGGAGTGTAGTCCAGCACCCAGTTCCGGGTCTTGGCCGTGCCCGATGTCATGGCGTTGCGGGCAGGCTTGTAGATGCGGGCGGGCATGGGCAAACTCCATCTGGGTCCGGTGCCGGTACAGCGTTTCGGGAAACCGTCGAGGCAGAAACATCCCGCATTCGAGCGCAGCGAAAAGCCTCTGATTCAACCTTTTCCCGTAATGCTTTAAACAGAAACAGCCGGGCAAGCGCAAGCAGAACCCTTGCCCGAACGCCCGAAAGCCTTCACGGCCGGTCGCTTCCGACCCCGACCGGACAATTGCAAAGTCACCGCGCCGGGCAAGAGCGGCTGCCGACCAGAGATACAAGGGAGTGAGTGAGGGTATGCATCGGGGTCGGCAGCCTAGTCTGCTGCTTGCAGACTCACCGTAGGGAGAGACGGCGAGCCACGCAACAACAATAACACCTCTGGTTGTGTTATTGCAAATTCGATCAGACACGCCGACGATCTGGTTGCCATCCGTTGCAAGAACACAACCATTGGCCCGCCGCTCCGCCAACGGTTTCCCCCGGCATCCCCCCTTGAACAAGAACAAAAAGTGATCAAATCTGACCTGTCAGGAGTCGCCCGATGCCGCATAACAACACCAACGCCCCTACCTTGCGCCCCGAGGTGCTGACCCGCCCGAAACTCGAAGGCGGCCGGCACTTCGTGATGCGGACCGACTTCACCGCCGCCGGCGACCAGCCGACCGCGATCGCCGAACTGACCCTCGGGGTCAATCAGGGCGAACGCGACCAGGTGCTCTTGGGCGCCACCGGCACCGGCAAGACCTTCACCATGGCGAAGGTGATCGAGGAAACCCAGCGCCCGGCGATCATCCTGGCCCCGAACAAGACGCTCGCCGCCCAGCTTTACGGCGAGTTCAAGAACTTCTTCCCCGACAACGCCGTCGAGTATTTCGTCAGCTACTACGACTACTACCAGCCAGAGGCCTATGTCGCCCGCTCCGACACCTATATCGAGAAGGAATCGCAGATCAACGAGCAGATCGACCGGATGCGCCACTCGGCCACCCGCGCGCTTCTGGAACGCGACGACGTGATCATCGTCGCCTCGGTCTCGTGCATCTACGGCATCGGCAGCGTCGAGACCTATTCGGCGATGACCCAGGACCTCAAGGCGGGGCAAACCTATGACCTGCGCAAGGTGATGGCCGATCTCGTCACGCAAGCCTACCGCCGCAACGACGCGGCGTTCCAGCGCGGCTCGTTCCGGGTTCGGGGCGACAGCCTTGAACTCTGGCCCGCCCACCAGGAAGACCGCGCCTGGCGCTTCAGCTTCTTCGGCGAGGAACTTGAATCGATTACCGAATTCGATCCCCTGACCGGCGCCAGGACCGACACGTTCGAGCAGATCCGCATCTATGCGAACAGCCATTACGTGACCCCCGGCCCGACGATGAAACAGGCGATCAACGGCATCAGGAAGGAACTCCGCGAACGCCTCGACCAGCTGGTCGGCGAGGGCAAGCTGCTGGAAGCCCAGCGGCTTGAACAGCGCACCAATTTCGACCTCGAGATGCTCGAGGCCACCGGCGTCTGCAACGGCATCGAGAACTATTCGCGCTACCTCACCGGCCGCGCCCCCGGCGAACCGCCGCCCACGCTGTTTGAATTCATCCCCGACAACGCCATCGTCTTCGCCGACGAATCGCACGTCTCGGTCCCGCAGATCGGCGGCATGTACAAGGGCGACTTCCGCCGCAAGATGACGCTGGCCGAACACGGCTTCCGCCTGCCCTCCTGCATGGACAACCGGCCCCTGAAGTTCGAGGAATGGGACGCCATGCGCCCGCAGTCGGTCTTCGTCAGCGCCACCCCTGCGGCGTGGGAGATGGAGCAGACCGGCGGCGTGTTCACCGAACAGGTGATCCGCCCCACCGGCCTGATCGACCCCGAGATCGAGATCCGCCCGGTCGAGATGCAGGTCGATGACCTGCTCGACGAGGTCCGCCGCGTCGCCGCCGCCGGCTTCCGTACGCTGGTCACCACGCTGACCAAGCGGATGGCCGAGGATCTGACCGAATACATGCACGAACAGGGCATCCGCGTGCGCTACATGCACTCCGACATCGACACCATTGAACGGATAGAGATTTTACGCGACCTGCGGCTTGGCGCCTTCGACGTGCTGATCGGCATCAACCTCTTGCGCGAGGGGCTCGACATCCCCGAATGCGGCCTCGTCGCGATCCTCGACGCGGACAAAGAGGGCTTCCTGCGCTCCGAAACCTCGCTGATCCAGACCATCGGCCGCGCCGCCCGCAACGTCGAGGGCCGGGTCATCATGTATGCCAACCGGATCACCGGTTCGATGGAACGCGCGCTGGCCGAAACCAACCGGCGGCGCGAGAAACAGGTGGCCTACAACATCGAGCACGGCATCACCCCGACGACGATCAAGAAGAATGTCGAGGATATCATGCAGGGCCTCTACAAGGGCGACGTCGACATGGCCCGGGTCACGGCAAAAGTTGAAAAACCACTGGTCGGCGCCAATCTGGCGGCGCATCTGGAGCATCTGAGGGTGCAAATGCGCAAGGCCGCCGAGAACCTCGAATTCGAGGAAGCCGCCCGGATGCGCGACGAGGTCAAGCGGCTGGAAGCGGTCGAACTTGCCATCGCCGACGACCCGCTGGCCCGGCAAGCGGCGGTGGAAGCGGCCGGCGAGGCGGCGGTCAAGGGGGCTGGACGGAGCACCGGGGGGCGTGGTGGGATGCGTGGCGGAAAGAGCAGGTATGGGGGGCGGCGGTGACGGAGCCAATTTGGACTTAGTGAGCCTTTCCCTATACTCAAGTCACGGACAATCAATGTTAGGACTGTTTCGAAAATGGGTCTTGTAGCCAACACTACGGCAACACTGAACACGCAAACACCGAACCTCGAGCTCCTAATCGGAACCGAATTGGTGTCGCCGCAATCAGAAGTAACGGACGGAAAACTTATTCAGGCTGTCAAAGCCTCGTGGTCTTCTGTTTTTTCTCAACTAAATACCGATCCCGAACTGCTCTATCAGTTCGCCCAGAATCCCCAAGCATTTGAGGAGTTCATAGCTGCGACCTATAATTTGCAGGGATTCAAAGTGACACTCACGCCCCGAAGCGGGGACAGGGGACGTGATGTAATTGCCGAGAAGCTTGGATTCGGAGCGATTCGGATTCTTGATCAATGCAAGGCGTTTAGTAGAGGCCGAACGGTGAATTTCGATGATGTTAGGGCAATGATCGGGGTATTAAGCATGGACAACAACGCCTCCAAAGCAATCGTATCGACAACAGCGGATTTTGCGCCGGGCGTCTTAACAGCACCAGAGATTCAAGCAATGGTCCCTTATCGGCTTGAACTAAGGAATGGCAAACAGTTGATCGAATGGCTAAAGGAAACGGAAGACGATAAGCAAACGTAACGTGCGTAGCAGCGACCGTAGAGTGGGTTTCTAACCCACCATTTTCGTTATCCACCGCGCAACCGGTGGGGTCAAACCCCACCCGTCGTCCTGCTAAATCCTCTTCAACGCCGATTGCAGAGCCTCGACAGCAACCTTGGCTTCGTCAGATGACTCTCCGGCCTCAAGAATCAAATCGACAGCAAGCGTAGGGTGGGTTTCTAACGTAAACATCCGCCGAGGGCCGCGGTCAGGCAGCCTTGACCTGGTGCGTTGCTGCGTTCCATTCCCACGGCAGCAACTCGTGCAGACGTGAGACAGGTATGTCGGAGATACGCGCGATGACGTCGGCGAGCCAGGCCTGCG
>JAGXFH010000001.1 GCA_024637315.1 Brevirhabdus sp.
GATGAGACACTCCGGTTCGCTGGCCGCAGTCGTCTCTTTGATAATCTTGCCTTGCGCACACACAACGCAGATCGCTGTGCTTGCGAGAGAGACGTCCAGTCCGATATACACATCCATGTCGTTGTCCTTTCTTTGTCAGACATCTTGGGGCGCGCCTCACAGCACGACCCCGTAGACAGCCGCGCAACGTGCCAAGGGCAACGACACCTCACATCAAGACATCATTCAACTCACTACGTTGGGGATTCGAGACCCGCCCTGTTACGGCATCTCAGGAAAACCATGAAACGCCATGGTAAGGTCGAAGTGCTCGTCACCGACCAGCTGCGTTCGTATGGCGCTGCGATGAAGGTCATCGGCAATGCCGACAAGCAGGAGACTGGCCGCTGGCTGAACAATCGTGGTGAAAACTCTCACCAGCCGTTTCGACGACGGGAACGGGCCATGCAACGCTTTCGGCGTATGCGAAGTTTGCAGAAATTTGTCTCCATCCACGCTTCAGTTCACAACCAATTTAACCAGGAACGCCATCTCTATTCACGTGACAATTTCAAGCTGAACCGTGCCGCCGCTCTTGCTGAGTGGCGCCAGGTTTGTTCGGCATAAGTTGCGGTATTTGGCGGCAAACTGAGACTGGTTCGAATCCGTCTGACAGCACCCTAATTGCAGTTCGTCGGCGCTACCTTGGTAACAGGGCGCGCGCAGACCACTGGCATGCGGACCGGCGTCTGGGTCAGATCCCCGTTTGAACGCGAACCCACACGGATCTGTCCGCTCAGCTCAAATTTACTTGCGCCCCAAGCCCGCACATCCGGCCAGAAAAGGAGTTATAATGTGGACCGAAAAGATCCGAATGATCTGACAGGTCACAACGAACGCCGTTTCCAACCCAATCGTGTATGTAATTATCGTCATCTCCGCGATCCCGCCCGGGGACATCGCAAGCAAGAGCGCGATATAGGGTTGCGGCAGGGCGAAGGTTCCCACCCAAGCAAAGCCTGCGGCCAATGCCAACAGACAGAGGCCAAAGCTGAATCCGTGCATGGCGAAATGCAGAAGTTGGGCTCGAGTGGTGCCAACAAATCGTGCACCGGCGGACGATCCGATAACGATCTGAACAACGATCACAAGCCAGGCTGGTGGCGCGAAACTGGTCAATCCGGCGACATGGACAATTGCGCTGATCACAAGCGCGCCAATCATCACTCCCCCCGGTAATCGCAGGAGCTTGCCGAGCGCATAGCCAGTCGCACCGCAACCGACAAGAATCAGCCAGTCGAGCAGGGACGCTCCCGTGTTGTGACTCTGGGCAGAGGAGGGAACGCTGTTGAGGTCAGCCCCCGTGACCATCGCGACAATGAAGGGCAGAATCAAGACAGCAAGCACGATACGGATCGAATGCAGGAGTACAAGGCCGCGAACATCTGCGCCGTAGTCCCCGGCCATCAGCGTCAGTTCGCTCAAGCCTCCGGGCGCGGAAGCAAAGAGGGCGGTCGCGTGGTCAAACCTGGCGACTCTGCGGTAATAGAAGAACCCCAGTATCAGCGTGAAAAGCGTATAGGTAAGGATCAGCGCGATGGCCGGCCACCAAGATGCGGCCTGAGCGATGATCGCCGGTGTGAAGGCGCTGCCTGCCAGAACGCCGATCACCGGACGCGACACGTCCCTGACCGGAAACGGCATGGCAGGCTTGACTCCAAAGACAACCGCCATCGCTGTGGTGGTGACAGCGCCCAGCATCCAAGGCAGGGGTAGGCCGAGGCTCCAGAAAGCTGCCCCCCCGACGCCGCCGATGGCCAAGGCCTTCAGGGTATTCCAAGCTTGGACCGCAAGCGGGTTGTCACGCTGCAGCCAAGTGGCCAAGGTTCAGTCTCCCTTGATGGAAGCGTTGGAACTGGCCCTTGGCGGAACACCTTTGGGATTTTCGCTGCCGGTGCGGTAGCGGTGAACGCTGGTGGACCTCCCTAGAAGCTTTCCTTGGGCATCCACGACTTCGGCCGAGCTGAAATAGACAGAGCGCCCGGCCTTAGTTAGCACCCCGATGGCGGTAAGTCGCCCGCCGGTGCCCTGACCGATGAAGTCACAAGACAAGGACAGGGTCATTCCGTAGCGCCTGTTGCCCGGTTGAGTGCAATAGAGACCACAAAAACTAGAGGCGTGGTCGAGCAAGGTCGCAACCAAGCCACCATGCGGCACGCTGGCGCGATTCAGTAGCTCGGGCCGCAGGTTCACGCCAATGCGAGCATAGCCGTCCCGCCATTCCTCGACCTCCGTTCCGATCATGTCGAGAAACGGACTTTCGGACCTGAATTCAATGTCCTCGACCATCTCGCTCTCCCAATAATGTCAGATCCACATCCGTGGCGAATGCGGGTTCATGTCGGACTGGACAGTCCCATAGTTGACTGATATTAGGAATCATACAAATGAATGCAAGCGTATATTAATGAGTGCTTTACAATCCTGCGGCGCAGTCGGGGCTGTTTAAAAAACTGTTCGTAACGGGAGTGGAGCGCGACTGCCTTTGGAGGGGTTTGGAGCCGATGACCAACAGAAAATTGCCGTTGTCCCGGTTCAAGGTCATCGATCTCACTCTGGCACGGGCGGGGCCGACCTGCGTCAGGGTACTCGCCGACTGGGGCGCGGATGTCATTCGGATCGAGCAGCCGAGCGCGACCGGCGAAGAAGTAATCGGAAAGCGAGACGGCTCCGACTTTCAGAACCTGCACCGCAATAAGCGGGGCATCACGCTGAACTTGAAATCAGACGAGGGCCTCGAGGTCTTCATGCGTCTCGCCCGAGAGGCGGACGTAATCGTCGAAAACATGCGGTCGAATGTGAAATTCCGGCTGGGCGTCGACTACGAGTCTGTTCGCGCTGTCAATCCCTCCATCGTCTATGCCTCGATCTCGGGCTTTGGGCAGGATGGTCCCTACAAGGATCGGGCCGGCGTCGACCAGATCGCGCAGGGCATGGGCGGCCTGATGTCTATCACTGGGTTGCCGGGCCAGGGTCCCGTGCGCGTCGGCGTGCCGATTTCGGATCTGTGCTCGGGTGCTTATCTTGCACAAGGGGTGCTGATCGCGCTTCTTGAGCGTGAGGCGACGGGCGAAGGCCAGTGGGTCACCACCTCGCTGCTTGAGGCTCAGATTGCCATGCTCGACTTTCAGGCCACGCGCTGGCTGGTCGACCATGAGGTACCCAAGCAGGAAGGTAACTTCCACCCGACCAGCATTCCGACGGGTGTGTTCAAGTCCGCCGACGGGCATGTCAACATTGCCGCGACCGGCCAGCGACTGTGGACCCGGCTTTGTGAGACCCTTGGCGCAACCGAGCTTCTGGAACATCCGGATTACGCTACAGCCAAGCTGCGCTCTGCGAACCGCCATTCGCTTCACGACAAGATCGGCACCTACATCGAGCGCAAGCCGAGCGCATACTGGGTGGAAACTTTTAGTGAGGCGGGCATTCCATGCGGTCCGATCAATTCGATCGATCAGGTCTTTGCTGATCCGCAGGTTCGGCATCTCGATGTGGTCAGTCACGTCGCACATGGCCGTCTTGGGGGCCTCGATCTAATCAAGCCGCCAATCCAGTTGTCGCTGCATGATCGCAACCTGCGCTTGGCAACTCCGGACATGGGGGCCGATACCGACGATGTTCTTAAGAGCCTTGGCTATGACAATGACGCCATCAGCGCGCTGCGCGCCAAAGAAGTAATTTGAGAGGTCCTATGAACGACACTACCGAGATCGATACCGGCTGCCCGAAAATTCTTGCCCGCATCGAAAATGGGACGGGATGGCTGACCTTCAACAATCCCGATCGGCGCAATGCCGTCTCGATCGAGATGTGGGAGGCGGTGGCGCAAACAGCCGAGCGTTTCGCATCGGATGATGCCGTTCGCGTGGTCGTGCTTACCGGTGCGGGGGAGAAAGCATTTGTTTCCGGCGCCGACATTTCTCAATTCGAGGAGAAACGCGCCAATGCCGAGGCCGGGGATGCCTATACTCAGATTTCCGAGAACGCTCGCATGCATCTCGCGGCCATCGAGAAACCGGTGATTGCGATGATCCGGGGCTTCTGCGTTGGCGGCGGGATCGGCGTCGCGATGAAGGTCGATATACGGATCTGTTCCGACGATTCTCGGTTCGGAATCCCGGCCGCCAAGCTCGGCCTTGCCTATGCCTATGAAAGTCTCCGCGCTCTGACGCATCTCGTCGGACCAGCTTATGCCAAGGAAATCCTGTTTACTGGGCGTCTTCTATCCGCTGACGAGGCGTTGCGGATCGGGCTGGTCAACAAGGTTGTCCCGGCCGGAGAACTCGAGGCGTCGGTGCGCGCCTATTGCGACATGATCACGGCCAACGCGCCGCTGACGATAAAGGCTTCGAAGGTCACCATCGAGGATGTCCTGAAAGACCCCGACAAGCGCAATTTTGGTCGTATCCATGAGTTGAAGAGCGCCTGCATGGATAGCGAAGACTACACCGAGGGCCGGCGCGCCTTCATGGAAAAGCGAAAGCCCCAGTTCAAGGGGAGGTAAGCCGGTTCTGGCCGTCCTAGCGCAAACTCCATTTCGCCAGGCGCTCAGACTAGTGACTTGGACCGATCAGAAAAGCAAAAAGCACAAAAATATTTATTTGTATACACTAATGTACAGCAGTGTATGCTAAGAGGGGGAATAATACGACGCATTTACACCAAGGGAGGAACTGAGAATGTCAAATCGTAGTCTGCTCAAAGGAATTGTTGTAGCCGGGGGCGTAGCCGCGATGTCCGCAACTGCTGGGATGGCACAAGACGTGTCGTTCGAAGGGCAACGGGTCGAAGCGATCGTGCCGTTTGGCGAAGGCGGCGGCGGTGACACCTATACCCGTTTCATCGTCAGGCACCTTGCTCCGCACCTGGCGGGCGAACCAACCATAGTGGTGCGCAACATTCCGGGCGGTGGGTCGGTGAACGGCGCCAACTGGTTCGGACAGAATGCCGAGCGTGACGGGACGCATATCGCGGTCGCCTCGACATCGACTACCCTGACCTATGCGATGACGCCGGACGATGATCGGATCGCCTTCAATGCATCTGATTGGGTGGCATTTCTGGCCTCTCCGCAAGGCCGGGTCGTTTACGTAAACTCCAGCACCGGGATCACTTCGCTGGAAGAGCTCGCCGGCTACGAGGGTGATCTTTTCATGGGCATCCAAAGCCCGACGGGCTCAGACCTGCCAAGCTTGTTGTCGCTCGCGCTGCTTGACGCTCCGATAACGCCGGTTTTCGGCACGTCCGGCGGCGATCAGCACTTGGCCTTCGAGCGCGGGGAATTCGGGATCAACGCGGATGTTGCATCGGCCTACATCCAGATGGCGCAGCCGTTGGTCGACCGGGGGGTCGCAGTGCCGCTGTTCGCCTTCGGCTACGCAGACGAGAACGGAAACATCCAACGCGATCCGAACTTCCCTGACCTTCCGAGCTTTGTCGAAGCATACGAAATCGTTCATGGAGAGACTCCGTCAGGCCCCGGTTTCGAAGCGTGGAAGTCGATGTTCTTTATGGGCGTGATGGCATCCAAGGCAATGGTTCTGCCGGATGGAGTCTCGGAAGATGTAGTTGTGGCGTATGGCGCGGCGACCGAAGCCATGCTCGAAGACCCTGAGTTCCAAGCCGAGGCGGCAGCTTTCATCGGCAACTATCCGCAGCTGACCGGCGACGCGGCACGCGAGAGCCTGCGTCAGGCAACCACGATTAGTGACGAGGCCCGCCAGTGGGTGGCCGACTGGCTGATGGAAAGCTACAACATCGAGCTCTGACGCCAGCACGCGAAGGCCGGCGCGCTAATCAGGGCGCCGGCGTTCCCTTGAAAATGCCCCTCAATAGGATTGATCCGAGATGGACGCGATACTCGGCGCGATCGTGCCGGCCCTGCTTGAGTTGTTGACGCCAACGCATCTGGCTATGCTCGGCCTCGGAGTCGTCTTCGGTCTGGTCATTGGCGTCCTGCCGGGCCTCGGCGGCATCGCTGGACTGTCCCTGATCCTGCCTTTCACCTTTGATCTCGATCCCAGTCTTGCACTGGCTATGATGGTGGGCATGCTGGCGCCACTTCATACTGCAGACACATTTCCCGCGATCCTTATGGGTATTCCAGGAACATCATCGGCGCAGGCGACCGTGGTCGACGGGTTTCCGCTTGCTCGCAAAGGTGAGGCGGCGCGCGCCCTTTCTGCTGCCTTCAGCGCTTCGCTGATCGGAGGTCTCTTCGGTGCGCTGGTTCTGAGTGTTGCGATCTTCGGCGCACAGAGCGTAATCCTTGCTATGGGGTTTGGCGAGTTGATGATGCTGACGGTCTTCGCGCTGTCCATGGTCGGCATGTTGACCGGCTCCAGCGCGCTCAAGGGCGTGGCAACCTGTGGCATCGGTGTCCTGATCGGCACCATCGGCGGGGCTCCTGCGACAGGCGAGTTTCGCCTCACTCTGGGAACGGTCTATTTGAGCGATGGGATCTACCTTGTGATCATGGGCCTTGGGCTGTTCGCATTGCCCGAGATCATTGAACTCCTGCGAAGGCGCTCCACCATCTCCGATACCGGAAAGCTCGGCAGCGGCTGGCTGCAAGGTCTACGGGACACAATCAAGTATCGCTGGCTGGTACTGCGCTGTTCCGCACTTGGCTGCATAATCGGGGCGCTTCCGGGCCTTGGCGGCTCGGTTGCGGACTGGATCACTTATGGCCATGTCGTCCAATCGTCGAAAGACAAGAGCCAGTTCGGGAAAGGCGACATCCGCGGGGTGATTGCGCCGGAAGCCGCGAACAACGCAATCACCGGCGGCGCAATGATTCCGACCCTGCTGTTCGGCATTCCGGGTTCTGGCAGCATGGCGATTTTGCTGGGTGGCTTCATCATGATCGGCATCCAGCCCGGGCCGAGCATGGTGTCGACGAACGCCGATATCACCTTCCTGATCATTTGGTCGTTGGCGCTGGCGAACGTTGTCGGCGCGGCAGCATGTTTCATGATCGCTAGACCCGTCTCCCATCTAACCGTCGTGCCGTACGGTCTGATCGGGCCAGCAATGATCGTCGTGATCTTTTTCGGAGCCTTCCAGGCGACGCGCGGCTGGGCCGATTTTTTTGCCCTGCTCGCGGTCGGATTGCTCGGGATCTACATGAAACGTTTCGGATGGCCGCGCCCTGCGCTCTTGATCGGGTTCGTTTTGTCGAATGGCTTGGAAAGTTCGTTCTATCGGGTGGCGCAGGTCTATGGATGGTCATTCCTTGAGCGGCCGATTGTCCTGGTGATCGTGGCACTGACATTGCTGTCGATCGCGGCTGCTTGGCGCAGCCGGGCAAAGGTCGCCTTCCACGGCGATGCCGCTGTGGGTCCGCCACTTCATCTCCGCCTGCCGCAGATCGGCTTCACACTGTTGATCGCGGCGTTCGTGGTCATGGTAATCGTTGAAGGTCTGCAGACCAGTTATCTTGGTCGCATCTTCCCACTGACCGCGGGGCTGATCACCATGGGGCTTGTCGCTTGGGTTCTGTTCAACCAACTCCGCCCTCGGATGACCCTGGACCTCACTGATCAGGAAGCAACGAGCCCTGACACAGTGCATGGAAATGCCTATTTCCTCACGTGGCTCTTCGGATTCCTCGGAGCCGTCGCCCTGATCGGGTTCCCCATCGCCGCAACGATCTTCATCTTCGTTCTCTCATCGGTGCAAACAACGGTCTCAAAGTGGATCAGTGCGGCAGTCGCTTTTGGCGTGTTCACCCTGTTGCTGACGTTGTCCTACTTCCTTGTCCTCGATTACCCCAACGGCCTCATCGAAGAATTCCTGGACCTGCCTTGGTGGCTGGGCTGAAGCGAAAAGGATCATTTCTCCTCCAAGCGTCGCCCGCACGCCGAAGTGCTTCGAAACATCTTCCTGCTCCACGGTGTCGCGAGAAGGTTGGGCGAGGCGGGTAGGCGCACCCGATGCTTGACATGAATGAATGTACACCGTTATACACAAGCGTATACTCTACTATAGATGCCGGTTGCTCAACGGTATTTTGAGGAGATCCCCGTAGGGGAAAATTCCGAGACCGCCCGGGATAAGCCGTTCGGTTTCGGAGGAAAAAAGGGAGGACTACAATGAACACGAGATTAATTTCCGCGAGCGTGCTTGCGTCCGGGATTGCGGCTCTGGCCGCGGGCGGAGCGCTTGCACAGGAATTTCCGAGCGAACCGGTCACCATCGTGGTGCCATTTTCGCCCGGTGGATCAAACGACATCGTGGCGCGGCAACTAGGCCAGCAACTCTCGCAGATGTGGGACCAGCCCGTGGTTATCGACAACCGTCCGGGCGGCGGCGCCACTATTGGCTCGGCCTACTTGGCCGAACAAGATCCAGACGGCTATACCATCATGATCGCCTCGGTTACGTTCACCATGAACGCCGCCGTGCGGGACGATCTTCCGTTCAACCCGCGCGAGGACTTCACTCCGATCGCCTTGATCGGACAGGTACCGCTGGTCGTGGGTGCCCGTCCCGACATACCCGTCGAGGATGTGGCCTCGTTCTTCGAATACATCCGCGGCAGTGATGCGCTGAGCTATGGCGCCACCGGCATGGGAAGCATACAGCACTTCGCAGGCGAGCTGCTGAACCAGGCGGTCGGAGCGCAGGTTCAAGTGGTGCAGTACCCCGGCGGCGGACCGGCCATGACCGACGTGATGGGCGGCTTCATCGAATACTCGATCGGGTCGATGACCCAGATGATGCCGCAGGTCGAAGCGGGCAACATTCGCCCGATCGCGCTGACAAGTCTCGAGCGATCGCCGGCCGCGCCCGACATTCCGACGCTCAACGAAAGTGGGCTCGAAGGCTTCGAAGTGATCCAGTGGTGGGCGATTCTCGGTCCAGATGGCATGCCTGAAGATGTTGTCGAGACTTTGAACAGCTCGATCAACGACGTGCTGACGACCGAGGAGTTCACGAAGTTCCTCGCCAACGATGGAGGGACGCCGCGCCCGATGAGTCCGCAGGAAACCGCCGACTTCATGGCTGCCAACTACGATCGTTGGGCCGAGGTGGCGGAGCAGGCCAACATCGTCGCGGAATAATCCGACGCGGACCTGCCCGTCCCCGCTCTGCTTGAGCGGGGACGGGCGCTGACTATCCGATTGCATTTTCTTCCGGGTTCGCCCCTATCATAGGCGGTCAGACAAGATGCGTCTTGTCCTTCCTTTTCTGATGCTCCTGACCGCAGCCATCTTCCGCATCCAACAGCCTCGGTGAATCTCATGACGCGCCACTTCGATCCCGTTGAACTTCTTGCCGGTCTGCTGATAGTTGCCATCGGCGCGTTCTTCTTCATCGGTGCGCAGGACTTCTCGATGGGTACAGTGGCCCGCATGGGGCCGGGTTATGTGCCGCGCGGGCTTGGCATTATCGGGATCGGGCTTGGCCTCGTCATCCTAACAGGTGCCGTCAGGGTGCCGGGGTACTGGCCGCATTTCTCGTTTCGTGCGTTGGCTGCCATCCTCGGCTCGATTGCCGTCTTCGGCGTGCTTCTGATCCAAGTCGGATTGGTCGGAGCAACCCTTGCCGCGTCAATCACCGCGATGATGGGCAATCCAGACGCAGGGTGGCGCATGATCGCGATCACCTCGGTTGTGCTGGCCCTTCTGTGTTGGGTTCTGTTCGTCTTGCTGCTGCAACTACCGATCCCAGCATTCTGGTGGGATCTCTGATGGACATCTGGAGTAACATCGGTGACGGTTTCTCGACCGCGCTATCCGTCACCAACTTGTCCTACTGCTTGCTTGGCGTGTTCCTTGGTACGTTTTTCGGTGCCCTGCCGGGGATCGGGTCGCTCGCCGCAGTGACCATGCTTTTGCCGATCACCTACTATCTTGAGCCGACGACGGCTTTGGTGATGCTGGCGGGCGTTTACTACGGCGCGGAATACGGCGGGTCGATCTCGTCGATCCTGCTGAACCTGCCCGGCACGCCGTCGAATGCCGTCACCTGCCTTGACGGATACCCGATGACCCAGCAGGGTCGGTCGGGAGTGGCGCTGTTTGCCACGACCATCGCGTCATTCTGGGGCGGCACCTTCGGCATCGTGATGCTTTACACGCTATCACCCATGATCGCGCAGTGGGCGCTCGCATTCGGTCCGGCGGAATACTTCGCCATCATGGTTTTCGGCCTTGTCGCCGCGGCCACGGTCACGCAAGACGCGCCCGCCAAGGGCTTGGCAATGGTCGTCGTCGGCATGTCGCTGGGCACTGTGGGCGCAGACCTGACGACGGGCGTCGCGCGATACGATTTCGGCAATTTCGAGCTGCATGACGGGGTCAGCTTCATCGCACTGGCTATGGGGCTGTTCGGCGTGTCCGAGATCATCTTGTCGATTTCGCAAAAGATCGACAAACCGTTCATCCAGGCCGTCACCCTCCGCTCGATGATTCCGACGCGTGACGAGGTTCGCCGATCTCCGATGCCGATGCTGCGCGGTGCGGGAATTGGCGCCTTCTTCGGCGCGCTGCCCGGCACCGGCCCGAGCATTGCGACCTTCATTGGCTACGCCCTTGAAAAACGGCTTTCGCCCCATGCCGACCAGTTCGGCAAGGGTGCCATCGAGGGCATCATGTCGCCGGAATCGGCCAACAACGCGGCGGTGCAGGCCGCCTTCATCCCCACCATGACGCTGGGCATTCCGGGCAGTGCCACGATGGCCGTGATGATGGGCGCGCTCTTGATCCACGGCATCCAGCCGGGCCCGCAACTGATGTCGGAGAACCCCGAGATCTTCTGGGGCCTCGCGGCAAGTTTCTGGATCGGCAACGTGCTGCTTCTGATCCTTAACATTCCGCTGATCGGTCTCTGGGTGCGACTGCTCAAGGTTCCTTACGGCATCCTCTACCCTGCGGTGATCTGCTTTATCTGCATCGGGGTCTATACCGTACGTACCAGCGCGTTCGACGTAGGGTTGGTGTTGTTCTTCGGCTTCGCGGGCTATGTTTTGCGGCTGCTGCGGTTCGAACTAGCGCCGCTCCTGATCGGCTTCATCCTCGGTCCAATGGTGGAGGCGAACTTCAAGCGTGCTATGCTGATCTATCGCGGGGATTTCATGACACTGCTCGAACGCCCGATTAGTGGCTCGCTGCTGACCCTGACCGGCCTGCTGCTGCTCTGGTCGGTCTGGGTGATCATCCGAAACCGACGCGAGCGGCGGCAGCTGCTGGTCGGAGGCGCGGATGATTGACGCGCAGGGGCAGTGCAACCCAAAGGGCAGGACATGCTGATCGATCTGAGCGGGCGCACGGCGCTTATTACGGGCGCGAGCCAGGGGCTGGGCCGTGCCATGGCCGCGCGGCTGTCGGCCTCGGGGGCAAACGTGATCCTCATGGCCCGCGACGTGTCACGCCTGCGGGAAGCCTGTGCTGACATGGCGGGAGAGGCGCGTGGCGACCTGTTTCCCGTCGCGTGCGACATCACCGATGAGAATGCGCGGGACGTAGCGATGCAGGAGGCCCTTGGCCGGTTTCCCGTGATCGACATCCTGATCAACAACGCCGGCAGTTCTCGCCGTGGTCCCGTCGAGGATCAGGCGCGCGCAGCGATGATCGAAGATATCGACCTCAAGCTTCTGTCCCCGCTGGCGCTCGTGCAGGCTGTACTGCCGGGAATGAAGTCGCAGCACTGGGGACGCATCCTGAACGTCACCGCTATTGTCGGAAAAACGCCCGATGGTGGAAGCCTTCCGACATCGGTCAGCCGCGGTGCGGGCATAACAATGAGCAAGGCGCTATCGCGCGAGCTTGCACCGTGGAACATCCTCGTCAACGCGCTGTGCGTCGGCAAGATCAAGTCCGGCCAGTGGGAGCGTCGTTACGAAGCGTCAGGTGACGACAATAGCTACGAAGCGTTCCTTGAACCTGTCGCCAGGACCGTGCCGCTCGGCCGATTGGGTGAGGCCGAGGAATTCGCCAATGTTGCCTGTTTCCTCGCCTCGGATCAAGCGGGCTACGTGACAGGCGCGGCCATCAATATCGATGGCGGACTCTGCCCCGCACCATGAGCCCTGATGCCCACGGCAGCGGGGCGCTGCCACGCGTACCGTTGGCCAATCGGGGCATCACGCTGGGCGGACTTCTCCGCTGCTTCCTCGTCATAGGGGTCACCGGGTTCGGTGGCGTGCTGCCGGTTGTGGTGCATGAGATCGTCACCCGTCGCCGCTGGCTGGACACCGAGGAGTTCACCGAAATTCTCGCTATCTGCCAGGTGTTGCCTGGTCCCAATATCATCAACATCTCGATCGTGATGGGGATGCGGGTCAGCGGCTGGCCGGGGGCGATCACGGCACTGTCGGGACTGCTAATACTCCCGGTCGCAATGGTGCTTACGCTGGGCGCTCTCTACACCGGCTTTGCAGAGGTGCCCGCGGTTCAAAGTGCGGTGCGCGCTGTTGCCGCCGCGGCCGCAGGGCTGGTCTGCGCGGTCACCGCCCGGCTGTTCTGGCCGCAGCGGCGCAATCCCGTGGTGGTGCTTTTGGGTCTCGTTATCGTCGCGGCCGTGGCCTGGGCGCGGCTTCCGCTGGTGGTTGTGATCGCGGTCTTCGCGCCCCTCAGCATCGGGCTGACACTCTGGAGGATGCGTCACCATGAATGAAGACCTGCTGTCGCTGCTGGGCCACCTCGTGGTGCAGTCGCTGCTGGCGATCGGCGGCATCTATGTCATCCTCGCTGAACTTCAGCGTGTCGTGGTCGTCGAGAACGGCTGGCTTACACTCGAGGAATTCACCTCGTTGTTCGCGTTGGCACAGGCCTCGCCCGGTCCGAACACGCTGTTCGTGTCGTTGATCGGGTGGCGCATGGCGGGCGTTACGGGGGGCATCCTGGCTACCCTGGTCTTCGTCCTGCCCTCTCTGATCCTGGCAGGCGCAGTTGCGCGCGGCTGGAACCGGTGGTCCGAGCGGCGCTGGTTCGTGGTCCTGCGCCGCGGTCTCGTTCCGCTGACCATCGGGCTGATGGCGTCCAGCGCGCTGCTGTTGACGGTGGCCGCCGCCCCCGACATCGCGACCTTGGCCATCGCGGCGGCGTCCTTTGCACTGTTGCTCTGCACGCGGGCGCCGCCGTTTGCAATCCTGGCCGCCGCCGGCGCACTGGGTGCCTTCGGTCTGGTCTAGCCCGCGAGGTCGGTGCGCAAGTCGTCGATCCAACGGCGGGCGGCCGAGGCGAGAAAGGCGATGTCGGTCTGTGTCGTCAGGAACTGTGCGCCGTTGCGAACCGCATTGGCCTGCCGCGGAACCGAACGGTTGCCGCCGCATCCCGCAAAGATGCTGTTGGCGGCGCAGGCGCGGTTGACCCGGTCTTGCGCGGCCAGGATCTCGGGCGCGTCGAACTGGCCCGACATGCCCATGTTCACCAGCAGGTCGTTGGTGCCGACATGGATTACGTCGATACCCGGCACCGCCGCAATGGCTTCGACGTTCTCAAGCCCTTCGGGAGTCTCGATCATCACGGCGACAAGGGTGCTGTCGTTCAGAAGCGGGATCGCCTCCGACAGCGGCATGCCCTCGTAGTCGAACATCGGGTAGCCGCCAGTGACGCTGCGTTGGCCCAGTGGCGGGAACTTGCAGATGTCGACGGCGTGCCGCGCCTCGTCCGCGGTGTTGATGTCGGGATAGACGATCCCCATCACGCAGTTGTCCAGCAGCAAAGAGACATCGGGGTCGTCGATCCCGCGCACGCGCACCATCGGCGTCAACCCGATCGCAAGGGCTGTCTGCGCAATCAGTCCGATCGTCTCGACGTTGTAGATCGAATGCTGGATGTCGATGAACAAGAAGTCATGGCCCGTCGCCTTGGCGATACGCGCGATGTCGGGGTGGCGTGCGAGCCGAACGCTCATGCCGAGAACCGGCTCTCCGGCGGCAAGCTTGGTCTTGACGGGGTTGGTGTAGGTGCGGGCCATGCGCGCTGTCTCCCTTGGGTTGATCAGTGACTGTCGAGCACGCGGCTCAGGATACCGTCGCCCAGATCACCGTCCTTCATCAGGCGCTTGCCGATCAGGTCGCGCAGCGTCTCGGAGGTGCCGCCGCCAAGTGTGCCGTAGCGCACGCCGCGGTAGTGCCGGGAGACGAGGTATTCGTCGGTGAAGCCGTACCCGCCATGGATCTGCACTGCCTCGGAGGTGACGCGGAGCGCCATCTCGTTGCAGAACACCTTGGCGGTGGCGGCCAGGAACGGGTCGGGAAACGGGTTCGCGCCCGCTGCCGCGCGGTACAGAAGTCCGCGCCCGGCCTCAATGTCCTTGTACATGTCCGCGAGTTTCCAGCGCATGCCTTGGAACTCCCCGATGGGCCGCCCGAAGGCGGTGCGTTCGCGCGCGTACTTGATGCTTTCGTCGAAGGCTCCTTCGGCCAGACCCAGCGAGATCGCGGGGTTAAGGCAGCGTTGCGTGTTGAATGCGCTGAGCAACTTCTTCATCCCGTCGCGCTCGATCACGAGGTTCTCGCGCGGCAATTCGACATTCTCGAACCGCACCTCGTGCAGGAACTCGCCGCCCATCGTGTGGTAGTTGCCGGTGACCGAGAGGCCGGGTGTGTTGGCATCGACCAGCACGCAGCCGATGCCCTCGCGGCCCGGCACGCCATTGACGCGGGTGAAGACCACGAACATCGCGGCCTCGGGCGCGCGGCTGATCAGGGTCTTGACGCCGTCGACCACCACGCGGTCCCCTTTGACCTGCGTGTTGGTGCGGTAGTTCGGCACGTCGGTGCCGGCATGCGGCTCGGTCATGCACACGGCCAGGATGTTCTCGCCGCTCACCACGCCGGGCAAGATGCGCGCCTTGATATCTTCTGGGGCGTAGGTCGCGATCACACGGGCCTGCACGCCGACCTCGCCAAGCACCGCCATCGCGGTGACGTAGCACCCCTTGCCGATCTCCTCGAGCACCAGCGCCGTATCGAAGACCGGTAACCCAAGGCCGCCGTATTCTTCGGGCACGGCCATGCCGAGCACGCCGATATCGGCCAGTTCGCGCATGTTTTCCCACGGAAAGCTGCCATCCATCCATTTCAGGCCGCGTCCGATGAAGGCGCCCTGGGTCAGTTCGCGGACAGTACCCACGATCTGGCGCTGCTGCGCCGTCAGCTCGATGTTCACGGTGTTTTTCCCTTCATATCCGCGGTGATTGTTTCGACCATCGGGGCCAGCGAGCGGAATACAGCCACGCCCGCCGCCTCCAGCTCCGAGATCTTCGAGGCGAGGCTGCCCTTGCCGCCGCTGACGATGGCGCCGGCGTGGCCCATGGTCTTGCCCTCGGGGGCGGCGGCCCCGGCCAAGATCGCGTAGACGGGCTTGCCTATGGGGGTTTCAAGGAGCGCTTCGGCCAGATCCTCTTCCTCGGTGCCGCCGATCTCGCCCACCACGACCACCGCTTGCGTCGGCGCATGATCTCGGAAGGCGGGGACCAGATCGGCGAACCGTGTGCCCTTCACCGGGTCGCCGCCGACGCCGATCCAGGCGGTCTGGCCCAGCCCCGCCGCGACCAGCCGCAGGCCGGTCTCGTAGGACAGAGTTCCGCTTTTCGACCAGATCGCCAGTGGTCCGGGAGAGAGCGCGATATCGGGCAGGAAGCCCAGCTTGCAGCGGCCCGGGACGACGAGACCGGGGCTCGACGCTCCGATCCAGGTCGCGCCCGCCGCTTGGGAGGCGTGAAGCAGGTGCATCGCGTCCCGCACCGGCATCCCCTCAGTCACGGTCACGATGAGGTCGACGCCGGCGTCCAGTGCGGCAATCGCTGCCGGCAAAACGGACAGTGGCGGCACCATCAAGAGACTCGCATCGGCTCCGGTCGCGGCTACAGCCTCGGCAGGAGTGGCGAACATCGGCAAGCCGTCGACCGTGTCACCCGGGACCGCATTGGGCGATACGCCGGCGACAATTGTGGTTCCAGCCGCAACCATTCGCGCGATGTGGTTGCGCGCCGCGCGCCCGGTCGCACCTTGCACCATCACCCGGAGCGGGGCGGCGCTGTGATCAATCAGGCGCTCAAGCATCGCAGAGCTCTGAGATTTCCGCGACCGCGAGGTCGAGGTCAGGGATCAGCTTTAGCCTTCCGTCGCTCCCCTCCAGGATCGCCTCGGCCCGGGCCTGGCCGTTGCCGACCAGCCGAACGACCATTGGCACCTGCAACTCGGGCACTGCGTCGCGGGCGCGGTGCAACAGCTCGGCGAACTCGCCGAGGTCCGTGATGCCGGCGAAGATATTGACCAGCACGCAACGCAGGCGCGGGGCCGCGCAGAGCTGGCGCAGGGTCGCGATCAACCGATCCGGGCTGCCGCGCATCATGCCGCTGCGGATGTCGCAAAAATTATACGGTCGCAGGCCCTTGCGGGTCATTTCGTCGATCAGTTGCATCGACAATCCGGCGCCAGTTGTGACAAGCCCGATCTCGCCCTCCGGGTCGACGATCACGAGGTCAAAGCCGTGGTCGCGTTTGAACACCGCATCGGCATACGCTTGCGGACGGGTGTCGAGAAGAGCCGCGAACTCTGGCTGGCGGGACAGCGAGTTCTCGTCAAGGCCGAGCCGCACATCGCCGGCGATCCAGCTTCCGTCGTCGCGCAGGAAGATCGGATTTAGCTCCAGCAGCGTGGCTTCGAGGTCGAGGAACGCGGAAACGGCGATGGCACCCGCCGCGCGGATCGCGGGGGCGACCTCACCGGGCAGGGAGGCGGCAAGCTCGTCGAGCGCCGCCATCATGTCGACGGTGTCGGGCCGGGCGCTGCGTTGGTGAATGCCCGTTCCGGCCTCTGCCTCGATCTCCATACCGCCGGTGGCTGAGGCGAGCAGGGTGATGCATCCCGATGCGGCGTCGAGCACGAGGCCGAGGTAGATCTCGCGCGCGTCCGAAATCGCCTCCTCCACGCGGATCTCTTCGACTGGGAAGCCCTTGATGCGCAATGCAGACAGTTGGTCTGCGGTCTCGGCCAGCCTGCCCGGATCGGACAGGACGATGATCCCGCCCGCCTTGCCGCGGCCACCGACGGGCACCTGTGCCTTGAGCACCCAGGGCGCGGGAAAGGGCGGCGTCACGGGGGCCGAGACCGGGGTGATCAAGCCTTTGGGTACGGGCATTCCGCGCTGTTCAAGCAGCGACTTGGCGTCATGTTCTAGGATCAGAATGGCGAGTCTCCCGGTGGATGGACGACGTTTTATCCCATTGTATACGCTTGTGTTCCAAACTACAAACCCAGTCAACCCGCCCATTCCACGGGTAATGCGATCAGGAGATGCGCCAGATGACCCAGCCCAAAGACGCAAGCCCCGCGCCCGAAAGGGTCCTTCTCACGGCGCAGACCGCGCGGGAATTCGCTGCGGCGTTGTTCGAAAAGACGGGCGTGCCCCAGCCGGATGCCGCGATCGCCGCCCGTTGTCTTGTCCGGGCCGACCTGCGTGGTGTGGATACGCACGGCATCGTGCGCATTCCTGGCTACCTCAAGCGGATCGAGGCAGGGTTGGTTGATCCCGCGCCTGAGTTCGTGTTCGAACCAGTGGGCCCATCAGTGGCACGCCTCGACGGCCGCGACGGCTTGGGGTTCGTCATCGCAACGCGCGCCGTGGATCACGCCTTAGGGCTGGCCGCGGAACACGGCATCGGGCTGGTCGGTGTCCGCAATTCCACGCATTTCGGGATGGGCGCGACTTACCTCTTGCAGGCGATCGAGGCCGGCTACGGCGCGATGGTCTTCACCAATGCCTCGCCTGCCATGCCGCCCTGGGGCGGACGCGGCGAATTGTTCGGCACCAGCCCCTTTGCTGTCGGCATGCCCGCGCCCGGCAGCGTGCCGTTCGTGCTGGACATGTCGCCGACGGTCGTGGCGCGGGGCAAGATCCGCAAGGCGGAGCGCGAAGGCCGCGCAATCCCCGATGGCTGGGCGGTCGATGCCGAGGGAAATCCCACGACCGACCCGGGTGAGGCGCTTAAGGGCGGACTCCTCCCGATCGGCGGGGCCAAGGGGGCGGGCCTGTCGATGATGATGGATATCTTGTGCGGCGTGCTGACCGGCGCGCGCTTCGCCGGCGACGTGGGCGACCAGTACAAGGTGTTCGACCGTCCTCAGGGCGTGGGGCACTTCATCTTTGTCTTCCGCCCTGACTTGTTCCTGACCGCACAGGAGGCCGCGGCGCGCATGGCGCATCTCGTCAAGACCGTCAAGTCCACGCCAAAGGCTGCCGGTGTGGACGAGATCTTCATGCCCGGCGAGATCGAGGGGCGCTGCGAGGTTGCCCGCCTGTCCGAGGGGATCCCGTATCGCAGGGTTGACCTAGCGCCTCTGGTCGAGATCGCGAAAGCCGGCGGAACGCCGCTTCCACGCGGTTTGTAGGCAGTTCAGTACTGGAACATCATGCCCAGTCGCGCATCGCGGGCATGGCGGATGTGCTCGCGCGCCAATCGGTCCGCTTCGTCGGGGTCGCGCCGTTCAATAGCATCAAGAATGGCGTTGTGCTCCGCGACGGCGGTGTTCTGGCGCCCAGGCACGGCGAATGTGGTACTGGGCAGTAGCATGAGTGTGTCGTGCATGCCATCGAGGATGGTGAGCAGGAACTTGTTGTGCGCCGCATCGTAGATCGCGGCATGAAAGGAGCGGTTGATTTGTGCAACGCGCGCCGGGTCATCCTGGCAGCCTTCAAACGCGTCGGCGATCTGCTTCATGGTATAAAGGTCGCTTTGTGAAGCATGCTGTGCTGCAAAGCGCGAGGCAGAGCCCTCCAGCAATTCGCGCACCGCGTAAAGCTCGAGGACAGTCGCGCGGTCAAGCTGTGTCACTGACAGTCCCGACGCGGTCAATTCCAACAGCCCGCGTTCCTGCAGCCGCGACAAGGCCTCGCGCACCGGAGTGCGGCTGACATCGAACGTCTTGGCCACGTCTTCGGCCCGGATCCGGTCGCCGGGCTTGTATTGGTTGACGCGCAGTCTCTCGATGAAGTCCGTGTACACCCGTTGAGCGATCGACATGCCTGCTTCCTTCCATTGCGCAAGACAACTCCCGTTTCACCGGGCTCGGTCCGGCAGGCAGTCGCCTGCGTGTTCATCAATTCATTTCGTCATATAGTCCATTGCACGCGGCAGTAAACCGCCGATGCGCCAAGTGCAGCCGACAGCTTGCCACACCCCATCCACAAATGTATACACTTGGATAACTCTAGAGTGAAGTGATTTTCGGTGGAACCGTGACGCGCCTGGAAATCCAAACAACTGACAGGAAAGCCGACATGCACCCCGTGACCCTTGGTCTGATCGATCCGTTCCACCCCAGCATCGTTGACGAGATCCGCGCTGCCGTTCCCGCCGACTGGACGCTGTCGATGACAACCGGCCCGACTGAGGCGGAACGGGCGCTAGCCCTTGGCGAGGCCGACGTCGCCTTTGTCATGGCCACGCCAATGCCGCGAAGCTTGCTCGAACAGGCGCCGCGCCTGCGCTTCATCCAGAAGCTGGGCGCCGGGACTGACCGGATCGACAGCGCCTATTGTGCCGAGGCCTGCATCGGGCTCGCACGGCTTCAGGCCGGGAATTCCATCCCCGTCGCGGAACACGCGCTGTTGCTGATGCTTGCAGCGTGTCGGCAGCTGCCGCGCCTCGATCGTGCCACCCGCGATGGCGAGTGGGACAAGGAGAAGGTGCGCGGTGAAAACCGGCACCTGAACGGCAATACCATCGGCATAATCGGCTTCGGTGCCATCGGGCGGCAGGTCGCACGGCTGCTATCTGGATTCAGCGTGCAGCTTCTCTATTTCGATCCAGTCCGGGCCTCGGCCAAGGACGAGGCATACCTGTCTGCGGGCTACCGCGATCTCGACGCGCTGCTGGAGGAGGCCGACGTGGTGACATTGCACCTGCCGCTCATGTCTGAGACAGCGAACCTGCTGGACGAAACACGCCTGAGACGGATGAAACGCGGTGCGATCCTGGTCAACGCAGCGCGCGGCGGGCTGGTGGACGAGGCAGCGCTGGCCCGCGCCCTGTCCGACGGGCATCTGTTTGGCGCCGCGATCGACGCGTTCGCGCAAGAGCCGCCGGTCGGCAATCCGCTTCTGCAACTGACCAACTCCATTGTTACGCCGCATTGCGCGGGCGCGACGATCGACAATTTCGCTACTGTTGCCGCGCGCGCCGCCGAGAATTCGCTGCGCGTGCTGCGGGGCGAGTCGCTGCCGGCAGCCGACGAAGTGGTTGCCCCGCGAATGGAGGCAGCACGATGAGCGCGGTCCGGGATCTGCTGATCGGGGCCGACTGGCGCCAGGGGCGCGGCGCGCCATTTGACTCTGTCAATCCGGCCGACGGCTCGGTCGCAGCCACTCTGTCCGCGGCTTCGACCGAAGATGTAGATGATGCCGTTGGCGCCGCACGGGCCGCATTGGATTCGCCTGATTGGCGTAACATGCGTCCGCACTCACGGGCGCGCTTGCTGCACGCGCTTGCTGATACGACCGCCGCAGCCTCTGAAGAACTAGCTCGCGCGCAAATGACCGACAACGGCAAAACGCTGGCCGAGTGTCGCTCGCAGGCCGCCGCCGCCGTCGGCGTCTTCCGCTACTTCGCCGCGTTATGCGAGACGCTTGAAGGGCACCTGACTCCGCAACGTGGCGACAGCCTGACGATGGCGCTGAACGAACCGATGGGGGTAGTCGCCGCGATTACGCCTTGGAATTCACCGATTACACTTGAGGCGCAGAAGCTTGCGCCGGCGCTCGCGGCCGGCAACGCGGTGGTGCTGAAGCCCTCCGAAGTGACATCGCAGGTGGCGCTGGTCTATGGCCGGCTGGCGCTGGAGGCCGGGTTTCCGCCGGGCACCGTGAACGTGGTGACGGGGCAGGGCGACGTGGGGCGGGCGTTGGTCGCGCATCCCGGTGTCGACCTGATCAGCTTTACCGGCGGCACCACTGCGGGTCGCGCAATTGCAGAGGCGGCGGGACGACGGCTGGCGCCGGTGATCTTGGAGCTTGGCGGCAAGTCGCCCAACATGATATTTGCTGATGCCCACCTCGATGCGGCCGTTGCCGGGGCCGCGGGTGGCATCTTCGGCTCGGGCGGGCAATCGTGCATCGCGGGTTCGCGCATCTTCGTCGAGCGGTCGATCTACGCGCCTTTTGTCGAAGCGCTTGTGCGCAAGGCCGCCGACTATCGCCCCGGTCTGCCCGAGGATGACGGTGCGCGCATCGGTCCGATGGCTAGCTTCGTGCATCGCGACGCAGTGGCGGCAGCAGTCGACCGGGCGCGAGCAGAGGGAGCGGAGGTGCACTGCGGCGGTGCGCCGCCCGACGATCCGTGCCTTGCAGCGGGCGCTTTCTACCTGCCGACGGTGCTGACCGGTCTCGACAACCAGGCCGAGACCAGCCAGCGCGAAATCTTCGGACCTGTCTGCGTCGTGCTGCCCTTCGACGACGAGGCTGACGTGCTGGTACAGGCCAACGACACCGAATTCGGCCTGGCCGCGGGCGTCTGGACGTCCGACAGCCGCAAGGCTTGGCGCGTGGCGCGTGGTGTCCGGGCCGGGACGGTCTGGATCAACGGCTACAAGGAAGGCTCGATCTCGACCCCGTTCGGCGGCATGGGGCAGAGCGGGATCGGCCGCGAGAAGGGCCGCGAGGGCCTGCTGGCCTATTGCCAGACAAAGGGCGTTTTCTGGCGGCTGGACAGCTGACGCCTAAGCGGGCAGGGGCGCAGTCTTGACCCCTTTGCATTCACGTGTATACAGGCGAATAAATGAAGAGTGCCAACCAGTCTGCGCGTGATGCGCTCCGGTCGG
Organism: Brevirhabdus sp.; assembly: GCA_024637315.1. Classification (GTDB taxonomy): domain Bacteria; phylum Pseudomonadota; class Alphaproteobacteria; order Rhodobacterales; family Rhodobacteraceae; genus JAHEAO01. Next base: position 21,818 of record JAGXFH010000001.1, read on the forward strand.
CTACAAAGGGAGATGCCCATGGCGACAACGGTCGAAGTCCTTGCGGACGCAATCAAGGCGGCGAGAACGCCCTTCATTGTAGGCCATCCCGGCGGGGAGTCGGTCGAGCTGATGGAGGCGGCGCGCAAGCGCGACATGCGGTTCATCCTGATGAAACAGGAAGTTGCGGGAGCGATGCTGGCCGCGACCTGGGGCGATATCACAGGTGCTCCGGGCGTGTGCCTTTCGACCCGCGGGCCGGGGGCGGCCAACATGGTCAACGGTATAGCTCACGCCATGCTTGACCGTTCGCCGCTGATCACCATCACCGACCGCTACTCGACTCCTCAGCATGAGACCGGTCTGCGCCAACGCATCGACCATCTCGCGATGTATGCGCCTGTGGTCAAATGGGGCACGACTGTGGATGCGCGCGTAGTGCGAACCCAGATCGCGCGGGCGATGCGCACGACGACCTCACTCGCGCCCGGACCGGTGCAGTTCGACATGCCGCAAAGCGAGACTAAGAAGGACGCGGGCGAATTGGTCTGTGAGCCGCCCCTTATGGCCGACTGGGATTTCGTCGACCCAGACCGTGCCGGTCTTTCGCGGCTGGTCAAGCGGATTAACGCCGCGCGAAAGCCGATCTTGCTGGCGGGTCTGGGCGTGCTCTGGAATGGCGCGTCGGACGCTCTGGTGGCTCTTGCCGAAAAGCTGGGCGCGCCCGTGCTCACGACCTCCAAGGTCAAGGGTGCAATCCCGGAGGATCATTCGCTGCGCGCCGGCTGCATCATCGGTGGTCTGATCGAGCGCAACCTGGTCAGCCAGTCCGACCTGATCCTGACCATCGGCCTTGACGGAGTGGAGTTGCAGCCTAAGCCCTGGCCCTACGAAATCCCGGTGATCGCGCTGATCAACACGCCTGCCCTCGACGCGCTGGTGCCTGCCGAATTCGAGGTCATGGGCAACCTCAAGGCGCTCATGACCGCGCTGGCTGAGGACTGTGCTTCGGGCTCCGGCTGGGGCGAGGCGGCGGCGGCCACTTTCCGCGACGATGTCGTTGCGGCTCTCGACACGCCCGCAAGCGGCCTGTCGCCGCAACGCGCAATGGAAGTGGCTCGCAGCGTGCTTCCACGCGACACGATCGCGACCTGCGACGCCGGCGCGAGCCGGCTGCTGGTGGTGCAGAAATGGCAAAGCTACGGTCCGCGCGAGTTCCTGACCTCGAACGGCCTCGGGTCCATGGGCTACGCAATTCCGAGCGCCATGGCTGCACGGCTGGCACACCCGGATCGGCCGGTCGTGGCCTTCACCGGTGATGGCGGCTTCATGATGGCGGTCGCCGACATACAGACGGCCGTGCGCGAGCGACTGCCGATCACGGTGGTCGTCCTGGATGACGAGGAAATCGGGCTGATCCGCGTGAAGCAGGAGATCAAGGGCATCGAACGCTATGGCGTCGGAATCGGCGGCCTGGATTGGGACAGTCTTGCGCGGGGGCTGGGCGCCGAGGGCGTGACCGTCCACAGTGAGAACGAGTTGCAAGATGCACTGCAACGGGCGCGCCACACCGAACAGGTTACGATCATCGCCGCAAAGATTGACGGTTCGGGTTATGTCGCTCAGTTCAACGCCTTGCGCGAACTTTGACCCCCCTGTCTGACGGCACGAGCCACAGGATGACAGTGCATTGAGTGAATTCAACGGACATAACACGCCCATGGCCATGGGTGACACCAGTTGCGATGTGCTCGTGGCAGGGGGCGGCAATGCCGCCCTCTGCGCGGCGATCACTGCGCGGCGCGCGGGCGCGTCGGTCATCGTGGTCGAGGGCGCGTCGAAATTCTATCGCGGTGGCAACACGCGCCACACGCGCAACCTCCGCTGTGCCCATGACGAGGGCAACGAGATCCTGACTGGACCCTATTCCGAGGAAGAGTTCTGGGACGACCTGATGCGCGTCACCGGCGGCCAGACCGACGAGGATCTGGCCCGCTTCACCATCGCGGAATCCAAGGAATTGTGGGACTGGATGACTGGCGCCGGCGTCCACTTTCAGCAGCCGCTGGGTGGAACGCTCAACCTGGGGCGCACCAATGCCTTCTTCCTTGGGGGCGGGCGCGCGATGCTCAATGCGCTCTACGCCGAGGCGGAGCGCCTCGGCGTCGACATCCGCTACGACAGCCCGGTGACTGAACTGGAGATCGACAACGGGTTTTTCAGTTCCGCCACTGTGGCCGGACCGGGGGGGGGGGGCTACCGCATCCGCGCGCGGTCTCTAGTAACCGCCGCTGGCGGCTTCGAGGCCAACATCGAGTGGCTGAAGGAATACTGGGGCGACAAGGCCGACAATTTTCTGATCCGCGGCACTGCCAACAACCGCGGCTCGATCCTGCGGCTGTTGCTCGACAACGGGGTGGAACCGGTCGGGGATCCGACGCAGTGCCACGCCGTCGCGATCGACGCACGCTCACCTAAATTCGACGGCGGCATCGTCACCCGGCTGGATTGCGTGGTGTTCGGTATCGTCATGAACAACGCCTGCGAGCGGTTCTACGACGAGGGTGAGGATGTCTGGCCGAAGCGGTACGCGATTTGGGGCCGGCTTGTGGCCGACCAGCCCGACCAGATTGCCTATATCGTGTTCGATCACAAGGCGATGGGCCTGTTCATGCCCTCGGTCTATCCTGCGATCGAAGCGCCCAGCCTGCCCGAGCTGGCCGACAAACTCGACCTCGACCCCGAGGCGTTCGAACGCACGGTGACCGATTACAACGCCGCCGTCCGCGAGGGCACGTTCAATTCACAAGAGCTTGACGATTGCCATACCGAGGGGCTGAGCCCGCCGAAAAGCCACTGGGCGCGCAGGATCGATACCGCGCCGTTCTACGCCTACCCCGTGCGCCCCGGCATCACCTTCACCTATCTCGGCACTCGGGTGAACCGCGAAGCCAAGATCCTGATGCAGGGGGGGCGACCTTCGGCAAACATCTATGCCGCCGGCGAGATCATGGCCGGCAACGTGCTAGGCAAGGGCTACCTCGCCGGGATCGGCATGACGATCGGCGCCGTCTTTGGCCGCGTCGCAGGCAAGGAGGCCGCACGCAATGCAAGGAACTGATATCCAGCAAGAAGCCGAGCGCCAGATCACGATCTGCAACTCCTGCCGCTACTGCGAAGGGATCTGCGCTGTGTTTCCGGCGCTGCAGATGCAGCGCAGCTTTGCGGCGGGCGACATCAACTACCTTGCGAACCTGTGTCACAACTGCGGCGCGTGCTACCACGATTGCCAGTTCTCGCCGCCGCATGAATTCGCAGTGAACCTGCCCAAGGCACTGGCCGAGGTGCGCAACGACAGCTACGCGCAATACGCTTGGCCACGCGCGCTTGCGCCGCTGTTCGCCCGCAATGGCCTGGTGATCTCGGTTCTGACGGCGCTGTCCGTCACCGCGTTCTTCATTGGATTCATCACCCTCAACGCGCCGGGCGAGCTGTTCCGCGCGCATCTGTCGCCTGGCGGATTCTATGCCCTCATGCCGCACAACACGATGGCTGGATTGTTCGGCGCAGTCTTCGTGTTTGCGATATTCGCAATGGCCATGGGTCTGCGCAACTTCTGGGCCGATGCCAACGCGGTCAATTCTGTCGCGTCGAGTTCGCCCTCGATCTGGCAGGCGATCCGCGACGCTGGTAGCCTGCGCTATCTCGACGGAGGCGGGGCAGGCTGCTTCAACGAAGATGACCAGCCGCGCGACAATCGCAGGCTCTATCACCACCTCACGTTCTACGGCTTTGCCCTGTGCTTCGCGGCAACCACGGTCGGCACGATCTACCACTACGGCTTTGGCCGCGTGGCGCCCTACCCGTGGTGGGATCTGCCGGCAGTACTCGGCACGGTCGGCGGGATTGCTCTTGCGGTCGGAACGTGGGGCCTGCTGGTCGCGCGGAGCAAGCGGTTGCCGGATCTCGTCGACACCCGTGCGAACGGAATGGCTGTCGCCTTCATCCTGATGCTGTTCCTGACCGCAGTCACTGGACTGGCGCTGCGCGTCCTGGGAGGAACGGCGGCGATGGGCGTACTCCTGGCGCTGCACCTCGGCGTGGTCTTCAGCCTCTTTCTGACGATGCCTTATGGCAAGTTCTTGCACGGGCTCTACCGGTTTGCGGCGCTCTGCCGCCATGCGATGTCGCGCCGCCACGGGTTAAACCCGGCCCCGGCAGAGCGGCCGGTTCCCGTAGCCGTGCGATCGACCGACGGATGACCGACCAGAGGCTGCGCATCGGGGCAGGCGCCGGTTTTGCCGATGACCGGATTGAGCCTGCCGTGGCCATGGCTGAAGCCGGTGCCGTCGATTACTTGGTTTTCGAATGCCTGGCCGAGCGCACAGTGGCCCGCGAAGTGCAGGCGCGCCAAGCGGATCCGAATGCCGGTTTCAACCCACACCTATGCGCTCGCATGCGCGCTGTGCTGCCTGCTGCCATGCGCAACGGCATCAAGATCGTGAGCAACATGGGCGCCGCGAACCCCGCCGCCGCAGCCCGCGCCACGATCGAGGTTGCGGCTGACCTTTGCTTGCCCAGACTTCGCGCCGCGGCGGTGACCGGCGACGATGTGACCGAGCTTGTCCGCGCTCGCCCGGACCTCATGCTGATGGAAAGCGGCGACCCGGTTGCCAGCATCCTGCCCGACTTGGTGTCGGCCAATGTTTATCTCGGGGCCGACGCCGTGCTGGCGGGGCTGGAGACAGGCGCCGAAGTTGTTCTGACTGGGCGCGTTGCCGACCCTTCATTATTTCTGGCGCCAGCCATGTTCCACTTCGGCTGGGACCCGGGAGATCTGGACCGTCTCGCGGCGGGCAGCGTCATGGGCCACCTGCTGGAATGCGCGGCGCAACTGACCGGTGGCTGTTTTGCCGACCCGACGCGGCTTGAAAAGCAGGTGCCGGGGATGGACAACATCGGCAACCCGATCGCGTGGATCGGGGCGGATGGCGCACTTGACCTGACCAAGCTGCCCGGCACCGGCGGACGGCTCGACCGGCGCACCGCGACCGAGCAATTGCTCTATGAGGTCCATGATCCGGCGCGCTATATTACGCCTGATTGTACACTTGATATGACCGGGATCGACTTGGTCGAGAACGGCCGGGACCAAGTACGAGTTACCGGCGCACGGGCCGATGCCCCCCCGTTGCAGCTCAAGGTGCTGGTCGCATATGCGGACGGCTTCATTGGTGAGGGGCAGGTTGGCTACGCGGGCATCGGCGCGGTGGAGCGGGCTCGGCTGGCCGCGCAAGTGGTGCAGGACCGCCTGCGCCGCCGCGGGTTTGTCTACGACGAAATGCGCGTCGACCTGATCGGCTGCACAAGCCTGCACGGTGCGGCCTCCGGTCCCTCCGAGCCGTACGAGGTGCGCCTGCGGATCGCCGCGCGCTGCCGCGACCGGGCTGCCGCCGCGGCGGTGGGATTCGAGGTGCGCGCGATGCATGTGAACGGACCGACGGGCGGTGGCGGCGGCAGCGTGGCGTCGGTGCGCGACGTCATGGCGGTGCAGTCGCTTCTGATTCCGCGTGAGCTGATTTCGCTAGGGATCGAGGTCTTTGGCGGGAGGCAGCCATGACAATCGTGCACGACCTCGCCCATGCGCGCGCCGGCGACAAGGGCAACACCTCGAACATCGTCGTCGTCGCATATGACACGGCGGGATGGCACCGCCTCCAGCGGGACCTGACTGCGGAGCGCGTCGCGGCGGCCTTTGCACCTGTCGGGGCGGGACCGGTGATGCGCTACGAACTGCCGCGCCTTAGTGCGCTGAACTTCGTGATCGAAAACGCGCTGGGGGGAGGAGTCAGCCGGTCGCTCTCGATCGATCCGCACGGCAAGGCCCTCAGCGCTCTAATGCTCACCATCGACATGCCCAATCCCGAATGAGGATCCAACGATGAAGATTGCCGTTCTGGACGACTACCAAAACTATTCCTCCCGCTTCGCCGATTGGGGCGATCTGGCGGAGCATGTGACCGTGTTCCGTACCCCGATCGCAGCCGCGGATCTTGCCGCAACGCTCGCCCCTTTCGATGTGTTGTGCGTGATGCGCGAGCGCACGCCGCTGCCGGCCAAGCTGATCGACGCGCTGCCGAGCCTGCGCCTGATCGTCACCACCGGCATGCGCAACAATGCCATCGACCTGGCAGCGGCCCGCGCGCGCGGGATCACCGTGTGCGGCACGGTGAGTCGTGCGTCCGCCACCGCGCATCTGGCCTTCACCCTGATACTGGTTGCGACGCGGAACCTGCTGCCCGAGGTCCGGTCGCTGCAATCCGGTGGCTGGCAGGCCGAGGCCGGGCGCGATCTGGACGGGCTGACACTGGGCCTGATCGGGCTGGGGCGTCTTGGCGCGGCGGTGGCCGAACTCGCCCGACCATTCGGCATGAAGATCGTCGCGTGGAGCCAGAACCTGACCCCGGGACGCTGTGCCGAGGTGGGGGTCGCGCAGGCCGAGACCCTTTGCCAACTGCTCGAGGTCTCGGATGTCGCGAGCATCCACCTAGTGCTGTCGGACCGCACGCGCGGGCTGATCGGAGCGACGGAGCTGGCGCGCATGAAGCAAGACGCCGTCTTGGTGAACACCTCGCGCGCGCCGATCCTCGACGAGGCTGCGCTGCTGGCAGCGTTGCGTGTTGGGCGGCCGTCGCGCGCGGCCCTCGACGTATTCGAGCACGAGCCGCTGCCCGACGGCGCAGCAATAAGCGACGCCGGGTTGATAGAGGCGGGCAAACTGATCCTAACGCCGCATATCGGGTACGGCTCTCTTGAAACCTACCGCGTCATGCATGATCAGACCGCCGAGAACGTGCGCGCTTGGGCCAACGGTGCGCCCGTCCGCGAGATCTGAACCTGGAAGAAAGACTTGGCCAGATTGATCCCGAGGGTGCTGTCAAACAGATTCTAGGTACTGTCAGAAGGAATCCGGTTGAGACGGGCAGGCCGGTCTCGTAGCCTCCGGCCATGAGCAAGAGCGACCCCTTCAAGTATTTCCACAGCAGCGCCGAAGTCATCCGGCTAGCGGTCATGATGTACGTGCGGTTCCCCCTCTCGCTCAGGAACGTCGAGGACTTGCTGCACGAGCGCGGCATCGACATCAGCCACGAAACGGTTCGCTACTGGTGGAACCGCTTCGGCCCGATTTTTGCTGCAGAAATTCGCAAGAAACGCGTCCAGCACCTGCGCGCTTACTCCAATTGGCAGTGGCACCTGGACGAGGTATTCGTAAAAATCAACGGAGAGGCGCATTACCGTTGGCGAGCGGTAGATCACGAAGGCGAAGTGCTGGAAAGCTTTGTGACGAAGCGCCGGGATCGCAGGGCGGCATTGAAATTCATAAGGAAATCAATGAAACGCTTTGGTTCGCCGCATACCTTCGTGACCGACAAGCTGCGCTCTTACGGAGCTGCGTTGAAAGAGATCGGTGCGGCGGACAGGCAGGAAACCGGTCGCTGGCTCAACAACCGGGCTGAGAATTCACACCTGCCATTCCGACGACGCGAGCGCGCGATGCTCCGCTTCCGCCGAATACGAAGTCTGCAGAAATTCGCCACCGTCCACACCTCGGTCTTCAACCATTTCAATCAGGAGCGCAGCCTTACATCCCGAGCCAATTTCAAGCTGAACCGCGCCGCTGCTCTTGCCGAGTGGCGCCAACTTGGCGCGGCATAAAGGACAGCCTCGCTGTCCTTGCAGAGACAAGTTCTCATCGGTCTGACAGCACCGCCACCCACCTAAAGCATTTATATTAATGAATAAAATACCGGAATTCTTCCCGAATTTTCGGCTATTTACGCATGCATTGACCTGCAAGAGAAGAACGCGAGAGACGCCTGTGCCGCTGTTTGCCAGATGCGGCTCTGGGGGCAGCATCGTGAGGCACGCTTTTTCCCTGCTGGCAGGGAATTTGCAGGGAATTTTTCTGGAAATCCGGTGGCTCAGCGCGTTTGGAGCGCTATTCGACCAGCTGGAGCAAAGGGTTAAAGCCCATTTCCCTGGTGCATCGAGCAGGGAATTTGCGCGGAATTCTTGCCTGGTATAAGGCCATTCCAAACAGGCGCTCTTGCTGCGACCAATCAAGAGGAACGCCGCGGTCGAAAGTGCGCTGCAAATTCAGATCGGGTGGCAGGGCGCCATCGCGGATCGCGCATTGGATCTTGGGCGACAGAAAAGCGAGGGCCGCGCGGGTCCTGATGTGAACGCTATGGTGGCCTGCCTCGGATGCGATCCCGCTGAGCGGCGTGCCGGCGCGCAATTCCAGAGACCAGCGATGTGCGTTGCGCAGTGTGCGCAGCAGTACGTGATCGGGCCGCGCCACGTGAACGCCGACAGTGGTCTTTGCCTCACTCCCCCGCCGGCGGAATGGACCTTCGGTGATCACCTGCTCGAGGCCGAGCGCAACGGCGTCGGGCGTAATCTTCAACGCCTTTGCAAGCGCCAGGCGATCAAGCGTGATCTGCAGTTTCCTGGACTCGAGTGTGCCCGTGGGCACCGTCAGAACAAATCGGCTTGAGACGGGCAGGGCGGTTTTGTAGCGTCCCTGCATGACAAAACGCGACCCGTTCAAGTACTTCCACAGCAGCCCCGAGATCATTCGCCTGGCGGTAATGCTGTATGTTCGATTTCCGCTTTCGCTTCGGAATGTAAAAGACCTGCTGCACGAGCGCGGCATCGACATTAGCTACGAAACCGTCCGACTCTGGTGGGACAGATTGGCCCGATGTTTGGTGCTGAGATCCGGAGAAAGCGGATCAGTCGGATGCGCGCCTACTCCAATTGGCAATGGCATTTGGACGAGGTTTTCGTGAAGATCAACGGCGAGCGGCACTACCTGTGGCGTGCCGTTGATCATGAAGGCGAGGTGCTGGAAAGTTTCGTGACGAAGACGCGGGACAAGAAGGCAGCTCTGAAATTCCTTCCGTAACAGGGCGTTTGTTGTCAAGAAGAGCATTGCAGCAAAAACA
>JAGXFH010000086.1 GCA_024637315.1 Brevirhabdus sp.
TCCTCGCCGACCTTGACTACGCCGCGCTCGATGCGCCCCGTGACCACGGTGCCGCGCCCCGAGATCGAGAACACGTCTTCGACGGGCATCAGGAAGGCGCCGTCGATGGCGCGCTCGGGTTGCGGGATGTAGCTGTCCAGCGCCTCGACCAGCTTGATGATCGACGGCACGCCGATCTCGCTCTGGTCGCCTTCCAGCGCCAGACGGGCCGAACCGTGGATGATCGGGGTGTCATCGCCCGGGAAGTCGTACTTGCTCAGCAGCTCGCGCACTTCCATCTCGACCAGTTCCAGCAGCTCGGCATCGTCCACCATGTCGGCCTTGTTCAGGAACACGACGATGTACGGCACGCCCACCTGGCGGGCCAGAAGGATGTGCTCGCGGGTCTGCGGCATCGGGCCGTCAGCGGCCGAACACACCAGGATCGCGCCGTCCATCTGCGCCGCACCGGTGATCATGTTCTTGACGTAGTCGGCGTGACCCGGGCAGTCGACATGGGCGTAGTGACGCGCATCGGTCTCGTATTCCACATGCGCCGTCGAGATCGTGATCCCGCGGGCCTTCTCTTCCGGCGCGCCGTCAATCTGGTCATAGGCCTTGAAATCACCGAAATACTTCGTGATCGCAGCCGTCAGCGTCGTCTTGCCGTGGTCAACATGGCCGATCGTGCCAATGTTAACATGCGGTTTGTTGCGTTCAAACTTTGCCTTTGCCATGGCCCTTTAGCCTCATACTTCTGGGGCCGCGCGCGGCCCGGTTGATCGTCCGCGCGCTCGTTACTGGCTTGGGGGCGGAAAATCAAGCGTCAGTTAGCCGCTTCTTCCGAACTGGATGGCGGGCCATCAAGTGGCGCGAACTCGATCGGTGTGGTCTCTGGCTCTGCGGTACCCTCAACCGGCGCGACGGTGTCTTCGGGCTGTGTCCCCAAGGGCGGCAGGCCGAACCATTCGGGGTTTTCCAGCAGGTAGTCCTGAATTGCCTTGGCGGCATTGTTCGACAGCCGGACCATCTGCGTTTTCTTGTTCTGCGTCAGGCCCGAAGAGATCAGCGTCTCGCCCGAGACGCCCTCGAATATGGTCAGCTGCTTGGCATCGCCAGGATTCAGTCGGGTCTGGGTTTCATCGTCCCAGACAAGGACGTTGATCACCAGCACCGATCTTGGCTTGAAGACCAGCGGCACACCCGGAATAGCCAAGGCGTAAGCCTCGACCTTGACGCCAAGATTGTAGAACTTCTCACCCTCGTAGCCGCCAAAGCGCTTGCCGATCGCGGTGGTCAGTTCTTCGGTCCATTCCTCATCCGTCGCGGTACGCGAGAACGGGCCGATCGTCGGTTCATCCACGACGACCACGTTGTGACCCAGGCGGAAGTCGCCCATCGGCACCTGTGGCGCGTTGACATCCGCAGGCAGGCTGCAAGCGCCGAGCGCAGCAAGAGCCAAGACGGCAAGGCAAGTTTTGCGGATACTGGACAGATGCGGCATCGACTTCTCCCTGATCTGCACCCTAGTTAGCCCAGCGCCCTGGCCATGGCAATCAGCCCGAGGCGCTTCGGCAGATTCCGCGCAACTCTTGCCAGTCCTTCTCGCCCAACGACGGGCGGATGGGCCCGGCTTGGCGGCTGGCAGCGTCGCGGGCGGCGGCAATCCGGTTTCCGAGGCTCGGATGGGCCATGAAGTGCGCGACAATTCCATCACTGTCGCCATGTTCGGCACGTAGTCGTTCGAAGAAACTGGCGAGCGCGTCGGGCGACATTCCTTCTTCGGCCAACACGCCATGCGCAAAACTGTCGGCGCTGGCCTCTGCCTCTTGGCTATAGGTTGCGTCGATCAGGCGTTCCACCATGAACAGAACCGCGGCACCGCCGGCGAAATCGCCGAAGATCAGCCCCAGTACGCCAATCGACCCGGCAGATCGCAACGCGCCGCGCGCCGGATCGCGATTCACCACATGACCAATCTCATGCGCGAAAACCGCCGCGACTTCGTCGGGATGTTCGGCGGCCTCGATCAGGCCTCGAAAGAACACGATACGACCGCCGGGCAGCGCGAACGCGTTTATCATCTCGTGATCCAGCACATGCACGGTTAGCGGATAGGGAAGGTCTGCTCCGCCCTCCAGCCTCGCCTGCATCCGCGCCAGTGCGGCTGCTCCTGCCGGATCGTCGCAGATGGTGACCGGATTGAAGTCGTTTTCCGACAGGGCGCTGCGAATCTGTTCGAACGTCGTATCGCCCAGCGCCTTCTCGCCCTCTGGCGGCAGGAATTCGGCCAGTTGATCCGCCATCACCGGCACGAGCACAAAGACGATCAACGCGACCGATGCGAGCGCGGCCGCCGACCACGCCGCTATCCGCCCCCGGCCGCGGACAGGCGGTCGTTTTTGCAGGTTCGGACAGCGGGCCCGAACGATCGCAGGTGTCGCGATATCGCTAAGGATCAAACGGGCGAGTGGTGTATTTTCCGACGTCAGCACAAGCCGGTCGTGGGCCGCCTGATCCGGGATCGACCGCAGCGACGCCAGCGGCCAGCGCACCACACGTTCGTCCGGCAGGGTCAGCTGGATGGCGGAGTCCGGGCCGGCTTTGACGATGGCAATCTCTGCTCGATGAACAATCGCGGTCCTGCCGTCCAGAAAGTCGGCAAAGGCGTGATGGCCCTGCGGTGCCCTTTCAAAAGGGATCGCGGCGGGGTGCGTCATATGGCAGCCCCAAGATCCAGCGCCTCGGCAAAACCCTCGGCTTCGGTAAATTCGTCGCGGTCGCGTTGCTGGATGCCGGGCAGATGGTGGCTGCCGGTCACATCCAGCGTTTCCGCGTAGTGGCGCGCGAGGGGAAGAGTGACGAAGACATGCTGAAGCACCCCCCAACCGACGAAGATCATGAAGTATATCACGATCACCGCGAGGGTATTCAGCCAAACCGGAAGGGCAGCGCCAAGAGCCATCGGATCGAACTCACCCATCGATCCGACGATGGCGATGGCCATCCCGCCTAACGCCGCCACAAGCGCGGCCATGAAGACCGCCATCAGAGAACCGGCGATCAGGTTGCCGAGAAAATAGACCCGTAGCACCCGCCAAGGCCGCGGCCTGGCGACAAAGCCGATGCTACCAAGCGACTTTGCATTGGTGAGCAAGCGAAAGCTGTGCACCTTGTAATGCGCCAGACCGTAAAGCGTCAGAAACGTGCCGAAACCACCGACAACCAGCGCCGCTTGGGTTGCGCCGCCGAGCGCGACAAGAACCGCCGTGCCAAGCCCGACAAGGCCCGCCAAAAGCGGCCGGAAGGGGCGGTAGAGCATCTGCCAGCGGCCCGCCTGAACGAATCGCTCTGACCCGAAGAACGTCCGGTCAGTGCGGTATTTTTCCAGCGCAAAGGTCATGCGCGGCCACAAAAGACCCAAGGTCAGGATCGTGATCCCCCAGTGCAGGCATGCGCGCCCGGCATAACCCCAGGCGCCCGGCTCCATCCCGAAACGCAGGCCGCGCCAGCGAGTGCGGGCCAGAACATAGCGACGGGCGCGGTAACGGGCGTAGAAGATCATTGGAATCACGCCGACGAAAGACAGCGCGTAAGCCGCGAAGTTGTCCTGCAAAAGCGAGAAGGACAGAAACATCAGCAACAGATTCACGATGCCGACATAGAAGGCAAGGATGACAACCGCGATCAGGAAACCCAGCAGTTTTTCCAGGGGTTCGCCGACATACTCCAATGGTTGTCCACCGGGGCGGATGGCTGACCAATAGAACCGGCGCAAGCGTGTTTTCATCCAGAACCGGTAAATGCCAAGCGTCAAGACCGTCAGGATGCTGCTGGTCAGAGCGAGCCGGAACAGCCGTCCCCGAGTGCCGACATATTCTGTCTGAAGCTCGGTCAGCGCCATTGGCTCAAGTGAACCGGTTGTTGCGCGGGAATCCCCGCGGCGCCATGCGGCCTGACCCTGCGCGCTTGCCTATCCATTCCTCCAGATCGATTTCGGTGCGGGTGCGTCCGGCGGGATCCTTCCAGCTCAACCCCTCGGCAAGAGTGAAGGTCGCGGCGTCCGACAACCCGCCATCCTTGTATTTCTGCAGACGAACCCCCTTGCCACGCCCCATTTCCGGCAGTTCGTCGAGCGGGAAGATCAACACCTTGCGGTTCTCACCAACGCAGGCGACATGATCGCCGGTCACCGACACGCAGACCTGCGCCTTGACGCTGTCCTTGACGTTCAGCACCTGCCGCCCGGTGCGAGTCTGTGCGATGACCTCATCCTCGGCAACGGTAAAGCCATCGCCGGCGGAGGAGGCAACCAGAAGCTTGCGGCCCGGTTTATAGACAAAAAGATCGACGATATCGCATTCATTCGGCAGATCGACCATCAGCCGCACCGGCTCGCCCATGCCGCGACCGCCCGGCAGGCTTGCGCCGGACAAGGTATAGAATCGTCCGTTTGTCCCAAACAGCAAGATCTTGTCTGTGGTCTCGGCATGGAAGGCGAAACGTGCCTCGTCACCGTCCTTGAACTTCATCTCCTGGCCCAGATCGACGTGGCCTTTCATCGCCCGGATCCAGCCCATCTTCGAGCAGACGACGGTGATGGGTTCGCGCTCGATCATCGCCTCGATCGGCACATCCTCGACCTCGCCCGCTTCCGCGAATGCGGTTCGCCGTTGGCCGCCCGCGTAATCTTTGCCAAACTGCTTGCGGGTTTCTTTCAACTGCTCGGCGATTTTGGCCCATTGCAACGCCTCGCTATCGAGCAGGTCCTCTAGGCTCGCGCGTTCTTCCATCAGGGCATCGCGCTCTCGCACCAGTTCCAGTTCTTCAAGCCGCCGCAACGACCTCAGCCGCATGTTCAGGATCGCCTCGACCTGAACCTCGCTGAGTTCTCCGTCGCCAGTGGCCGGCAACGGAGACAAATAGTCCCTCTCGGACACCGCCCGCACATGGTCGCGACCCCAATCCTCGGCCATCAGCGCGGCCTTTGGATCATCGTCATAGCGGATGATGTCGATCACCCGGTCGAGGTTGAGGAAAGCGATGATGAAGCCTTCCAGAACCTCCAGCCGGTGGTCGATCTTGTCCATCCGGTGCTGCGACCGGCGCAGCAGCACATCGCGCCGATGGTCGAGAAAGGCGCGAAGCACCTCTTTCAACGAACAGACCTTCGGCGTTCGGCCGTCTATCAGAACGTTCATGTTCAGGCTGAAGCGTGTTTCAAGGTCCGAGTTGCGGAAAAGCATTCCCATCAGCACTTCGGCATCGACGTTCTTCGAGCGCGGTTCGATCACCAGCCGGATGTCGTCGGCGCTTTCGTCACGGACGTCGCCGAAGATCGGGATCTTCTTGGTCTGGATCAGTTCGGCCAGCCGCTCGATCAACTTGGATTTTTGCACCTGATACGGGATCTCGGTGACGATGATTTGCCAGGTTCCACGACCCAGATCCTCGATTTCCCATTTCGACCGCAAGCGGAAAGACCCACGACCGGTGCGATAGGCTTCAACGATGTTTTCGCGCGGCTCGACGATCACACCGCCGGTGGGGAAATCCGGGCCGGGAACGTGATTGACGAGCGTCTCGTCACGCGCTTCGGGCGTCTTGATCAGGTGCAGACAGGCATCGACCAGTTCGACGATGTTGTGCGGCGGGATGTTCGTGGCCATGCCGACCGCGATCCCGCTAGAGCCGTTCGCCAGAAGGTTCGGAAAAGTCGCGGGCAGAACCACCGGTTCTTCAAGGCGGCCGTCATAGTTGTCGCGAAAATCGACCGCGTTTTCGGCGAGACCTTCCAGCAAGGCCTCGGCGGCGACGGTCATCCGCGCCTCGGTATAGCGGCTGGCGGCGGGGTTATCGCCATCCACGTTGCCGAAGTTGCCCTGACCATCAACCAGCGGATAGCGGACGTTGAAATCCTGGGCCAGACGCGCCATCGCATCATAGATAGCCGCGTCGCCGTGGGGGTGGAAATCGCCCATCGTATCGCCGCTGATCTTCGCCGACTTCAGAAAACCACCGGATGAAGCCAGCCGCAGGCGGCTCATTGCATAGAGAATCCGCCGATGCACCGGCTTCAACCCGTCGCGCGCATCGGGCAGCGCTCGGTTCATGATCGTCGAGAGAGCATAGGTCAGATAGCGCTCGCCAATTGCTCGGCGCAGCGGCTCGGACACGTCAACAGGGCCGATATTGGGGGAGTCGGTGACCTCGCTCATAGATGCTGTGATAGCCGGGCCGGCTGACGGCGTAAAGAATCCTTCGGGGAAAAACGCCCGGAGTTTCCCGCCAAACGGAACCGGATTACACTGTACTGGGTTTGTATGAGTGATTCCGTCAAAAGGTGCGCCATGATTCGACTTTTGCTTCTTCTCGTCGCGGGCATCGGACTGGCGATGTACTATGCGGACGAGATTGGCGGGGCGGATCACCGGGATCAAAGGACCGAACTTGCGCCAATCCCTACACCAGTTGCGGTAGCGACAAAGGAAGCCCCTGTCGTGCTGGCGTCGTTGGGTGTCGAACCCGCCGCGCCGGAAACCCGAACCACGCCGCGCCGGTCGAAGGCGCGCTCGAACTCTGCAAACATGGTTCCCTTCCTGAACCCGGTCGTCGTCGGCACGGATGGCAGGATCGTGCCCATTGCCGCTGAACAGGAAACCACCGAGGCACCCGTGGAGACCGAGCCGGAAGAACCGCGAATCCCGGTGCGGTACGTCAGTGGCAACCGCGTCAACGTGCGGGGCGGGCCGTCGACCTCGAACGAGGTGATCGGCGCGGTCGAGTTCGCCGAGGCTGTGCAGGTCCTGTCGGACCCGACAGGGGATTGGGTGCTGATCCGGATCGAAGGCGACGGCATCGAAGGTTACATCTTCTCGCGTTTCCTTGCTGAAAGCGACCCGCAGAGCTGATCCCGCCCTTGCCTTCAACCGCTCTATTGGTTCTATGGCCAAAGCAAAAGGGGCAGGGTGTGCAGGGTAGATCCATTCTTATCACTGGATGTTCCTCGGGCATCGGCTATGACGCGGCGCATGGGCTTGCGGGACGCGGCTGGCGGGTGTTCGCGACCTGCCGACAAGAGGCAGATTGCGAGCGGTTGCGTGGCGAAGGGCTTGAGAGCTTCGTTCTGGACTATGCCGACAACGCCTCGATCAAGACCGCCGTTGCCGAATGCCTGTCACGCACCGGAGGTACGCTGGATGCACTTTTCAACAACGGCGCCTATGCCATTCCGGGGCCGCTCGAGGATATCCCCCGCGACGCCCTTCGCGCGATCTTCGAGACCAACCTGTTCGGCTATCACGACCTGACGCGGCAGGTGATCCCGGTCATGCGGGCGCAGGGGCACGGCCGGATCGTCAATTGTTCGTCGGTGCTCGGCCTCGTCGCCTATCGCTGGCGCGGTGCCTACAATGCCACGAAATTCGCGCTGGAAGGATTAAGCGATACGTTGCGCCTGGAACTGCGCGACACCGGCATCAAGGTTATCCTGATCGAACCA
Organism: Brevirhabdus sp.; assembly: GCA_024637315.1. Taxonomy (GTDB): domain Bacteria; phylum Pseudomonadota; class Alphaproteobacteria; order Rhodobacterales; family Rhodobacteraceae; genus JAHEAO01. The sequence goes on from JAGXFH010000086.1 coordinate 7,481, forward strand.
GGCCCCATCGCCACGGATTTTCGCAAGAATGCCATAAGACAGTTCGAGAAATGGGTCGACTGGGAGAGTTCGGCGAGTGTCGACCAATATCGCAGCTCGCTTCTGGACCAGCTCTACGGGGTGTCCGGCGCCTCGACTTTCGAACTGCAACCCGATGCCGTGACCACCAAGCTGATCCACGCGCTGGAAGCGGGCCGCCCCAAGCCACGTTATTTCGTCACCACGCCCACCTATATCGCAAACATCTTGCGTCGGGTGCTACCGACCCGGATCCTGGACTGGGTCGTCGCCGGAAGGTAGCGGCGAAATGCCGGTTCGCTTTTGCGTCCAAACCCGCTACATCGGCGGATAGCGCAAGGAAGGACCAGATATGTGGCGTGATCCGCTATTCATTATTGTCGTCATCGCCGTGCTGGTCGTTCTGGTCATACTGATGATCGGAATCGGCGGCTTTGCCAAAGGCGGCGACTTCAACCGCAAACATGCGAACCGGATCATGCGTTACCGGATCATTGCGCAAGCAATCGCTGTCGTGCTGATCGTCGGGTTCGTCGTGATACGCCAGATGGGGGGCTAACGGATGGTCGTGCTGAACAAGATCTACACCCGAACCGGCGATGCCGGGGAAACCGCCCTGGGTAATGGAACGCGAGTTGCAAAATACTCGGCGCGGGTGACGGCCTATGGCACAGTCGACGAAACCAACGCGACCGTCGGTTTGGCCCGCCTTCAGGCAGAGGGCGAAATGGATGCGCAACTGGCGATGATCCAGAACGACCTCTTTGACCTTGGCGCAGATCTCTGCCGCCCTGACATGGAAAATGACGCAACCGCCGCATACCCGCCGCTGCGGATGTCGGACGTGCAGGTGTTGCGGCTGGAAAACGAAATCGACGCGATGAACGCGCGGCTGACACCGCTGCGTTCCTTCATCCTGCCGGGCGGCTCTGCGCTGGCGGCGCATCTGCACCTTTGCCGCACGGTGTCGCGCCGGGCAGAGCGGTTGACTGTCGAACTCGCCGGCGAGGAATCGGTAAATGCGGCGGCGGTGAAATACCTCAACCGCCTGTCGGACTGGTTCTTCGTGGCGTCACGGATCGCAAACAATGACGGGCATGACGATGTGCTCTGGGTACCCGGCGCGAATCGTTAAGCCTGCTTTTTCACCGGAATCCACAACTCGAAACCCCCTTCGCCGGTATTGCCGTCGAAATCTGGCCCGTAATACTCCACGCAAGGCCCATCGGCCAGGAAATAGCCCGATCCGGGCAGCCATTCAGCCATGACGAGGTGCCACTCTTCATGTATCTGAGAAATGTGGACCGGGCAGTGGAACTTGGCGTAATTGCCTGCTGGAACCCGCTGGGTCGTCAGACCCTGTGGCACCGTTTCGCCCTTGCGCAGCTGCATTCCGCACAGATAGCCAAACCGCCCATCGGGCTGCATGCTATGGCAAACGCCGTAATATTCGCTCGGCACCATCTGCTCGGTCGGATAGCCCATCGCGGCATAGTTCGCCCATTGCGAAGGAATGGCGACGCGCGTTCCCATATCGTATGAACCGTCGATGCCAGCGATCACGCGTTCTCCCAGACGTCCGATCCGGGTCGGCTTGCAGTCGCTATTCGATTTCCGGGTGGTCATGGCGCTCTCCTCTGTTCCGGGGCAACTGGCACCAGACTGCCCCAATCCACCGCATAAAGCCAATTTCCCGTCGGTCACAGGCGAAACGCGACGTCCCCGCACCTTGCCGAGTCGATTTTACCCTGTTTTCCCGCGCGATGACTCGCTAACACCGGTCCGAGAGCTCGAGGGCCCGTTCAAGGGGCCGGATTATTTAAGGAGACCGCGCAGATGAAGGTTCTTGTGCCTGTCAAACGCGTGATCGACTACAACGTGAAAGTCCGCGTGAAGGCGGATGGCAGCGGTGTCGATCTCGCCAATGTCAAAATGTCGATGAATCCGTTTGACGAGATTGCTGTCGAAGAGGCGATCCGCCTGAGAGAGGCCGGCAAGGCCGAAGAAATCATCGCCGTTTCGATTGGCGTCCGCCAAGCGCAAGAGACCTTGCGGACCGCTTTGGCAATGGGGGCGGACCGCGCGATCCTGGTGGTGGCCACCGACGACGTGCATCAGGACATCGAACCTCTGGCGGTCGCCAAGATCCTCAAGGCCATCGTGGACGAAGAAAAGCCGGGGCTGGTTCTGGCCGGCAAGCAGGCGATCGACAACGACATGAACGCCACCGGGCAGATGCTGGCGGCGCTCCTTGGTTGGAGCCAGGCGACGTTCGCCTCGAAGCTGGAAATCGACGGGGACAGCGCCAATGTGACCCGCGAAGTGGATGGTGGCTTGCAGACCATCAAGGTAAAGATGCCTGCCATCGTGACGGTCGATCTGCGCCTGAACGAACCGCGCTATGCTAGTTTGCCGAACATCATGAAGGCCAAGAAGAAGCCGCTGGATGAAAAGACCGCGGCCGATTACGGCGTCGACGTGACGCCGCGCCTCAAGGTCGTCAAGACCAGCGAACCGCAAAGCCGGAAGGCCGGGGTCAAGGTGGGGTCTGTCGACGAACTCGTCACGAAACTCAAGGAAGCGGGGGCAATCTGATGGCTGTACTACTACTTGCCGAAGTCACCGATGGCCATTTGTCGGTCGATGCCACGGCTAAAACCGTCGCCGCGGTACAGTCGCTTGGAGATATCACGTTGCTGTGCGCCGGGGCCAGTGCCTCTGACGCGGCGATGGAGGCAGCCAAGATCGACGGCGTCAAAAAGGTGCTTTGCGCCGAGGATGCGAGCCTTGGTCATCGTCTGGCGGAACCAACGGCAGCACTGATCGTCAGTCTGGCGGGCGATTACGACCACATCGTCGCGCCCGCGACGACCGACGCCAAGAACGTTCTGCCGCGGGTTGCCGCTCTGCTGGACACGATGGTGATCACCGATGTGTCGGGTGTCATCGATGCCGAAACGTTCGAGCGTCCGATCTATGCTGGAAACGCGATCTAGACCGTGCAGACTTCGGATCCCAAGAAGGTCGTTTCGATCCGCACATCGTCCTTCGACGCGGTTGGTCTGGGGGGCTCGGCACCGGTGGAAAATATCAGCGCCTCCGACAATCCGGGCCTTTCGGAATGGGTCGAGGACAAGGTCGCGGCAAGCGACCGACCGGAACTGACGAGCGCAGGCGTGGTGGTTTCGGGCGGTCGAGGTGTCGGGTCGGAAGAGGATTTTCACCTGATCGAAAAGCTGGCCGACAAGTTGGGCGCCGCCGTCGGCGCGTCGCGTGCTGCGGTTGATTCGGGCTACGCGCCGAACGACTGGCAGGTGGGTCAGACCGGAAAGGTCGTGGCACCCGATCTTTATGTCGCGGTCGGCATATCGGGTGCGATCCAGCATCTTGCAGGCATGAAGGACAGCAAGATCATCGTCGCGATAAACAAGGACGAAGAGGCGCCGATCTTTCAGGTTGCCGATTACGGTTTGGTCGCTGATCTCTTCACAGCCGTGCCGGAATTGATCGAGAAACTTTGATCGAAACCCTGAATGAATGCAGAACGGCCTGCCGATTGGCGGGCCGTTTTCGTTTCGTCAAATGAGTTGGTTCAGCCTGTCCCTCAAAGCGTTGGCGGCGGCTTCCTGCACAACAGGGCCCAGCATCTCGTGGGCCGCCAGTTCTTCCAGTTGAGTATAGACCATCCGGTCGAATCCGGCCTCGATCTCTTCGCGGATTGCCACGACCTCGACCAGACCGGCGGTCTGGTTCACGATGGCATTCAGCATCGCGCGATCGACAAACAAAGGGTCTCGACAGCACCAGTCGTCGCATCTTTCGTCCGGTGTCCGGTCGCTCATCCAAAGCAGCACAACCTTTCCGTCGATTTTCGTGATCATCGTTCGCATCCGCGCGACCCAGGCATCTTTCAACTCTTGCTGAACGATCGCGAATTTCTCTGTCGAACGTTCGGCCAGGTGCGACAGCAGATGCCGGGTGAAATGAAACTCTGTGAAATCCACGTCCCGAAAGATCGTCGACAGCAGGCTCGATGCCTTCAAGAACCTGTCATTGCGGCGCGGATGCACCGAGTAATAGCGATTAGACATGTTCTGTGCGCCAGTGATCTGGATGACCGTCACTTCGGCGTTCCGGCAAATCTCGATCACCGTGTCGTCATTGACGGCCATGTCGTTTCCGGCATTGACGCAGCCAAGATTGACGACCGGTCTTTTGATCAGGCCCTGCAGCATATCCGGCAGCGGTTGTTCGATATACTTGCCATAGATCTCGGTGCCACCCAGAACCGCGACATACGGCTTGTCCAGCTCTTTTCGAGGCCCGCGAAACAGCAGCCTGGAATTGCCGTAACGACAGGGAAAGTAGTCAAGGGCACCTTCGCCCAAGTGTTCATAGGCCATGTTCCACCCACATTGTTGAATTCACCCAGGCGCAGAGTCGCAGCGACACGTTGCGAATTGGATAAAGCCTCACTTGGATGCAAAGTTTATCCAATCTCGGCCCTTGCACCGGGCTTTCAGCGGGGCTTATGGTCCGGCAGCATCAAAAAGGGTCGGGCATGGAAATCGCCAAGGTCGGAATTGTGGGCGCGGGTCAGATGGGCAACGGAATTGCCCATGTCTTTGCTTTGGCAGGCTACGAGGTTTTGCTGAACGACATCAGCGAAGACAGCCTGAAAGCGGCGATCGACCTGATCGGCAAGAACATGGAACGTCAGGTCGCACGCGAAAAAATCACGGCGGAAGAAAAGAAGGCCGCGCTGGCCCGAATCAAGACCACGCTGACCCTCACCGACCTTGCCAAGACGGATCTGGTGATCGAGGCCGCGACGGAGCGGGAAACCGTCAAGACCGCGATTTTCGAGGATCTGGTGCCGCATCTTCTGCCCCACACGATCCTGACCTCGAACACCTCGTCGATCTCGATCACCCGTTTGGCGACCCGTACCGACCGCCCGGAAAAGTTCATGGGTTTCCATTTCATGAACCCGGTACCGTTGATGCAGCTGGTCGAACTGATCCGCGGCATCGCCACCGATGAAGAGACCTACAAAGCCTGCCTTCAGGTCGTCGACCGGCTTGGCAAGACCGCCGCGAGGGCCGAGGACTTTCCTGCCTTCATCGTCAACCGAATCCTGATGCCGATGATCAACGAGGCGGTCTATGTGCTTTATGAAGGCGTCGGATCGGTCCGTTCGATCGACGAGTCCCTGAAGCTGGGCGCAAATCACCCGATGGGACCTCTGGAATTGGCCGATTTCATTGGCCTCGATACCTGTCTTGCAATCATGAACGTGTTGCATGACGGTTTGGCCGATACGAAATATCGACCCTGCCCTTTGCTGACCAAATATGTCGAGGCCGGATGGCTGGGCCGTAAGACGGGCCGCGGATTTTATGATTACCGCGGAGAAACGCCGGTTCCGACCCGCTAGTGTTTCAGCTTCAGCGTTTCCTCTCGCAGCCAATCCATGAAGCCGCGCGGATTTTCCTTCCAGCGCGCGATCGCATCCGGTTGGATTGGTCTGCCGACTATCGGGCGCTGCGGTTTGTTCAACGCATTGACCACCTCGTGGATCAAGAGGCCTTGACGGAGGGTCGCTGAAAGCTGGTTGGCGATTTGGTATAGCCGTGAATTGCTGCCCGGAAACCGGATCGGAACAACCGTCGCGTTCGAGCGGTGGATCATTTTGGCCGTGAACGGGTTCCAGTCACGTTCCACCACCTTGCCGAACATGGTATCCGAAGACGCGACGACCCCTGACGGGAAAATCACGATGACGCCGCCCTTTTCTAGATGCACCATCGCCCGCTTGCGCATTTCAAGGCTCTTCTCGATGGCGCCTTCCTCATGCGGGAACGGCACCGGGATCATGAAACGCTTGACCTCCTCGACCTCGGTCAGAAGCGAGCGGGTCAATATCTTGTAATCCTGCCGTACCCGCCCGATCAGTTCCGCCAGCACCATGCCATCGACCAGGCCGTGCGGGTGGTTGGCAACGATAATAACTGGCCCCGTGGCCGGAATCTGTGCGACTTCGTCGTCGGGCGTCTGCACGGCAACACCCATATGGTGCAGCGCCTGCGACCAAAACGCCTGCCCCTCCTGCACACCTTCCGCCTCGAACCGGCGGATCAGGCGCAGCAGCCAGAACTTGCCAGTCAGCCACTCCATGATCCGGATGGTGTTGGCCTTCCAGGGATTGGGAAAAGTATTGGCATAGGACAACTTGCGCTTGTCATACGGCACATAGTCCGTCGCCTGCGCCTCATCGGGTGACGGGGTGTCGTGAAGGCTTTCTACCACTACGTTCCGGCCAATGTTCTGGGTGCTTGTCGCACCGCCTCAGAATTCCTCGCCGAACTTGTCGGCGACCAGCGCTTCCAGCGCTTCGGCCAGCTTTTCAGCCTCGGCGCCGCTTGTTTCTACTTCAATAGTGGTTCCCTTGGAGGCTGCCAACATCAAAAGCCCCATGATGCTGTCGCCAGAGGCGCTCAGCCCGTCCTTGGACACATTGGCCCGTGCGTCATGGGCTTCGACCACCTCGACCAGTTTGGCAGAAGCACGGGCATGCAGACCTTTCTCGTTCACGATGCGCAGCTGGCGAATTGTCTTGTCTGTCATTTGGCCGGCCTACTTCACTGAGGCGTCGAAACTGTCGATGTACTTTCGACCGGCAGCCTTGGCGCAGTCAACCGCGCCAGCAACGGGCAGATGGCGGGATTTGGCCAGTTTGATCAACATCGGAAGGTTGGCACCATAAATGATCTGCCGATCTGTCACGGCACAGGCCAAGAGCGACAGATTGGAAGGCGAGCCACCGAACATGTCGGTCACGACCACCACGCCGTTCCCGGCATCGACACTGTCCGCGGCCGCGCAGATCTCTGCCTCTTTCAGCCTGCGATCATGATCAGGTTCAATGGCAATGGCACGAATCCCGGATTGCTTGCCGACGACATGCTCGACAGCGGCCAAGTATTCCTTGGCCAAACCACCATGCGCGACGATCACAATACCGATCACGCCTATTCCCCAGTTCTGCCGCCGGACACGGGCGAACCGCCCCCACGCCGTTCCAGTTCCCTGTGCCTTATAGACACCTGCCACCCAGATGCTGCAAGTGCATTCGCGAGTTTTTCCGCAACGGCAACTGAACGGTGTTGACCTCCGGTACACCCGAACGCAATGGCCAGATGCGCCTTTCCTTCTTCCGCATAAGCAGGCAGCAGCATTTCGGTCAGAGCTTGAATCTTGGCAAAGAACTCTGCGAACCGCTTGTCCTCGGCCACGAAAGTCGCGACGGCGTCATCCTTGCCGTTCAGCGCGCGCAGCGGCTCGGACCAGTATGGATTTCGAAGGAACCGGCAATCCAGGATCATGTCGACCCCGCGCGGAATGCCCCGCTTGTAAGAAAATGACTGCACCGATACCGCCAGCTTCTGGGTGGCGCTGGCATCGAACCAGTCCTCGATTTCGGCGCGCAGATCATGCGGCGTCAGCTCTGACGTGTCGATCAGGATGTTGGCTCGTGCCCGGATCGGTCCCAGCAGATCGAACTCTCGCTCTATCCCGTGCTGCGGGGTTTCAGCCGGGGCCATCGGGTGTCGGCGGCGCGTTTCGGAGTACCGGCGCATCAATACGTCGGCGCTGCAATCGAGATACAGCAATTCGACATCCAGAGCTGCGCGTGCCGACAGATCGTCAATCAATTCAATCAGCGCGTTGGTCGAGAAATCGCGGTTCCGCACGTCGATCCCAAGCGCCATAGGCCGGTCGATCGGCGGGCCGTCCAACAGTCGCGGCATCAGCGACAGCGGCAGGTTGTCGATCGCTTCGAAGCCCAGATCCTCCAGCACTTTGACCGCTGTGGACCGCCCGGCCCCGGAAGGCCCGGTCACCAGCACAAGCCGGCGGCCCGAGGCAATCTGGTCCTTCAAAGATGTGGAATCGTCCTGTTTCGTCATCACGCGCTCCTGCCGCCCCTTAGGTACTGCAAAATTGCAGCGGGAAAATGGCCGTGCACGTTGCTGTGAACCAATGGCACGTCGACGCCTTCGATCATTGTAGTTCGCTGTGGGGGCAGTCGCTGATCTTCGGCGAGGTCGAGATCGACGGCCAGCGTAACGCGGGCGGAGCTGACCGTATCGGCGGCAAGGATGCCGACACCCCTCGCCTCGATCCGACCCCGGATCGCCTGCGGACAACTGGCAAAGAGCGCACCGTCTTCCACCCGGAGCCTTACCCGGTCATCGGCCACAAGCTGCGCCCCGCGTGACATCAACTCCAGCGCCAGAGAGGATTTGCCGCTGCCGGACGCACCAAGGATCAGAACGGCCGCAGGACCGAGTGCGACGCAACTGGCGTGAACTGTAATGGCGGAACCGCTGCCACCCATCCCGTCACATCGGCAGGCCGACAACGAACCGCGCACCAAGTGGGTCCGAAGTGATGTCGGCATCGGTCGGGCGGATGTTCTCGGCCCAGATCACGCCGCCATGCGCCTCGACGATCTGTTTGGAAATCGCAAGGCCAAGCCCGGAATTGTTGCCGAACTGTCCAGCGGGCCGCTCGGAGTAGAAGCGGTTGAAAATTTTGGTCAGCGCCTGTTCGGGGATGCCCGGCCCGGTATCCTCGACCACCACCAGCACCCGGTTGTCGCGCCGCCGCGCCCAGACCCGGATCGCGTCGCCGTCCTCGCAGAATGAAATCGCGTTGGTGATCAGGTTTACGAACACCTGCGCCAGGCGCGCCTCCAGCCCCTGCACCTGGATCGGCACTTTCGGTAGGTCCGAGATGAACTCGACCCCCTTCGCAGAAGCCTCCTTGCCCAGATGATCCGTCAGATTACGCAGCATATGCACCAGATCGAAGGGTTCCTCTTCTTCCTTCACCAACTCGCTATCCAGCCGCGAGGCATTCGAGATGTCGCTGACCAGCCGGTCCAGCCGCCGCACATCATGGTCGATCACATCAAGCAAGCGGTCGCGCTGTTCATCGCGCTTGGCCACCCGCAACGTGCCGACCGCCGAACGCAACGAGGCCAACGGGTTCTTGATCTCATGCGCGACATCGGCGGCGAACTGTTCATTCGCGTCGATCCGGTCATAGAGTGCGGTCACCATGCCGCGCAACGCGCCAGACAGGCGACCAATCTCATCGGGCCGGCCCGACAGGTCGGGGATCCGCACCCGGCCGGGACTGACCTTTCGCGAATTGCGGTCCCGGCCAATCTCGGCCGCCGCAGCCAAATCAGACAACGGATTGGCTATGGTCGAGGCCAGCACGAGGCTCAGGCCGATTGAAACCAGAATCGCGATGACGAACATTTGCAGGACCTGTTCGCGCTCACTGCGGACCAGATCGTCAATCTCTCCTGCTGCACTTGTTACCGCGACAACGCCAATAGGCCGACCATCGTGGAAAATCGGCGTAGCGACCGAGAACACCGCACTTCCATCGACACTGAACCCCGTATCGACCTGAGTGGGTCCGGTCAAAGCGCCAGGCACCAGCGCACGGGCCTGATTCTCGACGTTTCGCTCTATCTTTTCCGTTTGCGTCGGCGCCAACAGGTTCGAGATGCCTTCCCAGACGGAATTCAGAAAGCCGGTGATGATCGTGCTGCGGTTGTCATCCTGCAGGCCCTGGATCTGCCGAAGCTCGGACCTTTCCATGCCCAGCGTGGTGGCGACGATCTTTTCGTCGCTGTCAAAAATGAAAACATCCACCCCCAGCGGCAGATTGAGTCCGCGCAATGTGGCTGTGGGGTCGATCCCCGCCCCCGACTCCAATCCGCCACCAGCACCTTCGGGCATCTGCGCCTCGAACACGTCTGCGATCAGTTCCGCCTCGACCACCAGCCCGCGCTCGCGTTGAAAAACAAGGCTGTCACGAAACGGATTGAGATAGAGGACGCCCGCGACCAGAATGATCAGCGCCATCAGGTTGAACGTCACGATCTTGCGGGCGAGCGGCGAACGGTTGATGGAAATCAGGCCGCGCCGCTCACGGCGCGCTCTTATTTCGGAATCCGTTGTGGTATGCGGAGCGACCCAGTCGTCGCCCAGAACAACATCGGCCCGTTTTGCCGGTCTAGATTCTTTCACGTCTATCCTCGACGCGAGCGTCATTACTCTTCGTTATACCTGTATCCGATACCGTAAAGAGTTTCGATCGCTGTAAAGTCATCGTCAACAGTCCGCATCTTCTTGCGCAGCCGTTTGATGTGGCTGTCAATGGTGCGATCATCGACATAGACTTGGTCGTCATAAGCCACATCCATCAGCTGGTCCCGGCTCTTGACGAAGCCGGGGCGCGTGGCCAGCGCCTGCAACAACAGGAATTCCGTTACAGTCAGCGACACGTCCCGGCCCTTCCAGCTGACCGAATGCCGCAACGGATCCATGCTCAATTCGCCACGGACCATGACCTTGTTCTCGTCGCCTTCTGGCGTGATGCCGGTTTCTATCGCTTCCTGGCGCCGAAGCAGCGCGCGGATGCGTTCGACCAGCAGCCGCTGCGAAAAGGGTTTCTTCACATAGTCGTCGGCACCCATCCGAAGACCCAGAACCTCGTCGATCTCATCATCCTTCGAGGTCAGGAAAATGACCGGCATCGAAGATTTCTGCCGCACCCGCTGCAAGAGATCCATTCCATCCATCCGCGGCATCTTGATATCAAACACCGCCATATCCGGCAGACGCTTGTTAAAGGCATCAAGAGCAGCCTGCCCGTCATTGTAAGTTTCCACCTCGAAGCCTTCAGCCTCTAAGGTCATGGAAACGGACGTCAGGATGTTCCTGTCGTCATCGACCAACGCAATCCTCGACATAGCTGAGACCCTTCGTACTACTCTGTGTTTGTTTTTCTTGATATAATCCCGGTTTCTTCCTTTGGAATCAACAAAGAACTGCGAATCGTCGGAATTGTCGGCGTTTGGGTGATGCGAATAAGCCCAAGGAATGGCCAAATTGCCTCACTTTTCCGCCACCGGTTCCAATCCGCACAACATGATTGCGCTAAACTTGGGATGATTGCGCTAACTGCGTGACTACCCGCTGTTCCAGTTCAAAATCCGTATGTTATAGGCATATGAGACAGTCGCAGGAGGTGGTCGCGGGGCAAGTCCCTGAGACGGAACTCGGCCCGGCGTCCGATCGAAACGCTAGAGACGCCGGGTATTGGCGCAGGAGCAATGGATATGACCACTGGACGGGTGAACCCGGCGCACACGCTGTCGGATCAGGAAATAACCGGGCTGGGTCAAGTCTATTACAACCTGATGGAACCCGCGTTGGTCGAAGAGGCGCTGAAGCGCAACGAGGGTACCCTTGGAAAGGGTGGAAGCCTGCTTGTAACGACCGGCAAGCATACGGGCCGGTCCCCCAAGGACAAGTTCGTCGTCAAGACGCCGTCCGTCGAGAAGGACATCTGGTGGGAAAACAACCCGCCAATGGATCCCGATGCCTTCGACCGCCTCCGTGCCGACATGCTGGCGCATATGCAGGGCAAGGATTACTTCGTGCAGGATCTTTTTGCCGGCGCCGACTCGGCGCATCGGCTGGATGTCCGGCTGGTCAACGAACTCGCTTGGCACGGCCTGTTCATCCGGCACATGCTGCGTCGCCCGTCCCGCAAGGACCTGGATACGTTCACCCCGGATTTCACGATCATCAACTGCCCGAGCTTCAAGGCCGACCCCGAAAAGCATGGATGCCGCTCGGAAACCGTGATCGCGATCAATTTCGACAAGAAAATGATGCTGATCGCAAACAGTGCCTATGCCGGAGAGAACAAGAAGTCTGTGTTCTCGGTGCTTAACTACCTGCTCCCGGAAAAGAAAGTGATGCCGATGCACTGCTCGGCCAACCATGCCCCCGGAAATCCGGTTGATACCGCGATTTTCTTCGGTCTTTCCGGCACCGGGAAGACGACATTGTCTGCCGATCCAAATCGCGTGCTGATCGGGGATGACGAACATGGCTGGTCGGATCGCGGCACCTTCAATTTCGAAGGCGGCTGTTACGCCAAGACAATCCACCTGTCGCCAGAGGCAGAGCCCGAGATATATGCGACCACAAGCAAGTTCGGGACCGTGGTCGAAAACATGACCTTCGACCCTGAAACCAAGGAGCTGAACTTCGAAGATGACAGCCTGACGGCGAACATGCGCTGCGCCTATCCGCTGGAATACATCTCGAACGCGTCGAAAACCGGTCTTGGCGGTCATCCCAAGAACATCATCATGCTGACTTGCGACGCATTTGGTGTCCTGCCGCCGATCGCTCGGCTGACACCTGCGCAGGCCATGTATCACTTCCTGTCCGGCTTCACCTCGAAGACACCGGGTACCGAGGTCGGCGTCGTCGATCCGATCCCGACCTTTTCGACCTGTTTCGGCGCTCCTTTCATGGCCCGCCGCCCCGAGGTTTACGGCAACCTGTTGCGTGACAAGATCGCCAAATACGGAGCGACGTGCTGGCTGGTCAACACCGGCTGGACAGGCGGGGCCTATGGCACCGGAAGCCGGATGCCGATCAAGGCAACCCGCGCGCTTCTGTCGGCCGCGCTGGATGGATCGCTGGCCGATGCCAAGTTCCGCAAGGATCCGAGTTTCGGCTTCGAGGTTCCGGTGGCGGTTGCCGGTGTCGCTGATATTCTGCTTGATCCACGGCGGACTTGGGATGACGGTGCAGCCTATGACCGTCAGGCCCAGAAACTGGTCGAGATGTTCGCCAAGAACTTCGAGAAATACGCCGATTACATTGACGAAGATGTGAAAGCCGTGGCCATCGGCTGAGGCGTACCAGTCGCGCTTCTCTCTCGGGCGGGACCGTCCAGAAACTTCAGGATCTCCGAGTTGACGCTACTCGGCTTGTCTTCGTGCAGGATGTGCGAGGCATTGGCGATGTCGACGATGCGCGCCCTGGGAAGCAATCCGGCCAACCGATCGGTCAGTCGGTGGAAGAGCTTCGGACTGTCGCTGCCCCGCAACAGCAGAACGGGATGATCCACTGACGAGACGTCGGCAGGTCTGAGCGGCGGATACCCTTGTCCCAGGATCTGCGCCCGGTCTGCTTTGCGATTTTCCCAGATCTGTTGATAGCGTCCGGGCGACAACGTGTTGAAGTAGCTGTCGCCCAGAATGCCCTTACCGAGCATCTGGATCGCCGCCTTGTCGTCACCCTGTCGGAATGCCAGCTCGGCCGGCTTCATCACGCGTCTCCTGAACCGCGCCAGAGTCATTGCGCTTCGAGGACGCTTGATCAGCATTTGCAGAATGTGGACGAAACTCGGGGGCATACGCGCAATCAAACCGATAACCGGCGGCTCGATCAGTACAAGTTTTCGAACCAGTTCGGGCCTCTGAATCGCGAGAAACAGCGCGATCTGACCGCCCATCGAATGCCCCACCAGATGCACCGCCCCGTGCTTGCGCGTCTCGATTATCGCCGCCAGATCATCAACATGAGGTTGGATCGGATCTTCTGCACCGTCGGCGAGTTCAGTATTGGGCCGGGCATAGCGACGGCTATATGCCAATACGCTGTAGCGCTCGCCAAGCGACTGCAACTGCTTGTCCCAAGTCCGCAGGTCCGACACGCCCCCATGCACCAGCACAAGCGAATCGCCACTGCCCCGCTCGACATAGGCAAGGCGGGTTCCGTTGACGGTCATGCGCGCGGTATTCTCGAATGCAGTGTTCATCGAAGGCTTCTTGTTAAGGGCATCGGCAAGGGCGGGCCGGTTCAGGTCGCGTCGCGCATCAGGATGCGGTCCCTGCCGCTGATAACAGCATCCATCGGTATGTCGAAAGGCTGCGGGAAGATCGTCGACACGGCGGCGCTCGGCAGCCCTACACCGATCACCTGCGGCCGCTTTTCCATCGCGGCGAGCGTTCGGTCATAGAACCCTCCACCATAGCCCAACCGAAAGCACCCTGGATCATAACCGACAACGGGCGCGATCACCACGTTCGGCACGATCCTGCGATCCTCGGCCGGGATCGGGATGTTCCAGACCCCGCGCTCCATCCGGCAACCCGGACTCCATTCCCGAAAGACCAGCGGCCGTGCCTTTTCCACGACGACCGGCAGGGCAATCTGCGCGCCCTTGTCATGTGCTCGGCGCATCCAACCACGAAAATCCAGCTCGCCGCGAAACGGCCAGTAGAGGCTGATGATCCGCCCAGGACCGGGTGAGATCAATCGGTCCAACTCCTCCGCCATCTCTTGCGCGATACGCTCTCGCTCGTCTGCCGGAACGGCAAGACGCGCCGCAATCAGTTCTTCGCGTTTCGATTTCCGCCACCGCGCGGTGTCGGCCGCCGCCTCGGAATCGACCGCAAGATGACCGGTTCCGGTCTCGGCAAGTTCATGCGCGAAACAGGGCGACGAGGCATAGCCTCGCGAAGTATCGGAATCACCGTTCATAATGTCATGGTTGCGCCCCGCGCCGCCGGTTGCAAGGCCGGCTTCAGGCCATCAGGCCGCGCCGCACCAGATTCAACCCGGCGATCACCAGAACCGCCAACGTCGCCTTGCGGAACTTCTCTTGATCCAGTCGGTCATGTGCCCAGTAACCGACGACCATCCCGATCAGCGCCGGAACCACCAGCGCAACACTCAGCGGCATCGTCTGCGCGTTCAGGACGCCCGAGCGCAGATGCGCCAGCATCAACACGACAGCGCCAGAGGCATAAACCACCCCTTGTACCCGCATATGATCGCGCTTGGGCGTGTCGATTGCCGTCAGATAGGCCACGGTCGGCGGCCCCCACACCCCGGAAATGCCACCGATCAGCCCCGCGATACTGCCGATCACCACTTCCGCCCGACGCCGATGCTCGGGTGGGATCGTGGGCCGCCAGCCGACCAGTTGCACCACCGCAAACAGCGTGATCGGCACACCAAGGATCAGGAACATCACCGAGGCCGGCAACACCCGGACAAGTTGCGCACTCAGCGCGATGCAGATCAGCACGACGACGATATAGAGCCGGAATTTCTTCACCGACCCCAACGCCGCCCCCAAACCGCCGCGAAGCGCCTGCCAGACGTTGGACACGACGGTTGGCACGATCAATGCTGCAAGTGCGATCTCTGGCGGCATGAACGATCCCATCACCGAGATCATCACCATCGGCATCGCGAACCCGACCGCGCCCTTGACGAAACCGCCAACCACCGTCGCCATCAACGCGATACCGATGAAAAACGGATCAATTCCGCCGAATACCTGTTCCAATTCCGCCCCTCAGAGTTTCGTCAGACCGGTTCTAAGCCATTCGGCAGGGCTTGGCACCGGCGATTTATCCGCGACATTTTAGTTCGCCTTGCAATTCTTTTGAGCATTTTTATTGCGCTGCGCCTGCAAAGACCTTATTCCGGCCGGACCGAAAAAAGGAGTCGCCCCAATGGCCCATGACGGACAAGATATGCACATGTCGAACGAAATCTTGCCGGACCTCACGGGCCTGACCGCCGCCGCCCTTCCCACCGCCGAAGCGGTGCTTTCGCGCGCCACCGATCTGCTGCGCGATCGCCTGACCAAGGATGGCCGCATCTCCGCTGCCTTGCTGGACGCCAACCAGACCGCTGGCCATGCGCTGTCCTGGCTGGCCACCTATGTAGAGGCGTTGCGCCAGATGCAGGGCTGGGCCGAGCGACTGCAATCCGACGGCAAGTTCGGCGAGATCGAGCAGTTGATCCACCAGATCGCCTTCGGTGAATACCTCGGGCAGATCCATGGAGGCATCCCGATGTCTCAGGGAGAGATCGCGCGGCTGCAGGATATCGGCCTGACGCTGGAGGATCAGGGTGCGCTGATGGACCCTGCCGTGATGACGTTGACCCAATCGGGAAACACGCAGGCCGCGCGGATGCGGCTGGTGGACCTCATGCAGGACAATCACGGCCACGCCACATTCGGCGCAACCGGACTTGATGACGAGCTTGAGATGATCCGCGATCAGTTTCGCCGCTTCGCCGATCAGCGGGTCACGCCGAACGCGCATGACTGGCACCTGAAGGACGAGCTGATCCCGATGGAGATCATCGAGGAACTCGCGGAATTGGGGGTGTTCGGTCTGACCATTCCCGAGGAATTCGGCGGCTTCGGCCTGTCGAAGGCCTCGATGGTCGTGGTGTCCGAGGAACTCTCGCGCGGTTATATCGGAGTCGGCTCGCTTGCGACTCGGTCCGAGATCGCCGCCGAACTGATCATTTGCGGAGGCACCGACGACCAAAAGGCCCAATGGCTGCCGAAGTTGGCCAGCGCAGAGATTCTGCCCACCGCGGTCTTCACCGAACCCAATACCGGCTCTGACCTTGGCAGCTTGCGAACCCGCGCGGTGAAGAACGGCGAAGAATACGCGATCACCGGCAACAAGACTTGGATCACCCATGCGGCCCGCACCCATGTGATGACGCTGCTGGCTCGTACCGATCCCGACACCACCGACTATCGCGGCCTGTCGATGTTTCTTGCCGAGAAAACCCCCGGCACCGATGCAGATCCGTTCCCGACCCCCGGCATGACCGGCGGCGAGATCGAGGTTTTGGGCTATCGCGGCATGAAGGAATACGAGCTTGGCTTCGACAGCTTCAAGGTGAAGGCCACGAACCTGCTTGGCGGGGTCGAAGGCCAGGGGTTCAAGCAACTGATGCAAACCTTCGAGAGCGCCCGCATCCAGACGGCGGCCCGCGCCATCGGTGTGGCGCAGAACGCGCTGGAGGTTGGTCTGCAATACGCGCTTGACCGCAAGCAGTTTGGCAAGGCGCTGATCACCTTCCCCCGCGTCGGCGGCAAGTTGGCGATGATGGCGGTCGAGATCATGGTTGCGCGGCAACTGACCTATCATTCCGCATGGCAAAAGGATCATGACAAGCGGTGTGACCTAGAGGCGGGGATGGCCAAGCTGCTGGGTGCCCGCGTTGCTTGGGCGGCTGCCGACAATGCGCTGCAGATCCATGGCGGCAACGGCTTTGCGCTGGAATACCAGATCAGCCGCATCCTCTGCGACGCCCGTATCCTGAACATCTTCGAAGGTGCTGCGGAAATTCAGGCGCAGGTCATCGCCCGGCGGCTGCTCGATCGCGGCGTTTCAGGACAGACGTGAGACGAGAACATCGGCATCGCGGTCGAGCACCGCAAGCGACAGCACAACCCAGATTCTACCTGTTCCTGAAGCGCTTCAGACCTCGGCAGGCTTTGCAATATCGACCACTAGTCGCGGCGCCCCCAGCCGCGGATGCAAGCGACCGGCGACAGCCCAGGCAGAGACCATCGCGACGCCGCAGGCCGCGAACACCCCGGCGACCGGGGCAAAAAGCAGAACGGCCCACGCGACGCCCGGCGTGAAGATGCCCGACACATCCCGGAAGCTGGAATAGACCGCGGCCATTTCCGTGCGCTCCGACGGTTTCACCGCCATCAGGAACGGCAGGCCGCCGCAGACGTCCAGCATCACCAGCGTTACAGAGGCTAAAGCCGCCAGTCCAAACGCAACCCACGGCAATCCCGAAAAAACCGTGAACCCGATCATCGCCGCGCCGCCCAGGATGAATGCCGCCCGCACCGACCACCGGACCGAAGTGCGATGCACCAGCCGCAGCATCATCGGGGTTAGGAACAGCAGCACGTTCGTGGCCGACAGAGCGATGCCTCCGATCTGGTCACCCAGCCCGGATTCGATGCAGTAGATCGGCAGGTAGACGACATAGACCCACCAGCCGCAGCTGCGGATCACGGCGAAGTACCAGCCCGCGATCAACCTTGGTTGCTGAAAGAAGCGCGTAAGGAACGCGATCGGGTTTGCTGCAGGTTTGCGCGCCTTGCTGATCTGCCTGCCGTTGCCCAGGCGAAGCCGCCAGAAGGTCACCAGTTGCGCAAGGCCAAACAGACCTGCCAGAAGAAACGGGGCCGGCGGCCACCAGCTGAGCAACCAGACGCCCGCAACGGGGCCGATCGCCCAGGGGGCTGCGCTAAAGACCATGCGCATGGTCTCGGCCTTGCCCAGATCGGCACGCTGGATGTAGTCCAAAAGATAGGCGTTGAAACAGATGAATGTCACGACGGTCGCGATCGCATTGACAAACAGCGCCGCGGCGATGCCGATCGGGCCACCGAAGACCGCCAGCACCATGCCCACCAAGTACAACGCCGAACCGCCCGTGAACAGCCACCGGCGCGGGACGAACCGCGACAGCCACGGAACCAGCAATCCGCAGATCAGCGCCAGTATGCCGACGAGGAAGTAGACCTGCGACACGACGGCCGCATCGCCCAAGGAACGGTAGATCACCAGCGGCATGACGGAAATCAGCGTTCCGCGCACTGCGGCGTCCATCCCGGCAAGCAGGGCGAACCCCTGCACGCTTGGCGCCGGCGAATGGCTTAGGTAGATAGGCGCGCGTGCTGAGATCATCGGAATTTCTTGATTTTACACGCTGAACTAGATCGCCGGCCTTCCGCGGGGTCTCGCGTATCGGCGACAAAAAGTGTCGTTCCCGCGCGGGCTTGCCATCTTCCCAACCCTCAAGGATGATCTCGCCATGATCCGATACGCGCTTTTTCTGCCGTTGCTGCTGGCTGCCTGCCCGAAAGATGAGACGATTTCCGGCTATGCCGACCCCGAGGCCACATTCGCCTTGCAGGAACTGGACGGCCGCTCCTTTGCGGCCCAGGCAACCATCTCCTTCCCCGAAGAGGGCCAGGTGCGCGGCACCGGCCCCTGCAACGGCTATTCAGCCGAGCAGAATGTGCCCTATCCGTGGTTCCAACTTGGCCCGATCCGCGCCACACGCCGCGCTTGCGCCGATCTGGCGCAAGAGTCGGACTTCTTCAGCGCCCTGCAGGCCATGACGTTGATCGAAGTGCATGGCGGTACCGTTATCCTGCGCGATGAGGCCGGTCGTGAAATGGTGTTCCGCGCCGCTCAACCCTGACGCGCCAAAGCGTCGATCAGCCTTTGCCGCGCCTGCGGCAGCGGCTTGTCGCCCAATTGTGGCGCAAGCCATTTGGTCAGGAAAAACCCGGTCGTGATCAAGCCTTCTCGGATGCCGCCCGGATCAAGCGCCCCCTGCCCCAACAGGCTTTGCGGCAGCGGCAGCAACTTGTCCGCCCATTCTCCCGCGCCTGCCGCACTGACCGCGCGGCCGGTTTTCGGTGAGACATAGGTCAACCCGGCCTCGGTTCCGGTCACTGCACACTGCCCCAGATCGAGGCCAAAGCCCATATCATCCAGCAGCGACAACTCCCAGCGCAGGTAAGCCAACGGCCAGGCCTCGGTCTGCCCCAGCATGTCGAGCAGGGCCACCGTGCGCCGATACAGCACGGGATGCGCCTCGCGTTCGGGCAAACAAAACGCCAGCAGCGCGCAGGCCGCGTTCAAACCGGACAGGGCCAGCCGATCCGACATCACCGCCGCCGCGCGGCTTTGCACCGGCTCCACGGTGAAGGTGCCAAGATGTTCATCCAGCCGTGCCCGCCACGTGACATCCAGTTGCGTGCCGGGCTGCAATACCGGCGCGATCTTGCGGCTGGTGCCGCCACGCACCACCCCGGCATGACGGCCATGTTCCGCGGTGAAAACCTCGATGATGGCCGCGGTCTCTCCGTGACGCCGCACACTCAGCAAGGCTCCTTGGTCACGCCATTCCATGCGACCAGACTACTCCGATAAACCGGGCTCATCCAGCAGATGTCGCCCTTGCCGATCCTCAACCTCGATGATCCAGAGGTCCGGGTCAAAGCTGCGCTGTCGCGCAAGTGCCGCCTCGACGGCCGCATCCTCTCCCTCGGCGAGAACCACCCAGGTTCGTTCTCCGCTCATCAGGTCGAATGACCGCTGATACACCTTCGCCTGTCCATCCAGAGTATTCAGCTTGACCAGAACAGCGCCAGCCGTCGCATCCCCCCTGGCGGTGACAAAGACAGGGATGTCGGCAAGCCGCAGCCGGGTCAGATAGGCGCTGACCCAGATACCGGCGGCCAGCCTTGTCACTCGTTTCCGTCTCGAAAATCGAGCCCCATCTCATTGTACCGCTCACGCTCCTCAAGCCAGTTCGGGCGGACCTTGACCTGCAGGAACAGATGCACCTTGCGGCCCATAAAGTCCTCCAGTTCGGCCCGCGCCGACTGGCTGACCGACTTGATCGTCTCGCCCTTCTTGCCAAGGATGATCCCCTTGTGCCCGTCCCGGGCGACATAGACGATCTGGTCGATCCGGGCGGATCCGTCCTCGCGTTCCTCCCAGCTTTCAGTCTCGACAGTCAGCTGGTAGGGCAGTTCCTGATGCAGGCGCAGCGTCAACTTCTCGCGTGTGATCTCGGCGGCGATCATCCGGAGCGGCAGATCGGCGATCTGGTCTTCGGGATAAAGCCACGGGCCCTCGGGCAACTCCCCCGCCAGCCAGTCGCGCAAGTCCTCGACGCCATGACCCTTCTCGGCCGAAATCAGGAACGTCCTCACAAACGGATAAAGCGCGTTCATCTCCTTGGTCAGTGCCAGCAACACTTTCGCTTCGACCCGGTCGATCTTGTTGATCGCCAGCGCCACCGGCTGAGACCCTTCATGCGTTTTCAGCGTCTCGACAATCTGCCTCACGCCGTCAGTGATGCCGCGATGCGCCTCGATCAGAAGAACCACGATATCGGCATCCGCCGCTCCGCCCCAGGCCGCCGCGACCATCGCCCGGTCCAGCCGACGCCGAGGTTGGAACAGGCCGGGAGTGTCCACAAAGACGATCTGGCTTTGTCCGGCCATCGCGATGCCGCGAATCCGGGTGCGGGTGGTCTGCACCTTGTGCGTGACGATGGAAACCTTGGCCCCCACCATTCGGTTCAGCAAGGTCGACTTGCCGGCATTCGGTTCGCCGATCAGGGCCACGAATCCGGCGCGTGTGTCAGTCATGACCCTTCTCCACCCGATGCAGCAACGCCTTGGCCGCCGCCTGTTCAGCCTGTCGCTTGGCGGGCGCGCTGGCCTGTGCGGCCTCTCCGCTCGCCAGCCGCGCCTTGATCGTGAAGACCGGCGCATGATCCGGCCCCTCGCGCGCAACCTCATCGTATGCCGGCGGCATCTGTCCCCGCGCCTGCGCCCATTCCTGCAACGCGGTCTTGGCGTCACGGGCATCATCCTCGACACGCTCGATCCGGCTGCCCCAAAGCTGCAGGATCATCGCGCGCGCAGGCTCCAGCCCGCCGTCAAGGTAGATGGCGGCAATCACCGCTTCCAGTGCATCCGCCAGCAATGCCTCTTTGCGCCGCCCGCCCGAAACCATCTCGGACCGCCCGAGCTTCAGCACGGCGCCCAGATCAACCTCACGCGCAACGTCGGCGCAGGTCTCCTTGCGCACCAGGGCATTGAAGCGCGGCGCCAACTGCCCCTCTGTAGCCCCTTGATCGGCCCGATACAGGGCCTCGGCCATGACCAGCCCGAGCACCCGGTCGCCCAGAAACTCCAGCCGCTGATTGTCCGGCCGGGTCGCAGTGGAAATCGAGGCATGTGTGACCGCGCGGATCAGCAGTTGGGCATCCTGAAATTCGTACCCGATCCGGGCACAGAACGCCTGCAAATCCGCGCCGATTTTCACTGGATCGCCTTGAAGAACCGGTCGCTGCGCCAAGTCCAGAAAAACAGCATGGACCGGCCAGCGGACGAGAACACGATCCGGTCAGCCCGGCCGATCAAGTTCTCGAACGGCACGAAACCAACACCCATGGCGGTCTGCGCCACCCGGCTGTCAGTCGAGTTGTCGCGGTTGTCACCCATGAAGAAGTAGTGCCCTGCGGGCACAGTGTAGACCGGGGTATTGTCCAGCCGCGACTCGCGGATATTCAGAATGCCGTGGGACACTCCGTTCGGCAGGGTTTCGATGAACCGCTCCTTGATGCAGTCGCCGCCCAGACCGACCCCGCCATTGGCGCATTGCGGCAGACCACCGACCGGCCCCTGCTTGCCATAGGTCTCGACGAACTCTCCGAGCGGCTCTTGCTTTGCTTCGATGCCATTGATGAACAGCACGCTGTCCTTGACTTGAATCTTGTCGCCCGGCATGCCGATCACTCGCTTGATGTAGTCTTCACCACTTACCGGATGCCGGAACACGACCACATCGCCGACCTCGGGCTCTGACCCGAAAAGCCGATCAGGTATCGGGCAGATCGAGAACGGGCAGGACACTTGCGCGTAGCCATAGGCCATCTTGTTGACGAACAGGAAATCCCCGATCAGCAGCGTATCCTTCATCGATGAGGATGGGATCCAGAACGGCTGAAAGAAGAGTGTCCGGAAGACGCCTGCGATCAGCAGCGCATAGACCACCGTCTTGATGGTCTCGACGATCCCGTCCTGTTTCGCTGCCTTCTCGGCCATGTCTGATCCTGCCTTTGAGATGTTGTCCCGGCTACATGCTCAGGGTGGTGCGGGGAGTCAAGCGATTGGCCGCGCCTCGATCACCACGAAAGCTTGCGCCCAAGGGTGGTCATCGGTCAATGTAACGTGAATGATCGCCTCGTGCCCTGCCGGTGTCATCTGCGCCAGCCGGTCTGCGGCCCAGCCGGTGACATGCATCACCGGCTGTCCGGTGCGCAGATTGCTGACCGCCATGTCCTTCCATGCAATGCCCATGCGCAGGCCGGTGCCCAACGCCTTTGAACAGGCCTCTTTCGCCGCCCAGCGCTTGGCATAGGTTCCGGCGGTATCCCTGCGCCGCTCAGCCTTGCGCTGTTCGATCTCGGTGAACACCCGGTTACGGAACCGGTCACCGAACCGGTCCAGCGTCCCCTGGACACGGTCGATGTTGCACAGATCAGTCCCGATGCCGAGGATCACGCCCGCGCCTCCTCCATCAGCCGCCGCATTTCTGCGATGGCCGGGGTGAGGCCGCGAAAGATCGCCTCGCCGATGATGAAATGGCCGATGTTCAACTCCATCACCTCGGGGAATGCCGCAACCGGCGTGACCGTGTCGTAGGTCAGGCCGTGACCGGCATGAACCTCCAGCCCCAGATCATGCGCGAAGGCCGCCATGTCCCGCAGCCGTGCCAGTTCGGCATCGCGCGTGTCGAACCGGCCCTCGGCGTGGGCGTCGCAATAGGCTCCGGTATGCAGTTCGATCACCGCCGCACCGATCCGGTTCGCAGCTTCGATCTGGGCGCGATCCGCGGCGATGAAGATCGACACGCGACAGCCGGCATCGCGCAGCGGAGCAATGAAATGCGCCAGATGGTTTTCCTCTCGCGCGACTTCCAGCCCGCCCTCGGTCGTCCGTTCCTCGCGCTTTTCGGGAACGATGCAGACCGCATGGGGACGGTGGCGCAGGGCAATCTTCTGCATCTCGTCGGTCGCAGCCATTTCGAAGTTCAACGGCACCGTCAAAGCTTGCATCAGCCCGTCGATATCGGCATCCGAAATATGGCGGCGATCCTCTCGCAGATGCGCGGTTATCCCGTCGGCACCAGCATCCTCGGCCAGCTTGGCGGCACGGATCGGATCAGGATAGGCTCCGCCGCGCGCATTCCGCACCGTCGCCACATGGTCGATATTGACGCCAAGCCGCAATTTCCCAAGAGGTTCCGTCAGTCCCATCGCCGCGCTCCTTCCAGCCTGAGTCTTGTTCGTTCTAGCGGGCTTTCAAAGCGGCGTCAGCCTTTGCTTCTTCCTTGGCGCGTCTCTTTTCGTAGCGCTTTTTCAGCCGCTTGATACGCCCCTTCTGATAGGCGGCAATCACCGGCAGGGTAACGATGTAGGCAATCACCGCAACGACGATACCAGGAACGATACCGCCAATCATATACGGCAGGAACACGCGGTAGAAGAAGTTCGCCAACCGGTTCCAGTGCGCCACGTCCGAGGTGAACATCGCGGTGAAATTGGTCCAGAGTTCCAGCGAGGCGGTCGAGAATGCGTCGACAAGCTGCGGCAGCGGCAATCCATGCTGCATGCCCAGCATCCAGGACCCCAGTTCGATCGAGATCGTGGCGATGATCGGAAAGGTCAGCGGATTGCCGAAGAAGGTCGCTATCAGCGCCGCCATCAGATTGCCCTGCATGACGAATGCCAGGGCAATTGCCAGAACGAAGTGGAAGCCGAAAAACGGCGTGAAGCAGACGAAAACGCCGGCGGCAACGCCGCGCGCAATCTTGTGCGGTGGGTCGGGCAAACGGCGCAGGCGGTGTATGACGTAGCTTAGCGCACGGCTCCAGCCACCCCGGGGATAGAACCCCTCGGTGACCATCTGCGTGTAACTCCGCTTGGTGCGCCTCTTAAACACGCCACACTACTCCGTTCCCTGTCTCAGGGTTTGCGCCCGGCATCCCTGTGGCGCTCGATCGAGGCCACTTCGCTGTCCGCCTCCAATGCCAGCATGACGGCGTGAAGATGCTCGATATCCCTTAAATCAACATCAATAATCAGGCGATAAAAGTCCGGCTTCCTGTCAAGAAAGTGAAGGTCGGATATGTTGGCCTTCTGTTCGCCGATCAGCGTGCAGATCCGGCCCAATACGCCTGCATCGTTGCGGATCGTCAGATCGAGGCTGACAGTATGGGCGGGCGGGTGAACCCCGCTATGCCATTGCAGATCGACCCAGCGCTGCGGCTGTTCCTCGAACTCTGCCAGAACCGGACAGTCGATGGCATGGATGACCACGCCTTGCCCGCGGTAGGTTATTCCCACAATGCGCTCTCCGGGCGTCGGCTGGCAACAAGAGGCGCGCTTGAAGGTTTGGTCCGGCTTCAAACCGACGACAGCGCGCTTGATGTCGATCTCGTCGCCGCCGGTGGCAAGTTCCGGGTAGAGCACCCGCACCACGTCCCGTGCCGCCAGTTCAGCCGATCCCAGCCGTGCCAGCAATTCCTCTGCCCCCGGCAGGCTAAGCTGTTTGGCCGCGGTCGAAAGGGCCTTGTCGGTTGCACGTTTGCCGATGTGGTCGAACGCCACCCGCGCCAGTTCTCGCCCCAGTTTGATGAACCTTTCGCGATCTTCGTCGCGCAAGGACCGCCGGATCGCCGCCTTGGCGCGACCGGTCACGACAATGTCGATCCAACTTGATTGCGGCCGCTGCCCTGCGGCGGTGATAACCTCGACCGATTGGCCGTTCTTCAGTCGAGTCCACAAAGGCACGCGGATGCCGTCAACCTTGGCGCCGACGCAACTGTCACCGATCCGCGTATGGATCGAATAGGCGTAATCCAACGGCGTCGCCCCGCGCGGCAGCTTGATCACGTCACCCTTGGGCGTGAAACAGAAAACCTGGTCGGAATACATCTCCATCTTGACGTGTTCCAGGAACTCGTCGTGATCATCCGCATTCTCGAAGCGTTCGCTCAAACTGGCGATCCACCGCGCCGGATCGACGGCGAACGGGTTCTCGACCCGAACACCGTCACGATAGGACCAATGCGCGGCGACCCCGGCCTCGGCGACCTCGTTCATCTGGCGGGTGCGAATCTGCACCTCGACCCGCTTGCCGTCGCGGCCGGAAACGGTGGTATGAATGCTGCGATAGCCGTTCGATTTCGGCTGGCTGATGTAATCCTTGAACCGTCCCGGCACGGCGCGCCAGCGTTGATGGATCGCGCCTAGCACGCGGTAACAGTCAGCCTCGTTGTCGGTGATGATCCGAAATCCGTAAATGTCGGACAGGCGGGAAAAGCCCTGGCCTTTCTCCTCCATCTTGCGCCAGATCGAATAGGGCTTCTTGGCCCGCCCGAATACGTCCGCGTCGATATCGCCCTTTTCCAGCTCTGCGCGGATGTCGTTGGTGATCTTGTGGATCACATCGCCGGTCTCGCGCTGCAGGGTAATGAACCGACGGATGATCGAGTTTCGGGCCTCGGAATTCAGCACGCGAAACGCCAGATCCTCCAGTTCCTCACGCATCCACTGCATACCCATGCGGCCTGCAAGCGGCGCGAAGATGTCCATCGTCTCGCGCGATTTCTGCGCCTGCTTGTCCTCGGCCAACGAGCGGATCGTCCGCATGTTGTGCAATCGGTCGGCCAGCTTGACCAGGATCACCCGCAGATCCTTGGACATCGCCATGAAGAGCTTGCGGAAATTCTCCGACTGTTTGGTCTCGGACGAGGTCAGCTGCAGATTGGTCAGCTTGGTGACACCATCGACCAGTTCGGCGATCTCGGCCCCGAACTGCTCGGCAATCTCGCCATAGGTCGATTTGGTGTCTTCAATGGTGTCGTGCAGCAATGCGGTAACGATCGTCGCGTCATCCAACTGCTGCTCCGTCAGGATCGCGGCGACTTCGACAGGATGCGTGAAGTACTCTTCGCCAGAGCGGCGATACTGCCCGGCATGCATCTTCCGACCGTAGGCGTAAGCCTTGCGGATCAGCTCTGCGTTTGTCTTGGGATTGTAATTGCGGACCAGTTCGATCAGGTCTTCGACGTCGATCATCCGGTCCGCACCTTTGGCGCGAAGGCGCCCTTACTGCTGCCCTTGCGCTTCCATCAGCGCACGCAGCAGGTTTTCCTCCGACATGTCGTCACGGGCCGGCTTGTCGACCTCTGCCCCCATCAGAAGCGCCATCGCGTCTTCTTCCGGCTCATCGACCTCGATCTGGGTCTGGTGGCTCTCTATCATACGCTCGCGCAGATCATCGGCGCTTTGCGTTTCCTCGGCGATCTCTCGCAGGCTGACGACAGGATTCTTGTCGTTGTCGCGATCCACGGTGATCGGCGCACCGGCAGTAATCTCGCGCGCCCGATGGGCGGCAAGCATCACCAGCTCAAACCGGTTAGGAACTTTATCAACGCAATCTTCAACCGTCACGCGGGCCATTTGGCTCTCCAATCCTTGCAAGGGAGGGTGTGGAAACGTCTATTTAGGCGGTCCTTCACATATTGACAAGCGCCGAATCCGCACGTTGGGGCCGGATTCACAGGGGCTTTATCGCTTCGCGGTCGCTTTTTGGAAGGTTGCGCGCCATTTCCGCCACCGTCAGGCCGAAAACCGGATGCCGCCACCCCGCTGCGACCTCTTCCAGGGGAATCAACACGAAGGCCCGATCCTGCATCCGGGGATGTGGCAAGATCAACCGATCCGGCGCACCAACGGACTGCCGTTCAGGCGGCAGATCGGCCCAGCGCCGGAACGTCTCGGCATCCGGGACTATCCGGCGGCCCATCGCAAGCAGATCGACATCCAGCGTCCGCGCGCCCCACCGCGTCTCGCGCACTCGACCCAGCCGCGATTCGACAAGGTGCAGCATCGTCAACAGGTCATTCGGCGACAATTCGCACATCACGCTTGCCGCTGCGTTAACGAAATCCGGCCCCGCACCGGCCGGAAAACAGGGGGTCTTGAATAACCGGCTGACAACACTGGGTTTAACACCCAGTTCGCCCAACATGGTCAGCGCGGCCAAAATGGTCTCTGCCGGCCCCCCAGCTGCCGATGACAGGTTCGAACCCAATGCAATCAGCGCGTGTGCCTGCCCGTTGTCGGAATCATTGTCTTGCAGCACGTCACAATTTCCCTATTTTACGCCAAGTTTCGTCAGTTTGATTATCGGCACTCACACTCACCCAATGCTGTCTTTGGCGAAGCGCATTTTGAGAGGACCTTTTTTATGTTCTACAGAGACGAACGGCTGGCGCTGTTCATCGACGGGTCGAACCTGTATGCGGCCGCCAGGGCGCTGGGCTTCGATATCGACTACAAACTGCTCCGGCAGGAATTCATGCGACGTGGCAAATTGCTGCGCGCATTCTACTACACCGCTCTTCTGGAAAATGACGACTATTCCCCTATTCGCCCTCTGGTTGACTGGCTGCACTATAACGGCTTCTCGATGGTCACCAAACCGGCCAAGGAATACACTGACAGCCAGGGACGGCGTAAGGTCAAGGGTAACATGGATATCGAACTGACCGTCGACGCCATGGAACTTGCGCCGCATGTCGATCATGTCGTGCTGTTTTCAGGCGATGGCGACTTCCGGCCGCTGGTCGAAAGTCTGCAACGTCAGGGCGTGCGGGTTTCGGTTGTTTCGACCATCCGCTCGCAGCCGCCGATGATCGCGGATGAACTGCGGCGTCAGGCCGACAATTTCATCGAACTGGAAGAGTTGAAGGAGGTCGTGGGGCGCCCCCCCCGCGAACCGCGCCAACAAGTTGAGGCGGAGGCCAGCGCCGAAAGCTGAGTCTGACCGGAAATTGATTGGAACCAGGGTAATCGCACCCTGGTTTCACTTTCGACGCACTGGACCTTGATCGCCAAGACCAGTACCCCTTGCACCGGAACATCCGGACTCTGCATCATGGCCGACCCACTCACCCTCTATCTCGCCGCCCCAAGGGGCTTTTGCGCCGGCGTCGACCGCGCCATCAAGATCGTCGAGATCGCACTGCAGAAATGGGGCGCGCCGGTCTATGTGCGGCACGAGATCGTGCACAACAAATTCGTTGTGGACGGACTCCGGGAAAAGGGCGCGGTGTTCGTGGAATCCCTGGACGACGCTCCCGATGACCGGCCGGTGGTGTTTTCGGCGCATGGTGTCGCCAAGGCCGTCCCGGCCGAGGCTGAACGCCGCAAGATGATTTATGTCGACGCGACCTGCCCGCTGGTCTCCAAGGTTCATATCGAAGCCGAGCGGCATCACCAGAACGGGTTGCAGATGGTCATGATCGGCCATCATGGCCATCCTGAAACCGTCGGCACGATGGGCCAGCTGCCCGCGGGCGAGGTGCTGCTGGTCGAAACCGCCGAAGATGTCGCCAGCCTCGACGTCCGCGACCCCGCCAAGCTCGCCTTCATCACCCAGACAACTCTGTCGGTTGACGATACGGCAGGCATTGTCGAGGCGCTCAAGGCCCGCTTCCCGAACATCATCGGCCCCCATAAAGAGGACATCTGCTACGCAACCACCAACCGGCAGGCGGCGGTCAAGGTGATCGCGCCGAAGATCGACGCGCTGCTGGTGATCGGTGCGCCGAATTCCTCGAACTCGCAGCGTCTGGTCGAGGTCGGCCGCGCTGCCGGCTGCGCCTATTCGCAACTGGTTCAGCGCGCCGCGGATATCGACTGGCGCGCACTTGACGGCATCCGTGCCGTCGGTATCACCGCGGGCGCCTCGGCCCCCGAAGTGCTGGTCGATGAGGTCATCGACGCGTTTCGGGTACGCTACGACCTGACTGTTGAAATCATCGAAACCGCTCAGGAAAACGTCGAATTCAAGGTCCCGCGTGTTTTGAGACAACCGGCATGACCAAAGACCACAGGACGCTGGAGGTCTACGATCGGCGCGCCGCACAGTATGGCGACATGGTCAGCGCCGAGGACGAAGGCAGCGCGCTTGGACGCTTCACCGCGGAAATGCCCAAGGGTGGGCGGGTGCTCGATCTCGGCTGCGGTCCCGGTCATCACGCCGCAAGGATGCAGGCCGAGGGGCTGGTCGTCGAGGCCTGGGACGGCTCCGTCGAGATGATCTCGATGGCCCTGAACCGACACGGCATCACCGCGCGGCACGCGAGCTTCGACGACCTCGATACCGCTGCCCGGTTCGACGGCATCTGGGCCAGCTTCAGCCTGCTGCACGCCTCGAAAGCGCAATTCGCGCATCACCTGCACTCTTGCCACCGGGCGCTGAAATCAGGCGGCACACTCTATCTCGGGATGAAGACCGGCACGGGGGAAAAGCGCGACGGTCTTGGTCGCTTTTACGCCTTCTATACGCAAGCGGAACTCGAAGCCTGTCTGGCAAGGGCCGGCTTCACGCCGTTCCACTTTCACACCGGCAGCGCGAAGGGTCTTGCCGGCGATAAAGCGCCCTATATCGACATCTTGTCTCGTGCCTGAACTTTTCGCCTATACCGATGGCGCCTGCTCCGGCAATCCCGGCCCCGGCGGCTGGGGCGTCCTGCTGCTGGCCCGTGACGGCGACAAGGTCGTCAGGACCCGAGAGCTTTCTGGCGGCGAGGCCGACACCACCAACAACCGGATGGAGCTTCTGGCCGCGATCAACGCCCTCGAGGCCCTCTCGCGGCCCACGTCGCTGACGGTCGTCACCGACAGCGCCTATGTGAAGAATGGCGTCACCCAGTGGATCCACGGCTGGAAGCGCAACGGCTGGCGCACGGCAGGCAAGAAGCCGGTCAAGAACGTCGATCTGTGGCAGCGGCTGGAGGAAGCAACACACCGCCATCAGATCACCTGGGAATGGATCAAGGGCCATGCCGGCCACCCAGAGAACGAGCGTGCCGACGAGCTGGCCCGGGCCGGGATGGAACCGTTCAAGCCGGCAAAGGCGAACGGCAAGTGACCCTGCTTGCGGTCCTCGATTACGCATCGGTCTTCATCTTTGCCCTGACCGGTGCGCTGGTCGCCAGCCGTGCCCAGCTTGATGTTGTCGGCTTCGCCTTCGTCGCCAGCCTGACGGCCGTTGGGGGTGGCACGGTGCGCGATGTGCTGCTGGACCGTGACCCGATCTTCTGGGTCGCGGCCCCCAGCTACATCCTTGTCGCCATCGCGGCGGCCGTGCTGGTCTTCTTCACCGCGCATCTTCTGGAAAGCCGCCTGCGTGTATTGACGTGGCTTGATCCCTGCGCGCTATCGACGGCGGTTCCGGCGGGCGTCGCCGCCGCACTGTCGCTCGATCAGCACTGGGGCATCGTGCTTCTGATGGGTATCGCCACGGGCTGTTTTGGCGGCCTCTTGCGCGATGTTGTCTGCAACGAAGTGCCTTTGGTCCTGAAACAGGGCGAACTGTACGTCACCGCCGCCTTTGCCGGTGCCGGTGCCGCACTTGTCGCGGCGCTGTTCATGCCTGCCGGCGCCGCCCTTCTGGCCTGCGCCGGCGTGACCTTCAGCTTGCGCGCCGGAAGCCTGATCTTTGGTTGGAGCCTGCCGGTCTACAAATCCCGGCCGCCGCGAACCTAGCGCTTCGGCCCATAGGTGCGCCACAGCCAGATCAGCAGCATCGCCCCAAGCACCGCGCCGACAAATCCTGCCGCCCAGCCGGTCACGGTCAGCAGGACCCGCAGCACCAACCCGCCGATCAGCGCCCCGAATATGCCGATGGCGACAGTGGTCACCAGATCGGTTTGCAGCTTCATCAACCGAGTCGCGATGAATCCCGCAGCAGCGCCGATTATCGCAAGCACGAGTATGGGCATGGGTTCGATCCTTTCGTTCCACTTCCGATTTAGGATGTTGCCGCCTGAAATGTAGGACGCTCAGCTCAGCCGGTCCGGCAGGTCCAACCCCATTGCCAGCTCTTCAGCCGGCATCGGCCGCTTGCCTTCGCGCTGCGCCTCCAGGATCTCGACCGCGCCAGTGCCGCAGGTGACGGTAAAGCCATGCAGCACCTCTCCCGGCGCGCCCCGCCCTTCGACAAGCCGGCTTCGCAGCAGTTTCACCCGTTCGCCGCCGATCAATGCCCAGGCCCCCGGAAACGGTGACAGGCCCCGGATCAGCCGATCAACCTCGTCGGCCGGACGCGCCCAGTCAACCCTTGCCTCGGCCTTGTCGATCTTCGCGGCATAGGTGACGCCCTCCTCCGGTTGCGCCTCGGCCTGCAACTTTGGCAATCGTTCCAGTGCCTCGACGATCTTTTCGGCCCCGAGGGCCGACAGACGGTCATGCAGATCGGCGGTGGTCTCCTCGGCCCCGATCGGCGTTTCCGCCCGCAGCAGAACCGGACCGGTATCCAGCCCCGCCTCCATCTGCATGATGCAGATGCCGGTCTTGGCGTCGCCCGCCATGATCGCCCGGTGGATCGGCGCCGCCCCGCGCCAGCGCGGCAGAAGCGAGGCATGGATGTTCAGACAACCAAAGCGGGGCTGATCAAGCACCGGCTGCGGCAGGATCAGCCCGTAGGCCACGACCACCGCCGCATCCGCGCCGAAGGAGGCGAACTCCGCCTGCGCCTCGGGCGAACGCAACGATACCGGATGACGCACTTCCAGCCCCAAAGCCTCGGCGCGCGCCTGAACAGGACTTGGCCGATCCTTCTTGCCCCGCCCGGCGGGTCTTGGCGGCTGACAGTAGACCGCGGCAACGTCGTGTGCGGCTGCAACCAGCGCGTCAAGCACCGGAACCGAGAAATCCGGCGTGCCCATGAACACCAGTCTCATGCCCGCCTGCCGATCTTGGCGGCCCGTTTCAGCAACATCTGCCGTTTCATCGCCGAGAGGTGATCGAAATACATCTTGCCGTTCAGATGGTCGATCTGGTGCTGAACGCTCGTCGCCCAGAGCCCCACGAAATCACGCTCTTCGACCTCGCCATACACGTTCAGGAACCGCACCGTCACCGCCCTTGGCCGCTCGATGGACGCCGAAACGCCGGGCAGGTTCGGGCTGGCCTCGTCATGCAAGCGCATCTTCGACGAGGCATGCAAGATCTCGGGGTTGGCCATCCGTACCGACTGCCCGCGCTCGGCCGACGCATCGACAACCGCCAGCCGTTGCACAACCCCCAACTGAACCGCCGCCAGCCCGACCCCCGGCATCGCCTCCATCACCGCGATCATCCGGTCCCAAAGCGCCCGAACCTCATCGGTTACTGCCTCGACCGGCGCGGCCACTCTGCGCAACCGCCGGTCCGGCCAGGGGATGATCGCATGGCTCACGGTCGCGCCAGTTCGCGCTTCATCTTCTGCATCTTGCGGGTGATCATCTGGCGCTTCAAGGGTTTGAGGTAGTCGATGAACAGCTTGCCTTCCAGATGGTCGATCTCATGCTGAACACACGTGGACCACAGCCCGTCGAAATGCTCTTCCCGAAGCTTGCCATCCGGGTCGAGCCACGTCACCCGAACCTCGGCGGGCCGCTCGACATCGGCATAATGCTCGGGGATCGACAGGCAGCCTTCCTCATAGACATTGGTCTCGTCCGACACCCATGTGACCTCCGGATTGAACAGCACCATCGGGCGCGGTGCGGCGCCTTCCTCCTTGACGCAATCCATCACCAGTAGCCGCTGCAACACGCCGACCTGCGGTGCCGCCAACCCGACGCCCGGCGCCTCATACATCGTTTCCAGCATGTCATCGGCCAGCCTTCGCAGCTCTGGCGTGATCTCCGCCACAGGCTCGCAAACCTTCTTCAGGCGCGGATCGGGGTGCAAAAGGATCGGTCTCAGGCTCATTGCCATCATTTAGGCGAAGCCCCGCCTCGGCGCAACGCCCCCTTGCACCCGCCGCTGGGGCCGCTAGCTTGCCCCGCGAGCAGACAGGAGGCCCGGATGCCAATCGACTTCGACACGCCCATCACCATAAAGGGTCACCATTCCCAAAAGCATGATGAAATGCAGAAATACTTGGGAATCCGCGAGGAAGACGCAATACCGATGTGGGTCGCCGATATGGATTTCGCCGCCGCCGACTGCATCCTGGACGCGCTGCGGGCCGAGATCGACAACGGCTTTCTGGGCTATTTCGGCGATGTGGGTCCGGTTTCCGAAGCGGTCTGCAACTGGATCAGCCAGCGCCACGGCTGGGACGCCGAGCCGGACTGGATCAGCTATTGCCACGGCGTCGTCGCCGGCTTCGCCACTGCGCTAGAGGCTTTCTCGGATCCCGGCGACGCGATCATCGTGTTTTCGCCGGTCTATCATTCGTTCTTCGGCAAAGCCCGTGCCAAGGGGCGCGAGATCCTGGAAAGTTCGCTGATCGAACGTGACGGCAGGTTCGAAATGGACCTCGACGCGCTCGCCTCCAGCCTGACAGGGCGCGAGAAGATCCTGGTCTTCTGCTCGCCCCACAATCCCGGCGGAAGGCTTTGGGCCGCCGATGAAATCCGCGCGGTCGCTCAGTTCTGCGAAACCCATGACCTGATCCTGATCTCGGATGAGATCCACATGGACCTCACCCATCCGGGCGCAAGACACATCCCGACCATCACCGCCGCGACGAACGCCCTGCCGCGACTGGTGGTGCTGACCGCTGCCTCCAAGACGTTCAACATGGCGGGCGGAGAAACCGGCATGGTGATCATTCCCGATCCCAAGCTGCGTGAAACCTACCGCAAGGCGCATGCCGCGCTCGGCGGCACTCCGAACCGCTTCGGCATGATCATGATCAAGTCCGCGATGACCGATGGCGGTCCGTGGCTCGACGCCGCCCGCGCCTATATCGCCGCGAATTTCAGCCTATGGCATGACCGCATCGGCGCATTGCCCGGTATCCGGGTGATGAACATGCAGGCCACGTATCTCTCGTGGGTCGATTTCACCGATACCGGGCTGAGCGAGGAAGAGATCAGCCACCGCATCGGCGTTGATGCCCGGATCGCCGCCAGCCCCGGCAAAGCCTTCGGGACAGGCGGCGCCCTGCACAAGCGGTTCAATCTGGCCTTGCCGCGCGCCCGGCTCGTCGAGGCGATCGAGCGGCTCGAAACCGCTTTCGGGGATTTGCAGTAGGGCGGAAACAGCCGTCGAACATGTCCAGGGGATCGGCGGCCCGTGTCCTGCGCGAGCGACCCAGCGGGCGATCCGATCGAAGCTCAGGACCCGAAGCATCCATCCGGGGCATGACGGCTTCGCCCAGAAATCAAGGCACCCAAAAGCCCAACCGGGCGCGCGACGAGATTCGGTTGAGCGTTACCTTGCCTCAGCGCAGCAAGGCGATCGGCGCATTCTCGTCCCGGCAGAAATCCAGCGGTGCCTTGTCGACCGCTTCAGTGTGCCACTTGAACTCATAAACCATCTCGCCGGCCTCTTCCTCCGAGGCGACGATGAGGCACTGATACAAATGCCGCGTCCCGTCATAAAGATCGACAAGCCCGCGCAAATGCGGCGCATCCTCTGCATCCAGCGCAAACCCTCCTTCCCAGAAACGCAGCACCGGATAGACCTCGTCATCGGTATGAACGCGCAACCGGCTCTTCTTTTGCAGCGCGCTTTTGCGGGCTATCTCAAGCCCCTCGCGCACTTCCTTCGGCAAGAAATCCGACATCGCCATTTCCCCTCTACACCCTGACTTCAAGGATGCAGTGGTTTCTACACAGGTCAAGTAATGGTTAAATGACGTTTAACCAGCGGCAAGCAACGGCGGAAAAAAACCTATTTTGTTGCGACTCTTGGGCGCAATACATGCGGAATGGCCGGATTGTAGAGCGCCGAATCACGAAACGCCTGCCCCTCGCGCAGCGCCGGGCCGACCAGAATCAGGGCGGTGCGCGTGATCTTCTCGGCCCGAACCCTGGCATGGATATCGGCCAAGGTGCCGCGGATCAGCAACTGGTCGGGCCAGCCGACCCGGTAGGCCACCACCACGGGACAGTCGGGTCCATAATGCGGCGAAAGCTGGCGCTCGATCTCACGCAGATTGCGCACCCCCAGATGAATCGCCAGCGTCGCGCCGGTGCGGGCGAAATTGTCCAGGGTTTCGCGTTCGGGCATCGCCGTCGACTTCATCGAGACCCGCGTCAGCACGATCGACTGCGCAATCTCCGGAATTGTCAGTTCCTGTCCCAATGCAGCCGCCGCCGCCGCATAGGCGGGAACGCCGGGAATGATCTGATAATCAATCCCGTCCGCCCGTAGCCGCCTGATTTGCTCTGCAATCGCCCCGTAAAGCGACGGGTCGCCCGAATGAACCCGCGCAACATCCAGACCGCGTGAATGTGCCGCCATGATCTCGGCGTGGGTTTCGTCCAGCGTCATCGCGGCGGTATCCAGAACCCGCGCGCCCTTCGGCGCACAGACCACGACCTCGGGCGGCACCAATGAGCCGGCGTAAAGGCAGACCGGGCATTCGCCGATCACCCGTTCCGCCTTCTTCGTCAAAAGCTCCGGGTCGCCCGGCCCCGCGCCGATGAAATAGACCGTCATGCCCCGTCCTTCATCGTGTTCATGGCGCGGCTGGTTTGCGCCCCTGACGGTTCGTTGAACCGGTTCTCTTCCGGCCCGAACTCCGCGCCGCAGGCATCCGACACCCCGGCAAGATCGCCATCGATCTTCCGCGCGTAGCCTCGCGGCGTGTACATCCTTGGTCCCTCGCCCAACATCGCCAGGCGAGTATGGGACGAGCCGACCAGAACCACCGTCAGCATATCGACCTCGTCGACATCGAGATCCGCAAGCCGCCGATAGCGGATATGCTCATCGGGCCGCCCCAGCGACGAGGCCAGCATGACCGGCGTGTCCTCTGGCCGATGC
This sequence comes from Brevirhabdus sp., assembly GCA_024637315.1. Lineage (GTDB taxonomy): Bacteria > Pseudomonadota > Alphaproteobacteria > Rhodobacterales > Rhodobacteraceae > JAHEAO01. Next base: position 43,627 of record JAGXFH010000086.1, read on the forward strand.
TGCAGCAGGATCTCCCGCGCCTCGGCCAGCAACGTTCGCCGGCGCATCGAAACAGGATTGTAGAATGCAATCACGAAATCCCCCTCCGCCGCCGCACGCAGTCGCTTCAGGATATCCTCTCGCGGGGTCAGAAGATCGCTCAGCGAAATCGCACAGAAATCGTGGCCCAAAGGCGCGCCCGCCCGCGCCGCTGCCCCTTGCAGTGCCGATACGCCCGGCGAGCAGACGACCTCGACCCGCCGCGCCGCCGCCGAGACGCCCTGCGCCTTCGGCCCGCGGTCCAGAAGTTCGAAGACCAGCGCCGCCATCGCGTAAATCCCGGCATCGCCAGAGCAGATCAGCGCCACGTTCCGCCCTTCGCCGGCGCGCTCAAGCGCGTAGCGGCACCGCTCCTCCTCGCCGCCCAACGGGAAGTCAGTGCGTTTCCTGCCGACCGCCAAAGGTCCCAGAAGGTCAATATACAATCCATATCCAACCAGTTCCTCGGCTTCTGAGATAAACCGGGACACTTCGGGTGTTCGCCACGCGGCCTGCCCCGGACCGATCCCGACCACCGAAAGCCGCCCCCGTGGGCGTCCTCGCATTTCGACGATCGGCTCCGAGGCCAGCGCCAGGGCAACCGTCGCATTCGCCGTCTTGCGCTTGGGGATCCAAAGCGTCGCCTCCGGCCCGGCCCCGGCCAAAGCCGCGCCTTCCGCAACGCCGTGGCAGCCGACCTCGGCAAACACGACGTCCGAGGGTGTCGCCAATCGTCCCGCTTCGGCCTCCAACTCGGCGGCGTCGAACAACCGCAACGGCAGGTCCAAACCAGTGGCCAGATCCAGAATCGCCGGCTCGTCCGCTTTCAGTTCGATCGTGAACACAGCCTTGACCGCACCAGCCGCAATCCCGGATTCGGCCATCACCTCGGCCACCAACCCGGCCAATTCCTCGGGCGGACAGTTCCGTGCGCAGCCCACGCCAAGGGCCGCTCTTTGCGGATGAAACGTCAGCGCCCCGGCAACCGCCGGCCGCATCGTCGCCGCGATCCGTACGCCATCACCCTCGGGCAATCCCACCAGCCACCGGGCCCGTTCGGCTTCCTCGCCGCCGATCCGGGCTCCGTCGCCCGCCAGAAGCACCGCCATCGCCCCCTTGGCCAGATTCGGCGTGCCCAGAACCCAACCCTCCGGCGGCTCGTCCAAAGACACGCCCAAAGCGACATCACCTGCCGTCGTCACCGCCGCCACGCCGCCCATCGCCTCGGCCACGACCTTCGCCAGCCGGTTCGCCCCGCGATGCCCGCCCAGAAGCGGCACTACAACGCCACCATCATCGGAAACCGAAATGACTGGCGGCTCGGTCTGCTTGTCCGCCAGCATCGGCGCGACCGCCCGGATCAGTATGCCCGAGGCGCAAACCCCGACCACCGGAACCCCGGCGGCGAACAACCCGCGCACATGCTCCAAAGCATCGGGGAAAAACGCATCCGCTCGCACAATGCGGCCCTCGCGCCCATGAACAAGCGCGCCCAAGGCTGCCGCCACCCGGTGCGCCACATCTTCGCCCGAGCGCGACAGCGCCACCACAACAGGTTTCACAACCACGGATCGGCCCCCTTCGTCAGCAGGATCATAGAGAAATACGGCGCCCGCTCCGGCGCCTCGGCCAATGCGCAAACGACCTCGCCCGGCAGGCTCGCGCGTTCCACATAGACCGCGCGACCTGTCAGCCCAAGCCCCTCGATCACCGCACGGATCTTCGGCAGATGCCGCCCGACCTTCAGGATCGCGACGCTCTCCGCGCCCTCGATCCGCTCGCGCAACTCCGCTTCCGGCAGCGGCCCCGGCAGCACCGTCAACCGCTCGTTCCGTGCAGCCAGCGGCATCCCCGCCCTCGCCGCACAAGCCGTGATACTGGTCACACCCGGAACCACCTCGACCTCGAACCGCCCCGACAACCGGGCGTAAAGATACATGAACGAGCCGTAAAAGAACGGATCCCCCTCGCACAGACAGACAACATCGTCACCCGCGTCCAGCGCCTCGGCGATCGCCGCAGCGCCCCTGTCGTAAGCCGCCTGCGCCGGTTCCCGGTCAGTCGTCATCGGCACATCCATGATGATCTCGCGGACGCCCGCCCCGATCACGCCGGCGGCTATCGAGCGCGCAAAACTCGCAGCGCCTTCCAGCGCCGGATAGGCCACGACCGTCGCCGCGCCGATCAGCCGCGCCGCCTTCAGCGTCATCAATTCCGGATCGCCGGGGCCAAGGCCGATGCCGAAAAGCTTGCCGGTCATCGTTTCACAAGGCTCCATTGCGTCACCGGCATCAGCGCCCGCCAGCCGCGATAGGGACCGACCGGCTCGGCCCGGTTCACCGCCAGCTTGACCAACTGCCCGCCGTGTTGCGCGTGAAGGTCCATCAGCACCGCCTCGCTTTCCAGCGTCACCGCATTGGCCACCAGCCGTCCCAAGGGCTTGAGCGCGGCGAAAGCCGCCTCGAACACCTCGTCCGACAGACCGCCACCGATGAACACCGCATCCGGCGCATCCAGCCCGGCCAGCGCCTCCGGCGCCTCGCCCTCGACAATCTCCAGCTTGGGAGTGCCCAGGGCCAGCGCATTCGCCGCCGCCATCGCCCGGCGATCGGCGCGCGGTTCGATCCCCACCGCACGTGCATTCCGCGCCGCCCGCATCCACTCGACCGCGACCGAGCCACAGCCGGTACCGATATCCCACAAAAGCGCCGCCCGCATCGGCATCAGCTTGGCGACCGTCACCGCGCGAACCTCCTGCTTGGTCATCGTTCCATCATGCTGAAACAGGTCATCCGCCAGCCCCGGCACCCGCGGCATCAGCACCGCATCGGGCGCGGCGACGCAATCGACGGCCAGGGTGTTGAACGCCGGAACGACATGGTCCCAGCTCTCCGCCAGCCCCTCGAACCGCGCCTCGTTCTTGCCGCCCATCGCCGCCAGCACTGTCATCGGGCTTCGGCCAAACCCCCGCTCGGTCAGGAACCGCGCGATCTGCGCCGGCGTCTCCGCCCCAGTCGTCAGGATCAACAAGCGCTGATCCGGCTGGATGAACGCAATCATTTGTTCCAACGGCCGACCATGCACCGTCAGGGTCTCGACATCGGCCATCGACCAGCCCATCCGGGCCGCCGCCAGTTGGAACGCCGAAATCTGCGGATGGTAGATGATCTCTGCCGGCGGTATCGCCCGCCCGATCCGCGCGCCGACCGAGAACCACAGCGGATCCCCGGTCGCCAGCACGACCACGCGCTTGCCCTTCAGCCCCTGCAAGGTCTCGATCAGGGCGTCGAACGGATGCGGCCAGGCCAGCCGCTCGGCCACGACGCTGTCCGACAGCGCGTGATGCCGGTCGCCGCCGATGATCACTTCGGCGGCCTCGACCACGGCCCGCGTCGCAGGCGCCAGCCCCTCGAACCCGTCCTCGCCGATGCCGACGATATGCAGCCAGGCGCTCATTCCGCCTCTCCGGGCAAGCCCGCCGCCAGCGCGTTGACCGCCGCCGAGGCAATCGCCGACCCGCCCCGCCGCCCGCGCAGAACGATGTACGGGCATCCACGAGGGTTCGCCGCCAGTTCCGCCTTGCTTTCGGCCGCGCCGACAAACCCGACCGGAAAACCCAGGATCAGCGCCGGTTTCGGCCAGCCCTCGTCCAGCCGCTCCAGCAGATGAAAAAGCGCTGTCGGCGCGTTGCCGACAGCTACAACCGCACCTTCGATTCGCTCCCGCCACAACTCGACCGCCGCCGCCGAGCGGGTCGTGCCAAGCGCCGCGGCCCGATCCGGCACCGAGGCGTCATTCAGCGTCACCAGAACCTCGTTGCCAGCCGGCAAGGCCCGGCGGATGATCCCCGAGGCCACCATCTCGCAGTCGCAAAGAACCGGCGCGCCTGCTGCCAAGGCAGTCTGTCCGCCCTCGAACGCGGCCTCCGAGAAATCCAGCCGGTCCGCAACCTCGACCATACCGCTGGCATGGATCACCCGGATCGCCAGGGCCTGCATACCCGGCCCGAACCGGTCCAGCCGCGCCTCGCGCCGCACAGTGGCGAAACTCTCGCCATAGATCGCCGCCGGGTCCTTCAGGTAAGGGCGCATCGCCGCTCCTTCTTCTGTTCCGAAACATTCTCGCCGAAGGCTTGAACCTTCACAGAAAAGTCAATCACGGCTTTGCCTTGCGCGCACTTTCCGGACCATGCGGATGATGTGCATGTGGATACTCTGCATGGTGATGGTGGTGGTGGGCATGATCATGATCGTCGTGATGGTGATCATGATGATGGTGATGCTCGGCAGCCAGGCGGCACTCGCCGGTGCAGAACGTATCGCAAAGCGCGCAATCGGCCACATTCGACCCCGGCGCGCTCGCGCCTTGCCCCTCGACATGGTGATGGTGGCTTTCCTGAACCGCGCCGACCTCGGCTTCGAAGCCCAGGACCTGCACCCGGTACTTGCACATCGCGCAATTCGGTGGCGGCACCTCGCCGACCTGTTCGGTGATCCGCTCGGCGAAAGTCTCCAGTACCAACGGATGGTCGTTCAGGTACCCGGCCTTGACGAACTGGATCTTGGGATGCTCTGCCGCGACCTGGTCGGTAAAGCCGTAGATCCGGTCGATCAGGATGCCGGTGAACAGGAAATACGGGAACACGATGACCCGGCTGTAGCCAAGCCGGGTCACATGCGTCAAACAGGGTTCGACAAGCGGAAAGGTCACACCGGAATAGCCGACCTCGCACCAGCCAAAGCCCATGCCTTCCCACAGCATCCGCGCGATCTTGCTGACATTGGCATTCGCATCCGGATCGCTCGCCCCGCGCCCGATCACCACCAGGCAAGTCTCGGACAGCGGCAACGCGCCCAGCTCGGCATTGGCGCGATCGACAGCCTCCTGGACGCGCGCACCGGCAGCCGCGATCATCTTCGGATCGACACCCAGCTCCCGGCCATAGGAAACCTCGACCCCGTTTGCCTTGGCGTAGGTGTTGAGAACCGTCGGGATGTCGTTCTTGGCATGCATCGCGGCGAACAGCATTCCCGGAACGGCGAGGATCCGCTCGCACCCCTTGTCACGCAGCCGGTCCAGGCCGTCGCGGATCACCGGGTTGGCGAATTCCAGATAGCCGTAATCCGTCTCCCACGCGTCGGGCAGATAACCCGGCAGTTTCTGCGCGAGCACCGCGAACTCATCCACCGCTGCCTGAGACCGAGAGCCGTGGCCGCAGATCATCACCCCGATCTTCGACATGGCTCAGGCCTCCTGCCGGTCTTTCGAACCGGCCCCTTCGGTGTCGGATTTCTTGCCGCGACCCTTCAGCATCCCCCAGACGCCAGCCGCAATGGCCGCGCCGATCGCCGCGCCGGCGACCCAGTGATTGTGACCGGCCGCATCGACCAGATGGCCGGGATGGGCCTGGGCAGCGCCCGCCGTCGTCAGCGCAACAAGACAGGGAAGGAATTTCATCATACGTCCTTTCATCCGGGGGCCGGGCGGCGCCAAAGAGGCAAAGGCGTATCCTTCGACGACGCTGCCTGGGATCCCCGTCAGGGTCGATCTTCCGCAGCCAACCTCTCTGGCCCCGCCGGGGCTTCGTCATTCCCCGCGTATAGGCGGCGCATCCCGGAGGCGCAACGGGATAAGCGGCGCGGCGATCCCCGAAACCGACGCCCCTGTGCGCTGCCGCAGGGCCGCTGCGCGCTGCCTCCCGTTTTTCCCCGGCTGCTTCGGCACTATGTGAAAGTGCAACAGAAGGGAACGGACCATGGCAATGGGCAAATTGATCGAAGGCAACTGGACGACCGATGAAACCGACCTGCGCAAACCAAGCGGCGCGTTCCGGCGCGCCGAAACCAGTTTTCGCAATTGGGTCACACCTGACGGCAGTACCGGCCCCAGCGGATCTGGCGGATTTGCCGCGCAGTCGGGGCGCTACCATCTTTATGTCTCCGCTGCCTGCCCCTGGGCGCATCGCACGCTGATTTTCCGTCAGATCAAGGGGCTGACCGAACATGTCACCACCTCGGTCGTCCATCCCGACATGCTGGATGACGGCTGGACCTTCGCCACCGATCGTCCAGGCACCACCGGCGACACGCTTTTCGGCTTCGACTATCTGCGGGAGATCTACCTGAAGGCCGACCCGATCTATACCGGTCGCGTCACCGTGCCAGTGCTGTGGGACAAAGAGCGCGGCACCATCGTTTCGAACGAAAGCGCCGAGATCATCCGGATGTTCAACTCTGCCTTCGACGGGGTGACCGGCAATACCGACGATTACTGGCCAAAGGATCTGCGCGCCGAAATCGAGACCGTGAACGACCGCGTCTACGAGACGGTCAACAACGGCGTCTACCGCGCCGGGTTCGCGACCACCCAGACCGCCTATGACGAAGCGGTCGAGGCACTTTTCGACAGCCTCGACTGGCTTGAAGTCCTGCTGTCTGATCAACGATACTTGATCGGCGACAGGCTGACCGAGGCCGACTGGCGGCTTTTCACGACGCTGGCGCGCTTCGACGCCGTCTATCACCTGCATTTCAAATGCAACCGAAGCAGGCTGATCGACTACCCGAATCTCTGGGCCTACGCCCGAGAACTGTTCCAGATGCCCGGCGTGTCCGAGACGGTGAATTTCGACCACATCGTGCGCCACTACCACTACAGCCACGACTCGATAAACCCGAACCGCATCATCCCGATCAACCCCGTGATCGACTGGACCGAACCGCACGGACGCGGCTAATGCGTTCCGTAATGCTCGACCAGTGCGGTCAGGTCGTCCGGCGTCATCTGTGACGGCATCATCGCGCAGGCGTTCGGGATATGCTGAAAAAGCGAACCATCCGAGAAGAAGCTGCTGTTGGTGGTGAAAATGATCTTGGTATCGGGGCAGCGATAGCTTGCGAAATCGGCGATCGCAAAGGCGCTGCCGTCTTCCAGAATCAGGTTCAGAACAATGATGTCGATCTCTTCGTTCCGAAGAACGTCGACTGCCTCGCTCTGGGAATGGGCCAGCGTGACAGCGCTGCCGCGCCGCTCAAGATGGCGGCGCCAGACCCAGCCAAGGTCCGGGTTGCTCTCTACAATCAAGACTCGCATCCTAACCTCAACTGCCCTTCGGGCCTGTTCGCTAACCATTCCCAAGACAGAAGGTGCTACCAAATCGTTAACAACAGGTTAACCCGCACGAAAGCTTCATTAACCTCTGCATGCCTGTTGCTTCTGGGTTCCGAATCCGCTCAATGGGTCCGGCGAACGGAATAAGGCAAGTCATGACCACCTGGATCACCATCTGCGACACCTGCAAGCGCGACGGCTGGAACTCTGGCGAAACCGGAAAGACCGACGGCGAGACCCTGGCCGCGCTGATCGAGCATGCCGCCGCCGACACCGCTGTGCGCACCCGCCGCACCTCTTGCCTGATGGGCTGCACCCATGGCTGCAACGTTGCCGTGCAGGCAGCGGGCAAGCTTTGCTATACGATCGGGAATTTTCTGCCCGACCGCAGATCCGCAGAGGCGATCGTGGCCTATGCCGCGCTTCATTCTGAAACCGAATCCGGCCAGGTGCCCTACCGCCAGTGGCCCGAAGGCGTGAAGGGCCATTTCGTCACCCGCCATCCGCCGCTGCCGCCTGAAGAATGACCCGCAAGCGCGACCACGGAGGCGGCCTCGACGCGGCGATCGCGCAATATGGAGGCAGCCGCACCGACTGGCTCGACCTTTCCACCGGCATCAATCCCGTGCCCTATTCGGTGGGCGAGATCGCGCCCAATGCCTGGACCGCGCTGCCCGATCAGGGCGCGACGGACCGGCTGATCGAAGCCGCGCGCCAGTTCTGGACCGTGCCCGACGCGGCGCGGATCGTGCCGGCACCGGGCGCGTCGGCGCTTATCGCGCGGTTACCGGCCCTTGCCCCGCCCGGCGCCGTCTCGATCCCCGAACCGACCTATAATGAACACGCCGCCGCCTTTTCGGCGCAGGGCTGGACAATGTCGCAGACTGATCCGGCCGCAGAGGTCATCGTCCATCCCAATAACCCCGATGGCCGGATCTGGACCGCGGCGGACCTTACCGCTCGGTTCACCATTATCGACGAAAGTTTCGGCGACGTGGCGCCCGAAACTTCGCTCATCCACGTCGCGACCCGCCCCGGCACCCTGATCCTGAAGAGCTTTGGCAAGTTCTGGGGCCTCGCCGGCCTGCGCCTGGGCTTTGCGATCGGCGACCCGGCCCTTGTCAGCCGCCTCGCCGATCTGCTTGGCCCGTGGCCCGTTTCCGGCCCGGCGCTGGACTGCGGCGCCCGTGCGCTGGCAGATCTCGACTGGGCGCAAGCCACCCGCGAACGGCTCGCCGATGACGCCGCCCGCCTCGACGCGCTGATGGCCCCACATTCAAGCCTCGTCGGCGGCACCACCCTCTTCCGTCTTTACGCGGTGGACGACGCGACAGCATGGCAGGTGCGCCTTGCCCGACACAAGGTCTGGTCCCGCATCTTCCCCTACTCCGACACCTGGCTTCGCCTCGGCCTGCCCGCACCGGATCGCTGGCCACAACTGGAAGCAGCCCTGTGACCCACGCCGCGATGCTGACCCTCGCGCTGATCCTCGACGCGATCTTCGGCGAACCCCGCTGGCTCTGGGACCGCCTGCCGCATCCCGCCATCCTGATGGGCCGCGCCATCGACTGGACCGACCGGCGATTCAACAACGGCAAGGATCGCAAGCTGAAAGGTATCGCCGGCATCGCCGCGCTGGCCCTGATCGCCGCAATCCTCGGCGCGGTGATTGCCGCTTTCGGCCCGGCCGTCGAAATCCTCGCCGCCGCGATCCTCCTGGCCCAGCGCAGTCTCACCAACCATGTCGGCGCCGTCGCCGACGCGTTGCGCCTGTCGCTGCCCGCCGGCCGGCAGGCCGTGGCCCAGATCGTCAGCCGCGACACCCGCGACATGGACGAACCCGCCATCGCCCGCTCTGCCATTGAAAGCGCTGCCGAAAACCTCTCGGACGGGGTCATAGCGCCGACCTTCTGGTTCCTCCTGCTGGGTCTGCCGGGCCTGATGGTCTACAAGCTCGTCAACACCGCCGACAGCATGATCGGCTACCGCACCCCACGCCACGAGGCATTCGGCTGGGCCGCCGCCCGGCTCGACGATGCGCTGAACTGGATTCCTGCGCGCCTGACCGCCGCGCTGATTGCAGCGGCACACCTGCGCTTCGATATCTGGCCGCAGGTCCGGCGGGACGCCGCGCTGCACAAATCCCCCAATGCCGGCTGGCCAGAGGCCGCGATGGCCGCAAGTCTCGACATCGCGCTGGCCGGTCCGCGCAGCTATGACGGCGAACGCCGCGACTTCCCGTTCGTCAACCCGGCTGGCCGCCACGCGCTGACCGCGGATGACATCGACGCCACGACCAACGCCCTCTGGCGGACATGGGCGATAACCCTCGCATTCGCGACCCTTCTGGCGGTTGCGTGACCCCCGCATCCTGCTAACCTGCCGCCAAACTCAACCGGAGGTTCCATGCGTTTCCCCCTGACCGTTGCCGCCGCCGCACTGGCGGCAGCCCCCGCCTTCGCCAATGTCCCCTGCGGCGGCTCGTTTTCCAGCTTCATCGCGAACCTCAAACAGGAAGCCCGCGCCAACGGCCATTCCGCCGCCACCGTCGATCGCTTCTTCGCCACTGCACAGCAAGACCCCAAGGTCATCCGCGCCGACCGGTCTCAAGGCATCTTCCAGATGAGCTTCATCGACTTCTCGCGCCGCGTGATCAGCCAGAACCGCATCGACAACGGCAAGCGCAACGCGCAGAAATATGACGCGATTTTCGATGCCGTCGAACGCAATTACGGCGTTTCGCGCGGTGTGCTTCTGGCTTTCTGGGCGCTGGAGACCGACTACGGCCAGGTACAGGGTGATTTCAACACGCTGAATTCGCTGCTGACCCTGTCGCATGATTGTCGCCGGCCATCGCTTTTCCAGCCGCAGATCCACGCCGCCCTGAAGCTTTACGAGCGCGGCGATTTCGATCCCGCCATGACCAAAGGCGCCTGGGCCGGAGAGATCGGCATGGTCCAGATGTTGCCCGAGGATATCCTGGTGAACGGTGTCGATGGCGACGGCGATGGCAAGGTCAGCCTCAAGACCTCACCCGCCGATGCGCTGATGTCGGGTGGCAAGATGCTGCGTGGCCTCGGTTGGCGCCCCAACGAGCCGTGGCTGCAAGAGGTCGTGGTCCCCTCGAACCTGAACTGGGCCGAGACCGGCCTGACCAGCAGCAAGTCCGTCGACCAGTGGACGAAACTGGGCGTGAAACCCCGCGCCGGTGCGCTTGGCCCCGGCAACCTCAACGCCTCGATCCTGCTGCCGATGGGCCGCAAGGGCCCTGCCTTCATGACCTATCCGAACTTCCAGGTCTATTTCGAATGGAACAAAAGCTTCGTCTACGTCACCACCGCCGCCTATTTCGCCACCCGGCTGGAAGGCGCGCCGGTCTTCAACGCCGGAAATCCGGACCCTGCGCTTTCTGATGCTCAGATGAAAAATCTGCAGCAGAAATTGACCGCGCGTGGCCACGATGTCGGCAATATTGACGGCATCCTGGGTGCGCTGACCCGCGCCGCCGTGCAAAAGGAACAGATCCGCCTCGGCCTGCCTGCCGATGCCTGGCCGACGGCGGAGTTGTTGCAGAAACTCTAACCCCCCCGTCGCCGGGCCTGCAGTCATTGCATCGCCAGCCGCTGGCGAACCGGAAACCTTGTGCCATCGGCGATGATCAGCACCAGCCGGTCGCCATCCATGACGAATGTATCGCACCGCGAACCGCTAACGACGAAATCAACGCAAACAGATCCTTGTGGCCCCAGCACATAGGTGCCGTCCCACGTTTCTCCGCCATCAACATAGGTGTAAATATAGCTGCCATCCGCATAATAGTAGGATTTCGAGCCATCGAAGAACTCGATCACCTGCCCCGACAAGGCGGCACTCAACCGCGCCTCATCCAAGGCGGTATCTGAAGGTCGCATTCCCTGCGCCGTCGCCGCAATCGTGAACGACATCAGAACAACTGCAGCCAAATACCGCATCACGTGCCCCTTTTGTATTGCAGGATCCTAACTCGGGTCGCAGGCGATACCGCATCACGATAAAGCGACCGGCAGGGCTGTGCGTTGCGGCAAACCGCAGACATCTTGGCACTTCGACAGTGTCGACAGAACCGGCGAACAGGCGTAAACTTTGAAATGTGAAACCGCCGGTGGGTCGGCATCTTCAAGTCTTGACAGTCACTTTTTCAGCCGACACCCCGGCCATTATCGGGGGACCAATCCATGCCGTATTACATGTTCACGGGACGCTATTCGACCGACGCGATCAAGGCGATGGTCAACAAGCCGCAGGATCGCGAAGCCGCGGCGCGCAAACTGGCCGAGAGCGTCGGCGGCAAGCTGCACCACCTGTTTTTCGCCTTCGGAGACGAGGATGTATACGCGCTGATCGAAGCACCCGATGACCGCGCGATGGCCTCGGCCGCGATGGTCATCGGCGCGTCCGGCGCGATGTCGGGCGGCAAGACGATCAAGCTGATGACAGCGCAAGAGGCGATGGAGGCGATGAAAGCCGCCGGCAAGGCCGCCTCGGGCTACACGCCCGCGACCGGCTGAACCGCCGCTGCTGGCAGGCGAAAGCCGGTGCTCAGCACGCATCCAGCAACGATGAGATCATGCCCGATTGGCAGGATTTCGCCTGCAACTGCCGGGGCTCGACCCCGAAAGCGGCAAGAAGCGTCACTATGGTGGCGATGGCCAGAAATTCGCGCATGGTCAACCTCGGTCGTTTGTTCACGACCTGTTCTAGCGATTAACCATTAATGCGGCGTTACCCAAGTTGACGAAAGTCACGCCACCATCTGCTCGGCCCGCTTGAGGTCGACCGATACCAGTTGGCTGACGCCCTGCTCGCCCATCGTGACGCCGAAAAGCCGGTCCATCCGGGCCATCGTCACGGCGTGGTGAGTGATGATCAGAAAGCGCGTATCGGTTTGCCGAGTCATCTCGTCCAGCATGTCGCAGAACCGCGTGACGTTGGCGTCGTCCAGCGGCGCGTCGACCTCATCCAGCACGCAGATCGGTGCCGGATTGGCCAGGAAAACGGCAAAGATCAGCGCCAGTGCGGTCAAGGTCTGCTCGCCCCCCGACAGCAGCGACAGCGTCGCCAGACGCTTGCCCGGAGGCTGGCACATGATCTCGAGGCCCGCCTCCAGCGGATCGTCGCTCTCGACCATCACCAGCTTGGCCTCGCCACCGCCAAAGAGGTGCTTGAACAACATCCCGAAATTGCTGTTCACCTGTTCGAACGCGGTCAGCAACCGCTCGCGGCCCTCGCGGTTCAGGCTGGCAATCCCGGTGCGCAGTTTCTTGATCGCCTCTTCGAGGTCGGTCTTTTCGCTGACCAGAGCATCATGCTCTTGCTGCACCTCTCTTGCATCCTCCTCGGCCCGCAGGTTCACCGCGCCCAGTGCGTCTCGGGTCCGCTTCAGCCGGTTCACGTCATTCTCGATATGTTCGACCGAGGGCATCTGGTCCGGCACCACGTCGAGCTTCTCCAGAAGCTTCTCTGGAGTCGTCTCCTGCTCCTCGGCGATTCGCTCGGCGGCCAGAGTCACGGTTTCCTTCGCCGCGTCCGCCCGCGCCTCGGCACGGGCCCGGGCCTCACGCGCCTCGGAGGCGGCGCGTTCCGCGTCCCGCTCGCCCGCAACCGCCTCGCGCAGGGCGATTTCCGCCTCGGCCAGCCGGTCCGCCGCCGTCTTGCGGCGACCCTCGGCCGAAGCAATCGCATCGACCAGTTTGGCGCGTTCCGCGGCAATCTCCTCGGGTGCCGCACTCGCCGTGGCCAGTTCGACCTCGGAAGCCGCCTTGCGCTCGCCCAGTTCGGCAATCCGCTTGCCCGCCGTTTCCAGCCGGTGCCGCCAACCGCTGACCTCTTTCGCCACCTCCTGGCCGCGGCGCACCCGCGCCTCGCCCTCGCGGCGCAATTCGTCATGCGCCGATCGCCGCGACATCATCGTGATTCGCGCCGCCTCGACGGTCATCTTGACATCCTCGACAGCACCACGCGCCGCATCGAGATCGCCAAGTTCGGCCATCGCCGCCTCGGCCTCTTGCAGCCGGGTCCGCGCGGCCATCGCCTCTTCTTCATGCCGCGCCACGGCCAGCCGCAGGCTTTCCATCTTGCCGCCCGCAATATTGCGATCCGCCTCGGCGCGGCTCATCGCGCGGCTCGCCTCGGTCATCGCCCGATCCGCCTCGCGCCGCGCCTCGCGGGCCGCCCGGTCCGCCTCGGTCAGGTCCACCAGCCGCGCCTTCAGCGTCTCATGCGCCTGCATGGCACCCATCGCGCGGGCGGTTGCCTCCTCCAGATCCTGCTTCAATTCCTGCAACCGGTTAAGCTGCTGCAACCGCAGGGCCGCTGCACTCGGCGCATCCTCGGCCCCCGAGCGGTAGCCGTCCCAACGCCACAGATCGCCCTCGACACTGACCAGCCGCTGCCCCGGCTTCAGTTCTGCCTGCAGCCGCGCACCGTCGCTTGCGTCAACCAGGCCAACCTGCCCCATCCGGCGCACCAGAACGCCCGGCACCGAAACATGATTGGTCAGCGCCGCGACACCTTCGGGCAGCGCTTGCGGCAAGGCATAGCCCGGCAATGTCGCCCAGCCCGAGGCCGCGTCATCCTCGATCGCCGGGGCCCGCAGATCATCGGCCAGCGCCGCACCCAGCGCCTTCTCGAATCCCGGATCGACCCGCAGAAGGTCCAGCACCTGACCGCCCTCGGCCGTATCACGCTCTACCAGTTTGGCCAGCGCCGCCACCTCGGCCCGCAGCGCATTCGCTTCGCCTTCGGCCTCGCTACGACTGGCCCGAGCGTCTGCTTCGCGGCCCTGCGCCTCGGCGCGCGCATCATCCGCCGCGATCAAAGCCGCCTCGGCAGCCTCGGCAGCCGCCATCGCGGCCCCTTGCGCCGCTTCGGCTGCCGCAAACTCTGCGCCCGCCATGCCCAGCGCGCCTTCGGCCTCGGTCGCCGCATCGCGCGCCCGTTCTGCCTCGGCCACGCTCTTGGCCAGGGTCTTGTCGGCATCCTCGCGCAACCGATGCGCCGAGTGATGCCGGGCCGAAAGCCGCGCCACATCCTCGGTCAGTTCGGCCAAGGTCTCCTCTCGCTGCTGCAGCACCGCACCCGCGTCGCGCGCCTCCGCCGCCGCGGCTTCGAGCTTCTCGGCATGGCCCAGCGCAGCCTTGGCGAGCTCCTTCGCCTCCCAGTCAAGCCGCTCGATCGTTTCCCCGGCATCCCGGTTCAGCGCCTCTTCGCGCTCGATATCATGCGCCAGCTGCGTGATCCGCGCGGTCAGCGTCTCGATCGCCTCAATCGCCCGCGCCTGCCGTTCATCCAACGTATCGCGCTGCACCTGCAAACGCTGCAACACCGCCGCGGCGATCGCCTGTTCCTCGCGCAGGGGCGGTAGACCGGCCTCGCCCTCTTCGCGCAGCTTGGCCGCGGTCCGCGCCAGACGCTCGGCTTCCGCCGCCGCCTTGACCCACCCGGTCAATTCGGTATCCGCCGCCGCGCGGGCATCCTCGGCCTCGCGCCAGCGTCGGTAAAGCAGCATCCCCTCGGCCTGCCGCAATTCATTGCCGATCTCGCGGTAGCGCGCCGCCTGTCGCGCCTGCCGCGCCAATTGCTGCAACTGGTTCGCCAATTGCTCGATCACATCATCGACGCGCAGCAGGTTGCCTTCCGCACCCTTCAGCTTCAACTCTGCCTCGTGGCGCCGCTGGTACAACCCGGAAATCCCCGCCGCTTCCTCAAGGATCCGCCGCCGCGCCTTTGGCCGCGCATTGATCAGTTCTGAAATCTGCCCCTGCCGCACCAGCGCCGGCGAATGCGCACCGGTCGAGGCATCGGCGAACAGCATCTGCACGTCGCGCGCCCGCACGTCCTTGGTGTTGACCTTGTAGGCGCTTCCGGCATCGCGGGTGATCCGCCGCGTGATCTCCAGATTGTCGAGATCGTTGAACCCCGACGGCGCCAGACGTTCCGAGTTGTCGATCATCAGCGCCACTTCGGCGAAGTTGCGCGCCGGGCGTGTGGCGGCCCCCGCAAAGATCACGTCCTCCATCCCGTCACCGCGCATCGCGGTAGGACGGTTTTCGCCCATCACCCAGCGCAACGCTTCCAGAAGGTTCGACTTGCCACAGCCATTCGGTCCGACGACCCCGGTCAGCCCATCGGTGATGATCAGATCGGTCGGATCGACAAAGCTCTTGAAGCCGTTGAGGCGCAGTTTGGTGAAACGCAAAACCCGGTTCCCGGAGTGATTCCAGTCAGAGCGCGATTGTTCGCATGCAAGGGCCTCGAGTCAACGCCCAACCCCAGCATCTGGATCACCTCGGCCAGTTATCCACAACATATCGCGGCCGCGCCTCAGGTTCATGCCCAACCGACGCGACGACTGGGATCGAGAGACCCGGACAGTTGCGCAGCGGACGAAGCGGTTGTCGCCCGCTGCTGCCTTCGGCATCGGGTGCGCGGCATGAACCGCGCACCAGCAAAGTTTCACCCCTGATTATGCTCGCAGGTCACCATCGGGTTGAATGGCATCAGGTCGCCAGAGGGATTCTCGCGGAACAGCCAGACGTGCTGGTCGAAGTGCGGCATAAAGCCATGCGCCTCGTCCCCGGGCGTATTGGGATCGTCCATCATATGCTCCCATGCACGCCCGTTCATCATCGGGGGACCGTCGTGACCCTTAGACATCCACGCTGCTTCAAACACGAGGTTCTCGATTCCGACCAGCTCTAGCGAACCATCAGCCTGCGGCTCGTAAAGCAAGATCGCAGGCGCCATGAAGTCGGTGTGTGTGCCGGCTCCGTCGACGCGGTCGCCTGGAGGCGAAAGCATCAAGAGGTCGGGCCGAAGGTAGTGGATACCCATGCTGCCCCATTCTGGGGGCAAGCCCTCGTGTTCGGCACTGATGCAGTGCCCCGACGGGTCCGGCATGTACCCGTCAGCGAGCGCCACCTCGACATTCCTGTACTTCTCCGCTGCGGCCCGCATCGCACCGAAGTCAAACTCATCTGCGAACACAGGACCAGTGCATGCGATCGCTCCAGCAATAACGTAAATTGACTTTCTCATTTTGAACCCCCCAGTTCCGAAGGTCCTTCCCGGGACCATTCTGGCTGGAGAATACCACATTCCAGGGAACGGTGCGGGGGAATTCTTGCGCCGGTCGGATTTCTGCCGATGCTGTTGAAAAGATCGAAGAACGCTCAGCCTCGTCCGACTCTCTGGAACATCCGAGTTGGGCGAATCCGGCCCATCAACAGTCGTCTGTCCGCAGGGTCGTTGCTGGAACACATGCCCGCCGAACGGCCAGATCTGCCCGGGAACGGCCGGGCTATTCTTCAAACCGTCAACATTGGCGACAAACCCCACCAACGGGATATGCCGACACCTTGACGAATTGACCGACGCGCCTCTGCCCTGCGCCGCAATCCAGCCGCCGCGTGTCGCAATCAACCTTGACCCGGCGCATCCATTCCTGCCAAATGGCCCGGCATGGTTCCCCGCAAACATGCCAAGCATGGGGGAACATATGGGAATGTGGTGAGGGAGACCCAATCCGGGGCCCAAAGCCGCAGCCGCCCCCGCGACTGTAAGCGGTGAGTGTGTCGTCAATCAGCCACTGGGCAACCGGGAAGGCGGCGCCACGCGATGACCCGCAAGCCAGGAGACCAGCCATGCGCCGGACCTTGACCCTCCCGTCGGGTGTGACGGGTAAAGGAGAATGAACATGACGACCAAGACCCTGACACGTGTTGACACCAGCCTCGCCTCGATCGCGCTTGCCGCGCTGACGGGGGTGATGCTGCTCATGATTGCCGGTTTCGCGCAAGCCTCGGTGCTGCATGACGGTGCGCACGACACTCGCCACGCCATCGCCTTTCCCTGCCACTGAGCCAATGACCAGACATCTGCTGACCAGCGCGTTGCTCGCTGGCCTGGCAGCAGGGCTGATTGCGGCCCTGCTCCAGTTCTGGCTTGTGACCCCGCTTCTGCTGGAAGGTGAGCTTTACGAATCCGGCATCCGCAGCCATTTCGCCGCCAGCCTCGACGCTCCGGTCCAAAGCCCTGCCGGCGCCGCCGAGGGGCTGACGCAAGACCTGTCGCGCCACATCATGACCGCCGGGTTCAACCTTGTGGCCTATACTGCTTTCGCCCTTATCTTGCTGGCCGCGATGACTTTCGCGGAACGCTTCGGCCATCCTCTCGGCGCCCGCTCCGGCATCGTCTGGGGTGTTTGCGGCTTCTTCGCCCTGCACCTTGCCCCCGCTGTCGGACTGCCCCCCGAGCTGCCCGGCACCATCGCGGCAGAGGTCGAGCTGCGACAGGTCTGGTGGCTTGCCACCGCTGCCGCAACCGCGCTTGGCCTTGGCCTGATCGCCTTCGGCGCGGGTCTCTTGCCCGCCATAGGCATCGCCGCACTGGCGCTGCCGCATCTCATCGGCGCGCCGCATCTCGACACCTATTTCGGCATCGCACCCCCCGAACTCGCCGCTGAATTCGTCGCCCGCAGCCTTGGCGTCGCGGCCGCCAGCTGGGTTGTCCTCGGCTGGCTCACGGCCTATTTCTTCACCCGAAAAACCGAAAGCTGATCCATGGCACAAAAGATCCCCGCAAGCGTCATCACCGGCTTTCTGGGCAGCGGCAAGACCACGCTGATCCGAGACATGCTTGCCAATGCGAACGGCAAGCGGATTGCCCTGATCATCAATGAATTCGGTGATTTGGGGGTGGATGGCGACATCCTCAAGGGTTGCGGCGACGCGACCTGCTCCGAGGATGACATCATGGAGCTGTCGAACGGCTGCATCTGCTGCACCGTGGCCGAGGACTTCATCCCGACGATGCAGAAACTGCTGGCCCGCGACATCAAGCCCGACCATATCGTGATCGAAACGTCGGGGCTCGCGCTGCCGCAGCCCTTGGTTCGCGCGTTCAACTGGCCCGAGATCTCTACACAAGTCACCGTCGACAGCGTCATCACGGTCGTCGACGGCAAGGCCGTGACCGAGGGCCGCTTTGCCCATGACGTCGCCGCCGTCGATGCACAGCGCAGTCTCGACGACAACCTCGACCACGAAACCCCGCTGTCGGAGCTTTTCGAGGACCAGATTGCCTGCGCCGACATGATCGTCGTAAACAAGACCGACCTTCTGTCCGGCGCCGAGGCCGAGGCCCTGGTGGCGCGTCTGCGCGGCGACAGCCGCGCAGGTGTGCACGTGATCAAGGCCACGATGGGCGCGCTGCCGATTGATGTGCTGCTGGGTCAGGGCGTCGGCGCCGAACACGATCTCGATGCCCGTCACGAAGTGCACCATCACCACCACGACGACGACGGCGACGAGGATGATCACCACCACGAGCACGGCCATGACGAGTTCGAGAGTTTCGTTGTGACACGCCCCGAAATCACCGACCCGGCCGCCTTCGCGATTCAGCTTGCCGATACGATCCGCAGGCACGACATCCTGCGTCTCAAGGGGTTCGCCGCCGTCGCCGGAAAACCGATGCGCCTGACCCTGCAAGCGGTCGGGCCGCGCGTCGACTGCTATTTCGACCGGCCGCTCATCGCGGGTGAGCGCCGCGAAACCCGCCTCGTCGTGATTGGCGAAGCGGGACTGGACCGGGCCGCGATCGAGGCGGCGCTGGCGGCATGATCTCCGTCGCACCCGGAGATCCCCGCAGCCCCGAGGGCCGCGCCTTGCTTGCAGCCAGCCACGCGCTGCAGCAATCGCTCTACCCGCCGGAACATATCTTCGCCTTGTCCATTGATGATCTCTGCGCAGCCGAGATCGCGTTTTTCATCGCGCGGCGGGGCGACACGGCCACCGGCTGCGCCGCGCTCGCGAACAAACGGGACTACGGCGAGGTCAAGTCGATGTTCGTCGACCCTGCCGCCCGTGGCTCGGGCGCCGGTGCGGCTCTGATGCATCAACTCGAAGTCCATGCGCGCCGCCTGGGCTTGCCGATCATGCGCCTGGAAACCGGCGATGACCTGCATGCCGCCCAACGCCTCTACCAACGCTACGGCTTCAGTGTTTGCGGCCCCTATGGTGACTATTCCGAGGGTCCGCATTCGGTCTTCATGGAAAAACGGCTGTGATGCGCCGGACGCTAGGACTTGCCCGGCTTCTTGTCATCCTCCGGTTTCGCCGGGTCGGCCTTGTCGGCTGGCCGGGTCTTGCCGCCAAAGGGGTTGTTGCGCCCCCCCGGCGCGTTGTCGTCGCGGAACTTCGGCCGGTTCTTTCCCGGCTTGCCGCCACCCGATTTCTTGTAATCCATGATCCTTGCGCCTTTCGTGGAAGCCACGGCCACGCCCTAGCCCGAAACCCCATCCCCGCACAAGGCGCGCCCTGCTGATGCATCTTCTTGCCGCCACACCCGGCGCCATCGACGATGGCACCGAGCCGGTTGATCTTGGCCAGAGTCCGGCGGATGTGGTCTTCCTGTCTGCCGCCGATACCGAGATTGCCGCACTCAGCGAGGCGCGGGCCGAGATGGCTGATCCGCCCACCCTCCGCCTTGCCAGCATCATGCACCTGCGTCACCCGATGTCGGTCGATCTGCATATCGAACATTGCGCCGCGAGATCCCGTCTGGTGATCGCGCGCGTGCTGGGCGGCGCCGGTTATTGGAGATACGGCCTCGAACAATACGCCGCACACCTCCATGCCGCTCGCATCCCGTTCGCTGCCCTGCCCGGCGATGACAAACCCGATGCCGAGCTTCGCCAGCTCTCAACCATACCGGAAGACGACTATGACGCGCTCTGGGCCTACTTGGTCGAGGGCGGCCCCGAAAACGCAACCGGCTTTCTGCGCCACGCCAAAGCCATGCTGGACGGCACCGACCGGCCCGCCCCGGCCAGGCCGCTCTTGCGCGCCGGTCTCTACTGGCCGGGGGCCGGCATCAGCGATCTGGAAACTCTGTGCGGGCAATGGACCGATGGCGCCCCGATCGTGCCGCTGGTCTTTTACCGCGCACTGGTGCAGGGCGCCGGTCTGAACCCGATCAACCGCCTGACCCGCGCGCTGCTGCGCCAAGGCCTCAATCCGATGCCGGTCTTCGTCGCATCGCTGAAAGACCCGGTCTCGGTGGCCACGCTCGACCACCTTTTCACAGAGCACCCGCCGCAGGTCATCCTGAACTGCACCAGCTTTGCCGTCGGCTCACCTCATGACGGCGATACCGGTCCCGCGAACCCGTTGGCAGCCCCTTCTGCCAACAACGCCCCGGTCTTTCAGACCGTCCTCGCCGCATCGACCGAAGAGACTTGGGCGACCGGCCTGACCGGCCTGTCGGCGCGGGATATTGCGATGAACGTTGCGCTGCCAGAGGTTGACGGCCGTATCCTTTCGCGCGCGATCTCTTTCAAGGGCGAAGCCTTCTACGACGACGCCACCGAATGCCCCATCGCCGCCTACCGCGCACGAGGCGATCGGGTCGATTTCGTCGCCAGCCTCGCCGCCAACTGGGCGCGGCTTCGCGCCACCCCGGCCGGCAACCGCAAGGTCGCCCTGATCCTCGCGAACTACCCCAACAAGGACGGGCGGCTTGCGAACGGCGTCGGCCTCGACACCCCCGCGGCCACGATCCTCGCGCTGAACCTGCTGGCCGAAGCGGGCTACCAGGTCAATGATCCGCCCGCCGATGCGGACGCGCTGATGCGGCAGGTCATGGCCGGACCGACCAACTGGCTGACCGACCGCGCCAGTCGCGAGGGCGGCGTCACCCTGCCGCGTGACATCTATCTCGACCACTACGGACAGTTGCCCTACGACATCCGCAGGCAAATCGAAGACCGCTGGGGCAAACCCGAAGACGATCCATTCTTCTGTCCGGATGAATCCGCGCCCCAGGCAGCCGCCGCCGGCGGCTTCAAGCTGTCGATCCTGCAATTCGGGCATGTGGTTGTCGGCCTGCAACCTGCCCGCGGCTACAATATCGACCCGACCGAGACCTATCACGCGCCGGACCTCGTGCCGCCGCACAACTATCTGGCTTTCTATATCTGGCTGCGCCACGTCCACGGCGCCCATGCAATCGTCCATATGGGAAAGCACGGCAATCTGGAATGGCTGCCGGGCAAGGCGCTGGCCATGTCCGAGTCCTGCCTGCCAGAGGCGGTGCTGGGCCCGACGCCGCATATCTACCCGTTCATCGTCAACGATCCCGGAGAAGGCACGCAGGCCAAGCGGCGCGCGCAGGCGGTGATCATCGACCACCTGACGCCGCCGCTGACCCGCGCCAAAAGCTACGGTCCGCTGCGTGATCTCGAAGCCCTCATCGACGAGTATTACGAGGCCGCCGGCATTGATCCCCGCCGCATCGCCCATCTCAGAAGAGAGATCCTGTCGCTGACGTCGACAACCGGCCTTGACGCCGATGTCGGCATGACCGGCGCGGACGAGGAAACCGACCTGGCGAAACTCGACGCCTATCTGTGCGAGTTGAAGGAAGCACAGATCCGCGACGGCCTGCACATCTTCGGCCAATCGCCGACTGGCCGCCTGGAACATGATCTTGTGCAGGCGCTGGTGCGAATCCCGCGCGGCGATGGCAAGGGCGGCAATGCCTCGCTGATCCGTGCGCTTGCCGCCGATCTGAAGCTCGACCTCGATCCGCTCGATTGCGACATGGCGGCACCCTGGACCGGACCGCACCCGAAAGCGCTGAAAGCCACCGGTTCCGATCCCTGGCGAAGCCATGGCGACACGGTCGAGCGCCTCGAGGTACTTGCGGGCTGCCTGATCGCGAGCGCTGAGCCCGACCCGCAGTGGAACGCCACCCGCGCGGTGATCGAGGAAATCCATGCCGTGGTGTTGCCCGCCGTCCGCGCCTGCGGGCCCGAGGAAGGCAATGGCCTTCTGACCGCGCTTGACGGTCGCTTCGTCGCACCGGCGCCATCCGGGGCGCCGACACGGGGGCGACTCGACGTGCTGCCGACGGGGCGCAACTTCTATTCGGTCGACAGCCGCGCAGTGCCGACGCCGACCGCATGGTCGCTGGGATGGAAATCGGCGAACCTGCTGATCGAGAAACACCTGCAGACCCATGGCGACTGGCCGCGCGCGATGCTGCTGACGGCATGGGGCACGGCCAACATGCGCACCGGCGGCGACGACATCGCCCAATGCCTGGCGCTGATGGGCGTCAAGCCGCAATGGGATACCGCCAACCGCCGGGTCACCGGCTTCGAGATCATTCCGCAGACCGCGCTTGGCCGTCCGCGGGTGGACGTGACGCTGCGCATCTCGGGCTTCTTCCGCGACGCCTTCCCACAGCAGATCGCCCTGATCGACAGTGCCGCTCGGGCCGTCATGGCGCTGGACGAACCGGCCGATATGAACCCCGCAGCAGGCCGCGCAAGGATCGAGGGGCCCGAGGGGCAGTACCGGGTTTTCGGCTCGAAACCGGGGGCATACGGTGCCGGTTTGCAGGCGATGATCGACGAACGGCTCTGGGCGGACAAGGCGGATCTTGCAAAGGCCTACCTCGAATGGGGCAGCTATGCCTATGGCAAGAATGCCGAGGGCCGCCGGGCGCGGCAAGCCTTAGAGACTCGGCTGACGCAGACCGAGGCCATCGTGCAGAACCAGGACAACCGCGAACACGACCTTCTGGACAGCGACGACTACTACCAGTTCGAAGGCGGCGCGGCGGCGGCGGTCAGCACACTTCAGGGGCAGGACCGGCCGATCTATCACAACGATCATTCCCGTCCTGAACGCCCGGTGATCCGGACGCTGGAGGATGAAATCGGCCGGGTTGTCCGATCCCGTGTGGTCAATCCGAAATGGATCGAAGGCGTCAAGCGCCACGGCTACAAGGGCGCTTTCGAGATCGCCGCGACAGTCGATTACATGTTCGCCTTCGCCGCCACGACAGGGGCGGTCAAGGGGCATCACTTCGATCTGGTCCATGCGGCGTTCCTGGAGGACGCAGAGACGCGCGACTTCATCGCCGAGCATAATCCGCCGGCCCTGCGCGAGATCGCCGAGCGGCTGTCCGAGGCGATCGACCGGGGGCTGTGGCAGCCGAAATCGAACTCTGCGCGGGGGTTGATCGACAGCTTGCGGGGCGGCAACTGAGCCTGTTTCGCACGCGAAACCGTGTCGGGCCAAGTGTCTGGTGTTGTTCGGAAAACCTGTCGGGCGACTCGGAAGAAAAACCTTTAACTTATTGACTATTAACGATTAATTAATCCCGCGGCCGGTCATGGCAGGATGCAATCCACCTCTGCCGAGAGGATCGCCTGATCGCCTTTCAGGCTTCCCGCGATCACCAGGCATCCCGTCGCGTCGGCGATGGCGCGTTCGGCCTTGGCCAAGACCAGCGACCTGCTGGGCAAGAGCTCCGGGCTGATCCGGTGCGCCTCGACCATGCCGGTGCCGCTGCGCATGTAGACGCGGAAGCTGCTGCCGGCCTCTGTCACGACCTCGGACGGCTGGCCCAGAAAGCCCGGACTGGCGCAGGCGGACAGGGTCAACAGCCAGAGGAAAGGGTGCAATTTCATCGGGCCATCCTGACGTCTCGTGGTTAACGAAGCGTGAACGATCGAGCGGCCCCGGCCCTTGCATTCGCCCACCTCCGGGACCACAGTCGCGGCCTGAAAGACTGGAGGCTTCAATGTCCGAGGATACCGACCGGCACGCGATGAAGATGGCCAAGAAGAAGGCCGCGCGCGACAAGATCATGGCCACCAAGACGGATCAGAAGGGTTTGATCATCGTCCATACCGGCAAGGGCAAGGGCAAGAGCAGCGCCGCCTTCGGGATGATCTTTCGCTGCATCGCGCATGGCATGCAATGTGCCGTCGTGCAGTTCATCAAGGGCGGCATGTCGACCGGAGAGCGCGATCTGATCCTGTCGAAATTCAGCGATATCTGCGCCTTCCACACGATGGGCGAGGGCTTTACCTGGGAAACCCAGGACAAGAGCCGCGATATCGAGATGGCGACGGCGGCCTGGGAGAAAGCCAAGGACCTGATCCGCGATCCCGCCAACAAGATGGTGCTGCTTGACGAGATCAACATCGCGATCCGCTACGATTACCTGCCGGTCGCCGATGTGGTGGCGTTCCTCAAGGCCGAAAAACCCGAGATGACGCATGTCGTGCTGACCGGACGGAACGCGCATGATGATCTGGTCGAGATCGCCGATCTGGTGACCGAAATGGAGTTGGTCAAGCATCCATTCCGGTCGGGGGTCAAGGCGCAGATCGGGGTCGAGTACTGACCGCCCGGATCCGGCGGCGCGCTTGCGGCACTGGCGGATGCCTCCGGCGGGGATATTTGCAGACGAATGATGAGGTCAGTCCGCCGGGCGCGCGCCGCCTTTGGCCTTGCCCTTCGAGATGAAATCGGCAAGCCGGTCGGCGCGATCGCCGCTGCCCGGCGGTGGCCGGTAGGTTGCCAGCAGGTCCTGCCAGATCGCCGTCGCGCGGCTGTCAGAGCCTTGACCGCCGGCCTCTGACCAACTGCCGAAATTCGCCAGATCTGCGACCAGCGGTTCGTAGAACGCAGTGGCGTAGCGGTCCATCGTGTGTTGCGTCGCGAAGAAGTGCCCGCCCGGCTCGACATCCGCCAGCGCCTCCCAGCCCAGGCTCGCCGGGTCGGTTTCGGGCGGCGTTGCCAGTTCGGCGAGCGTCTGCAGCGCCTCGACATCGTTGATGAATTTCTCGTAGCCGAAGGTCAGCCCGCCCTCGAGCCAGCCCGCAGCATGGATCGTCAGCGTCGCATTGGCCAGCGTCGCCGCCCAAAGGCCCATGTGGTTTTCGCCTGCCGCCTGCATGTCGGCCGCGTTCGAGGCGGATCCTGCCGCCGAGCGCCATGGCAGTCCGATATGGCGGGCAAGCTGGCCGGAGCCGATCGACATTTTCATATGCTCGGGCGTGCCAAAGGCCGGCGCGCCGGATTTCATGTCGACGTTCGAGCCGAAGCCGCCATAGCTGACCGGCGCGCCGGGGCGAGCGAGTTGCGTCAGCGCGATCGCGCCCAGCGCCTCTGCATGTTGCAACACCAGCGCCCCCGCGACCGTGACCGGGGCCATCGCCCCGGCAAGGCAGAAGGGCGTCACGATGCACAGTTGACCGGCGCGGGCGAAGTCGATCAGACCCTCGGCCATCGGCACGTCGATCTGACGCGGAGAATTGGTGTTGATGACCGTGTAACACCAGGCATCGGCAGCCAGTTCGGCATCATCGAGGCCGAGGCCAAGCGCGATCATTTCGAGGCTTTCCATCACCTGCGCCCGGCCACGGGCATAGGCGAACATCGGTTTGTCGCCCAATTCCATCTGGGCCCGCATCATCTCGTAATGCCGCAACTCTGACGGGATATCCTGCGGCTCGGCAGAGGGGCCGTGGATATGGATGACGTCGAATCTCTGTTGCAGTTTCAGGGTCTCTTCGTAATCCCGCAGCGAACCGGGGCGACGACCGCGCGCAAGGTCGGTGGCGTTGGGACAGCCCGCCCCCGCCGCGAACAGCATCGCACCCTCGGCATAATCCTGGTCGCGGGTCGGGTTCGAGGCGCGCAGGCGGAAGCTGCGGGGCGCGCTGTGCAACGCCTGGTCGACGATATCCGGGCCGATCCGGACGGTCTGGCTGTCGTGATCGACCACTGCGCCCGCGGCGTGGAAAAGCGCGCGGGCCTCTGGCAGCAGGATCTTCAGGCCGAGTTCGGAGAGCACCTTCAGCGCCATGTCGTGAATCTGCTGAACGGCTTCCTCTGGCAACACCGACTGCGGCGGAAACGGGTGGCGCAAATGCCGGTAATCGGGCTGACGCCGCGCCTCTGCCGCCTGCGCCGCGGCGCGGCCGCGCCGCCTGGTGCGGATCCTATCGACCAAGGCCGCTCACAGCCGGTGGGTCCGCTCTCCGGCGGCGCGGATTTCCGACAGGGTCATACCGGTGGAAAGCGCCTCTGGGTCGAGTTTGAGTTCGATCACCGCCACGGTTCCAGCAGCCTTGGCGCGGGCGAAGGCATCTGCAAATTCGACGGTCTCGGTGACGATCTCGCCATGCCCGCCATAGGCCCGCGCCAACGCCGCAAAATCGGGATTGACCAGATCGGTGCCACTGACCCGCCCCGGATAATGGCGTTCCTGATGCATCCGGATCGTGCCGTAATGGCCATTGTTGGCGACGATCACGATTACCTTCGCGCCGTGCTGCCTTGCGGTCGACATCTCGTTCAAGGTCATCTGGAAACAGCCGTCACCGGCGAGGCAGATGACCGTGCGGTCGGGATGGTGCAGCGCCGCGGAGATGGCGGCGGGAAAGCCGTAACCCATGCTGCCAGAGGTGGGTGCGACCTGTGTGCCGTAGCGCTTGAAGCGGTAGTAGCGATGCAGGAAGGCGGCGTAGTTGCCGGCACCGTTGGTCAGGATCGCGTCCTCGGGCAGGCTGGCGCTGAGCCAGCCGATGATCTCTTCCATCTTGACCGCTCCGGGGGTTTGCCTGGGCTGCTGCCAAGCCTGGTAATCGGCCCGCGCGTCACCGGTCCAATCGCCCCAGGCGGGCGCATCGGGGCCGGGCCGGGCGGCCAGTTCGGCAACCACATCGACGGCGCGCGCCGTCACCGCCAGGTCGGCGCGATAGACCGTACCGGGCAGGTCCGGGTCGGGGTGGACATGAACGATCGCTTTGCCGGGGGCCGTCGGGTCGATCAGTTCATAGCCGCCCGTGGCGATGTCGCCCAGCCGCGAGCCAAGCACGAGCAGCATGTCCGCCTGTTCCAGCCGCCTGGCGAGTTTAGGGTTCATTCCGACGCCGAGATCGCCCGCGTAATGGGGCAAGCGATTGTCGAGATGTCCCTGGCGGCGAAAGGTCACGGCTGCGGGCAGGTTCCATGCGGCGGTGAAGGCACGCAAATGCTGCGCCGCATCCGCCGACCAGTCAGAGCCGCCGGCGATGACCAGCGGACGCTGCGCTTCGCCCAGTCGCGACAGGATCGCGTCGATCTGATTGGCCGACACGGCGGCTTCCGGCCGCGCGGTCGGCGGCAAGGAAGGCACGGCAGAGGTGCCGCTCAGCATATCCTCGGGCAGCGCCAGCACCACCGGCCCCGGCCTTCCGGACATCGCAACATGGAAGGCGCGGTTGATGTATTCGGGCAGGCGGTCGGCCTCCTCGACCTCGGCCACCCATTTCGCCAGCGGGCCGAAGAAGGCGCGGTAGTCGACTTCCTGGAACGCCTCACGGTCGCGGTGTCCGCGGGCGATCTGGCCGACGAACAGCACCATCGGAGTCGAATCCTGCCGCGCGACATGAACGCCCGAGGACGCGTTGGTCGCCCCCGGTCCGCGGGTGACGAAGGCCACGCCGGGCCGGCCAGTCATCTTGCCGCTGGCCTCGGCCATCATTGCCGCCCCGCCTTCGTGGCGGCAGACGACATTGGTGATGCCACTGTCGTGCAGACCGTCAAGCGCCGCCAGAAAACTTTCGCCGGGCACCGAAAAGACGCGGTTGACGCCGTGCAGTTTCAACTGCTCGACAAGAATCTGTCCGCCATGCCGCATCATGATCGCATGACCTTCGCCATATCACCCTCGAATTCTTGGGCGCAGAACCCGCCCCCCTGAAAAAGATCGCCTACCGGGTCGGGCGCTCCGTCTCCCTTGAGGGCGGTTGCCGCATGATCCTCGGCCCGGTGGCGCGGTTCGTAGCCCAGCCGGTGGGCCGGGGCATTGTCCCACCAGGCGCGGGCGCAGTCGGACATGCCCCAGACAACCTGATTGTGAATCTCCGGATGCTCGAACCCGATGGCGCAGAGTTGCAGGAAATCCTCGGGGTGCAGCCAGATCGACAGGCGGCGGGTATCGACCGGCTGATCGTCGATATTGCCGATCCGCACCGACAGCGTGCCGATGCCGTATTTGTCGGCGTACAGGCTCGCCAGCGCCTCGCCGAACACCTTCGACACGCCGTAACGGCTGTCGGGGCGGGTGCGGTTCTCGACATCGAGGCGACGGTTGCGGCCATAAAATCCGATGGCGTGATTGGAAGAGGCGAAGATCACGCGCTTGACGCCCGCGGAGCGGCAGCCCTCGTAGAAATTGTGCAGACCAATGATGTTGGCCGCCAGAACCGTGTCCCAATCCGCCTCGACCGACTGGCCGCCCAGATGCAGAACCCGGTCGACGCCGTTCAGCATCGCGGCCAGCTCTTTCGGGTCGGTGAGATCGCAGGCGCGAAAGCTTTCGCCCACCTCCAGGTCGTCAAGCGGCGCGCGATCGCTCAGGACAACCTCGCCGTACCGTTCGCGCAGTAGCGGCCGCATCATCCGGCCGACACCGCCCGCTGCACCCGTCATCAGGACTTTGCCCATTTCCCGCTCCGTTTTGCTTGCGTCCCGGCCGGTTCCAGCTAAACCCGCGATTCACCGAGGGAAGGGCAGGACAGAATGACGCGCTACAGATTGCTTGGCATTTCGGGCTCGCTGCGTAAAGGGGCGACGAACCGCAAATTGCTGCACGAGGCGGCGCGGCTGTTCGGCGAGGCCGATTACACCGAGGCGGATCTGCGCCTGCCGCTTTACGATGCCGATATCGAGGCCAGCGATGGGATCCCAGACGACGTCCAGGCCCTGGCTGATCGGATTGCCGGGGCCGATGCGGTGATGATCTCGACCCCTGAATACAACAAGTCGATCTCGGGCGTGCTCAAGAACGCGCTGGACTGGGTCAGCCGGACCAAGGGCAATCCGTGGCGCGACACGCCGCTGGCGATCATGTCCGCCGCCGATGGCCGCGCCGGGGGCGAGCGCGCGCAATTCGCGCTGCGACTGTGCCTCGTCGCGTTCCGGCCCCGGCTGGTGCCGGGACCAGAGGTCATGATCGCGCATTCCCGCTCTGCCTTTGACGACGACGGACAACTCGGCGACGAGCGTGCGATCAGAAACCTCACGCAGTTGATGCAGGGTCTGCGAGTCGAGATCGGCCGGACAGGGGACTAGGCCCGGTTCGAGATCTCGATCAGGTTGCCATCGGGATCGCGCAGGTAGATCGAACGGATCGGGCCAGTGGCGCCGGTGCGGTCGACCGGACCCTCCTCGACGGCCACATTCGCAGCGGCAAGCCGGCTCTGCCAGTCCGCCAGCGGCGTTGTCGAGAGAAAGCAGAGATCGGCGGAACCGGGCGTGGGACGATGCGCGTTCGGCTCGAATTCCCGCCCGGCGTGGTGAAGGTTGATCTTTTGCGCGCCAAAATGCAGCGCCCATCTGGTCGACCCGTCAGCGGCGCGCGACTGTTGCGCGGCCATGCCAAGGGCATCGGCATAGAAAAAGATGCTGCGATCGAGATCGACTACGGTCAGGACCAGATGGTCCAGGCTTTCTATGCTTGGGCGCACTTGCCTGTGCTCCTGATTGCCCGTTACGATCGGATCATGCACGAGGCGACCGGCAAGACACAATCCTTCCCCGACCAGATGGACCCGGCGCGCGCCGCGGCGCTGCACATCATGCTGGGATTGTCCGGACAGCCGCCGGTTGCGGGCGACGCCCTGCCGCCTTTCGGGCATCAGATCTATTTCTGGGATCCGCAACCCGCCCCGGCACTGGGCCGCGACGGGCATCCGGCGGTCGGAACCGGGCTGATCCCCGATCTTGGCCTGCCGATCCGGATGTGGGCCGGCGGGCGGCTGGTCTTCGATGCGCCACTGCGGATCGGAGAGGCCGCCGAAAAGCGCAGTACGGTCGAGGATGTCGTTCGCAAGGACGGCCGGACCGGGCCGCTTGGCTTCGTCACCCTCCGCCACGAGGTCTGGCAGAGGGGCCGTCTCTGCGTCACCGAGCATCAGGATATCGTCTACCGGACGCCGCGTGCCGATGCCGGTGGACCGCCGCCGAAACCGGCGCCAACCGACGAGGCGATCACCCAACCGATCGGGTTCGACACCACGCAGCTCTTCCGTTATTCGGCGCTGACCTTCAACGGCCACCGCATCCATTATGACATCGACTATGCGCGACAGGTCGAAGGCTATGGCGGGCTGGTTGTCCACGGGCCGCTGTTGGCGCAATACCTGATGCTGATGGCCCAAAGGGAGCTCGGCGCCCTCACCCGCTTTTCGTTCCGCGCCACGGCGCCATTGATTCATGACCAGGCGGCGGAACTGTGCTGGAGGAACGGCGATCTATGGGTCCGCGTCAAGGGCGGACGGCTTTGCATGGAAGCACACGCGGCCTAGAGGGATGCCTCGATCCGGAACGCCTCGGGGATGGTGTCGTGACCGTCGAGGACCAGATCGGCCATCACTTCGGCGACTTTCGGGGCGATGCCAAAGCCGATCTTGAACCCGCCATTGGCGATGAACTGCCCCGGCCGCCCCGGATAGGGGCCAAGCATCGGCGCACGGCTTCTTGCGCGCGGGCGCACACCGGCCCAGCGGGCGCAGACCGGTGCGTTCGCGAGCACAGGGCATGCGGCAACGGCGCGGGCGATCAACCCGTCAACCTGGTCGTCGGTCGCGTCGGGGAACGTGAAGTCGCGCTCGCTGGTCGAACCGATGGCGACCGTGCCATTGTCGTGCGGCACGATGTGCAGACCGTCGATGAAAAGCTGCGGCGCGGCGCGGGTCTCGTGGCGCAGCAGGGCCGCCTGTCCCTTGACGCCGTTGCCGACCGGTTTGCCAAGCTCTTGCGACAGCGCAAGCAATCCTTCGTGGCCTGTCGCCCAGATCACCCTGCCCTCGGCCTGCGCCTCGGCTTGCAGATCGGCGCCTGCCGCCACAAGCGCCGCCGCAAGGGACGCGCAAGCCCGTCCGGGGTCGATCCGTGCGCTCAGCGTGTCGTGGATCACCAGGCCGGTCGGACTGAACGGCGCCCAACTGCCGAGATCGGCTGCGGTCAGGATCCGCCAGACGGCCTGCCCCTGCCAAAGGCCGGCCGCCGCCGAATGCCGCTCCTTCGCCAATGCCAGGATCCTGTCATCGGCGATGGGCTGCAACCGCCCGGTTCGGCCATAGCCGGACCGCAGACCGCTGGCGGCATCGACCATGACCCAAAAGCTCTCTGCGGCGATCAGGCTGTCGAACTGAAACGCCTTCTTGGCGTTCCAGCTTTCCGGCGTATGCGGGGCCAGCGCGCCGACAATGCCGCCGCTTGCGCCGCCACCCGGCCCGCGCGGGTCGATGACCCGAACCCGCGCCCCTCGGCGGGTACAAACCCAGCCGATCGACAGGCCGAAAATCCCCGCCCCCATGACCGTGACGTCGATGCTTGCCAATCCTTGTCCCCTTCCGCATTGTCGCCCGCGACCAGTGGTGTAGGCCATCGCATGACAGCAGACCAGACAGCAAAGGTGGAATGGCGCGATGGTACGACGCCGGTCTCTGTGCGCTTCGACGATCCCTATTTCTCGGTCGATGACGGCTATGGCGAAACCACGCATGTCTTTCTGTCCGGCAACGACCTGCCCGCCCGGTTCCGCCCCGGTTTCAGGATCGCCGAGCTTGGCTTCGGCACCGGGCTGAACCTTTTGGCAACCGCCGAGGCGTTTCGGGCCTCGGGCGTCCCCGGTCCGCTCCACTACACAAGTTTCGAGGCCTACCCGATGTCGCCTGTCGATATCCGAAAGGCGCTTGCGCGCTTGCCGGTCCCGGGCGACCTGTCAGCGGCGTTTCAGACCTTCTGGGATCGGGGCGAACGGGCCTTTGCGCTGGCCGGTCTTTCCGTCACGATCATCGCAGGCGATGCGCGGGACACCCTGAGAGACTGGGACGGCACGGCGGATGCGTGGTTTCTGGACGGGTTTTCGCCCGCCAGGAATCCCGAGATGTGGGAACCCGCGCTTCTGGCGGAGGTCGCCCGCCACACCGCGCCCTCCGGCACCTTCGCGACCTACACCGCCGCGGGTCATGTGCGGCAGTCGCTTGCGGCGGTCGGGTTCGATGTCGAACGTGTGCCGGGCTATGGCCGCAAGCGCCATATGAGCATCGGTCGGCTGAGCGCCCCGGCATGAGCGAAAGCAATACCCGGCTTGGCATCCTTTTGATGATCGCGACGACCTTCGTCTTTGCCCTGCAGGACGGGCTGTCGCGGCATCTGGCAGGTGAATACAACGTGATGATGGTGGTGATGATCCGCTACTGGTTCTTCGCCGCTTTCGTGATCGCCATTGCCAGTCGCAAGGCCGGCGGCATCCGCAAGGCGGCGGCGACCACGCAACTTCCGGTGCAGATCTTGCGCGGGCTGCTGCTGGCGGGCGAGATCTGCGTGATGGTCCTGGCCTTCGTGCTGCTGGGGCTGATCGAATCGCACGCGGTCTTCACCAGCTATCCGCTGCTGGTCGCGGCCCTTTCCGGCCCGATCCTCGGCGAAAAGGTCGGATGGCGGCGCTGGAGCGCGATCGGTGTCGGGTTCATCGGCGTGCTGATCATCCTCAATCCCGGCACCACGGTCTTTGCCGTCACCGCGCTGGTGCCGCTGGCCTCGGCGATGATGTTCGCGCTTTACGGCCTTCTGACCCGCTACGCCTCGCGCCGCGACAGCGCGGCCACCAGCTTCTTCTGGACCGGCGTGACCGGCGCGGTCGCGATGACACTGGCGGGCATCTGGTTCTGGGAACCGATGACGGCGTCAGATTATGGCTTCATGGCGATCCTCTGCGTGACCGGGGCGCTGGGCCACTGGCTGCTGATCCGCTGCTACGAGGTGGCAGAGGCGAGCGCGGTGCAGCCCTTTGCCTATCTGCAACTGGTCTTCGCCTCGGCGATCGGGCTGCTGGTGTTCAACGAGGCGCTCAAGTCCAACGTTGTCTTGGGCGCAGCACTGGTCGTGGCGGCGGGCATCTTCACGCTTTGGCGCGAACAGCGCCGGGCTAGCGCCCCTTGAGTTCCTCTGACAGCCGGATCGGCCCGGTCTGGCCAGACAGGCGCGCGCGGTAGATCACCACCGATTCCATCACCCGCATGACGTAGTTCCGGGTCTCGTTGAACGGGATATGCTCGACCCAATCGACCGCGTCGACCTTGGGGTCGCGCGGATCGCCATAGGTGTTCATCCAGCTTCGGGGCCGGCCCGGACCGGCATTGTAGCCCGCCGCGACAAGTGCGTAGGCGGGGCCGAACTGCTCGATCAGATGCGCCAGATAGGCACTGCCAAGTGTCGCGTTGTAACCCGGATCGGAGATCAGACGGCCAAGCTCGTATGGCATGCCCAACTTGGCAGCCATCAGCTTGGCTGTGCCGGGCATCACCTGCATCAGGCCGCGCGCACCTGCGGGGCTTTGGGCGCTGGCATAGAACTCGCTTTCGCGGCGCGCGATCGACAGCGCCAGTTCGGTCGGCACCGGAAAGTCCGTCTTCGCCAGATCGGGCACCGGGAAATAGGGGCGCATGTGCACCACGCCGCCATCGGCGGCATATTTCGCCAAGTAGACCGCAGTATAGGGATGATCGAGTTGCAACGCCATTTCGGCAAGTTGGCCCTGTTCCTCCGGCGTCAGGCTTTCGGCAAGGTGCCGCAGGAACCGGGTGAACAGCAGCGGTTGGTCAGCGGCCCGAAACAGCATCGCGGCCTGAAACACCGACGAATTGACGAACGACCCATCGCGCCAGTCGGCGTAAGTCTCGGTCCCCACAAGCCCGGCATCCATCGGCAAACCCGCCTTTTCGGCTGCCAGCAGACCATAATAGCTCGACTGGTACTCTGCCCCGAATTCATAGGCGGCCCGGGCGTCTTCGGTGCGGTCGAGCGCTTCATAGGCACGGCCCTCCCAATATCCTGCGCGACCAAGTGAGATCGGCGTCGCCACCGCGATGCGCAGCCGGCGGAAATGGGTCAGCGCGGTTTCGGGATCATTGAGATCGGTGAGCGCGATGAACCCCGAGAGCCATTCCAGATCGGAATAGTCGTTGCCCTCGGTCAGATAGTGGCGACTTGCAAGGCTGTACGCCTCTTTCGCCTTGCCGTCGCGCATCAGCTGCCGGGCCAGATCGCGGCGGCGCGGCGACCATGCCTCGGGCTGTCCCAGCGCGGCGGCAGAGGCGCTGCGCTCTTGCATCAGGCTGGTCGCGTCCTCGATCCGACCCTTGCTGTCGCGCCATTGGAACCGCGCATAGGCCAGACCCGGATCGTCGGTCAGCGCGGCGGGCACGGCGGCGATGCGGGCATCGACGCCATTGTCCTTGCGGGTCAACGCGATCCGCGCCGCGGCAAGTCTGGCGGTTCCGGCATCGACAAGCGGCATCATCCGCTCTGCCTCGCTGGCCAGGCTGCGCCACAAAAGCGCATCCTGCCGCGCGGCGTGATGCGTGGCCAGCAGCGGTCCGTACCGGGACAAGAATGCCGCCTGCTCGTCAGCCGTCAGCGAAAGCTCGCGCCAGGCTTTCACCACGGTCGCGGCGGCCAGATCATCCGCATCGATGCTGCGAAGCGCCGCCGCCAGGCGCAGCGCGCCGGTACCGGTCTGCGGCGATTGCCCGACGAAGTAGGCGATGATTCGATTCGGATGCGTATCGTTCGAAATCGAGCTTTCACCGGATTTCCGCAACAACGGCATGCCCGGCCAGTCGGAGCGGCGGCTTAAGAAATCCTGATACTCCTCGAAGGTTGCGGCGCCATCCCGCAACCGGTGCCAATCCAGAATGTCGCGACCGATCTGCCCCGCGGGACCGACCAGGGTGGCGGCCTTCTGCCATTCTCCGGCACCGATGGCTGTCATGGCGGCGCCGACAGCGCCCGCCGCGGCCCTGTCCTGCGCTCCTGCCCCTGCCCCGGTCGAAAGGGCCAGCAGCATCGCCAGCCCGACAAACATACGCTTCATCGCGTTTTTTCCCTATCGTCTGCCCCGCAGTCACATAGTCTATCTTTCCCGCGCAAAACGGCAACTCACAAACTTGGCAATCGGCAAAAGGGCCGCTAGGGTCCGCGCGTTTGCAACAGGGTGACTCGGGCTCACCCATTCATCAGGAGACGTGTCATGATCAAAGGGTCCCTTCCAGCCCTGGTGACGCCGTTCAAGAACGGCGAACTGGATCTTGAGACGCTGAAACAGCTGGTGGAATGGCATATCGAACAGGGCAGCCACGGGCTGGTTCCCGTCGGCACCACCGGCGAGAGCCCGACGCTCAGCCACCGCGAACACGAAACGGTCATCGAGGAAGTCGTCCGGATCGTGGCCGGCCGGATCCCGGTCGTCGCCGGTGCCGGATCGAACAACACCACCGAAGGCATCCGGCTGATCCAGTACGCCGAAAAGGTCGGCGCGAATGTCGCCCTCGTGGTGACACCCTATTACAACAAGCCGACGCAAGCCGGGCTGATCGCGCATTTCACCGCGCTGCATGACTGTTGCACGCTGCCGATCATCATCTACAACATTCCCGGCCGCTCGGTTGTCGACATGAGCCCGGAAACAATGGGCGAACTTGCCAAGCTGCCCCGCATCGTCGGCGTCAAGGACGCGACGGGCGATGTCACGCGGGTCTCGCGGCAACGCGAAACCTGCGGCAAGGACTTTATCCAGTTGTCGGGCGAGGATGCCTCGGCGATCGGGTTCAACGCCCATGGCGGGGTCGGCTGCATTTCCGTCACCGCCAATGTCGCACCCAGGCTCTGCGCCGAGTTTCAAGAGGCGACGCTTGCCGGCGACTACAAGACCGCGCTCGACCATCAGGACCGACTGATGCCATTGCACACCGCGATCTTCATCGAGCCGGGGCTGGCGGGCGCCAAGTATGGCCTGTCGCTGCTGGGAAAATGTTCGGAAGAGGTGCGGCTGCCGCTCTTGGGCCTGACCGACGGCACCAAGGACCGAATCCGCGCGGCCATGGTCTATGCCGGGCTGCTGAACTAGCGGGTCAACTCGCTTCCCGACGTTTCGAAAGTGGCTCGACGCAACGGGGTGCGGGCTGGCCTGCCAGCCGCCAGACGGGGCATGGAAAACTCCTGTGCGCCACTATCCTTTCAGCAAGCCGTGGTTCCGCAGCCGCCTTACTTTGGCTTGCACTGCACCTTGCCGTTCAGATGCGCGCCGGATTCGACAACCAGATCCTGGCAATGGATGTCACCCTGAACGGTCGCGTTCGACGTGATCACCAGTTTCTGGCACACCACCTTGCCCTTCTGATTGCCGCGCAGCTCTGCCTTGTCGGCCGTCACCCGACCCTTGATCGTGCCCTGCGGCTCGAGCACAAGATCGCCGGCCGTCACGTTTCCGTTGACGGTTCCACCGATCTTGACCCGGCCCGAGGTCTCGATATTGCCGTCGATCAGGATGTCATCGGAAATCGAGGACGAAGCGCGATTGGAGGTGTCGTTCATTTTCGGGATTTCCCAGATGATCGTTGCGAGGGCGTTTCGGGTGCGGTCACGAATCGGACCAGCAATACCACAAGAGCAAGGAAACCCAACCGGGGCAACGCCCAGAAAACCTGCCCGACGAGTTCGTAGTTTCCGGTCAGAATGCCGACAACAAGGCTTGCTGCGGCGGCCAGAAGGCCAACCCAGACAAGCGCCGAAAGGACCGGCAAGTGACGCTTGCGCATCCAAGCGAAGGGTCTGTAAGCGGACCGGCGCGCGGCACCGCCACTGGTCCGGGGTCGGACCGCATCTGACCTGACCGGCTTCTGCACTGCATTCTGCTGTACCGAAACACCCACTGTTTGAACTCCTCGATCTTTGTTTTCTGCCTGCCTCGGGGTCGTCTGCCTGTCTGCCGCCGTTTTGCCGGAGCGCGCGGGCTTCGACATCGCCGCAACAGGCAGGGTACCCGGAAGGTCCTTTCAACATTTAGGCCGCGTTTGAACCCGGCCCCCGGATCGAAGGGGGGCAAGTGATGCAAAATCACGCCTATGCGGGCCGAACTCTGGCCGTAACCTGCCAGTTTCGGCCCGCCATCAAGGCAATTTGTTGCCGATCCGTCGACAATCCCCGGAAGGGCGGTTTTCCCCGGTCCGATCCAGCCGTGCCGCGCGGGGTCAATTCCCCTTGGCCGGGACCGGCGACGGAACTATACCGGTGCGGTCATGACCGGCCCCGACATCCCCCAACCGCGCGACAACACCGCGCAGGTTCACCTGGTCTGCGGCCTGACCGGCGCCGGCAAGTCGACCTACGCCGAGGCGCTGCGTCGCGATTTGCAGGGCGTGCGGTTTTCGATCGACGAATGGAATAACCGGCTGTTCTTCATGGACCGGCATCCGGCCTCGGATTTCAATTGGTTCTACGACCGGGTGCAACGCTCTTGCGCGCAGATGCGGGCCACTGCCCAGCAGGTGCTGGAGGCCGGGGTGCCGGTGATTTTCGACTGCGGCTTCACCGATCGAAAAGAGCGGCAGATCTTCTACGACTGGGCCGGGGCGCTGAATCGCGATGTGGCGCTGCATTTCGTCGATGTCGACATCGAGACCCGCTGGCAGCGGGTGCGCAAACGCAATACCGAGAAAGGCGAGACATTCATGCTTGAAGTCACACGCGAGATGTTTGACTTCATGGAAACGATATGGGAAGCGCCCGGCCTCGATGAAATGACCCGCTACGGCGGGCGGAGAATAGAGATCTGAGCCCCAGAATGGCCAAGACCGAAGACAAGAACTACAAGGTGATCGCCGAAAACCGCCGGGCGCGGTACGACTATGCCATCGAGGATGACATCGAATGCGGCATCATGCTGACCGGGTCAGAGGTCAAATCGCTGCGCACCGGGCAATCGAACATCGCGGAAAGCTATGCCTCGGTCGAAGAGGGCGAATTGTGGCTGATCAACAGCCACATCGCCCGCTATGATCCGGCCAAGACCTGGGGGCATGAAGAACGGCGCAAGCGCAAATTGCTGGTGTCGAAAAAGGAACTCTCGAAGCTCTGGCAGGCGACCTCTCGGCAAGGCATGACGCTGGTGCCGCTGGTGATGTATTTCAACCATCGCGGGCTGGTGAAGCTGAAGATCGGCGTCGCCAAGGGCAAGAAGACGCAAGACAAGCGCGCGACCGAACAAAAACGCGACTGGCAGCGCCAGAAGGCGCGGCTATTGCGTCATGGCGGCTGACCTCGCCTTGCGCCGCGAAGATATCCAGAAAGATCGTCTTGCCAGAAGAAACGGCCGCCCCGAACGAAGGACAGCCAGATGGAACAACTGTTGATTCAACTGATCTCGGGCGCTGCTGGCGGCAACCTTGCGGGCGCGGTGATGCGGGGCAAGAGCCTTGGCATGCTTGGTAACACCACCGCAGGCCTCATCGGCGGAGGTCTTGGCGGACAAATCGCGGCGGCGGCCGGGCTTGACACCGGCGCGCTCGTCACTCACGCGGTCATTGGCGGCGTCGGCGGGGCAGTCGCACTGACCCTCGCCGGCATGATCCGGAATGCCTTCACCCGGTAAATCGACATCCGGGCACCCGGTTACCCGCCTGACCCTTGCGAAACCGCCCCCTGCCCGCTACGCACTTGTCGAGCAATTTCCCGAGGGCAAGATGCCACACAGCAATCCCCGAACCGTCGTCTCCACCGCCTGGCTGGCCGCACATCTGAAGGATCCCGATCTGCGGATCCTCGACGCGTCCTGGTACCTGACCGATATGGGTCGCGACGGTCGGGCAGAGTACGAGGCGGCGCATATTCCCGGCGCGCGCTATTTCGACATCGACGAGATGTCGGACCAACGGTCGGACCTGCCGCACATGGCACCCCCGGTCGAGAAGTTCATCAGCCGCATGCGGGCGATGGGCGTGGGCGACGGGCATCAGGTGGTGGTTTACGATGGCGCAGGACTGTTTTCGGCGGCACGCGTCTGGTGGCTTTTGCGACTGATGGGCAAGATGGATGTCGCGGTGCTGGATGGCGGATTTCCGAAATGGCGGGCCGAAGGGCGGCCAGTCGAGGATCTGCCGCCGATGGTCCGCGACCGCCACGTCACCGTGCAGCGGCAGGCGCATCTGGTGCGGGATGTCACGCAGGTCGCGGCGGCCTCGAAGCTGGGCGATCACGCGATCCTTGATGCCCGCTCGCCGGGCCGGTTCAGCGGCGAAGAGCCCGAACCGCGGGTCGGGTTGCGGCCCGGGCATATCCCCGGCTCGATCAACGTGCCCTACCG
This sequence comes from Brevirhabdus sp., assembly GCA_024637315.1. GTDB lineage: Bacteria > Pseudomonadota > Alphaproteobacteria > Rhodobacterales > Rhodobacteraceae > JAHEAO01. Next base: position 82,795 of record JAGXFH010000086.1, read on the forward strand.
CGACTTGCTGAATCCGGATGGCACGATGAAGACCGCGGATGCGCTGCGACAGGTGTTCGCCGCGAAAGGAGTCGATCTGACCAAGCCGGCGATCACCACCTGTGGCTCTGGCGTGACAGCGGCGATCATCAATCTGGCGCTGGAAGTCATCGGCCACGACCGCCATTCGCTGTATGACGGGTCGTGGGCGGAATGGGGCATGTATGGCGACCTCAATGTCACGACGGGAGACGACTGATGCTTGAAAACCTGAAACCGCAGGCCGCCGACAAGATCCTGATGCTGATGCAGATGTTCCGCGAGGATCCACGCACCGACAAGATCGACCTTGGCGTCGGTGTCTACAAGACCGCCGACGGCGTCACCCCGATCATGCGGGCGGTCAAGACCGCCGAAAAGATGCTGTGGGAGGTCGAGGCGACGAAATCCTATACTGGTCTGGCGGGCGATCCGGCCTACGGCTCTGCGATGCGCGACCTGATCCTGAACGGCGCAGTCGAAAATGACCGGGTCGCGGCGGCGGCAACGCCGGGCGGCACCGGCGCGATCAGGCAGGCGCTGGAGCTGATCCGGCTGGCCGAACCCGACGCCACCGTCTGGCTGTCGGCGCCGACTTGGCCGAACCACCCCTCGATCATCAGGTATCTCGGTATGCCGATGCAAGAGTACCGCTATTTCGATGCGGCGTCTCGCGGCGTCGATTTCGACGGGATGATGGCGGATCTGAAGGGCGTGAAGGCTGGCGATGCGGTGCTGCTGCATGGTTGCTGCCACAACCCGACCGGCGCGGACCTGACGCTGGACCAGTGGAAGACGCTGGTGGCGCATTTGCATAAGACCGGCGCCGTGCCGCTGATCGACCTGGCCTATCAGGGCTTCGGCGACGGGCTGGAGGAGGACGCGGCAGCAACCCGGCTGGTCGTTTCGAGCCTGCCCGAAGTGCTGATCGCCGCCAGTTGTTCGAAGAATTTCGGCATCTACCGCGAGCGGACCGGCATCCTGCTGGCGATATCCGAAAGCGCCAAGGGACAGCCGGTGACACAAGGCACACTCGCCTTCCTGAACCGGCAGAACTATTCCTTTCCGCCCGATCACGGGGCGCGGCTGGTGACGATGATCCTCGACGATCAGGACCTGACGGCTGACTGGAAGACCGAACTGGAGGAGATGCGCCTGGGGATGCTCGGCTTGCGCGAACAACTTGCCTCGGAACTGCGCCAGCGCACCAATTCCGACCGCTTCGATTTCATCGCGCGGCACAGAGGCATGTTCAGCCGGATCGGTGCCAGCCCCGAACAGGTCCAGCTGATGCGCGAAAAGAACGGCATCTACATGGTCGGAGATTCGCGGCTGAACATTGCCGGACTGAACGCGAAGACCGTGCCGCTTCTGGCCGAAGCGATGGTTGCCGCCGGGGTCTGAGGGTAACGGTCCCGGCAGGCGATCAATGCGCCATGAAGACCGGCACTTTCGACATCTCCAGCATGTTCCGCGTCGCACCGCCAAGGATCGATTCGCGGAACCGCGAATGGCCGTACGCACCCATTACCAGGATATCGGCAGCCTGATCCTGAACATGCCGCGCGATCACGTCAGAAACGCGGGGCATGGTCTTGGCCAGCACCGAAATCTCGGCATGCGCACCGTGGCGAGCCAGCATCTCTGACAATGCGCCGCCGGGGTCAGACCGGTTGCTGGCATGTGGCGGAGGATCGATGATGGCGATGTTCACCGTCTCGGCAGCGGTCAGCAGCGGCAGCGCCCTCTGCACAGCAGTCAGTGCCTCGCGGCTTTCGTTCCAGGCCACGACCACGCGATCGATCTTCTTGGGGAATGTCGCGCCGTCGGGCATCACCATCACCGGTGCTCCGGCGTCGAACAGCGAGGCTTCGACGATCGCCTCGCATTCATGGCCGCGGCCTTCGCCGTACGGCTTGCCCAGAACCACCAGATCGCTGAACCGCATGAATTGCGCCAGGAACGGTCCGATCCCGGCCGACTGCGCCGCCAGAGCATTGGCACCCCACGAAACCTCGTGATTGCGCAGCCGGTCTTTCACGGCCTTCTCCAGCGCCAGCGCCCGCTCCTCGGCTTCGGCCAGGGTCGTCTGCATCGCCAGCGCCCCGGCCCCGGCATAGTAAAAGCCGGGCTGGGTGTGGTCGATGCCCAAGCAGTACACTTCCAGATGGCCGCCCTCGCGCGCGGCGATTTCGGCGGCGGCGTCCAGCACGGGTCTATGCAGTTCGAAATCGGTGATAACGGTTGAAATGGTCTTGAAAGCCATGACACATCCTCCTTCAGCGACGCATCGAACCAGCGAATCCGCTGGTTCGGGTCGTGTTGGCTCAACATTGCGCAAGCCCTGCTTGTTCTCTTTGACATGGATCAAAGCGGCTGACCCGGACGCGGTCCAGATACAATCCGTCGAACCGGGCTCGGCCGCGCGTATCGTGGCTTGGGAAGAAATGTAAGGAACGCGAACGATGTGGGACTACTTGAAACTGGCGATACTGGGCCTGACCGCTCTGCTGGCCGCCATTGCCGCCAACTATGCGCGTGATCTGGCTTATCAGGTCCACGCGATCATCATCATGCTCGTGGCGAGCGGTGTGTTCCTCTGGACCCTGCGCCAGACCGAAGAGCCGAAACCCGCGGCCGAGCAGGGCTATGCCGACGGCGTCATCCGCGCCGGGGTCATCGCCACCTGCTTCTGGGGCGTCACCGGGTTCCTGGTCGGCACCTGGATCGCGTTCCAGCTTGCTTTTCCGGCGCTGAATTTCGAATTGTTCAACGGTGCTGGCAACTTCGGTCGCCTGCGTCCTCTGCACACCTCGGCGGTGATCTTCGCGTTTGGCGGCAACGCCCTGATCGCCACGTCCTTCTATGTCGTGCAACGCACCAGCGCGGCGCGGTTGTGGGGCGGCAATCTGGGCTGGTTCGTGTTCTGGGGCTACCAGCTGTTCATCGTGCTGGCCGCCACCGGTTATCTTCTGGGTGCTACCCAGTCCAAGGAATATGCAGAACCTGAATGGTACGTGGATCTCTGGCTGACGGTGGTCTGGCTTGCCTACCTCGCTGTCTTCATGGGGACGATCATCAGGCGGAAAGAGCCGCATATCTACGTCGCCAACTGGTTTTACCTGTCGTTCATCGTAACCGTCGCGATGCTGCATGTGGTCAACAACCTGTCGTTGCCAGTCTCGATCTTCGGCTCGAAATCGGTTCAGGTCTTTGCCGGTGTGCAGGATGCGATGACACAGTGGTGGTATGGCCACAACGCAGTGGGCTTTTTCCTGACCGCCGGGTTCCTGGGCATGATGTACTACTTCGTACCCAAGCAGGCCGAACGCCCGGTCTATTCCTATAAGCTGTCGATCATCCACTTCTGGGCGCTGATCTTCCTTTATATCTGGGCCGGCCCGCACCACCTGCATTACACAGCTTTGCCCGACTGGGCCGGCACGCTGGGCATGGTCTTCTCGGTGATCCTCTGGATGCCGTCCTGGGGCGGCATGATCAACGGCCTGATGACACTGTCGGGTGCATGGGACAAGCTCAGAACCGATCCGGTCATCCGGATGATGGTGATCTCCATTGGCTTCTACGGCATGTCGACCTTCGAGGGTCCGATGATGTCGATCCGCGCGGTGAACTCGCTGTCGCACTATACCGACTGGACCATCGGACATGTCCATTCCGGCGCGCTTGGCTGGAACGGCATGATCACCTTCGGCGCGCTCTACTTCCTGGTGCCAAAACTCTGGCAGCGTGAGCGACTGTACTCGCTGGCGCTGGTGAACTGGCACTTCTGGCTCGCGACGATCGGCATCATCCTCTACGCCGCCTCGATGTGGGTTACCGGCATCATGGAGGGCCTGATGTGGCGCGAAGTCGACGCCAACGGGTTCCTCGTGAACAGCTTCGCCGACACCGTCGCCGCCAAGTTCCCGATGTATGTCGTCCGCGCCCTCGGCGGGGTGATGTTCCTCAGCGGTGCGCTGGTCATGTGCTACAACCTATGGATGACCGTGCGGTCGCAGCCTGCCAAGGCCACCGCAATGGCTCCGGCAGAATAAGGGGCCACAAGAATGAGCAACAAACCTCCAATCCCCGCTTCGACCACCGGCATCGGCGACCGTCCGAAACGGCGCAGCATCCTGGATCGGCACAAGGTTCTTGAAAAAAACGCGACGCTGCTGCTGGTCTTCAGCTTCCTGGTCGTATCCGTCGGTGGCATCGTGGAAATCGCTCCGCTCTTCTACCTCGAAAACACGATCGAGGAAGTGGACGGCGTGCGACCCTACAGCCCGCTGGAACTGACCGGACGCGACGTCTATGTCCGCGAGGGCTGCTATGTCTGCCACAGTCAGATGATCCGCCCGATGCGCGACGAGGTCGAGCGCTACGGCCATTACTCGCTGGCGGCGGAATCGATGTATGATCATCCGTTCCAGTGGGGGTCGAAACGCACCGGGCCCGACCTTGCCCGTGTCGGCGGCCGCTATTCGGATGAATGGCACGTCGACCACCTGACCGACCCGCAATCGGTGGTGCCGGAATCGGTGATGCCGAAGTACGGCTTCCTCTCGGCCACGCTGATCGACGCGGAATACACCGCCGACCTGATGCGCACTCACCGCATCGTGGGCGTGCCCTATACCGACGAGATGATCGAGAACGCGGCCTCGGATTTTGCCGTGCAGGCCGATCCCGACGCGGATTGGGAGGAGATGGTCGAACGCTATCCCGGAGCGGTGGTGAGCAATTTCGACGGCGCACCCGGCATATCCGAGATGGACGCGCTGATCGCATACATGCAGATGCTTGGCACGCTGGTCGATTTCTCGACCTTCACGCCAGATGCAAGCCGGTAAGGGGCCACTATGAATTATCATATCCTCAGGGAAATTGCCGATAGCTGGGTTCTGTTGGCGATGTTCATCTTCTTCATCGGCTGCGTGATCTGGGCCTTCCGCCCCGGCAGCCGCCAGGTTCACCGCGACACCGCCAACATCCCGTTCCGGCACGAAGACAAACCCGCCAACGAGATCGAGCCGGCAGAAGGGGCAAACTAGATGGCCAAGCAACCGAACAAACAGGATCCCGAAACCACCGGCCACAGCTGGGACGGGATCGAGGAATTCAACAACCCGCTGCCGCGCTGGTGGCTCTGGACCTTCTACGCCACAATCTTTTGGGGGATCATCTATACCATTGCCTATCCGGCCTGGCCGCTGGTCAACAAGGCAACCGCCGGTTTGCTTGGCTATTCCACCCGCGCCGAAGTGGCGAACGACATCCAGTCCTTTGCCGATGCAAATGCCGAGATCGAGGCAAAGCTCGCCGCAGCCGATCTCACCACGGTCTCGGATGACCCCGAGTTGCAGAGCTATGCGCGCAATGCCGGGGCTGCCGTGTTCCGTACCAATTGTTCGCAATGCCACGGCTCGGGCGCTGCAGGGTCCAAGGGCTATCCGAACCTTCTGGACGATGACTGGCTTTGGGGCGGCGATATCGAGGCGATCGCCCATACCGTCCGGCACGGCATCCGCAACGAGACCGACGAGGCGCATTATTCGCAAATGCCCGCCTTCGGCGAGATCCTGAGCGACGAGGAGATCGCGCAGGCCGTGGCCTATGTGCAGAAGCTCTCGGGTCAGGACGCTGACGCGGCGCTGGCCGCCGCCGGAGAGACGGTGTTTCTCGACAACTGCGCCGCTTGCCACATGGAGGATGGCACCGGCGACCGTGCACAGGGCGCACCGAATCTGACCGACGCGATCTGGCTTTACGGCGGTGACGAAGCGACGCTGACCGAGACGATTACCAATTCCCGCTTTGGCGTGATGCCCGCCTGGGGTCCGCGCCTGAGCGATGCGGAAGTGAATGCAGTCGCGGCCTACGTCCACCAGCTTGGAGGTGGTGAATAGGCCAGACGAATTCGGGGGTCCTCAAGATCCCCGGATAGGCACCGACCCCTGATCCTGTTCGCGCGTTTCTTCGGGGTCGGTGTCACGGAGGCGGCGGTGTGGCGAATGCTGCACCGCCGTTTTTTGTCGTGTCTTGCGCCATCCGCCGCGACGCCGGGCACCGGGTGAACGACCTCGATGGCAGCCTGCCGCTGTGGGGCAATGCCCGGATGCTGCTGGCGAAGCTCTCCGCCCAAAGGCTGCCTGACCCACGAGATCGACAGATCTTGCCAAGTATCGAGAATCGGACGGAAGTCCTGACGGCGCGGTGCGACCGCTGCATCCTGCGAAACGAGGCCGGGATAATGCACGTAAACTCTGGCATAGATTACGGCTCAAGAGAACTCTTCCCGAGAATCCGATTTTTCACCTATTGACCTAGGTCAAGGTTGCGGTAGCCGTACTGCCCGATAAGTGCCGCAACGCGAACAGTCACCGGACGATTCTTCAATGTCATCCACCGATACCCCGCCGCCGCTTTATTCGGCCCGCGAACCCGTTTTCCCGCGCCGCGTCAGCGGAAAATTCCGCACGCTCAAGTGGTGGATCATGGGGGTAACACTTGGAATTTATTACCTGACTCCCTGGATCCGCTGGGACCGGGGGCCCAATCTTCCTGACCAGGCAGTCCTGGTCGATCTGGCCGGGCGTCGCTTTTTCTTCTTCTGGATCGAGATCTGGCCGCACGAATTTTATTTCATCGCCGGTTTGCTGATCATGGCGGGGCTCGGCCTTTTTCTGTTCACCTCGGCCTTGGGCCGGGTCTGGTGCGGCTACACCTGCCCGCAGACGGTCTGGACCGACCTCTTCATCCTGACCGAAAGATGGATCGAAGGCGACCGCAATGCGCGGGTCCGGTTGTGGAAGGCAAGGTGGGACTTTCGCAAATGGCGGTTACGGATTACCAAATGGGTCATATGGCTTGTGATCGGCCTCGCGACCGGCGGGGCCTGGGTGTTCTATTTCACGGATGCGCCGCAGCTGGCGCGTGATCTGGTCACCTTCAGCGGCCATCCGATAGCTTATTCCACGATTGCGGTGCTGACCATCACGACGGTCCTTTTCGGCGGGTTCGCCCGCGAACAGGTTTGCATCTACATGTGCCCCTGGCCCCGCATCCAGGCCGCGATGATGGACGAAGACACGCTGACCGTCGCCTATCGCAGTTGGCGAGGAGAACCGCGCGGCAAGCACCGCAAGGCCGAGGATGCCGAAAAGCTGGGCGACTGCATCGACTGCATGGCCTGTGTGAACGTCTGCCCGGTCGGTATCGACATTCGCGAGGGCCAGCAGCTTGCCTGCATAACTTGTGGGCTATGTATCGATGCCTGCGATGATGTCATGGAACGGATCGGCAAGCCACGCGGGCTGATCGACTACATGGCGCTGACCGACGAAACCGCCGAACGCGCCGGCAGTAAACCCCGGCCAATCTGGGAACATGTCCTCCGCCCCCGGACGATGCTCTACACCGCATTGTGGTCTCTGGTCGGCCTCGGACTGGTCTTTGCGCTCTTCATCCGGCCAGAGATAGACCTGACGGTCGCACCCGTCAGAAACCCGACTTTCGTAACGTTGTCGGACGGCTCCATTCGCAATACCTACGATGTGCGGTTGCGCAACAAGAACGGCGAAGAGCGGCCATTTCATATCTCACTGACATCGGATACCTTGTTGCGCATCGATCTGGAAGGCACTGATAACCTTGTGACGCTCGTTCCGGCGGACGAGACCCTTCTGCAGCGCGTCTATGTGACCGCCCCCGCCGGAAGCGAAGCGGCAACGGCGGACCGCACCCCGTTCCGCCTATGGGTCGAGGATCTGGAAGGCAACGAACGGGCCCACAATGACACGGTTTTCAACGGGAACGCACAATGAGCGAGAACATCATCACCGGCCGCAAGGTCTTCATCGTCATCGCCTCGGCCTTCGCGCTGATCATCGGCGTGAACCTGACACTGGCCTATCAGGCCGTCGCGACATTTCCCGGACTGGAGGTCAAGAATTCCTACGTTGCGTCGCAAAGCTTCGATGCGGACCGGAAGGCGCAGTTGGCGCTTGGCTGGACTGTCTCGGCGCAAGTTGAAGGTGATCTGCTTCGCCTTTCGATCGCGGACAAGGACGGGAAACCAGTCGAGGTTACGGAGCTTTCCGGCACGCTTGGCCGTGCGACCGAGATCAAGGACGACCGCACACCCGAGTTCAGTTTCGACGGCATTTCTTATGTCGCGCCGGTCGATCTTGCGGGCGGGAACTGGAACCTGCGAATGGTCGCGACCGCCGCCGATGGAACCCAGTTCCGGCAGCGGATCGTGCTGTACGTAAAAGGCTGAAAATGGAGCAGACGACGCAAATATCGGCCTGTCCGGCCTGCAGCGCCGCGCCGATGGCTCAGTCGATAGCCGGGCGCGCCGAGAAGCGGGCCGATATCCTGCTGTCCCTTCCGTCGATCCATTGCGCAGCCTGTATTTCGGGGGTCGAGCGCACCTTGCGAGCGGTGCCCGGCGTTCGAGCCGCGCGGGTCAACCTTACTCTCAAGCGGGTCGGGGTAGAGGCCGGTCCGGAGGTGGACACAAAGCGGCTGATCAAGGCACTTGCCGATGCCGGTTACGACGCCCACGAGCTTGATGCAGACATTCTCGGCGCCACCGAGACGGACCCGCACGGACGCGCCTTGTTGATGCGACTGGCCGTTGCCGGTTTTGCTTCGATGAACGTGATGTTGCTGTCGGTCGCCGTGTGGTCAGGCGCCACCGAAGCGACGCGCGACCTTTTCCACTGGATCTCGGCCGCCATCGCGCTGCCGACCATCGCCTTCTCGGCGCAACCGTTTTTTACCAATGCCTGGAGTGCCCTGCGAGTCGGCCGGCTGAACATGGATGTCCCGATCTCGCTGGCGATCATTCTGGCCGCCGGCATGTCGGTTTACGAGACAACGCAAAGCGGCCAACACGCCTATTTTGACGCCGCCGTGTCTTTGACCTTCTTTCTGCTGGCAGGTCGCTATCTGGATCACCGCACCCGCAGGATCGCCCGCTCCGCAGCAGAGGAACTGACCGCGCTGGAAGTGCCCCGGGCATTGCGCGTCAGCGGCGAGACGGTTGCGGTCGCCGATCTGAGGGTAGGCGATCTGGTCCGTGTCTTGCCGGGCGCGCGTGTGCCGGTTGACGGCATCGTGCAGCAGGGCGAAAGTGAAATAGACCGCTCGCTTCTGACCGGGGAAAGCCTGCCGGTTGCGGCAGGGCCGGATACCGCGGTCAGCGCGGGTGAGGTCAACCTGACCGGCCCATTGGTGGTGCGGGTCGCCGCGGCAGGTCAGGACACGTCGCTTCGCCGGCTGGCGGAACTGGTGGCGATGGCTGAAACATCGCGCAACCGCTACACATCCCTGGCGGACAAGGCCGCACAGTTCTATGCGCCTGCCGTGCACTTGCTGGCATTCCTGGCCTTTGGCGGCTGGTTTTGGGCGAGCGGCGATATCCGCCTTTCGCTGAACATCGCTGTCGCGGTCCTGATCATCACTTGCCCCTGTGCGCTGGGACTGGCCGTGCCCGCGGTTACAACTGCCGCGTCGGGGCGACTGTTCCGCGCCGGCATGCTGATCAAGAATGCAACAGCTTTGGAACGGCTTGCCGAGGTCGACACCATTGTCTTCGACAAGACCGGCACCCTGACCCTCGGGCGACCGGAAACGGCCGGGCTTTCGGGTTATTCCAAGGAGGATCTTGCGGTTGCCGCGGCCTTGGCAGGCGGCTCGGCTCATCCGCTGGCGATCTCGCTGGCCGAGGCAATCGGACGCGAGGGAGTCGAGCCTGTCATCCTTGATGATCTGCGCGAAGTGCCGGGCCGCGGCGTCGAAGGCCACTGGAAGGGACAGGTCGTCAGACTCGGCCGAGCGGCTTGGCTGGGCGCCGATCCGTCCACCGCCACCGCCACCTACCTGCGGGTCGGCGATGATCCGGTTCTGACATTCAGGTTCACCGATACGATCCGCGAAGGCGCCGCCGAGGTTGTTGCGGCGCTGATCGGCCAAGGCAAATCCGTGGCCCTCTTGTCTGGGGATTCGCCGGCAGCAGTCGCGGAGGTTGCCAAACGCGTCGGCATTGATGCCTGGGAGGCGCAAATGCTTCCCGTCGACAAGGCCGCGCGGATCGCCGTCCTCGCCAAGGCGGGACGCAAGGTACTGATGGTCGGCGACGGTCTGAACGATACGGCGGCGCTGGCTTCGGCACATGTCTCGATTTCACCCGCGAGCGCGCTGGATGCCGCCCGCGTGGTTTCCGATATCGTCCTTCTGGGTGGGTCGCTTGCGCCCATAGCAGAGGCCGTAAGCGTGGCGGAATCCGCGACGCGGCGAATCAAGGAGAATTTCAACATCGGATGGCTATACAATGCGGTGGCCATTCCGGTGGCTTTGGCCGGCTTCGCAACACCGCTGGCGGCAGCCCTCGCGATGTCCGGATCGTCGATCTGCGTGTCCCTCAACGCGCTCAGGCTGGTCCGGCGATGAATGTGCTCGTCTACCTCATTCCGGTATCGCTTATCCTTGGCGGGTTGGGCTTGGCGGCATTTTTCTGGGCGCTGCGAAGCCGGCAATTTGACGATCCGGACGGCGACAGCCAGCGGTTCCTGGCCGATGACTACGACGACGAACCCAAGGGCTGATCCTGCGGCGCTAAGGATTCGCCATCTTGATCAGTTCGGCGACGGACGGCCCGACGGCCTCCACGATCAGACGGATTCCGTCGGCATTCGGATGCAGCCGATCAGGTTGAAAGTAGCGCTCGACCACAGCCGTCCGGTCCGGCAGGTCCGTAAGGGGTTGCAGAAGGTCTTCGTAAAGCAGTGTACCATAGCGCTTGGACAACGCCGGATAGTTCGCCTCGAATTCCGCCTTGTAATCGGCGCCATAATTGCCGGGCGCAGAAATCCCGATCAGGAGAACCGGCACATTGCGCGCCTGCGCTGTTTTCAGGATGCCTTCCAGATTCTCGCGCGAAACCGCCGGGTCTATGCCGCGCAATACATCGTTCCCGCCCAGAGCCACGATCAGCGCATCAACATCCTCGGTCAGCGTCCAGTCCGCGCGGGCCAGACCGCCGGCAGTCGTATCCCCCGAGACGCCGGCATTCAGCAGCGTCGCATCGACACCCCGCCCATCCAGCCAGGACTGCATCTGCGGCACGAACCCCTGATCCGCCGGAAGTCCGTAGCCCTGCACCAGACTATCGCCCAGTGCCGCAACCGTTGTCGTCTCGGCGGCAACGGGCTTACTTGCCGTTAACGCCGCACAGATCACAAAGACTGCAAATCCGCTGTTGCGGGTCCGGGCGAATGCCCCATATCCAAGACTAGCCAACAGACCAAGGACAAGCCTCATGGCCGAAACGATCATTTCGCTCAAAGATGCCCAGCTTAGCTTGTCAGGCAATGCCGGCAGGGTCGACATCCTGCGCGGCATATCTCTGGACATCGCCAAGGGCGAAACCGTCGGGCTGGTCGGACCATCGGGGTCTGGCAAGTCATCACTCCTGATGCTTCTGGGCGGGCTGGAACAGGCCACCGGCGGCGTTGTGCAGGTTTCGGGGCAGGATCTGACCACGATGGACGAAGACTCGCTGGCCCGGTTCCGCAGGGGGAATATGGGCATCGTTTTCCAGTCTTTCCACCTTATTCCGACAATGACCGCCCTGGAAAACGTCGCGACGCCACTGGAACTGGCGGGTCATGCCGATGCCTTTGATCGTGCGGCGGCGGAACTCAACGCGGTAGGGTTGGGCGATCGGAGCGGTCATTACCCGTCTCAGCTTTCGGGCGGCGAACAGCAGCGCGTGGCACTGGCGCGCGCCGCCGCGCCCCGCCCCGCCATCCTGCTGGCCGACGAGCCGACCGGGAACCTTGACGGTGTCAACGGCAAGGCGATCATGGACCTGCTTTTCGACTTGCGCGACCGGCACGGTTCGACGCTGGTTCTGGTCACGCATGCGCCCGACCTTGCAGAGCGCTGCGACCGCGTCATCCACCTCAGCGACGGTTTGATCGATGTTGAAGCACAGCGGGATGCCGCTGAATGAGCCTGTCCGTCGCCCTCCGTATCGCGCGCCGCGAAATGCGGGGCGGCATCAAGGGCTTCCGGGTCTTCCTGATGTGCCTTGCACTTGGCGTCGCGGCGATAGCGGCCGTCGGGACGGTTCGCAGCAGTATAGAGACCGGACTGGTTCGCGAAGGCGCCGTCATCCTGGGCGGTGATGCCGAAATCGAGTTGACCTACCGCATGGCCGAGCCAGAAGAGCTTGACTGGATGACCGAAACCGCCGACGCGGTGTCGGAGATTGTCGATTTCCGTTCGATGGCGGTTGTGCAACGAGACGCGTTGACCGACCGCGCGCTGACGCAGGTCAAGGCGGTCGACGAGGCCTATCCGCTCTACGGAGAGGTGCGGCTGGATCCAGCGATCGGTTTGTGGCGGGCTCTGGCGGGTCAGAACGGCACGCCCGGTGCGGTCATGGACCGGGTTCTGGTGGACCGCCTCGGACTTGAAGTCGGCGAAACGTTCCAGCTTGGAATGCAGGACTTTGTTCTCTCGGCCATCCTGCTGCGCGCGCCCGATAGCGCCTCTGGCGGCTTCACGTTGGGACCGCCGACGATCGTTCGTACCGCCGACTTGACCGGATCCGGATTGCTGCAGCCGGGCACCTTGTTCGAAAGCGCCTATCGCCTGAAATTGCCGCCGGGCATCGATCTTGACCAGACGCATGTTGCCGCCCAACAGAACATCAAGGGCGGCGGGTATCGCTGGCGCGACAGCCGCAACGGCGCGCCGGGAATGTCGCGGTTCGTCGACCGGCTCGGCAGCTTTCTGATCCTCGTCGGGATCGCGGGCCTGGCAGTAGGTGGCGTCGGCGTCTCGGCGGCGGTTCGCGCCTATCTCGACGAAAAAGTGCCGGTGATCGCAACCCTCAAATCGCTTGGCGCCGAGGGGCGCACGGTCTTGCAGATCTACATGATCCAGATCGGCGTTCTGACCCTCGTCGGGATCGCGATCGGCTTGGTTCTTGGCGCATTGGCGCCGATTCTGCTGAGCCCGGTGATCGAGGCCCGTCTGCCATTGCCCATTGCCCTCGGCATCCACGCCGGGGCCCTCGCCGAAGCGGCGCTCTATGGCGTGCTGGCCGCTTTGCTGTTCACGCTATGGCCACTTTCTCGGACCGAGGATATCCGGGCCGCCGCGCTGTTTCGGGATGCCTCGCTTGGCCTCACCGGGTGGCCGAGATCGCGCTATATCGCCTTGACGGGCCTGGTCCTTGTCACCCTGGTCAGCGCGGCAGGGCTGCTCTCGGGGCAATTGCGTCTGACGGTCTGGGCGGCGGGCGGCATTCTCGGGGCGTTCCTGACATTGGTTGTGGCCGCCATCGCCGTTCGCCTGCTGGCCCGGATTGCATCGCGACGTTCAGGAATACGGCGGCATACGGCACTGCGGCTTGCGCTGGCGTCGATCGCCGGTCGCGGCAGCGATGCGGTACCGGTGATCCTGTCGCTCGGTCTTGGTTTGTCGGTGCTGGCTGCGATCGGCCAGATTGACGCCAACTTGCGCGGCGCGATTGAGCGTGACCTTCCGGATGTTGCGCCGTCCTACTTCATCGTGGACATCCAGTCCGACCAGATGGAGGCTTTCACCCGCCGGCTGGATACCGATCCGGGCGTGTCGAAAATGGAAGCCGCCCCCATGCTTCGGGGCGTGATCACCCGGATTAACGGTCGCCCGGCGCGCGAGGTTGCGGGTGATCACTGGGTCATCCACGGCGACCGCGGACTGACCTATTCCGAGCAGCCGCCGGACGGTACCGAGATAACGGCAGGCACATGGTGGCCGGAAAACTACAGCGGCACCCCGCAGATGAGCTTCGCCGCCGAAGAGGCCGCCGAAATGGGATTGACGCTTGGCGACACGATCACCGTCAACGTTCTCGGACGCGAGATCACGGCAGCGCTCACCAGTCTTCGCGAGGTCGATTTTTCCAATGCCGGAATGGGGTTCGTGATGTCGATGAACCCGGCGGCGCTGGCCGGGGCGCCGCATACCTGGATCTCCACCATTTACGCCGATGAGGCATCCGAAGCCCCGATCTTGCGCGATTTGGCGACGGCCTTTCCCAACATCACCGCAATTCGTGTCCGCGATGCCATCGACCGCGTCAGCGAGGTTCTGCGCGGCATCGCCGCCGCCATAACCTACGGGGCCTTTGCCGCGCTGCTGACCGGAGTGATCGTGCTGATCGGAGCGGCGGCGGCGGGCGAACGGTCGCGGACCTACGAGGCGGCGCTGCTGAAGACCCTTGGCGCCACCCGAAGGGAAGTTCTTGCCAATTTCTGCTGGCGCGCGGCAATCCTCGGCTGCGCGGCCGGGCTTGTCGCGATCATCGCCGGCGGACTGGCGGGCTGGGCTGTCACGCGATTTGTGATGGAGACCGATTTCATGTTCGAGCCCCTGTCGGCGATCTCGATAATTCTGGGCGGAATCTTGCTCTCGACGCTTGCGGGGCTGTACTTCTCACTTCGATCGCTGAATGTCAGGCCGGCGCGCGTGCTGCGCGCACGCGAATGAGGGCGGGTCGGCGCCGGGACCGATCAAAGCCGACAGGCTGAGTATTCAGACAGCCAGAAGGTTCCGGCCGGATTTCCCCTTGACGCCTCCGCCCCCCTCGCATACCTACCACCTCGCTTCTGGCGGAGTAGCTCAGTTGGTTAGAGCAGCGGAATCATAATCCGCGTGTCGGGGGTTCAAGTCCCTCCTCCGCTACCA
>JAGXFH010000013.1 GCA_024637315.1 Brevirhabdus sp.
GACGCGAAACCGGTGATCTACCGCAAAGCCTGTCTATATGGCGACTATGAAAAGGCGCATTTCAGCAGTCCCGGCCCGTCGACGATCATCACTGATCTGGGTGGTCTGAGGATTGGCCTGCTGATCTGCTACGACGTCGAGTTCCCCGAAAACGCCCGACGGCTGGCGCGCGCCGGTGTCGATCTGATCGCGGTGCCGACCGCCCTGCCCGATGGTGCCTCCGGCGCATTTGTCGCCGCACATGTCGTTCGCACCCGCGCGTTCGAGAATCAGGTGCACATCGCCTATTGCGACCACGCCGACAGCGACGAGACGTTCACATATCAGGGCTGTTCCAGCATCGTAGCCCCGGATGGTGCGGTGCTGGCGCAGGCAGGCGACAGCGGCGATGCGCTGCTATTTGCGCAGATCGACCCATCAGCCTACGCCGCCGCCCGAATCGAGAACCCGTATTTGCGTGACGCTGCCGAGGTCGGGCTTTTCGACTGATTGAATGATGTGCAGCTCGCAGAGGACAACATGATGCCGGACCAAAAGTACGATCTTGACGTCGCGATCATCGGCGCAGCAGGCACCGCCGGGATGGCCGCTTATCGCGAGGCGTCCAAGACCGCCGCCCGCGTGGCCCTGATCGACGGTGGGCCGCTGGGCACGACCTGCGCGCGGGTCGGCTGCATGCGCCGTCGAAACTGCTGATCGCCGCGGCGGATGCGGCGCATGCGGCACGCAACACGGACCTGTTCGGCGTGACAGTGCCCGAGGTGAAAATTGACGGCAAAGCGGTCAGGGACCGGGTCCGGAGCGAGCGTGATCGCTTCGTCGGCTTCGTGAAAGAGGCCGTCGAGGATTTTCCGGATGGCGATGTGATCCGGCAAAACGCCAAATTCGCAAACGACACCACGCTCGAGTTGGACGATGGTACTCGGATTGAGGCCCGCACCGTGATCATCGCGACCGGGTCACGGCCCAACATTCCGCCCCCCTTCAAGGCGGCGGGCGACCGTCTGATCACCAATGACGACGTGTTCGACTGGACCGGTCTGCCCGCCTCCGTTGCCGTCTACGGCGCGGACGTGATCGGGTTGGAGCTGGGTCAGGCGCTGCACCGGCTGGGGGTGCGCGTGCATCTGTTCAGCATGGGCGGCTCCGTCGCGCAGCTGACTGACCCGGACCTTCTGGCCTACGGGCGCAAAACCTATGACAATGAATTTGCGGCACATTTCGACGCCAAAACGGACATATCGCGCGATGACGACGAGATCGTTGTGCGCTGGTCCGAGGGTGACGACAGCGGCGAGGAACGGTTCGGCTACCTGCTCGCCGCCACCGGGCGCGCGCCGAATGTGGACGGCATTGGGCTGGAAAATACCTCTCTGGTTCTGAACGACAAGAGCCTGCCGGAGTTCGACCCGATGTCGATGCTTTGCACTCGGAGCGACGGCGCGGCAGCCTCGATCTTCATCGCGGGTGACCCGGCTTTGTCAGGTTATTACCCAACGCTTTGATATGGAACTGATGCGGTAGCATCAGACCACGATTTCACCTACGTAGCCAACCCAGAAGCTATGGGCCTCTGTTCGTGTTCGGCGGTAGTCAGCGGCGGTGAGGCGGTGGCGTTTCGGGCGAAAGAGAACTGCGGTTTGATCATGGACGGACAGAAACATCTGGGCCTGTCTTGCTGATTTGAACCGGCCGAATATCTTCTCTCGTCGACGGGTGTGCCGATGTGACGCCTCACTGCAATTATTCAATCCCTTGTGCGACCGGTGATCGACGCTAGGACAAAGCTCGCGCGTAGCAACGCCATAACTGCGCAACTTATCCGTTATGATGACCCGAGGTGTGCCCCAACGCTTCATGAGTTTTCGCATGAATCGCTTAGCGGCTTTAGCGTTTCGGCGCGATTGCACAAGGATTTCGAGCGTGTCTCCGTTGCCATCGACCGCACGCCAGAGCCAGTGCTTCTTCCCGCGGATCGGGATCACAACTTCGTCCAGGTGCCACTTGTCGCCGGGCTGTGGTCGATCACGTCGGATCTTGGCCGCAATTGGTGTTCCAAATTTCGCTACTTAATCTCGGATCGTCTCATGGCTGACCGTAATGCCGCGTTCTGCCAACAAATCCTCAACGTCCCGCAGGCTGAGGGCGAAACGGTGGTAGGCCCAAACGGCATAGCCAATGACCGAGCGTGGAAAGCGATAGCCCTTCAGGGCCGAGGAGGGGACAGACAATATCATCTTCCTGCGTTAGCCTCACAGATCGGTACCGGCAACCTGACAATACCCTTCGAAGTTCTGCCCCGCAGTTGGATCGTAGAGTGCACCCTCGCCTGGCTGGGACGATGCCGTCGCCTGTCAAAGGATTGGGAGAAATCCATCGCCAGCGCCGAAGCATGGGTGCTCATCGCCCACATCAGACGCGTCACCCGCTATCTCGCAAGAAACTGAAAACGCTCGGTTAGTTTTGAATCAGACTTTAAGATCGGGTGTATTGGCATGGCCCCCGTCGCCGCATTGCGCGCGCGCTCAGAACCGCGCGTTTTCCAGATAAGTGCGGATATGGTCGGTCATCCGCAGGTCGCTTCCCTGTGGTGTCGCCTCTGCCGGCTCGCCCACGGTCACCACCTCCACTGCGGCGCCTGGCAGCAAGGTGCTGGCGAGTTTCAGGGAATCACGGCGGCTGCGCACCTTTGGTCGTGTCGTCCATCGTGGTCTTCCCTTTGGCTGGCGCGGTGGCCCGGTTCAGCCCAGTCTGAATGATTCGGTCTCGACCGCCATAAAGGCGCGTCCGATCGTGCCCACCGGGGCGTAGAATTCCGACCCCTTCGCGGCCTCGAGATCTGTAAAGAAATGTCCAGCCCAAGGCGCGATATGGGCAGCGAAAAACGCGGCCTGATCGTCGAGCGACATCGCCGCCGTCCCGTAGGTGCCCCGGATCGACCCGGCCATGACCTCACACAGCGTGGCGATGTGATCTTCGGGCTCCTTGACCTCGGGATTTCGGGCGATGCCGTGCCGCGCCAGATCGCCGCGCAGCCGCGCCAGCGGCTTTGCGTGCAGGAATCCGGTCAGATAATAGCTGGCATAGGGCAGCAGTTCGCCGCGCGCGAGGCCGATAAACAGCGCGTCATATTCGCGGCGCACCGCTAAGGCATTGCGGCTCGCGGCAAGTTTTGCCAATGCCGCGATACCCTGGCCAATGTCGGTATCGTCGCCGGTCAGTCCGGCGGTCTGGGTCAGTTGCACCTGCGTCGGCGGTGCAGCCAGCAGCGACCCGAGGAACGCGTACAGGTCAGACCGCAGGATATCCTCCCGCAAAATCGGGGGCTTGGGAAGGGGCGTCGTGGTTTCAGCAACCGTCTGCATGCGTCCACGTTAGGACCGGACCGCCCGTCACGCAAATCATTTCTGACCGGATCGCCAGGTCGTGAACCGCATCCGTCGGGGTCGCGGCACCGCGTCCTCTGCCGCGCCGGGCGGATCGGCCAGACTGGCTGTTTCGCTCTGTGCCTCTGGCTCTGCCGCGGCCACCTCCGGCTCTGGCGGGGACGGCGCCTCTGCGGTCACCTCCACCGGCGGCGGGTCCGACGTGGCAGCGGCAACCGCCTCCTGCACGGCGCGCGCCGCGTAGCCCTGCCCGGCCCGGTAGGCGGTGCGCATCAGGGTTCCGTCCGATACCACCCGGTAATCCGCATCATAGTCGTTCAGCCCGTCCAGACAGGCCAGCGCCGGATCGCTGCGCCAGAGCCGGCGCAAGGCCCGCCGCCGCAGCGCCTCGGGCACCGCCGCCCGCAGGAAGGCCGCGAAATCGTCGCCCTTGGTCAGGGTGTCGGGGTCGGGCAGGCCCAACTCCTCCAGCAGTGCCGCCTCGTCGACAACCGCCTCCTCGAGCACGTCCTCGGGCATATCCGCAATATCCGGATCGACCACTGGCACCGCCGTTTCTGCCTGCGCCAGCTTGCGCCGAGACCAGCGTAACAGGATGCCGCTCATGCCTCGTCCTCATGCTTCTGCGGTCCCGGTGGGTTCGCCGGTGCCCGGTAAACATCCGCCACCTGTCGCACCCGCGCATCGCCAACGCCGTCCTCGATCCGGTCGGTCCGCACCGCATCGCGGCGGCGCTTGACGAAGGGCTCGGCGTGAAAATGTGCGTTTGTGAACGCGGAGATCCAGCCGTGCAGCGCTGGCGGCATCGCCACCGGTTCGACGATATCCTCGGCATTGTCGGTGAAATCCTGCGCCTCGTAGGCCGATGCGGTGACCCCATGCACATTCGGGGGGGCGTCGCCACCAGTCGGGCGCAGAACGACAAAGACCGAGGGCGGCGTCATCGCCAGCGCCACCTTATAGCCTTCGACCACAGCGCGATGCAGTTCCAGCAGCGGTGTCGCCGCGTGATATTCAGTCACGCCGTCCTCGTGGCGCAAAACTTTCCAGGCGGCGGGACCGGCACCGGGCAGCACCGCCGTCACCCGCCACGACCAGGCCGCCCAACAGGTCACCCCCGGCGACTGGCGCACCACCACGCCCAGCGGCAGTCGGGCCAGCCGAGGTGCAGGGGTGGCGGCAGGGTTCACGCGGTCGTTCACAACGCGGCCTTTCTTGCGGCGGGATTATCCCCTAGCATCATGCCACACGACTCGCCGATTGTGAAATGGCGATTTTGGAAGGATACCGATGCCCCGACCACCGACCGCACCCGACCGCCTGCTGCTGTGCAGTTGCGATGGCAGCATGCGCATCGATCCGAAAACCGCCGGGGCGGCGGCCCGCGCCCCGGGGCGGGGTTCGCGGGGACCGGTGGCGATCAGGTCGCGGGCATGCAGCCGTCCGATCAGATCGCGGCTGATGTCCTTGCCGAAGATATCCTTCAAGCCGTTGCGGCTGATCGGCTGGTGGAAGGCAATCGCGGCCAGAACGGAAAGGTCGAATTCGGACAGGTCCAGCGCCTGCCCTGCCGCATCGGCTGCGGCCCGGATCGCCTGGGCATAGACGGCGCGCGTCCTGAGCATCCAGCCGCCGCCCGCCTTCGCCAGCTCATAGGGGCGGCCTTCCAGATCGGCCATCAGATCCGCGGTCAGCAGATCGACCGAGGCCCCCTGCCCCACCATGCGCGCCAGATCGTCGCGCGGCACCGGCGTTGCACTGGCAAACAGCACCGCCTCGATGCGCCGCATCCATTCCCGCCAGCGCATATCTGGCGGCAGGTCGGCAAGGTCGCGGTCAAGCTCCGGTTCCTCGCGCCGCGCCATCGTCAGACCCCGTAAAGGCGAAAGGTTTCCCGCCCGGTCGGACTTGAAGTTCAGCGCCGCCGGTGCCAGCGCATCGCGCGACAGGAACATCTCCACCGCCCGTGCCGCTTCCCTGGCGCGAAGCTTCGGCAACACCCCCTGCAACCGCGCCGCCCGTCGCGCCAGATCGGCAGCGCGGGAAAGGCCACAGGGTCGCTTGCGGCGGCGGGGCGTTGGGTTTTAATGCCCGAAGCGTAATTCATCGCGGCGCTTATAGCCAGAAAATCCCGTAAGAACCGCCCCGGCCTGCACGATCTTTTTGTGTCCAATAAGTTTGCATTATCGGTCATTTTGATACAGGCTGCGAACATGGCTAAAACACTGTCGGATGACCGGAATTCATGAGATTCAGGCACTTCCCTGGAAAACGAACCAGGGTTCATGAGATTTTGGAGCGATGTTCATGAGACTGGATGAATCGGAATTTGTGAGACTGGCCGCGCAATACCCAATCAAACAAGGACACGAGCATGCCCGGCGCCATGATGACGAAGACGCCGCCCCTGGATGCCATGATCTGCACGACTGTAATCTGGTCTCACGAACCCCGGTCAGTTTTTGCGCCAGTCTCACAAATTCTGATTCAGTCTCATCCCCGCGTTTTGGATAAGGTACTGAAAACAAATGGAACGCAGTCTCAAAAACTCCAGCAGACCGACATCAGAGACGCCAAACGGGTCTTCATTCGATGAGGACAACGAGAGAGATTACCCGAGCGGCGAGGCTCTGACACTCCCCGCCTTTGTGCCCGGATCCGGCACGCTTGATCGTCTGGTGGATAGACGACAA
>JAGXFH010000014.1 GCA_024637315.1 Brevirhabdus sp.
CCCCGGCCACGACCTGCGTTACGCGATCGACCCGACGCGGATCAGGACCGAGCTTGGCTGGCGGCCCTCGGTGACCCTGGAAGAAGGGCTGGAAAAGACCGTCGCCTGGTATCTGGAGAACCAGCC
Source organism: Brevirhabdus sp. (assembly GCA_024637315.1). Taxonomy (GTDB): domain Bacteria; phylum Pseudomonadota; class Alphaproteobacteria; order Rhodobacterales; family Rhodobacteraceae; genus JAHEAO01. The sequence goes on from JAGXFH010000014.1 coordinate 127, forward strand.
CTGGTGGCGGGCGCTGCTGGACCGCGACGGCGTTGGCAAGCGGCTGGGGGCGAAGGCGGGATGAAGGAGGCGGACCAGTGACCAGGCGCAAGGGCATCATTCTGGCGGGCGGATCGGGCACCCGGCTTTATCCCGTCACGATGGGATCGTCCAAGCAGTTGCTGACGATCTACGACAAGCCGATGATCTATTTCCCGCTTTCCACGCTGATGTTCGCCGGCATCCGCGAGATCCTGGTGATCACCACGCCCGAGGATCAGCCGCAGTTCAAGCGGCTGCTGCTGGACGGCGCGCAATGGGGGCTCCAGATCAGCTATATCACCCAGCCCTCGCCCGACGGTCTGGCGCAGGCCTTCATCCTGGCCGAAGAGTTTCTGGACGGCGCGCCCTCGGCGCTGGTGCTGGGCGACAACATCTTCTTCGGCCACGGACTGCCCGAACTGCTGGCCAGCGCGGATGCCCGCGAAACCGGCGGCACCGTGTTCGGCTACCGGGTGTCGGACCCCGAGCGCTACGGCGTCGTCGGCTTCGATGCCGAAGGGCAGGTGCGCTCGATCATCGAAAAGCCGGAAAAACCGGCCTCGAACTATGCCGTCACCGGACTCTATTTCCTCGACGCCGACGCTCCGGCCCGGGCGCGGCAGGTCAAGCCCTCGGCGCGTGGCGAGTTGGAGATTACCACGCTGCTGGAAATGTACCTCGCCGACGGCACGCTGACCGTCGAGAAGATGGGCCGCGGCTTTGCCTGGCTTGACACCGGCACCCATGACAGCCTTCTGGATGCCGGAAACTTCGTGCGTACGCTGCAAAAGCGGCAGGGCCTGCAGGTCGGCTCGCCCGACGAGATCGCCTATTTCCTCGGCTGGATCGGCCGCGACCAGTTGTTGCAGCGGGCCGCGGCGTTCAAGAAGAACGACTATGGAACCTATCTGCAGGCGCTGGCCGACGGCGACGGCGCCTGACGCCCGTCAGGCGAAGATCAGCGCGTCGTAAAGCGCGAAATGATTGCCGTAATCAAGCAGCGTCAGGCTGTTTCCGTCGTCGAAATCCAGCACCGTGTCGCCGCCGACCTGCCGGACATGGTCGGTAACGAACGCATCGGCGCTGACCGGCACTGCACCGAATACCGCGGGGTCGAATTCCAGCCGGTCATAGCGGGCGTTGAACCCGGCGATCCGGTCATTGCCGAAATCCGGCGCGAACACGAAGGTGTCGAGCCCCTTGCCGCCAACCATGTAATCGTCACCGGCGCCGCCGATCAGCCGGTCATTGCCCTTGCCGCCCAGCAGCACATCGTCACCGGCCCCGCCATCCAGCAGGTCGCCGCCATCGCCGCCGACAAGCCGGTCATTGCCGGCGCCGCCGTCCAGATGGTCGGACCGGTTCTTGCCGGCCAGCACATCGTCGCCGTCGCCGCCCGACATCTGGTTGGGCCGCTTGCTGCCGATCAGCCGGTCGTCAAACTCCGAACCCTCGACCCGCTCGATGCTCTTGTATCTGTCGCCGGCCGCATCGCCGCCAGTGCCGCGGTCGCGATCCAGCCTGACCTGAACGCCCGCCTCTGCATCCGCGTAGCTGACGGTGTCCATGCCCGGCCCGCCATGCAGAAAGTCCCGGCCGGCGCCGCCGGTCAGCGTATCATCACCGGCCCTGCCAAAAAGCCGGTCATTGCCCGCGCCGCCCGAAAGCCGGTTATCGGCATCGTCGCCGTATAGCAGGTCGGCAAAGTCGCTGCCCTGCAAGCCCTCGATGCTGGTATGGATGTCGCCCGCCGCATCGCGGGTGTTCTTCTGAGGCGCGCCCAGATCGGCGCGAACCCCGGCCCCGGCGTCGGCATAACTGGCGATGTCGACCCCCGCGCCGCCGTCCAGAAGATCGGCACCCGCGCCGCCCGACAGCCAGTCATCGCCGTCGCCCCCATACAGCAGATCGTCGCCGCCGCGCCCCTCCAGCCGGTCATTGCCCGCGCCGCCGCGCAGATCGTTGCGCGTATCGTCACCGCGCAGGATGTCGTCGGAACCGGTGCCGATGATCGCCTCGATCGAATAGTACCGGTCGCCCGCGGCGTCGCCGGTATTGGCGTCCGGATTCAGCAGATCGACGAGCACGCCGCTGGCCGACATCACGTAAGAGGCGGCGTCATGGCCGCCGCCGCCAAACAGCCTGTCCGCGCCTGCGCCGCCTTGCAGCACATCATTGCCAAGCCCGCCCGACAGCGTTTCCGATCCGGCCGTGCCGACCAGCATGTCGTCGTCCGCGCCGCCCGCGATCAGCCCGGTATTGGGAACCGGATCGTGATTGAGCACGATCGGCGGGCGGTCGAGGTTGAAGGCCGGGTGTCGCCCCAGATCGGCGCGGGTCAGCGGATTGCCGTCCGCTGCGCGGATGATGATGACCTCGTCGCCGAAGATCAGCCTGGCGCCGTCGCTGGTGGTCAGCACGGTCGCCTGGTCGAGGCTGTAAAACCCGTGGAAGAACGACAGGTCAAGCTGGTCGATGCCGCGCTCGAAATCGGCGATCGTGTCGACCTCGCCATCGGCGTGAAACACGAACAGGTCCCGCCCCGGCCCGCCGATCAGGATGTCGCAGCCCGCGCCGTCGATCAGCACGTCATCCCCTGCACCGCCCGACACGGTGTCGTCGCCGCTGGCGCCAAGGATCATGTCATTCCCGGCGGTGCCGACAAGCGTCTCGCCGGCCGACCCGCCGATCAGCGTCTGCCCCTGGTTTGTCAGGTCATAGGTGAAATGAGAGATCCCGGCCTCGGTTCCCGACGCGACCGTGATGTGCAGCTTGCCGTCATGTCCGGCCAGCGCCAGCGCCGCGGGGTTGTCCAGCACCACGCCCGCATCGTCGGCGACCGCGCCCAGATGCAGCAGCTTGCCGTCCGGGCGCAGCCGGAACAGCGAGAACCCGTCATCGCTGCCCGCCGCGACGACATAGCTGGCTCCGTCGATCTCGGTGACCTCCAGCCGGACGATCCCGGCGAACCGGGTGTTCAGGCTGTCCAGCACGTGATCGACGGCGCGAAAGCTGCCATCGGGTTCCAGCGACAGCACCGAGATCGAATTGCTTTCGGCCCCCGCGACCAGCACATAGGGCTGGCCGTCAACCACCGCCGTGCGCAGCACCATTGCATCGCCGATGCCCAGGCCCTGCGCCGCGCCGAATTCCGCCGTGTAACTCACCTCTCCCTCGGCCGACAGGCTGTAGCTGATCACGCTGTCATTGTCGCTGGAACTGGCCAGAATCCAGCCTTGGCCATGGACGTTCAGCGTCGCCAGGTCGGAAATCCGGCCCTCGCCGGCACCTGCAAGAGCGGTGAAGGCCGACAGTCCGTCCCCGGTCACCCTGGCGACCGACAGCCCGGCCATGTTGGGCTGGCTGGTGACGATCACATTGGCCCTGCCCGTCGCCGCCCCGACCAGCCGCAGCGTGTCGCCCGCAAAGCCGTTGTTGAGATCGCTGATCGACAGGGCGACGCGCGCATCACCCGGCCCGGCCGCCAGTTCACCCGCCATCCGGTCGAGCGACAGATGGTAGTCCCGCGTCCCGAAATCGGCGGCCAGAAACCCGTCATGCGTCGGACCCAGAAAGCTCTCGCCCTGAAACCTCGCGCCGCCGTCCAGGGTGAACGCGACCAGCCGCGCCGACAGACCATCGCCGGCGAACCCCTCCAGCCTCAGCCCCGACGGCCCGACGACAAGCGTCAGTTCATGAATATCCGCGCCATACGGCACAAGACCCGCGCCGAATGTCTCGGCGAGAACGATCTGTCCCACGGTTCACCCACCAATCCGCACCCCCACGGTGCCGGATCACACTGGAACACGGACCTTAACACCGCCCCACCGGAATGTGACGAAGTCTGGCCGATTGCCTTGAATTGAAATCAATTCAGCCCGGTTCGCTGCTGTAGGGGTCCTTGGGTCCGCGATCCGTCGACAGGCTGTCCTGACCGCGCCCAACCAGTTCCTCGATCGCGTCGGCCAGATGGATCTTGTCGATATGATGATCGCCCCGCGCCACCCGGATCCGGTGCGCGGTGATCATCACATCGGCGTAAGAGGCGCCCATCGGCGGCTCGAACCGGTAGCTCGCCAGTTCGATCAACAGCCCCATCGGATCCTTGAAATAGATCGAATCCATGAACCCGCGGTCCTTCGGCCCGCTATGCCTGATGCCGCGCTCGTCCAGCCGCTCGACCGCCTGCCAGAACGTCGCCTGGCTGACCGAGAACGCCAGATGATGCACGCAGCCGGGGCTGGTCGGGGTGCGCCGCGGATCGGGCTTGCGCGCCTCGTTGGTAAAGATCGTGATCAGCCGCCCATCGCCCGGATCGAAATAGATATGCCCCTCGTCGGGATCGTCGAGATTGGGCTGATCGAACACGAACGGCATGCCCAGCACGCCCTCCCAGAAATCGATCGAGGTCTGCCGGTCGGCGCCAACCAGCGTGATATGGTGCACGCCCTGAGATTGCAGCTTGCGCATGGGGCCCTCCTTTGGCTGCAGTAAAGGTCTAGGACAATTGCGTCCAGTTCAAGAGGCAAGCGAGCAGCGTGAAGCCGTCGCGTCGTTTTGCCTATCGGCGACCGGTGACTCTGACCGACATGCACAGCGCTCGACTTGCGAGAGGCAGATCGATGGTGCCAGAGGTTTTCCCGAAGGTTGACGGCGCGGTGTCTGAAATGAATGACCGGCTTGAGTGCGGGCTGGAATAAATCAGGCTCTTCGTTGACGATCGGCGCACTCCAGGGACAGTTGCCGCAAGACAAGGCATCCTTGATCGCGGGTCGTCAGATTTGAAGATGGTATCAATGCGCCAGCCGCCTCCGAGCTGCGGCAGCGCCTTGCAACAGGCCCCGGTCAGTCGCGGTTTCGGGACTTCGCCGCAATCGGCACAAATGACGGCCTTGCTCATGACCAGCACTCCGAAGGTCACGCGCCCGGATATCTTTCAATCATTGTCAGATGTTGAAGGTGGTTTGAGAATGCGATTTGGTCTATCGAAAAATCGTATGACCTGTTGATCGCGCTTCTCGCGTCTTGCGCGCAATCACCTATGCGTTAGAGCCTGATAGGTACATATCAGCCTCGGAAGGACCGACATGACCACCCCCCAATTGCTGATCTTTGCGATACTTGCGGCCACCATGGGGCTGTTCCTGTGGGGGAAGTTTCGCCATGATGTGGTGGCATTGGCTGCGCTGATGGCGTCCGTGATTGCCGGGCTGGTGCCGGCGGGTGATGCATTCGCGGGCTTCGGCCATCCGGCGGTGATCACGGTGGCCTGTGTGCTGATCCTCAGCCAGGGGCTGCAGAATACCGGCGCGGTGGACTGGCTGGCGCGAACCGTCCTGCCGCGCGATGCCGGGCGGCTGACAAGCATGGTCGCGCTGCTGGGGCTGGGCGCGGCGCTGTCGGGGTTCATGAACAACGTGGGCGCGATGGCGCTTCTGATGCCGATCGCGGTGCAGCTTTCGGACCGGCTGGACCTGACGCCGGGACAGGTGCTGATGCCGCTGGCCTTTGGCACTATCCTGGGCGGCATGACGACGCTGATCGGCACGCCGCCGAACCTGATCGTCTCGAGCTTCCGGGACGAGGCCGGTCTTGGGCATTTCGCGTTTTTCGATTTCGCGCCCGTCGGCGTGCTTGTCGCGGTTGCTGGGGTGATCTTTGTCGCGATCGTCGGCTGGCGGCTGGTGCCCGCACGCAAATCCGCGGCGGGGGACGGGTTCGAGACGGGAACCTATTTCACCGAACTGCGCGTGCCCAAAGGCAGCAAGGCCGTCGGCCTGACCTTGCGCGGGTTCGAGCGCGAGATCGAAGAGAGCCAGGCGCAGATCGTCGGTCTTATCCGCAACGAGGTGCGCCTGACCGCGCCACATGGCGGGCGCCGCATCCACCCGGAAGACATTCTGGTGCTGGAGGCCGATGTCGATTCGCTGGCCGAGGCGCTGTCGGTGTTCGACATGAAGCTGGATGAACACACTGTGGAAACATCCGACGACGCGGAGGACTCAGAGAAGGATGCCGATGCGAGTTCGGAAAAGGCAGCCGAAAAGGCCGACGATGACGGCGAAGAGCAGAGCCGGGAGAGCAACGAAGGCATCGTGCTGGGTGAACTGGCGGTTCTGCCCGGCTCGACCATCGTCGGGCGCTCGGCCGAGGACATACATCTTCGCACGCGCTATGGGCTCAACCTGCTGGCGGTTTCGCGCGAAGGGCATCCTCCACGCTCAAGGCTGCGGACGCTCAAGCTCAAATCCGGAGATCTGCTGATCGTGCAGGGCGCGGCGGATGCCGTGAGGATGTTCACCAACGACACCGGCTGTGTGCCGCTGGGCGCGCGTGACCTGCACATGCCCGACAAGCGCATGGCGATGATCGCGGGCGCGATCATGCTGGGCGCAATCGGCATCGTGACCCTGGGGCTGCTTCCGGCAGCGGCGGCCTTTGCGCTCGGGGTGCTGGCCTCGATGGTGCTGCGCACGGTCCCGCTGCGGCAGATCTATACCTCGATCGACTGGCCCGTCATCGTGTTGCTGGCGGCGCTGATCCCGGTCGCAGGCGCGATGCAAAGCACCGGGGCCGCCGACCTGCTGGCGCGCTTTCTGGTCGGCACCATCGCGCAGGGCAATGCAATCGCCGCACTGGCGGTGGTCATGGTCACCACCATGTTCCTGTCGGACGTGATGAACAACGCCGCCACCGCCGCCGTTCTGTGCCCCATCGCGCTCGGCATCTCCACCACGCTGGGCGTCAACCCCGACAGTTTCCTGATGGCCGTCGCGATTGGCGCCTCCTGCGCGTTCCTGACGCCCATCGGGCACCAGAACAACACCTTGATCCTCGGGCCCGGCGGCTTCCGCTTTGGCGACTACTGGAGACTGGGCTTGCCGCTCGAGGGTCTTGTGCTCGTCATCAGCATCCCCATGCTGCTGATCGTCTGGCCGCTTTAGGCCCTGTCGGACAGGCCCTGCATCAAGCGGACAGAGCCGCCGATGCCACGGATGTTCAGGTGACAGCCGCCGTGCTGGCATCACCCTGCCAGAAACGGCTGCACCGACTGCGACTGGCCGGTTCAGCGCGCCGTCGATGAAAGCCGGATGTCCGGATCGGACCTGCGGCCCGCTCGTCCGGTTTCGACGGGTCAACAGGGCGACGCTGCCCGGGCGGTGTGGCGCGAAGTGGCCAAAGCGTCAAACAGCGGGGATTGTTCACGGGCTGACCCGTAATATCGCCATTTGACCTGGCGGCCCTTTCGGAGAGCGGGGCGAAAAGCCTCTACGCGCTCCTGGTAGGTCGTTTCGTCACCGAAATCGGCCAAGTCGAGGTAGCGCAGGTGCGGCTCGGCCATTCGCTGAGCCTGCTTGATCGGGCACCAGCAGGCTTCGGTCCGCGATCCCGCTTCGCGCACCCAACCGATCAACCCGGTCGCATGGCCGCAATAGACCAGTTCAGCTTCTGCAATGCGTTCAAATAGGCAAGGTGCTGCCGATCGAACATGATGCAGTCGCGTCGCCGCCCGTGGCGGCGAGGCAGGGGGCATGTTGAAATTCCGAAACAACACGTCTCGGACGTGGCGGTCAGGGGCGGCGAGGGGCGGCAAATCCCCGTTTCAATCTCCTGCCGGACGCATTAGGAACGGTCCAGATCAGAACCAAGGGGCCCCGATGTCCGTTTCCATGCTGTCCACCTTCGTCAAGCCGATGCACCCCGAGGGGCGGCGCTTCGTTGCCATCGCGGCGGGGCTATCGGTCGTGCTTTTCCTCCTATGGGCGCCGCTTGGCTGGATCGGTCTCGGCCTGACCGTCTGGGTCTACTACTTCTTCCGCGATCCCGAACGGGTGGCGCCGGTGCGGCCCGACATCATGGTCTCGCCCGCCGACGGGGTCGTGTCGCTGCTCGAGGCGGCCGTACCGCCTGCCGAACTGGGTCTGGGCGAGGCCGAAATGCTGCGGGTGTCGGTTTTCATGTCGGTCTTCAACTGCCATGTGAACCGCCTGCCGGCGGCGGGCCGGATCGTGAAGATCGCCTACCGGCCAGGCAAGTTCCTCAACGCCTCGCTCGACAAGGCGTCCGCGGATAACGAGCGCAACGGCATGGCCATCGCGCTTGCCGACGGGCGGCAATACGGCGTGGTGCAGATCGCCGGGCTGGTCGCCCGCCGCATCCTGTGCTGGGCCGCCGAGGGGCAGGAGATGGCGCGCGGCGAACGGTTCGGGCTGATCCGGTTCGGCTCGCGGCTTGACATCTACCTGCCCGAAGGCGCCACGCCGCTGGTGCGCATCGGCCAGACAATGGTGGCCGGCGAGACGGTGATCGCGGACCTGACCGGCACCGCGAAAGACGCCTGAGCCATGCTGGAGCCCGGATCCGAGGACGACGCGCCGGACGAACAAAGCCGGGTCTCGATCCTGATGCTGCTGCCCAACATGATCACGCTGATGGGCATGAGCCTGGGGCTGACCGCGATCCGCTTCGCGATCGAGGGGCGCTTTGCGACGGCGGTGTTCATGATCCTGCTGGCGATGCTGGCCGACGGGCTGGACGGGTTTGTCGCGCGGCGGTTCGGGGCCGAGTCGCCGATGGGCGCGCAGCTTGACTCGCTGTCGGATTTCCTGTGCTTCGGCGTGGCGCCGGCGATCGTGGTCTACCAGCTGCACCTGACGCAGGCGGGCGGCTTCGGCTGGATCTTCGCGCTGCTCTTTGCCGCCGCCACCTGCCTTCGGCTGGCGCGGTTCAACGTCATGTCAGGCCAGCAGGACGTCAGCCCCGGACCGAGGGCGTATTTTGTCGGTGTGCCTGCCCCCGCCGGCGCATTTCTGGGCCTTCTGCCGGCCTTCCTGACGCTTGCGGGCGGTTTCGACCGGGGCGATGCGCCGCTGGCGGTCTCGGTCTGGCTGGCGGTTGTCAGCATCCTGATGATCTCCAAGCTCCGGACGCTGTCGCCCAAGGCGGTCAAGGTGCCGCGGCGGCTGGTCGCGGTGATCCTGTTTGCCACGGTCATCGTGATCGGGCTCGGTTTCACCCGCCCGTGGTTCGTCCTGGTGGTGATCAACGCGGCTTACCTGGCCACGGTCCTGTACGCGCTGGTCCGCGCGCGCGGCCGGATTTTCAGCTGAGCCTTCGGCACGGACGCGGTGATCCTCAACCCAAGCATAACCGGATCGTGATGCGCACGCGGCCAGCCGCTCGGCAATATGCCTGCGGAATTCCGCCAAATTGCCCCAGATCGAACAAACCAACTTGGTCCGTTATGTTGAAGTGCGCCGTTTGCTGCCGCATGCAGGGCCGATGCCATGGCCGATCGAGGGTGATATGACTAGCTATTATGTACGGACCGATAGCGGTACGGCCAACAATCCGGCGATCAATCTGACCGGAGCCCCATCCTTCCAGATCACCTTCGTTGCGGAAACGCCGTCGGGCGACTCAGGAGATCTCTGGCTTGGCGGCGGCAGCCCGGACCCGAATACGCAAGTCCAGATCGGCGGCCAGGCCTACAGCTTCACGGTGAACTGGATCGGCACCCTGCCGACCGCAAACAACAACGGTGCCGGTCAGGTTCCAACCCAGTTTCGGGGCGAAGAGGTGATCCGCATCGCGGTGCAGGATTATCCCGCGGTCGGTCAGGTGACCTATCTGACCTTCATGCCAAACCAACAGGCGACCGCGGCCGATATGGACGCTTTCGGCACCGGGCGGATCTCTGTTCAGAACGTCAACGAGACTCCTCAGCCGATCCCGGTCTGCTTTGTCGAGGGCACGCGGCTGGCAACCGTGAACGGCGAGGTCGCCGTCGAGGATCTTCAGGTCGGCGATCTTGTGATGACCCGCGATCATGGGCCCCAGCCTGTCCGATGGATCGGGTCGACCGCCCATAGCTGGCCGGGAACAGACGACAAACTTCGCCCCGTCCGTATCCCGGCAGGGTCGATGTCCGGCAACCTGCCGCGGCGCGACCTTATGGTTTCGCCGCAGCACCGCATCCTGCTCGGCCAGGACCACTTTCCGTTCGTGCAAAAGGCGGAATACCTGGCCCCGGCCATCGGCCTCGAGGGGTATCGCGGCATCCGAAGGGATCTCGCATGCCGGACCGTCCGGTACTACCATGTGCTCTTGGACCACCACTCGATCCTGCTGGCCGAGGGGCTTTCTTGCGAAAGTTTCTTTCCGGGCCCGATGGGCATCCGCATGCTGAGCCTGCGACACCGGATCGAAATCCTATCGCTGTTCCCGAACCTCGCCGCTGACCCGGCGGGCGGCTACGGGCCGCTCTGCCGGCCGGCACTGACCAAACGCCAGACCGTTGATCTGCTCTCTGCCACGGCGGAACTCGATCCAGACACGGACATGCAACCGGCCCCAGATCCGCGTTCCAGTACTGCACCGCAACTGTCCGGCCAGAGGCCGAAGATTTACTCCCGGATCAGACCGGTATCAAAGCGCCCCGAAATCGGCTGGCAATTGTCGATATCGGCCTCGTAGGCGCCCTCGGGCACAAAGCACAAGAGCGCCTCGAAGGTGCCGCTGGCGTGAAGGTCGTCAGCGGCGGTGTCGAGACCTGCAAACGTGATCCGCGCCGGTTCGGGCGCGTCTTCCGAGGTCCAGTAGGACCGCATCCCGGACGGGAAATAGCCGACTGAAAGGCTCACCGGATTGCTTTGAGGATCGGGATTGGTGTCGGTGAACATCGCTTCGATGGTGAGTGGTTTGCCTTGCGCGCCTTGAATGGTCAGCGACGTTATCCCCATGACATTGGTCAAGGACGCGGTCGCCAGACGCCGCCCCTCATCCAGATAACTCATCGTGGTCTGCGACAGCGTTTCGCCGTCGAATACCGCTTCGATCTGGCCGATCGTCTGGAAATCCTCGGCCGATGCCGGCGCTGCCAGAAGCCAGATGCCTGCGACAAGAAACAAGGGGCGTGTCATGGCGTTGCCTTTGCAGTTGCTGGATCAAGCCGAAATGCCCCAAGCGGGCGGCTACCTGACGGCAGCTTCACCCGATCTTGCCGGTTGATCAAGTGACTTCTCCCCTGCGGTTCGGCGATTGATCCGGTGGATCGAACCGCGCGCCGACCCCGCCGGACCCGCTCGGCGACCAAGGCGCGAATCCCCCCTGAAATCGGCGGCCGCGCCTCGCCCGACGGGGCGTTTTGAGAAACACGAGGGCTGTGGTAGCCTTGCTTCGACGTCAAGCAAGAAAACGGCACGGAACATTGAGACCAGCAGCCGCTCCCCGACTTGCCAGTGCCGGGGCGGATCGACGCATTTGGGGCATTCATCGTATTTGGAGCGTGCAGGAATGATCGGACGTCTCGCCACAGCATGTCTTCTGTTCGTCCTGCCCAAGGGTTTCACCGAGGCGCAGGACACCGCGTCCGACGACGGCGGTTTCTGCGCCACCACGCCACCGGACCTGCTTGCGGCGCTCGACGGACGCTGCAGCCTGAGACAGGGCGCGGGTGCCGGGCGGGGAGGATCTACCCAGGGTCAGATCGTCATCCCCCTGCCGCCCCGGCCGCCGGTCACGATGACCCTCGCCCTGAAGCTCGATACGCCCTCATCCGGGCGCGGCATCATCGCTTTCAAAGGCAAGATGAACGGGGCGACCTTCACCGGGTCGGCCCCCGAGGAGATGAGCCGCTGACCTGGCTGCCGGGCACGTGGCAGGCGCCTGCAAGGCGTGGCCGAAGGGCCGTCTGATCCGAAGAGCCGGCACAAGGCTCGCAAACCGCCGGCGGCCGTGTCGCCGCCTTGAGAAGGGAAGAGGAACACCCACATGCGCCTGATTTCTGGCTTGCTCGCGATCGTCCTGACGGGCCTTCTTGCATCCTCGGCCTGGTCCCAGGACCAGGACGACACGCAGCCCCGAACCATCCTCGTCTACGACGTCTCGAACAGCATGTGGGGCCAGATCGATGGCGTCTCGAAGGTCGAGATCGCGCGCGAGGTCATCGGCGACATCGTGGCGGACTGGGATCCGGCCGCCGAACTCGGCCTGGTTGCCTACGGTCATCGCCGCGAAGGCGATTGCACCGACATCGAGACCGTCATCCCCGTCGGCCCGGTCGATGCCGCGGCGTTCTCGGCGACGGTCAATGCGCTTGTGCCGCGCGGCCGGACGCCGCTGACCGATGCGGTCCGGGCCGCCGCGCAGGACCTTCAGTACACCGACCGGCCGTCCACCGTGATCCTCGTCAGCGACGGGATCGAAAGCTGCGAAGCCGACCCCTGCGCGCTGGCCGCCGAGCTTGAGGCGACCGGCCTGGGGTTCACCGCGCATGTCATCGGTTTCGACGTCTCGCGGATCGCGGATCAGCGCGAACTCAGCTGCCTGGCCGAGAATACCGGCGGGCTCTATCTGACGGCGGAGAACGCCGAGGAACTGACCGCGGCGTTTCGCACCGTGGCCGCGCCGCCACCGCCGATGCTGCTGATCGAGGCCGCCGAGTCCGAGGCCGGACCAGCGCTGACCGACCCGGAAATCGCCTGGACCCTCGTCGATCTCGGGACCGAGCGCACCCTCGTCGACGGCCAGCGCAGCGCGGTGGTCGAGATCGATCTCGACGGTGGCCGCTACTTCGCCCGGGCAGAGCTCGGCGCGCTTGCCGGATCGGCCGAGTTTTCATATGCGGGCGACGATGATGTCGTCGAGCGTGTCGTGCTCCAGCCCCGGCTCAGTCTCGACGGCCCCGAATTCGTGGCCGCGCTGGACGCATTCGAGGTCCACTGGACCGGCCCGGACAACCCGGGAGATTTCATCGCGCTGGCCCGCACCGGCACAGCGGCGACAGCCTTCGACGCCTATGCCCGAACCTCTGCCGGCAGCCCGGCGACGCTGACGGCGCCGGCGATCCCCGGCGAGGATTACGAGCTGCGCTATGTCGCGGCCGCGGCCTCGACCGTGCTCGCCGCCGCGCCGATCCGGGTCATCGCGCCCGAGGCGACGCTCGACGCGCCAGACACGGTTTACGTCGGGCGGCAGGTCACGGTCGCCTGGACCGGTCCCGGCGCCGAGGGCGATTACATCTCGCTGGCGCCGCTGGACAGCCAGGACTCCACTCCCGGCACCTATGCCTACACAAGGGAAGGCTCCCCCCTGCAAATTCTCGCACCCGACATCCCCGGGGCCTACCAGCTTCGCTATTACAGCGCCGAGATCGCCGCCGTCATCCAGCGGCGCCCGATCGAGGTGCTGCCCTTGCCGGCCGCCCTCGAGGCGCCGCCTGCGGTGCCGGCGGGCTCCAGCGTCGATGTGACCTGGACCGGGCCGGACAACCAGAACGACTTCATCGCGCTGGTCCCGGCCGGGGCGGATGAGCGCGAGAACGGCAACTACAGCTACACCCGCGACGGCTCGCCGCTGGCGGTGCGGG
>JAGXFH010000015.1 GCA_024637315.1 Brevirhabdus sp.
GCCGCCGGAACACCTCGGCCTGCCGGTCGGGGCGCTTGATCCGCCGGATCCGGGGATCGTCGGGCCTGTGGCTGTCTTCGAGGTCGATCCGGTCATCCGACACGGTCATGCCGCGGGCGATGTCGTGGAATCCGGCGATGGCCTCGCGGATCTCCTGAAGCTCGGCGGCGGACAGGCGGTCCGGAACGACGAGGCCGCCAACCGCGTGGTATTCCTCGATCTGGGTCTTGGTCAGAACTTCCATGCGGGTCCCCTCAGGCACAATACGGCGCGTTCATGTCCCAGCGGTAAAGTTCTATATGCGGCGCGCCGACCAGTCGCGCCCGCGCCTCTTCCCACATCGTCCGCCAGGCCGTGGCGTCGCGCAGTTCCGCGCCGGGATCGGTGCGGCTGCGGGCGACGAAGCTGGGGAAATGGTCGCGCCCGGTCGGCTGGCCGGTGACGTTGTAGCGGATGTCGAAAGACCAGCGGAAGCCCTGGGTGCGGTTGACCAACGAGGCATGTGGCGTCATCGGATCGAAGATCACCACGCCGCCCGATTTCACCGGCAGCGGCACAGCATCCTTGGGTTTCAGGAACGCCTCGGGGATGCCGACCTGCTTTTTCTCGCAATGCGGCAGCAGTTCCACCTTGTCGCGTAGCGGCTGCACCACCAGACAACCGTTCTCCTCAGTCGCGTCGGTGACCGCAATCCAGACGGTGATCATTCGGGTCGCGTCCGCGCTTTCATGCGTCACGCCGCGATCCTGATGCCAGTCGGTCGCGGTGATATGCGCCCGCGCCTCGTCGGCCCGCAGGTCGCTGGCGGGCGGTTTGATCCGCACATGCTGGATCGGATTGCTGGTGATCTCGGGCCCGATCAGGCTTTCGACGACATCGAGCAGGGCGGGCGCGGTGATCATGTCGAGCACCGCCTGGCCGAAGTGGAACGGCATGTCGGCGGTGATCCGGTTGCCGGGCAGCGAGATGTCGAACGGCTGGAACCAGTCGCAGCCGGAGGTATAGGCGAGCAGCAGTTTCTGCCAGAAGCCCTTGTCGCCGGGGGGCGGCAGCAGCCCCTGACCGTGCCAGTCGTCGTAAAGCCGGTCCATCAGGGCCGCGTATTCTGCGCGCACCGGATCCAGCACGGCTTGCTGATCCAGCACATCCTCGACCACCAGATAGCCGTTCGTCTGAAAGAACCGTATTTGATCCACATTCAGCATTGCGACACCCTTTCCAGCTTGTCCCAGTCAAATTCCACGCCCTGCAGCGCATCGGCAGGATGGACCGGCAGCGCGATCAGACACAAGCCGACCTCGACCCGCCCGATCCGTGCCATTCCCGCCTCCTACAGCAACACCGTGACGATCCCCGGCCAGATCAGCAGCACCGACAGCGCCAGAAGCTGGATGCCGATGAACGGCAGGAAGCCCTTGAAGATATCGGTCAGCGAGATATGCGGCGGCGCCACCGATTTCAGGTAGAACGCCGCCGGGCCGAAGGGAGGCGACAGGAAGCTGACCTGCATGTTCATGCAGAACGTCACGCCGAACCAGATCGCGACATGGCTGGGCTGCAGCTGTCCGATAAGGCCGATATCCTCGATCGGCAGCTTGGTGACGATGGGCAGGAAGACCGGCATGATCAGAAGCACGATCCCGACCCAGTCCATGAACATCCCCATGATCAGGAAAATCAGCATCATCACCAGGATGATCCCCATCGTGGGCAGTTCCATCCCGACAATCGCGTTCGCCACATAGGTCGGCCCGCCCGCCAGCGTGTAGGCGGCAGCCAGCGAGGCCGCGCCGATCGTCACCCAGATGATCGTGCCGGTGGATTTCAGCGTCCGCATCAGGCTGTCCCAGACCACGTCGAACGACATCTCGCGGCGCAGCACGCTGATCACGAACACCGCGACCACGCCCATCCCGGCCGCCTCGGTGATGCCGGTGATGCCGCCATAGATCGAGCCCAGGACAACGCCGATCACGACGATCGGGGCGACCAGCCCCTTGCCCAGGTGCCAGCCGGCCACCGCACGGTCCTTGCCGAGCACGAAGAAGATCAGCGCCAGCGACAGCACCGTGGTGCCGATCAGCCAGGGCAGGTCCGAGACCATGCCAAGCGGGATCGCGTCGACGCCCACGGTGACCGCATTCGCCCCGGTTGCGGTGAAGAACAAGGCCCGCAGCGTCAGCACCGCGCTGGCGCAGACCGCCAGAACCGCAAGGAAGGACAGGAACAGCTTGCGCTTTTCGCCGGTTTCGGGATCGCTTGGGTCCGGATCTGGCAGCGGGGCCTGTTCGGGGTGCATCCGGGTCCGCACGATGATGTAGAGGATGAACATCGAGGCCAGCATGAAGCCCGGCACGAACGCCGCCGTGAACAGCGACTTGATCGAGGTTTCGGTGACCAGGCCGTAGAAGATCAGCACGATGGACGGCGGGATCATCGTGCCGAGCGACCCGCTGGCGCAGATCGTGCCGATGGCGAGGTTCTGGTTGTAGCCCAGCCGCAGCATCTGCGGCAGCGCGATCAGGCCCAGCAACACAACCTCGCCGCCGATGATGCCAGACATCGCCGCCATGATCACCGCCATGATCGAGGTCACGATGGCGATGCCGCCGCGGGTCCGGCTGAGCCAGACCTGCAACGAGGAATACATGTCCTTGGCGATGCCCGTTCGTTCCAGGAGCGCGGCCATGAAGATGAACAGCGGCACCGAGATCAGCACGTAGTTCGTCATCTGCCGGTAGACCGACTGGCCCAGCACCGCGAACGGGCCGCGGCCGAAATCGCTGAACAGCAATTCGGGGCCGAATTTCATCACCAGCGTGGCCACCGCCAAAAACGCCGAGGCGAAGCCCAGGGGCATCCCGATCGCCAGAAGCGCGAACATCGCCAGAAGAAGGATCAGCGACAGGGTGCCGATATCAACCATTGCCGTCTTCCCCCAGCGCTTCGCGGATCTTGCGGATCTCGTCCTGGTCGATATCGTCGGCGGGGCTGTGATGTTCCGGCGCCTTGTGCCAGTCGGCGATCAGGTTCGACAGCGCCTGCACCGCAACGAGGCAGATCGTCACCAGGATCGCGGCCTTGACCGTTGCCGGGATCGGCGGGTCCCAGGCGGTGCCGAAGGTCTCCATCCGCAAGAGCTTGGTTTTCGCCTCGTCATAGCCGCCCCAGACGACACAGAAGGCGAACACCCAGATCAGGAAGACGCTGATGCAGTCCGACAGTTTCTGCGCCCGGCGTGGCATCATGTCGTAGATGATGTAGATCCGGATATGGCTGCGCTGCTGCATCGCGTACTGCCCGGCCAGCAGGAACAGGAATGCCGCCAGCCACAGCGACAGCTCGTTCGCCCAAAGCGTGGGCTTGTTGAAGACGTAGCGCGAGACGACCTCGTAGAACATCACCAGCACGACGAAGACGACGCCGATCATCGCGATCCGCGACAGGATCAGCGACAGCACGTCGAAAAAGCCCTCTGGCTTGGACTCGATCGCGCCGATGCTGTCCGAGAGATAGATCGCGGAAAACAGGATCGCCCCCAGAATCGACCACAGCATCAGCTGCATGGCCGGCAGGCCGGCCGGGCGCAGCACCTGGTGCATGCCGATCTCGGACCCCAGTAACAGCCGTGCGACGAACAGCCAGGCGAAGGTCAGAAGGGCGATCGTGACAAAGGCGTACATCGCAAGCTGCACGGGCCGCCGAAACCCCCTGAGCCAGACACCTTGCTGTTCCATTCCGCCCCCTCCCCCGAAGCAATCCCTCGGAAAGTTCAGGCGAGCCCCGGAAGGGCTCGCCTGCATGCTGTGATCACTGCGGCATCAAGGCCAGCCGATCAATCGGCGATCAGGCCAAGCTGTGCCAGGTAATCCTTGTGGCTGTCGACCAGCGCCCGCGCTTCCGGGGTCTTTTCGGCCCAGCCTTCCCATGCAGCCTGCGCGCCCTTGCGGAACGCGGCACGGTCCTCTGCCGACCAGTCATACAGCGTCACGCCCTCGGCGCGCAGCTTGGCCGCGGCTTCGGCATTGGCCTTTTCGAAGGTCAGCGCGGTTTGCAGCGACAGCTTCTGCATCGCGGTGTCGATGATCCGCTTGTGCTTGTCCGACAGCCCGTCCCAGACCGTCTTGTTGCAGGCCAGATGGTCCGACGGCATCGAGTGGAAGCCGGGATAGGTTGCGTGCTTGACGATATCGTAGAGGCCAAGGCCGACATTGTTGGCCAGGCCGGACGCATCGGCACCGTCGATGATGCCGGTTTCCAGCGCGGTGAATACCTCGGTGAAATCCATCACGATGGGCGAGGCGCCCAGTTCCGCGAAGATCTCGGTCTCGAGACCCGGAGGCGAGCGGAATTTCCAGTCTTTCAGATCGTCCGGGCCGGCAAGCGGCTTGGATGACGACATCGATTCCTGACCGTAGATCCACCAGCCGATCAGCTGCATCCCGTGAGCGTTGTAAAGTTCTTGCGCCTTTTCAAGCCCACCGCCGTGATAGAGCCACGACAACTGCTGGTACGGCGTGTCATAACCGCCCATGATGTCGCCGACGAACTGGAAGGCGGGGTTCTTGCCGGTCTGATAGGCACCACCCGTCATGTCGCAATCCAGAATGCCGCTGGCGGCGGCGTCGAAGGTCTCTACCGTGGCCACGACCGAGGATGAATAGAACAGCTCGATATCGATCTCGCCGCCCGACATCACCTCGACATCCTCGACGAACTGCCCCGACAGCCTGCCAGAGGTCGATTCGGCCGGATAGTGGTTCTGAATGCGCAATGTCACTTCCTGCGCGGTGGCGGTACTCGCCATTAGTGCTGCTGTCGCAACGCCTGCGACCAATCCCAATGTCTTCATGATGTCCTCCCTGGCGGCCCGCGGCAGCAAGCCATTTTCGTTTCGGGGCCGCCTTGCAGCGGCACGTTGCGGTTTTCCGCTGGAATATGGTATGCCTAATGACAAGTTTACGTCAAGGAAACATCGCCCCTTCGATCCGGGGCAGCGGAAAAGCCTGATCGACAGGGGCTTTCGCCAAGGGGAATCAATCGGGCCATGGCAGACACTGGCACGGGAAAATCGGAAACCGAGAAATCGATTCCCAGCCTGTCCCGACAGCGCCTGGCCGATCAGATCGCCGATGTCCTGCGCGAGCAGATGCTGACCGGTGCGCTGCAACCGGGCGATCCGATCCATGAACGCGAAACCGCCGAGGCGCTGGGGGTCAGCCGCACACCGCTGCGCGAAGCGATCCTGATTCTCGAAGCCGAAGGGCTGATCGAAACCGCCCCCGCCCGCAGCCCGATGATCGCCAATCCCTCGCTGTCCGATATCAGCGACCTGCTGCTGGTCCAGGCCAATCTCGAGGCGTTGGGCGGCGAACTGGCCTGTGTGCGGGCCGATGCCTGCGACATCGCGGCGATCCGCGCCCTTCATCAGCGCATGGTCGAGACCAATGACGACCCCGACACCGTGGCGTTCTTCAAGACCGACATGGCGTTTCACTGCGCCATCGTCGCGGCCAGCGGCAACCGGCCGCTGATCAAGACCCATCTGCAATACAATTCGCGGCTCTGGCGTGCGCGTTACATGTCGTCGCGCAGTCGCACCGGGCGCGAACAAACGATGCTGGACCACGGCGACATCATCCGCCATCTCGAAGCCCGCGACGCCGTCACTACCGCCGAGGTCCTGCGCCGCCACCTGTTTCAGGCCATCGCCAACATCACCCGAATCGTAGAAGCCGAACAACAGAAGCCCGCATCCTAGCCACCATCCAAGAAGGCAAATCATGTCAGACGACCACGACACCCGCGCCCACAAGAAATTCCGCTCGCAGGAATGGTTCGACAATCCCAACAATCCCGGCATGACCGCGCTCTACGTCGAGCGCTACCAGAACCAGGCGTATACGCGCGGCGAGTTGCAGTCCGAGCGGCCGATGATCGGCATCGCGCAGACCGGATCGGACCTTGCGCCCTGCAACAAGATCCACGTTTTCCTGGCCGACCGGATCAAGGCCGGCATCCGCGACGCGGGCGGCGTGCCGATCGAGTTTCCGGTGCATCCGATCCAGGAAACCGGCAAGCGGCCAACGGCGGCGCTGGACCGCAACCTTGCCTATCTGAGCCTTGTCGAGGTGCTGCACGGCTATCCGATCGACGGCGTCGTGCTGACCACCGGCTGCGACAAGACCACGCCCGCGCAACTTATGGGCGCGGCCACCGTCGATATCCCGGCCATCGTCCTGTCGGGCGGGCCGATGCTGGACGGGCATTGGAAGGGCAAGCTGGCCGGGTCCGGCACGGTCGTGTGGGAAAGCCGCCGCCTCTTGGCCGATGGCAGCATCGATTACGAGGAATTCATGGACCGGGTCTGCGCCTCGGCGCCGTCGCTTGGGCATTGCAACACGATGGGCACCGCCAGCACGATGAATGCGATGGCCGAGGCGTTGGGGATGTCGCTGACCGGCTGTTCGGCGATCCCCGCGCCGTTCCGCGAGCGCATGGAGATGGCCTATCACACCGGCCGGCGGATCGTCGAGATGGTGCATGAGGGCCTGCGCCCCTCGGATATCATGACCCGCGACGCATTTCTCAACGCGATCGTCACCAACAGCGCGATCGGCGGCTCGACCAATGCGCCGCCGCATCTGCAGGCGATCGCGCGGCATGTCGGGGTCGAGTTGTCGGTGCAGGACTGGCAGACCCACGGCTACGACGTGCCGCTGTTGCTGAACATGCAGCCCGCGGGCGAGTATCTGGGCGAAAGTTTCCATCGCGCCGGCGGCGTGCCCGCGGTGATGGGCGAACTGGCCAAGGCCGGGCTGATCCGCGGCGAGGTGATGACCGTCACCGGCAAGCCGATGGCCGAGAACCTGGCCGGCCGTGAAAGCGCCGACCACAAGGTGATCATGACCACCGACAAGCCGATGCGCGAGCATGCGGGCTTCGTGGTGGTGTCGGGCAACCTGTTCGACAGCGCGGTGATGAAGACCAGCGTGATCTCGGAGGATTTCCGCAAGCGGTTCCTTGACCATCCGGGACAGGAGAATATCCACGAGGCCCGCGCTGTGGTGTTCGAGGGACCGGAACATTACCACGCCGCGATCAACGACCCCGATCTGGCGATCGACGAGACGACGATCCTGTTCATCCGCGGCGTCGGCTGCGTCGGCTATCCGGGCTCTGCCGAAGTGGTGAACATGCAGCCGCCCGATGCGCTGATCAGGCGCGGCATCAACCACCTGCCCACGGTCGGCGACGGACGGCAATCGGGGACATCCGAATCGCCGTCGATCCTGAACGCCTCGCCGGAATCGGTGATCGGCGGCGGGCTGGCGCTGCTCAGGACCGGCGACACGGTGCGGCTGGATCTGAACGCCTGCACGCTGAACGCGGTGGTGCCGGAGGCCGAATGGGAGGAGCGCCGGCGCGCCTGGACCCCGCCGGAGATCACCCACCAGACCCCCTGGCAGCAGATCTACCGCGAGAATGTCGGTCAGTTGGCCGATGGCGGTTGCCTGGAACTGGCGACGAGCTATCAGAAGATCCACCGCGTACTGCCACGCGACAACCACTAGGAATCCAACATGAAGTTACTGCGCTACGGCCCTCTGGGCAAAGAGAAACCCGGGCTTCTGGACGGCAACGGCAAGATCCGCGACCTGTCCGCCCATAGCGGCGACCTGGCCGGCGACGCCGTGTCGCTGGAGGCGCTGGACAGGCTTCGCGGCATCGACCCGGCCAGCCTGCCGCTGGTCGAGGGCGAGCCCAGGATCGGGGCCTGCCTTGCCTGGGTGCCGAATTTCCATTGCGTCGGGTTGAACTATACCAAGCACGCCGAGGAATCGAACCTGCCGATCCCGAGCGAGCCGGTGCTGTTTTCCAAGGCGACCAGTTGCGTTTCCGGACCCTATGACCCGGTGATCATTCCCAAGGGGTCGCAAAAGACCGACTGGGAGGTGGAACTGGGCATCGTCATCGGCAAACGCTGCGAGCATGTGAGCGAGGCCGACGCGCTGGCGCATGTTTCGGGCTACTGCACGATCAACGACGTTTCCGAACGCGCCTTCCAGATCGAGCGCGGCGGCCAGTGGGTCAAGGGCAAGTCGGCCCCGACCTTCGGCCCGATCGGGCCCTGGCTGGTGACGGCCGACGACGTGCCCGACCCCCAGGCCCTGCGGCTCTGGTTGTCACTCGACGGCAAGGTTCTGCAAGACAGCAATACCGCCGACATGATCTTCGGCGTGGCCGAAATCGTGTCCTACATGTCGCGCTTCATGGCGCTTCTGCCCGGCGATGTGATCTCGACCGGGACGCCATCGGGTGTCGGGCTGGGGATGAAGCCGCAGCGCTACCTCAAGCCTGGCGAGGTGATGGAGCTGGAGGTCGAGGGGCTGGGCCGGCAGCGGCAGCAGGCGGTCGCCTACGACGCCTGAGCGGCTGGGATTGCGCCGCGGGCTGCGCCCGCGTCGCGGTGCCCGGCCCTGCCGGGCCGGGAGGCCTTCGGCGAGGATATTTTCGGACGAATGATGCCAGCGGGGGCCTTTGGGCTCAGACAGCTTTCTGTTCGAGAAGATCCTCGAGCGGGTCGTGTTCGGCGACCCAGTGCTGCACGTCCACCTTGCGGAATTCCGGCACGTAATTGCGATCGCCGGCCGCCAGTTTCGAGGTCAGGAATCGCAGCGACGCGCCGGGATCGAGCGGGCTGGGCAGTTCGCCCGGTATCTTGATCCGCTGCCGGGTCTTCTCGATCCGCGGATCGGGGACCGGCACTGCCGAAATCAGCGCTCTTGTATAGGGGTGCCGCGCGTCGCCGTAGATCGCGTCGCGGTCGGCCAGTTCGACGGCGCGGCCGAGATAGAGCACGAGGATGCGGTGCGAGATTTCCCGCACCACCGACAGGTCATGGCTGATGAAGATCATCGACAGGCCGAATTCCCGTTGCAGGTCTTTCAGCAGGTCGATGACCTGCGCCTGGATCGACACGTCGAGCGCCGAGACGGCCTCGTCGCAGATGATCAGCCTGGGGCGGTTGATCATCGCCCGCGCAATGCCGACGCGCTGGTTCTGGCCGCCTGACAATTCGTGCGGATAGCGGTTGATCATCCGCTGATCGAGGCCGACTTTCTCCATCATCGCTGCCACTTCCAGCTTGCGCTGGCGCGAGGTCAGGCCGGGCTGGAACGTCCGCAAGGGCTCGGCGATGGAGGCGGCGATGGTCATCCGCGGATTGAGGCTGGCCAGCGGATCCTGGAACACGATCTGCAGATCCTTGCGATACGGGATCATCTGCTTGCGCGGCAGACCGACGATGGGCTTGCCAAGCCACGAGACGGAGCCCAGCGTCGGCGGGATCAGTTGCAGGACCGCGCGCGCCAGGGTCGACTTGCCGCAGCCGCTTTCGCCGACGATGCCGATGGTTTCGCTGGCGTAGAGGTCGAAGCTGACCCCATCGACGGCCTTGAGCGGTACCGTCTTGCCAAACAGTCCCTGATCCAGCCGGACCGGGAAATGCACCTTCACGTCCTCGACCTTCAGGATCGGCTCGCTGCGGTCGGTCACCGGCACCAGCGGCTTGCCCTTGTTCGGCTCGTCGATCCGCGGCATCGCCCTGAGCAGCATCCGGGTGTAGTCATGCTTTGGCGCATGAAAGATCTCGTCGGCGGGGCCTTGCTCGACGAATTCCCCGAGCCGCATCACCTGGATCCGGTCGCACATCCGCGCCACCACGCCCATGTCATGGGTGATCAGCGCGATCGCCGTGCCTTCCTGCTTTTGCAGCTCCACCATCAGATCGAGGATTTCCGCCTGCACCGTCACGTCGAGCGCGGTGGTCGGTTCATCCGCGATCAGCAGCCGCGGATTGCACAGCATCGCCATCGCGATCATCACCCGCTGGCGCATCCCGCCCGACAATTCATGCGGGAACTGCCGCAAGCGGCGCTCGGCCTCGGGGATGCGGACGCGGGTCAGCCATTCCAGGCACAGCGCGCGCGCCCTGGCCCCGGTCAGGCCCTTGTGTTCGTGCAGCACCTCGGCCATCTGATCGACAATCCGCATGTGCGGCGTCAGCGCCGTCAGCGGATCCTGAAAAATCATCGAGATCTGATCTCCGCGGATCCTGTTGTGCTCTTCGGGTGTCAGATGCAGCAGGTCGTGGCCGTCATAGTCCACTGTCCCGCCGGTCGTGCCGTTCTCGGCCAGCAGCCCCATCGCCGCCATGAAGGTCTGGCTTTTGCCCGACCCGCTTTCACCGACGATGCCAAGGCATTCGCCCGGCTCGATGTGGAAGCTGACATTCTTCACCGCCTCGATCTGACCGTCTGGCGTGTCGAAGGTGACGGAAAGGTTCTTTACGTCGAGCAGCGCCATATCAGCGTTCCTTGGGGTCAAGCGCGTCACGCAGTCCGTCGCCGATGAAGAACAGGCTGATGATGGTGAGCAGGAAGAACACGAGCGGCCAGGCAAGCTGCCAGATCGTGCCGTAGATGATCGTGCTGGCACCCTTGGAAATCAGCGCGCCGAGCGAGGTGTTGGGTTCCTGCACGCCCAGCCCGAGGAACGAGATGAAGCTTTCCACAAGGATCATCTGCGGCACGAGGAGGGTCGCATAGACCACCACCACGCCCATCAGGTTGGGCAGGATGTGACGCCGCACGATGGTGAACCAGCCGACCCCCGCCGCCTGCGCCGCCTCGATGAACTCGCGGTGCTTCAGGCTGAGCGTCTGGCCGCGCACGATGCGGCTCATCTCGAGCCAGCTGACCACGCCGATGCCGACGAACAGCATCAGGAACGAACGTTCGAACATCACCATCAAGAGGATGATGATGAACATGTAGGGCACCGCGATCAGGATATCGACGGTGCGCATCATCAGGTTGTCGACCCAGCCGCCGACAAAGCCCGAGATCGCGCCGTAGAGCGTGCCGATGATCACCGCCATGAGCGCCCCGATGACGCCGACGATCAGCGAGGTCTGGGTCGCCTGGATGGTGCGCGCGAACAGGTCGCGGCCGACCTCGTCCAGCCCGAAATAATGGCCGGTTTCGATCGAGGGGCCGCCCTGCCCGGCAATGTCGCCCATCCGCGCCCAGTCGATCTCTTCGTTGCTCCATTGCGCGATGAACGGTCCGAGAAGCGTGAAAATCACCACTGCGAGCAGCGTCACCAACGCTGCGACAGCGGCCCTGTTGCGGGTGAAGCGGCCCGCCGCATCCTGCCACAGCGAACGGCCCTTGACCTTTTCGGCCTCGACCAGTTTCTCGACGATCCGTTCATTGCGGATCGTGCCGATGGTTTCGGGTTTCTGGCCGGGTCGCGTCACCATGGCTCTGCCCCCCTAATACCGGATCTTCGGATCGAGCCATGCATAGGCGACGTCGGCCAGAAGGTTGAAGATGATCGTCAGCGTCCCGTACAGGATCGTCACGCCCAGCATCACCGCGTAGTCGCGGTTCAGCGCCGAGTTGACGAAGCTCTGGCCGATGCCGCCGGTGGAGAAATAGAGGTCGATGACCACCGATCCGGTAATCATCGCCACGAAGGCGGGGCCGAGATAGGACACGACCGGCATCATCGCCGGCTTCATCGCATGCCGGCGGATGATGGTGCGCGTCGACAGGCCCTTGGCTTTTGCGGTGCGGATGAAGTTCGAATGCAGCGTTTCCAGCATCGAGGACCGGGTGATCCGGGCGATCGACGCCATGTAGGAGGTCGACAGCGCGATCACCGGCATCACCACATATTGCCACTGGCCGCCGTTCCAGCCGCCGCCCGGCAGCCAGCCCAGCTGCCAGGTGAAGATGATCACCAGGATCGGCGCCATCACGAAATTCGGCAGCGCCTGCGCCGAGAACGTCGCGCCCACGGCGATGTAGTCAAGCAGCGTGTTGTGCCGGATCGCGGCCAGAACCCCCAGCGACACGCCGACCAGCGTCGCGATCACGAAAGAGATCGTTCCATAGGTCAGCGTGACCGGGAAGCCCTGCGCGATGATGTCGTTGACGTCACGGTCCTTGTAGATGAAGGACGGGCCAAAATCGAACCGGGTGACGATGCCGACGACATAGTTCCACATCTGCACCGGCAGCGGATCATTCAGGCCGTACTTCGCCTCGATATTGGCCAGCACCTGCGGCGGCAGCGGCCGTTCGGACGTGAACGGTCCGCCCGGCGCTGCATACATCAGCAGGAAGCAGATGATGATCAGGATCAGCAGAGTCGGTATCGCGATCAACAGGCGTCTCAGGATGTAGCGCAACATGTCGGTTTACCCCAAAGCAGATCGCCCCGGCCCCGCTGAGCGGACCGGGGCACTGGTTGTCGAAGCGCCGGCTACTCGGCCTTCTTGTAGAGATCCCTGGAATACCAGTTCTGCTCGACATTGTTGACCGGCCAGTTGCCCACATCGCTGTCCAGCATGTAGACGCCGGCATAGTGGTAGATCGGGATGATCGGCACTTCGTCGGCGATGATCTGCTCGACCTCGGTGTAGAGCGGCTGCGGATCGTCGGCGGTCTTGGCTTCGGTCATCAGTTCGTCAACGCGGGCGTTGGAATACTTGCCGTCATTGTAGCCCGAGGGTGTGGTCAGCAGGTCGAGGAAGGTCGAGGCTTCGTTGTAGTCACCGCACCAGGCGCCCCGCGCCAGCGCGAAATCCTGATTGTCGCGCGTATCGAGGAAAGTCTTCCATTCCATGTTGGCAAGCGTGACTTCGGTGCCCAGCTTCTGTTTCCACATCTGGCCAAGCGCCACGGCGATCTTGCCGTGGGCCTCGTCGGTATTGTAGAGCATGTCGAATTTCAGCGGATTGTCCGGGCCGTAGCCGGCCTCTGCCATCAGCCGCTTGGCCTCGGCGTCGCGCTCTTCCTGGCTCATCGCCATCATCGGAACATCGGGAATGTCAAAGCCCGCAGTCGCGCCGGGGGTGAAGGTGTAGGCTTGGGGCTCTCCTCCCGCCTTGATGTTTTCGGTGATGATCTTGCGGTCAACGGCTAGGGAAAGCGCCTTGCGCACATTCACGTCCTTGAACTCTTCCGGACCCGAATCCGACAGGTTGAACGTGTAATAGTAGTTGCAGAGCCGCGGGAAGCTTACGGCCTCGTCGGGATATTCGGCTTTCAGCTTGGGAAACTGGCCGGCCGGCACCTCGGTGCGGTCCAGCTCTCCGGCGAAGTAGCGGGTCAGGGCCGCGTTCTCGTCGTTGATCACCAGCGCCACGACCTTGTCGATGATCGTGTTCTCGTTGTCCCAATACATCTGGTTGCGTTCGCGCACCGAGCGTTCGGCCGGGACATGCTCGGTCAGCACATAGGCGCCGTTCGAGACGATGTTTTCGGGCCGGGTCCATTGGTCGCCATGCTCCTCGATCACCTTTTGCGGCGACGGGAAGGTCGAGGCATGGGTGGTCATCAGCGGGAAATAGGGCAGCGAGGCAGACAGCCGCACTTCCAGCGTGTGATCGTCGATGGCGCTGACGCCTAGCTCGTCGATCGGCTTTTCGCCCGCGATGATCGCCGCCGCATTCTCGATCGACATCAACTCGCCGAACCAGGCATAGGGAGAGGCCAGTTCAGGGTTCACCAGCCGCTTCCAGGCATAGACGAAATCGCCCGCCGTCACCGGATCGCCGTTCGACCACTTGGCCTCGGGGCGCAGCGTGAAGGTGTACACGTTCTTTTCGTCATTGGTGGTGAAACCGGTGGCGACGCCGGGGATCAGGTTGCCCTCGGCATCCTGATTCATCAGACCTTCGAAAAGGTCGCGGACGATCTCGGAGCCTATGACATCCTCGACCACCTGCGGGTCGACGGAACTGTGTTCGTCGAGCACACGGTAGGTGAAGGTCTGGTCATCGGCAAGCGCGTCGCCGGTCACCGGGTGGGTTCCCGCGGCGAAAGCCGGGCCGACCAGCATGGTGCTGGCCATCAGGCCGGCAATTACAAAACGTGGCATCTTGGTCATGGTTCATCCTCTCCTATAGGTGGTTTCTGTCGGACCCCGTCGGCGATGATGTGATGCAGTGGTTCATTCTGCAACAGGTCCGCTTCGGTTGTTATCAACCTGAATGAGTTGCAGTTTGTTCCTGCGACCCTCGGAAGCGCAAGCATTTCCTAGAATAAACCGTGCGGAAGTCCGAATTTACGGGTGAGCGCCCTGAATTCTTGTCGAACAGAGCTGATCTGTGCCGGGATTCGGCAGTTTTAGCGCGGCTGTGCTGCGGACGTTCGGGGAGCTTGGGAAAGCTGGATATCCGGCTGGGTTGATTCTGTGGTGATCGCTGGCCGCCGCGGAGGTGCCGCCGCCAAGGCTAGGATTCGTCGATCCGGGTGTCATCGGCCTCGGGTTTCGCCGAGCGCCTCGCGGATCGCGGTGACGGCGGCAAGGCTGTCGCGGGTGAAGCTGTCGATCAGGTAGTCGGGCCATGTGGACAACTTGACCACAAGCACCTGCGCCTCCGGGTCGACATGGATCAATTGCCCGAAAACGCCGCGCGCCATGAAGTTTCCGCGGTTGACGTCGTGCACCCACCATTGCCGGCTATAGGCGCCGTTCGGGGCGACATCGCTGTAGGGCGCCCAGAACTTGTGCGTCTCGCCATCGCGGCTGGCCGCGACCCAGGATGCGGGGACGACCTGCTCGCCCGCCACCCGGCCGCCGTCCAGCATCATCTGCCCGAAGCGGGCGTAATCGCGCAATGTCGCGTTGAAGCCGCCATCGGCCAGCGCGGTTCCCGCCGCATCGACGGTGAAGAACGCATCATTCTCGGCCCCGATCCGCGACCAGATCCGGTCCGACAGCATGCCGGCCAGCGATTGTCCGGCCGCGCGTTCCATGACCCAGGCCAACACGTCGGTTTCGATCGAGCGATAGCTGAAGCAGTGCCCGTGCGGCCGTTCCTGTGGCAGCGTCAGGATCACGTCGCGAATCGTGTCCCTCGGGTTGCCTGACCGCGGTGGCCGCCAGCCGCTGGCGATGTCGATGCGGGTCATGTCGGAATGCGGCACGCCGTAATCCTCGACGAAGCGCACGCCTGACTGCATGTCCAGGACCTGGCCAAGCGTCGCATGCGCATAGCCGCAGCGGTCCAGCTCTGGTACAAGCTCTGCCAGCGGCGCGTCGAGCGGCAGCACCCCCTCGTCATGCAGAACCCCGGCCAGCGCCCCGACCACGGATTTTGCCACCGATTGCGACAGATGCGGCGTCTGCGGGGTCATGTCGTTGAAATAGCTCTCGGTAACTAGCCGACCGCGATGCGCCACGAAGAATCCGTCGGTGTAGCTTTCGCTCAGCCAGTCCGCGATCGTCTTTCGCGTCCCGTCGGCGCCGGTGAACCGGACCTGCCCCAGATCCTGCTTGTCGGCCCCGAAGCCCCTGACCTGGCCGCCGCCGCGTCCGACAGCGGCGGTGGGAAACAGGCTTCGGATGTTCTGGAACGACCAGCGGTTGAATGGCGCAAGGTCCCAGTTTTCCAGTGTCGGGCGCTTTTCGGGCGGCGGCGGAAAGCCTCGCATGATCCCAAGTTCGCGCGCCGTGCGCGGTCGTAGAGGCGGCATGGAAATGCTGTTCTCTGCCATCTGCAAAGTCCCGACTGGTTCAGAGGAAAGGCGGGGCGACCCGGTCGGCCGCCCCGAATTGAAAGACCCTCAGCCTTTCAGCCGGGTCCAGATCCTGTTGTAGAGATCGACGGTTTCCTGCGGGCAGGGCTTGACGAAATCGGGCGTCGGCGCATCGGCCGGCATGACGATCTCTGGCGCGGTCAGCATCTCTGCGTCCATGAACTCTTCACTGCCCTTGATGCCGTTGGCGTAGCGCGCGAAGTTCGAGATCAGCGCCGCATTCTCGGGCGCCATGATGAAATTCACGAACAGTTTCGCGTTGTCCATGTTCGGCGCGTCGGCCAGCACGGCGACGTTGTCCATCCAGCCGGTGAACCCCTCGACCGGATAGGCGTATTGCAGCGTCGGACGCTGTTCGCGGGCCCGCATCGCCGCCCCGTTCCAGTTCTGCGACAGGTCGACATCGCCCGAGGTCAGCTTTTCGATGGTCGAGTAGTCCATCGTCCGCCAGTGCTGCTTGGCTTCGAGCAGCAGGTCGGTCACTTCCTTCAGTTCCTCGACATTGCCGTTGCACCGCTCGTAGCCCAGATAGCGCAGGCCGGCGTTGATCACATCGTTCATGTCGTTGAGCATGTTGATCCGGCCCTGCAGCTCTGCGGGAGGTTCAAAAAGCAGCTTCAACGTGTTGATATCGCCGTCATAAACCTCTGTATCCACGGTAAAGGATGTGGTTCCCCACTGCCACGGCACCGAATAGTTGCGGCCCTCGTCCCACCAGACATCGACCCATTTCGGGTCCATGTTGCTGAAGTTCTCCATCTCGTTGGGCTTGATCTCGGCCAGCAGACCCTCTTGGATCATGATCTTGATCATATAGTCGCCGGGCACGACGATATCATAGCCGGTGCCGCCTTCCTTGACCTTGGCCAGCATCGTTTCATTCGAGTCGTAGCCGTCGAGCGTCACCTCGACATCGTATTCCGCCTCGAACTTCTCGATCAGCTCGGGGCTGGTGTAGTTGCCCCAGTTGTAGATGTTCAGCTTGCCTTCGGCCAAGACCGGCGCGGCCAGCGTGAAGGACGCGACTGCGGCCATCCCGAGTGTCAGTGTGGTTCTTTTCATTGGACTACCTCCGTTTCGGTTTCACTTGACGGGCCGCGACGTGCGGCCCGCCGCCTTACTTTCGTTTGCGCGTGATCCAGAACAGCAGGATCACGAAGAACAGCGACAGCCCCAGCAGCAGCGTCGAAACCGCGTTGATCTCGGGCGTTATGCCGCGCCGGATCTGGCCGAGGATGAAGATCGGCAGCGTGGTCTCGCCGGGTCCGGCGACCAGCAGCGAGATGATGATGTCGTCTAGCGAGACGACGAAGGCCAGCATGGCGCCCGCGAAGACGCCGGGCATCAGCAGGGGCAAGGTGATGCGGCGGAAGACCTGATAGGGCGTGGCGTAAAGATCGGCGCCCGCCTGTTCCATCGTCAGGTCCATGTCTTCGAGGCGGGCGCGGATCGGCATGTAGGCGAAGGGGATGCAGAAGACCGTGTGGGCCAGCATCAGGTAACCGATCCCGTTCACCCCGGTGGCCTTCTTGATGATCGTGAAAAGCGCCAATGTCGAAACCGCGGTGACGATTTCAGGCACCATCAGCGGCTGGTTGATGATCGCATAAGCCAGCGTCTGCCCCTTGTAGGCCCGGACCCGCGTGGTCGCCAGCGCGGCAAGCGTGGCGAAGATGGTCGCAAAGAACGTGGCCACCGAGGCCACCTGCAACGAGATGACGGTCGCGTTGCGGATCCCCTTGTTCTGGAACGCCTCGCCGTACCAGCGCAGGCTGAACTCGGTCCAGCGCACGACCGAGCGGTTGTCGTTGAACGAGAACACGATCAGCACGACGATCGGGGAGTAGAGAAAGACGATGCAGCCCCAGGCCATCGCGTTGAAGCCGGGTTGCCGGCGCAGGTCGGTCATCCGCCGCGCCTTGCGCGCGGATGGCGCGGCAACGGGCTTGGTGCGCGACGCGGTCAGATCAGCCATGCCGCACCCCCGCCTTGCCGGCGTTGCGGACATAGATCAGCAGCGCGGCCATCACCACGACCATCAGGATCAGCGCCGCGGCAGAGCCGAACGGCCAGTTGCGCGACGATCCGAATTGCAGCGCGATCAGGTTGCCGATCATCAGCTTCTTGCCGCCGCCCAAAAGCTCTGGCGTGATGTAGGCGCCCAGACCGGGGATGAAGACCAGGATGCAGCCGGCGATGATGCCGGGCCTGGCGGCCGGAATGATGATCCGCCTGAGAACCTGGAACCGGGTCGCATAGAGGTCGTAGGCCGCCTCGACCAGCCGGAAATCCAGTTTCTCCAGCGAGGCGTAGAGCGGCAGCACCATGAAGGGCAGGTAGCTGTAGATCAGCCCCATGAACACCGCACCATCGGTGTAGAGCATGCCGAAGGGTCGGTCGATCAGGCCGATCTGCATCAGGCTGACGTTGATGATGCCCTCGTCGCGGATGATCAGCAACACCGCGTAGGTCCGGATCAGCAGGTTGGTCCAGAACGGCAGCGTGATCAGGAACAGCCAGATGTTGCGCTGTTCAGGCGGTTTGGAGGCGATGAAATAGGCGGTCGGAAAACCGATGATCAGCGCACCGATCGTCGCGACCAGTGCAAGGCCGATGGATCGCCCGAAGATGTTGAGGTATGTCGTTGAAAACGCGAGCGTATCGTCGAATATGTCCCGCTCGAACAGGAACTGGGTATAGGCATTTGTCGAGAATTCCCAGGTGACCCCGCCATAGGTGCCGGGGCTGAGGAAGGAATAGATCAGCGTGATGACCAGGGGAAAGAGGCCGAACAGGCCGATGGTCAGAAGCGCGGGCGCCAGAAGCAGCCAGCGCCGCCGCCGGGCCCGCGCGTCGCTTTGGGCCTGGGCCAGCCCGTCAGCCGGCGCGGCGGCGATATCGGGTTGCGCGGCCATCAGTCCGCAATCACCTGAAGATGCTCGTCGGGCAGGATCACGCCGACCCGGTCGCCGGTCTGGCCTTTCACCTCGGCACTGCGCGCGATCAGTTCAGAGCCGTCCCGCAACCGGACATGCACGTTGCTGCCGACACCGAAATAGACCACGTTCTCGATCTCGCCCTGCGTGGTGGCGCGAGCATCGCCGGGATCTGTCAGCTCGACATTCTCGGGGCGGATCGCCAGGCTGACCCTACCGGGGCGCATCGACGCGGTTTGCAACTGCGCCGTCGCGGTGCCGCCACCGGGAAAGGTGATGCGGCCCCGGTCGCCGGAAACAGATTCAAGTTCGGCGTCGATGATATTGATATCGCCGATGAAATCCGCGACGAAGCGCCGTGCGGGATGGTTGTAGATGTCCCTCGGTGTGCCCACCTGCAGGATGTGACCGGTGTCCATCACCGCAATTCGGTCGGACATGGTCAGCGCCTCTTCCTGATCGTGGGTGACGAACACGAAAGTGATTCCGGTTTCGCTTTGCAAGCGCTTCAACTCGATCTGCATCGCCTTGCGCAGTTTCAGGTCCAGCGCCGACAGAGGTTCATCGAGCAGCAGCACCTTGGGATGCGGCGCCAGCGCGCGCGCCAGCGCCACGCGCTGCTGCTGCCCCCCCGACAGGGCGGCGGTGTGACGTCCGGCAAGATGCTCCATCCGCACCAGATCCAGCATCCGGGCAGTGGTGTCGGCAATCTCTTTCACCGGTTTTCCAAGCATTTCCAGCCCGAAGCTGATGTTCTCGGCGACCGTCATGTGCGGGAACAGAGCGTAATTCTGAAACACCGTGTTCACCGGGCGGCGATAGGGCGGCAGGTGGCCGATTTCCTGGCCGTCCAGCAGGATCTGCCCGCGTGTCGGCAGTTCAAATCCGGCGATCAGCCGCAAGAGCGTGGTCTTGCCGCAGCCCGAGGGGCCAAGCAGCGTGAAGAACTCGTTCGGACGGATCGTCACCGACACGTCGTCGAGCGCAAGGACGGCCTGCTCGCCCCGGCCAAAGGACTTGGTCACGTGATCGACCAGGATCATGTGAGGTTCAGACGGATCGGTCGCGCGCGTTTTTGCTGCGGCTGCTTCAGCCGGCATGGGCAATTCCCCCTGTGGCGGGTCCGGCTGGCGGGCCTCTTGTCGTTGCACCGATCCTAGGGCGGGCGAGACCTGTCGGTCTATACCCCCGCGGGGATAGCGCCGGCCCCGCCCCTGTCCCGATCGGCCAAAGCCCGCAGGAACAAAGCGAAAAGCTCCGATTGCGATGAAATCTTCAGCTTTCGGTAAATGTTCTTGCGGTGGATCTTGACCGTGCCCGGAGCGATCCCGGTGGCCATCGCGATCGATTTCGACGAATGACCCTTGAGCACGAGAATCGCGATCTCGCGTTCCCGGTCCGTCAGGGCGTCGGCGCCGAATCGCGCCATCGCCTGATCTATCTCGTTGCCCACGGCGACCTCGGGTCCCGGAACGGCATAGGCATCGTCAGCGAAGTGACGACGATTCATCGCGGCAAAAACCGGCAAGATGCGGCGGAAGCCGCGGACATCGCGGGCAGAGAACCTCGGCTGTCCGTCAAGCCGCCCGATCGAGTAGAACAGGTGTTTGCCGCTCGGCAGGTCGATCAGGAAGGCGGCCTCGTCCTCCAGCCGGATGGAGTTGTAATATTCCCGCGAATAAGTCGATTGTGAAAACCGGTCGGGTGCGACATCGCTCAGATGCAGGAAGGCGCAGGGCCTCGATGCGCGATAGGCGGTATAGAAGGGATCAAGCAGATAGGCCCCATCAAGATAACGGTCGATCACCGCAGAGCGGCGTTCGACGCGGACATTGTCATAGATGTGCAGCGGCGGCCGCGTGCCATCGAGAAGGGTCAGAAAGCAGCCCGGAAACGGCGCGACGGCCCGAAGGTAATCGGTCGCGCGCGGCACGAAATCCGCAGTGCCGATGGCGCCGATTGCCTGGGCCAGCGCGATCTCTTCTGCACAGTCCGTCATGGTTTTTGCGTCGTACATCGGCCCGCAACTACGTTTGCACCCCCAAGGGGATATTTACCTCCCCCTGCCCTTGCAGTCATCCTAGGCATGCGCAGGCGCGTTGAACAGCGGTCAAATGGGGACAGGCATGACGGACAGAGTTGACTTGATCGTGGTGAACGGGCGCGTGCTGACGATGGACGAGGCGCGCCCGCGTGCCGAGGCGGTCGCCATTGGCGGCGGCGTCATTCGCGCGGTCGGCACCAGCGCCGAAATCCGCGCCATGGCCGGACCCGCGACGCGGATCGTCGATGCCGGCGGCGGGTCGGTTCTGCCCGGCTTCATCGACAGCCATGTGCATCTGTTCCAGGGCGCCGCGGCGCTGGATTTCCTGCCGCTCGACAGCGTGCGCGGCGCCGACGCGCTGCGCCGCGCCGTACTGGATTACGCCGATGCGCGACCGGACGAACCGCTGATCCTGGGGACCGGCACGAGCTACGGTCTGATCGACGGGCGCAACCCGACGCGCCACGACATCGATGCGATCCTTGCCGACCGGCCGGTCGCGCTGATGGCGCCGGATATCCACACCCTCTGGGCGAATACCAAGGCGCTGCAGGTCTGCGGACTGTTGCACGGCGCCGAGATGCCCGAGGGCAGTTCGGTCGTGATGGGAACGGACGGGCTGGCGACGGGTGAGTTGCTGGAGACCGGCGCGATGGGCCCCGTCCTGCGGCTGTCGCGCACCGGCGGGCGGGACATGCTGGGCTATGTCACCGGGGCCGACCCGGTGCCCGCCGCAACCGCCGCAGAGCGGGCCGCCGACAAGGCGCTGCTGGCCCGCGGGCTGGCCCATGCGGCGGCGCGAGGCATCACCACGATGCACAACATGGATGGCAATTTCTACCAGCTCGAGCTTCTGGATGAGCTGCGCGCCGAGGGCGGGTTGCAGTGCCGGATGGAGGTGCCGTTTCACCTCAAGAACTTCGACCCGCTCGACCGGCTGCAAGAAGCGGTCGAGATGCGGCGGCGCCATGATGACGACTGGCTCTGGTCGGGACGGGTCAAGATGTTCATGGACGGGGTGGTGGAATCGCGCACCGCACTGATGCTGCGCCCCTACCCCGACGCGCCGACCACCGGCCAAGCCGTGTTCGAGCCCGCCCATTTCAACCAGGCCTGCATCCGTGCCGATGCGCTGGGGCTGCAACTGTCGACCCATGCGATCGGCGATCTGGCCGTGCGCCGCACGCTGGATGGCTATGCGGCGGCGCGCACCGCGAACGGTCCGCGCGACTCGCGCCACCGGATCGAACATATCGAGACGATCCATGCCGATGACCTGCCGCGGATCGCCGACCTCGGGGCCGTCGCCTCGATGCAGCCGCGCCACGCGGCATTCGGCGGCTGGTTCGATCCGCCGGAACCGGGCACCGCGTTTCACGCCGACCAGCAGCCCCTGGCCTATCCCTGGCGTGCGATCCGCGACAGCGGTGCGCGGCTGGTCTTCTCGACCGACTGGCCGGTGGTTCCGGTGGACGTCTTGCCGAACGTCCAGGCGGCCGTCGCGCCGCTCGATCTTGGCCCCGGCTGGGCGGATCAGGGCCAGTCGCTGATCGAAGCGCTGGGGTCCTACACCCGTGACAATGCCTGGGTGGCGTTCCGCGAGGATCGGATGGGACGCTTGCGGCCGGGCATGCTGGCCGATGTCGTCGTGCTGGACGCCGATCTAGAGGCGGTCGCACCGGCCGGGATCGGCCGGGTCCGGCCGGTGACGACGATCTGCGGCGGGCGGATCACGTTTGAAGCCCCGGTCTAGGCCAATTCCGCCAACCGCCGCTCTTGCCGCGCGATCAGCCGGTCAACCTCGGCCCGCCCGAGCGCCGACAGGGGCGCGCCGGGTTTCCGCATCGCCGCGTCCGCGATCACGCCGCGCCTGGCCAGAACGTATTTGCGAACCGCCAGCCCCAATCCGGGCTGCTGCTCGAACCGGGCAAGCGGAAGGTAGGCATCGAACAGGTCATGCGCGCGGTCGGCATCGCCCTTGGCATGGGCGGCGACGACCGAGACCATCATCTCGGGATAGGCAAAGCCGGTCATCGCGCCATCCGCGCCACGCTCCATCTCTTCGGGCAGGAACACGCCGCCATTGCCGCACAGGATCGAGATCCGGCGCGGCAGGGCGCCGGGTTCGCGTAGCGCGCTGATCTTTTCCAGCCCCGGCCAGTCCTCATGCTTGAGGCAGACACAGGTCGGGACGCTTTCGACGATCCGCCGGATTACCGGAACCGCGATCTGCACACCTGTCGCAAGCGGGAAATCCTGCAGCACGAAGGGCGTTTCGCCGATGGCATCGGCGGCCTGCTGGAAGTAGCCAACGATCTGGTCGTCGGTGCGCAGGTTGCCCGGCGGCGCGATCATCACCGCCGCGGCGCCATCGTCCATGACGCGGGCGGTCAGGGTCTGAACCTGCGCGAATCCCGGCGCCGATACCCCGACAACAACCGGCACCCGGCCCGCGACGCGTTTCAGGATGCGCCGCACCACTTCTGCGGACTCCTCGGGCGTCAGCTTGGGCGCTTCGCCCATGATCCCCAGAACCGTCAGCCCGGTCGCGCCCGCCTGAAGGTAGAAGTCGACCATCCGGTCGGTGCTTTCGAGATCCAGCGCGCCATCGGCCTTGAACGGCGTCACCGCGATCACATAGACCCCCTTGGCGTCTTCGGTCAGTCTGGTCATGTCGTCCTCTCCCGTGTTGCGGCCAGCGCCACCTGTCCGATTGCCATTGCGGTGGCCGCCTGACAAGGGTCGATCACCGGGCGGCCAAGTTTCGCCTCCAGATCGGCGCGATAGGCCGCCAGCCCGGCGCAGCCCAGGATCAGCACATCCGCGCCGTCCTGATCGCGCAGCGCCGCACCGACAGCGCAGAGCCGGTCGAAGGTCCGGTCCTGCAGGGTCAGTTCTGCGACCCCCAGTTCCAGCGCCCGGTCGCCCGCCAGCCGGTCCATCACCCCCATCGCGCCCAGGTAGCGCATGTGGCGCGGGATCGATCCGGACAGGATCGACAGGATCGCGAACCGCTGGCCAAGCGTCAGCGCCGTCAGCACGGCGCTTTCGGCGATACCCAGCACCGGGCGGCTCGATTGTTCGCGCAAGGCGGCCAGTCCGGGGTCGGAGAAACAGGCAATGACAAAGGCCGAGGCCTGTGCCTCGAGCCTCGCGCAATGCGCCAGGAGAGGTGCCGCGACACCGTCGACATGGGCTTGCGTCTCGATGCCCGGCGGACCTTCGGCAAGCGTGCGGCATTCGATCGCGACGCGGCTGTGCTGCCGCATCGGGTCAATGGCGCGGTCGATGCCGTCGGTGACGATCTGGCTGGAATTCGGATTGACGACAAAGATTGTGATGGCACGCCCCCCCTTTTTTCGGTTTTTCGCCTGCAACCGGGTTAGCCGGTTCGCGAGGGCTTGCACAGCCCCGGCCTTGCGACACGAAAGGGCTTTCGCATCCCGGCTGGTGCCTTAGACTTGCCAAAGGCAAGGACGAAAGACCCGATGCAGAACGCGACCCCCACCCTTGTGATCCGAGGCGGCACGGTGGCCACGGCCGCCCGGACCCTTCTGGCCGACGTCGCGATTGCGGGCGGGCAGATCGTCGCCATCGGCCCCGACCTGCCAGCAGCCACCAGCGAGATCGACGCGACCGGCCGGTACGTCCTGCCCGGCGGCGTCGACAGCCATTGCCATATCGAACAGGTTTCGGGCGCCGGACTGATGAACGCGGACACCTGGGAAAGCGCGACACGGTCGGCAGCCTTCGGCGGCACGACCACGGTGGTATCGTTCGCCGCGCAGCATCCCGGCAAGCGGATCCGAGACGTGGTGACGGATTATGCCGGTCTGGCGGCGCGCGGCGCGCTTGTCGACCATGCGTTTCATATCATCGTGGCGGACATCTCGGGCGAGAACCTGTCGCACGACATCCCGCACCTGATCGGCCAGGGCCATCGGTCGCTGAAGATCTTCACGACCTACGACAAGGTGCGGCTGGAGGATCATGCCATCCTCGATGTGCATGCGACTGCAAGGCAGCATGGCGCGCTGGTCTGTTTCCATGCCGAGAATGACGGGCTGATCCGGCACATGACCGCGCGCCTGCTGGCCGAGGGCAAAACCGCGCCGATGCACCACGCCGCCTCGCATCCCCGTTTGGCAGAGATCGAGGCGCTGGAACGGATGTGCCGGTTTTCCGGCTTTACCGGCCAGCCGATCATGCTGTTCCACATCTCGACCCGCGAGGGTGCGGAGATCGTCCGCCGCGCGCGGGCGGCCGGTCTGAAGGTCAGCGCGGAAACCTGCCCGCATTACC
Organism: Brevirhabdus sp.; assembly: GCA_024637315.1. Taxonomy (GTDB): domain Bacteria; phylum Pseudomonadota; class Alphaproteobacteria; order Rhodobacterales; family Rhodobacteraceae; genus JAHEAO01. Next base: position 24,900 of record JAGXFH010000015.1, read on the forward strand.
TGTTCATGACCCAAGATATTCTGGACAAGCCGGAAATGGCGGGCGCTGCCTTCATGTGCAGCCCGCCGCAGCGCAGCCCCGACGATCAGGCCGCCTTGTGGCAAGCGCTGGCGACGGGCGACCTGCAGATCGTCTCGTCGGACCACGCGCCCTACAGGATGGACCAAAGCGGCAAGTTCGCGAACGGCGCAGAAGCTCCATTCAACCGGATCGCCAACGGCATGCCGGGGCTAGAGACGCGCCTGCCCCTGATGTTCAACGCGATGGTCAGCGAGGGGCGGATCGGGATCGAGGCGTTCGTCAGGCTGACGGCCACCGCGCCGGCCGAGATCTTCGGACTGACCGCCAAGGGCCGGATCGAGGTCGGCGCGGATGCGGATATCGCGATCTGGAACCCCGCCACCCGGCGCACCTTCGGCGCGAATGATCTGCACGACAACGCCGGCTACAACCCGTTTGAGGGGTTCAGCGTGACAGGTTGGCCCGAAACCGTTCTGTCGCGAGGCGATGTGATCGTGGACAATGGTGCAGTGCTTGGCGAACCGGGGCGCGGTCGGCATGTGCCGATGGCCTGCAGCGACGCGATGCGGCCGTCCGGTCCGGCGGTGTCCCGCACCTGATCCTGTGCCACTCGACCGCAAAACGAGACCCTGCGAAAAAGCGCGGCTTCGGCACCGTCAGCTTTTGCCTTCGCTCATCTTCTGGATGCCGGCGATCCCGCTTTCGCCAAGCGGCACGCTTGCAAACGGCCCGCCCAGCCGGGTCTGCGCCAGATCCTGCGGGTCGGCGCTGCCGGCCTTGGCGAACAGCGCCTCTGCCCAGTCTTCCGCATTGTCCTGCGGCTGGTAGCCGAGAAACCCGACCTTGTGGTTGCTGACCGGCGCGCGGGTGTTGGCCGAGACGCCGTAGGCCACGGTGAAGCCGACCGTCGGGGAATCGACGGCACGCTGCACCAGCCGCACCATATCGCCATAGGACAGCCATGTGCCAAGCGCGCGGACGTTCTGCGGTTCCGGGGTGCAGGACAGGATGCGCAGACAGACGGCCTCGAGCCCGCGCTTTTCCCAATACATCCGGCCCAGATCCTCGGCGAAGCATTTGGCCAGCCCGTAGAACGTATCGGGGCGGTGCGGAGTGTCGGTGTCGATGCCGGCATTGGTGGCCTCGAGCCCGACCGCATGGATCGACGAGGCGTAGACGACCCGGCGCACCCCGTGCCTGTGCGCCGCCTCCCAGATATTGTAGGCGCCGATATAGTTCGGGCCGAGCAGTTTCTCGAACGGACCCTCATCCACGTAGGCGCCGAAATGCACGACCATTTCGGCCCCTTCCAAGAGGGGAGCGACCTGATCCATCTCTGCCAGATCGGCGCGCTGGAAGGTTTCATTGGGCAAGAGCGTCGCGGGGGCTTCGGCGATATCGGTCGAGAGCAGTTCATCGGCCATTTTCGACAGCGGGTCGCGCAGCGCGTTGCCCAGATTTCCGCAAGCGCCTGTCAGCACGATCTTTTTCATCGGATTCTCCCTTTCTTCAGATGACGGCCCGTTCCAGCAGCGGGCTGTTGGCGGCGATACGCTCGTATCCAAGCGGCGACAGGTCGAGGCTGCGGTAGCCGCCATGAACGATCAGTTCCGAAACGCCTCGCCCCATCGCCGGCGATTGCTGCAACCCGTGGCCGGAAAAGCCGTTGACGAAAATGAAATTCGAAACCTCGGGATGCGGCCCCACGATCGCGTTCTGGTCGAGGGTGTTGTAGGCATAGTGGCCGACCCATGAATTGATCACCTTGACCCGCTCGAACGCTGGAACGCGGCTGGCGATGGCGGGCCAGAGCTTTTCCTCCCAGATACCGTGATCCATCGCGAAATCGTCGAACGCCACCGCCGGATCGTCGTCCGGGGGGCAACCGGCCATGTAATAGCGTCCATCGGTGCGCATATGAACGCCCGACGGGTCGATGGTCAGCGGCAGGTCCTTGGGCAGTCGCTCTGCCGCGTCGAAGATGAAGGTGTAGCGGCGGCGCGGCTCGACCGGGATATCGAGGCCCGCCATCCGCGCCGTGACGTTGGCCCGCGGACCAGAGGCGTTGATGACGGTTCCCGCGCCGATTGTCTCGCCCGAGGCCAGCGTGACTTCGGTTACGCGGCCGCCGTCGCGGGAGATGCCGGTGACTTCGTTGCGGATATACTCGGCTCCCAGAGCGCGGGCCTTGCGGCGGAACCAGTCGAAGATTGTGCCGCCGTCGAAATACCCCTCGTCGAGCGGGTTGTGCGATCCCAGGATGATGCCGTCGAGATCGTAGAACGGCCAGGCCTCGGCGATCTGGCCGGGCGTCAGGATGCGGGTGCCCGCACCCAGAGAGGCCTGCATCCGCTGGTTGGCCCGGAGCACCTCGGCAAAGGCGGGCGTGTCGGCGAGGTAAAGATAGCCGAAAGCATGCAATGCGATCTCTGGCGCTTCAGGATCGTCCATGAAGGTCTTGAAGTTCTTTATGAATTCGGCACCGAATTGCGAGATGCGGATGTTGATCTCGGAGCCGAACTGTTGGCGGATGCAGGAATTGGTGTGGCTGGTCGAGCAGAATTCGTATGTCGGATCCTGCTCGATCACCAGTATCCGGCCCCGGAAATCCGGGTTCCGCGCGGTCCACCATGCGACCGAGGACCCGATCATCGCGCCGCCGATGATCACGGCATCGTAGACGCTGTGCCTGGGCATCGAATCGAGCGACATCAGGGCTGCCTCGCCGCTGCGACCTCGGCATCCGACAGCCCGTAGACCTGCCGCGCGACCGCTTCCGACAGGTAGCCAAGCCGAAGATCGCGGACCACCTCTGCCCGGTCGCGCAGCGCCGGATCGCCGTAGCCGCCGCCGCCGGGGAATGCCAGCATCACCTTCGCGCCTTCCGGCACATGGCTGCGGCCCTTGCCCGGCAGGCTGGTGCCATCGTCCAGCGCCACCTCGGTGGCCCCCCCCGCCTGCCCGCCGTTGCGGCCGCGCGCCGGGTGGTTCACCCGGTCGAACATCGCCGAGAAGTCGAATTCATGCCCCTCGCGCGCGCCCACTTCCATGTATTGCCCCAGGCCGCCGCGATGTCTCCCCGCGCCGCCTGAATCCGGCCGCAGTTCCTTACGCCAGATGATCACCGGGCCGGCATGTTCCGTCGCCTCGACAGGCATCGTCATGACGCCCGAGGGGAAGGCGGTGGCGTTGAGACCGTCGAGCGTCGGCCTTGCCCCGGAGCCGCCAGAGTTGAAGGTCAGCACTTCGGCCCGCCGCCCCCCCTGACGCGTCGGGCGCAGGGAAAGCTGGAAGTTGCAGAGCGCGCCTGCGCCTTCGGCGGGCACGGTATCGGGCAGGATCTGGTCCAGCGCGCCATAGACCGTGTCGGGGATCAGGTGGCCGATGACATGGCGCAGGGCCACCGGCGCCGGGCGCCGGGCATTGACGATCGAGCCTTCGGGCGCGGTGATCCGGAAGGGCTCCAGCGAGGCGGCATTGTTCGGGATGTCGGGCGCGATGGCGCATTTCAGCGCATAGCAGGCATAGGCCTTGGTATAGACCATCGGCACGTTTATCCCCTTGGGGTCGAGTCCGCTGGTGCCGGCGAAATCGCAGGCGATGTGGTCGGACTTGATGTCCAGCGTCACGCAGAGATCGACCGGGGCGGAATAGCCGTCGATCGTCATCTTCGCGCTGGCGGTTTCGCGTGGCAGCGCCGCGATCCGCTCTAGCGTGGCGCGGCGCGAATTGTCGAGGATGAATATGGCGATTCCGGCCAGGTCGGCATCGCCATATTCCGCCAGCATCGCGGTCAGCCGGCGCTGGCCGATCTCGTTGCAGGCGGCGAGCGCGTAGATGTCGCCGATCAGCTGATCAGGCTCGCGGGTATTGACGCGCAGCATCTTCACCAGCGTCCGATCGACCTCGCCCCTGTCGGCAAAGCGCATGATCGGGATCTGCACGCCTTCCTCGTAGATCGAGTTGCCATCCGCGCCGAAGCCGCGCCCGCCGACATCGACGACATGAGCGGTGCAGCCGAAGAACCCGACATGGCGACCCTGATGAAAGGCCGGGCTGACCACGGTGATGTCGTGCAGATGGCCGGTGCCCATCCAGGGATCGTTGGTGATGTAGACATCACCCTCGGCCATTGTCGCCACGCCGATCTCGCGGATGAAATGCGCCACGGCGTCGGCCATCGCGTTGACATGGCCCGGCGTGCCGGTCACCGCCTGCGCCAGCATCCGGCCCATGTCGTCATAGACCCCGGCCGAGAGGTCGCCCGCCTCGCGGACCGAAGTCGAGAAGGCGGTGCGCACCAGCGCCTGCGCCTGTTCCTCGACAATCGAGATCAGGCGGTTCCACATGATCTGCTTGGCGACGCTGCTCATGCCTGCCTCCGGATGTCGATGACGCCATCGGCGCGGCCGGTGGCGGTGAAGCCGCGCGGCAGGATGATCGTGGTTTCATCCTCGGTGAGGATCGCGGGGCCGGCAATGCGAACCCCGTCGCCGATGCGGTTGCGCTGAACCACGCCGGCGCGGGTCAGCGCGTCATCGGCTGCGCTGAACATCTGGCGGTGGCTGTCCTCGGGTGCATCGGTGGTGCTGGCGGCCTCGGCCACCGGCACGGGATCCTCGACGGGCGTGGTCGCATTGACCGCCCAGACGGTGATCTCGACGCTGAGACCTGCGACGGTGCGGCCGAAAAGCGAGGTGTAGGCTTCTTCGAAACGGGCAAGAAAGGCTGCGGCGGCGGGGTCTTTCGCCTCGGCTTCGGACAGCGTCACCGGGATCTCCCAGCCTTGCCCGACATAGCGCATGTAGACCTTGTAATCGGCCAGCACGGTGGCGTCCGCGTCGCAGGACCGCACGAAGCCCTCTGCCTCGTCGCGGAGTTCGGCGAAGAGCGCCTTGACCGACCTGGGATCGAACGCGTCGAGCCGCATGTAGACGCTGCGCGTTGCCTCGAAGGAATAGGGCGCGCGCAGAAAGCCGATGGCGGAACCGACCCCGGCCCCCGGCGGCACCAGCAGCCGGTCGATGCCGAGTTTCTCGCACAGCCGCCCGGCGTGCAGCGGCGCCGCACCGCCAAAGGCGATCATCGTGTAATCGGCCAGATCCTCGCCGTTCTCGACGGCATGGACGCGGGCGGCATTGGCCATGTTCTCGTCCACCACCTCGGACAGGCCGAAGGCGGCGGTCAGGGCGTCCATCCCCAGCTTGTCGCCCAGATGCGTTTCGATCGCCTTGCCCGACAGGGCCGGATCGAGCGGAATCGAGCCGCCCGCGAAATTCGCCGGATCAAGCCGCCCGAGCACAAGATCGGCATCGGTCACCGCGGGCCGCGTGCCGCCGCGCATGTAGCAGGCCGGGCCGGGTTCGGACCCGGCACTTTCCGGGCCGATCCGGATCTGGTTCAGCGCATCGACATGCGCCAGCGAGCCACCGCCGGCACCGATTTCCACCATGTCGATCACCGGGATCGAGATCGGCATGCCAGAGCCTTTCTTGAACCGGTAGGATCGCGCCACCTCGAACACCCGCGCGGTTTTCGGCGCACCATCGCGGATCAGGCAGATCTTGGCGGTGGTGCCGCCCATGTCGAACGACAGCACCTTGTCCAGCCGATGCCGCCGCGCGATGTCGGCAGCAAAGATCGCGCCGCCCGCCGGGCCGCTTTCGACCAGCCGTACCGGAAACTCGGCGGCGCTTTCCAGCGAGATGATGCCGCCGCCCGAATGCATCAGGAAGATCGGGCAGTCCGCCCCTGCCCCGGCAAGCCGGTCCGCCAGCCTACCGAGATAGGATTCCATCATCGGCTTGACATAGGCATTGGCGCAGGTGGTGTTGAAGCGCTCGTATTCCCGCATCTGCGGCGACACGTCCGAAGAGAGCGACACGCTGACCCCCGGCAGTCGCTCTGCCAGCACGTCGCGGATCGTCCGTTCATGCGCCGGGTTGAGGTAGCTGTGCAGCAGGCCGACGGCGATGCTGTCATAGCCGGTCAGCGTCTGCGCCAGAGCCTCGACCTCTGCCCGGTCCAGCGCGATCAGCACGTTGCCGCCCGCGTCGACCCGTTCCCGGACTGTATGGCGGTGATTGCGGGCGATCAGCGGCAGCGGCAGCTGCAGGTTCAGGTCATATTGTTCGAACCGGCTTTCTGTCCGCATCTCGATCACGTCACGGAAGCCTTGCGTGGTGATGAAGGCAGTCTTCGCGCCGCGCCGTTCGATCAGCGCATTGGTGGCCAGAGTGGTGCCGTGGATGATCCGGGTCAGCCTGTCAGGCGCCAGTCCGGCCTTTGCGCAGACCTGAGCCAGCCCGTCGAGAATCGCGTCTTCGGGGGCTGCATAAGTGGTCAGCACCTTGGCCGAGAACAGAGTGTTCCCGAATTCAAGCACCACATCGGTGAAGGTGCCGCCGATATCGACGCCAAGGTTCGCTTCATCTGTCATGGCGCGACGCTAGTCCGGCAGATCGGGATTTGGAAGGGGGGTGACAGGCAATTTCCGCCCCCCGATCGCCGGCCCGATCGGGGGATCGGCACCGTCGAAATTGCGCGTAAAAGTGGGTGACGATGCCGACACATGACGGGTTCGGACGCCCGCCCGCATGGCCGCGGCGCGTTCGGATCGCCCTTGCAGGACCGCACCCCGTCCAACGCCCGCAGATCAGCCGTCGACCTCGTAGCGGCGGATGAAGACCCTGTCCGGCTCGACCCCAAGGCCGGGTCCGCCCGGTATGCCGACATACCCGCCCGACGTCTTGACCTGCCGCTGGATGTCCAGCGGCTCGACCAGCAGATCATCGCGGAACTTGTTGTCGGTGGTGTCGAATTCCAGCATCGGCTGCCACGGATGCAAGCCGCCCGGCAGCGGCGGCATCGCGGCCAGAAGCTGCAGGTTCGCCGCCACCGCCACGGCCGACCCCCAGACGTGGTTGATCACCGGGGTGAAATGAGCGTGGCAAAGTGCCAGCACCCGCAGATATTCACTGATCCCGCCCAAGGCGCAGACTTCCGGCTGCGCGATGTCCAGCCCGCGATTTTCCAGGATCGCCCGCCAGCCCCAGCGGTTGAACTCGGCCTCGCCGCCCGAGATGTTGACCTTCAGCCCGGCCCGCAATTCACGGTAGCCGTCGTGATCCTCGGGCGCGACGGGTTCCTCGAACCAATAGGCGTCGAGCTCCTCCAGCGCTCGCCCGACGAAGAATGCGTCAGGTGTTGTGTAGCAATGGTTGGCGTCGACCATGAACGGAAAGTCGTCGCCGATCCCACGCCGCACCGCCTCGCACAGCTTCACATCCTGCCTCGGCCCCAGACCGACCTTCATCTTGGTGGCGGCAAAACCCATGTCGCGGATCGCCGCGGCTTCATCGGCAAACCGCGCGACATGATCCGCGAGGCTTTCGCGCTTCAGCATCATGCCATAGCCATAGGCCTGCACCTTGTCGCGATGCGCGCCGCCGATCAGCTTGTGAAGCGGCAGACCGGCGATCTTGCCCGCGATGTCCCAAAGCGCGATGTCGACGCCCGAGAGCGATTGCAGCGGCATCCCCTTCTGCCCGTGATCGCGCATCAGGTTGTAGACCTTGTGCCAGATCACATCGCGGTCCATCGGATCGTCGCCCAGGATCATCGGCTGAATGACCTTCTCCACGATCCCCTTGTTGGCGAGCGCCACCGTGCCGGTTCCGAAACACTCGCCCCATCCGGTAAGGCCCTCATCGGTCCGCACCTCGACCAGATGCGCCGAGCGTCTGGCGTAGTATTGCTGCGAATAGCCCAACTCCTCGGGCATGTCATATTGCAGGATGTGGCTGATGACCGCGGTGATCTTCATGGGTCTTCCCCGTCAGGTTCGGCCGCATGGGCCTTCCGCTTGATAGCCGATCAGCCGATCCGCGCAAGGATGCACGGTCGCCGTGAAGTGCCCTGGTCCGATCCCGACCATCTGCTGAGACACCGCCAATTCGACTTGTCACACCCCCGCGGCACTGCTACATCGCCGCCCGTGCCCCTATAGCTCAGCTGGTAGAGCAACTGATTTGTAATCAGTAGGTCCGCGGTTCGAGTCCGTGTGGGGGCACCA
>JAGXFH010000016.1 GCA_024637315.1 Brevirhabdus sp.
ATCTCCTTTAAGGCATCAGAATGCATCGCTTCTGTGGTCAAATATGCAATTCTTTCGGGATCGATCTCATTCAGGCGATCTAATTCCTTAAGTTGTCTAAATATGAAAGCTGCGCCCATAGTCATCATTTCAATGTGGGTAGGTTCCAATTCAAAGGCTTGAACCGTACCATCGAAAGCGCCCAGAGCGGCAGCCGCGAACTCTGCATCATCAACTTCACGTTCAAGAGCGCGAAGAAAACTCACGTGCGAGAGTCCTGCTGCAATATTGACGTCCTCTCGCATATCGTCATCCGAGACACGCTTCTGGCGGTGTGCAAAATCGGACCGATTTTCAACTTCAACTTCAACGGCAACGCCCTTTTCGCCCGTCTCATGTCGCAGAGGCACAACGAAATCATCCTCCGACTTAGGGTCCATCTGACCAGCGCACCAAGAGCTGATAACGAATACAATCCCAAGCGGGGGCAGAAGCGCCAATAGAAGGAATCCAACAATGAAAAATAGCCACCAGTGAGCCTTGAAAAGCGGCATGATTCCGACCTTCCGCAAGATCTGCATCTGAACATTCCACCAATAGCGACCGACTATTGAGACGCTGGCGATAACGGCGGCCACGCCGTCCATAGCGGCTCCATAAGCAACATGGGAGTCTGGTTTCTTGTCATAATTATTCATCTGATACCTTCGGGCCTCAAGCTTTGGGCCAATTTAAATTAGCGGAGCACCCCATAAGGAAAGCCCAAATGTCAGCAAGATCAGCACTGCGGCAATTCATTGTGGCTTGTACCAGAACCCGATCGCCGCCGACTTCAGCAACTGGGCAGCTACCCTCAATGCGAGCGATGTCTCCCTCACCCCAACCGCGATTTTGTAGCATCACTATCTGAGGTGATACATGCCCACCACCCGCGAAACCATCTTCGCCGCGCTGCACGCGCGGCTTCAACTGCTAGCCGCCACGGTCCTGCGTGACGAGGTCCTGCCCGAACGTATTCCGTCAGCCGGGCTAATCATCCTGCGCGATGGCCAACCCGGCGAGCCGGAAGTCACGCTGTCGCCCCTACGCTATCACTATCAGCACAGCGCAGAACTGGAGGTGATCGTCCAGGCAGCAAAGGACCGGGCGACCGCTTTCGACACCCTAGTCGCAAGCATCGGCACCACGCTGGAAGCCGACCGCACCCTCGGCGGCCTCTGCGACTGGGTCGAGGCGGAGGCCCCGGCCTCGGTCGATCTGCCCGTTGAAGGCACCGTAAGCCTGAAGGCGGCAGTGATCACCGTCCTGCTGCACTACACCACCGCGGGCTCGCTGGCCTGACACCCCAACAATAAGGAGAAAGACATGGCACGAGCGCAAGGCGCCCGGGCGCAGATGGCGCTTGGCTTTGAGACGGTTTACGGCACCCCGCCGGTCAGCGGGTTCCGGTTGATGCCCTTCGCCCGGACGACGCTGGGTTCGGAGCAACCGCTGCTGGAATCCGAACTCTTGGGATATGGGCGCGATCCACTGGCCCCGATCAAGGACGCGGTCACGGCAGACGGCGACGTCGTGGTGCCAATCGATGTCGAGGCCTTTGGCTATTGGCTGAAGGCAGCATTCGGTCAGCCCACCACCACCGGCACCACGCCCAAGACCCACACGTTCCAATCGGGCAACTGGACGCTGCCCAGCATGTCGATCGAGACAGCGATGCCGGAGGTGCCACGCTATGCGATGTATTCCGGCTGCGTGCTGGACCAGCTATCCTGGCAGATGCAGCGGTCCGGCCTTTTGACTGCCTCGGCAAAGCTGATCGCACAAGGCGAAACCATCGCTGCAACAACGGCCGTTGGCACCCCGACCGCTCTTGGCCTACAACGCTTTGGTCATTTCAACGGCACGGTGAAACGCAACGGCAGCAGCCTCGGCAACGTCGTCTCGGCCGAGATCACCTATTCCAATAATCTCGACCGGATCGAGACCATTCGCGGTGATGGCCGTATCGACGGGGCCGACCCGACCATGGCTGCGCTGACCGGCCGCATCGAAGTGCGGTTCTCCGACAGCACACTCGTCATCCAAGCCATCGACGGCACACCCTGCGAGTTGGAGTTCAACTACAGCCTCGGGGCAAACGCGAGTTTCACGTTCACGGCACACGCCGTTTACCTGCCGATCCCCCGCATCGAAATCGCCGGGCCGCAGGGCGTGCAGGCCAGTTTCGACTGGCAGGCCGCGAAAGCCACCAGCCCCGCCCGGATGTGCACCGCCACCCTCATCAACAGCATTGCGAGTTATTGACCATGATCCGACTGAACCTGACCGCCACCCCGCAATGGCTCGATCTTACCCCAGGCCTGCGCCTGCTTGTGGGCCCGCTCACCACCGCGCTCATGGTCTCCGCGCGGGCCGATGCCGCCATCGAGGCGATGCCAGAGACAGCCACGACCGAAGAGCTGGCGCTGGCCATGGCGAAAGCCGTCGCCCGTCGCGCCGTGCTGGATTGGGAAGGCGTAGGTGATGACGCGGGCAATATTGTCCCGGTTTCAGCGGACGGCATCGACGCCCTGCTGGAAATCTGGCCGATCTTCGAGGCGTTCCAAACCCAGTACGTCGCGCGGGGCCTGATCCTGGACGCGGAAAAAAACGCCTCTGCGCCCTTGCCGACTGGTCCTTCGGCGGGGGCGATCGCTACTGCGCCGCCTGCGCACCCTACGAGGGCCGCGAGCGCAACTGCCCGGATTGCCCGGCAAGACTAAACCGCCCGCACACACAGGACGGCTGGCAGGTCTGGGATCTGGTCGGCCGCCTGGGCGGGCAGTTACGCGTCATCCCCGGCGCGGTCTTGGGCTGGGACATGGGCACGGCCCTCGCGCTGGCGCAGGCGCTCGGGGTCAACACCCTGATCACCGCCGAACTGCTGCCCGAGATCGAGGCGGTGATGGTGCGCAAGCTGAACGAACAAATCGGAGAAAACCATGGCTGAGAAGAAGGTCAGCGTCCGCCTTTCGGCGGTCGGCGGACGACAGGTGCGCGCCGAGTTGGAAGGCGTCGGCGAGGCCGGAGCGCGTGGCTTTGGACGTCTCTCGTCGGAGATGGAAATGGCGAACGCACGTCTCGTTGGCTTTGCGCGCCGGGTTGGATTGGCTCTGGCCGCTGTAACCGCTGCAGCGGCCGCTACAGGCGTGGCGATGATCCGATCGGGGCTGGAAGCCGTAGATGCGCAGGCAAAGCTCGCGCAATCGCTTGATACCACCGTGGCCAGTATTCAGGTGCTGGAACGCGCGGGCGGTCTGGCCGGGGTTGCCATGACCGGTATCGAACAAGCGACCAAGGATCTGACGCGGCGCTTGTCGCAAGCGGCCGCTGGCACTGGACCTGCGGGCGATGCGCTGGATCGGTTGGGTCTTTCCGCCACCGGCCTGATGGCATTGCCGCTCGATGAACGGATTGCCCAGATCAATCAGGCGATCACGGATTTCGTACCGGTGGCGGAGCGTGCGGCAGTGGCGGGGCAGCTTTTCGGCGAGGAAGGCTGCATCGCCATGTCCCGGATCGACAGCGCAACGCTACGGCAGGCCACGCAGGATGTGCGCGATTTCGGGTTGGTGGTCTCGGAGCAGGATGCCGATCAGATCGAACGCACCAATGACGCGCTCTCTCGTCTGGGGCTGATCTGGCGCGGGGTCTCGAACCAGTTGACGGTCGCCGCTGCCCCTGCGTTGGAAGCGATCGCAAATGCCCTCGCAGCATTGGCGCGTACCACCGGTCCGATCGGGATCGCGATCACTGTCCTCTTCGACAATATCGGGCGGCTAACCACCTATGCGGCGACCTTTGCCGCCCTGATGGCGGGGCGCTGGGTGGCGGGTATGGCCGCTGCCGCCTTGTCGGTCAGCAGCTTGGCCACCGGTCTCGTGATCCTGCGCGGGGCGCTGATCCGCACCGGCATCGGTGCGCTTATCGTCGGCGCAGGCGAATTGGTGTTTCAGTTCACGCGGCTGGTGTCCGCCGCAGGTGGATTTGGTGCCGCAATGGGATTGCTGAAAGACGTCGTCATCGAGGTCTGGGATCGCATCAAACTGGGAGCGACGGCTGCTGGGGCTGCGGCCACCGCGATGTTCTTCGACATCAAAGCAGATGCGGCCAGCGGGATGCAGAGCGCCATCGAAAGTGTGGTCGGTTTCGGCAACGCTGCCGCCAATACCTTTGAGGGTGCCTTTGAGGCGATCAAGGCCATCTGGGGTCTATTGCCCGCGGCCATCGGCGATCTGGTGTTTCAGGCGGCAAACAGTCTGATCGAGGGCGTCAAGAGCATGCTGAACGGCGTGGTGGCGCGGATCAACGGCTTCATCGAAGGCATAAACACCGGGTTGGAAACGCTGGGCTCGGATCGTCGAATTACCATCCTGGGCGATCTGGACCTTGGCGAGATCGAAAACCGCTTCGCCGGAGCCGCGACCCGGGCTGGCACGGCCGCAAGTGACGCCTTTGATCGGGCCTTTGAAGACAACCCGCTGGCCGTGCCGGATTTTGGTCTGACCGACATTTCCCGCGAAGCGCTGGGCGCGGCGAACACCTACCGCGCGGTGGCAAACGATCTGGCTGCCGGGGCACTGGCCCCACTTACCAGCTGGCAGGCGTTGCAGAACGCCGTCGCCAGTGCTGGCAGCGATGGCGAGACCGCACTTGCAGGGGCAACCGATGCCGCTGGCCGCTTTGACGATGCCATTGCATCGGCCGGGCGCGCGGCCGTGGATGCTGCGAATGGTGCTGGTGCGGCCGCCACGGAAGGTGCCGAGGCCGCGAAGACCGGCTGGGCCGCTGCCGTTGCGACCCTCGCCGACTATGCGGCCAAGGCCCGCGACATCGGCGGCGATATTGGCAACACCTTGGTTGGGGCGTTCACCTCGGCCGAGAATGCCGTGGGCGAGTTTGTCAAATCCGGCAAACTCGACTTTCGCGATCTCGTCACCTCGATGATCGCCGATCTGGCCAAGCTGGCGGCGCGGCGCTTTATTCTTGGGCCGATTGCCAATGCTTTGTCCGGCGCGCTCGGCGGCGCGGGTGGGTTGTTCGCCGACATTCTGCATTCCGGCGGCACGGTCGGCTTGGCGGGCAACCGCCGCATGGTGCCAGCCATGGCATTTGCCAACGCTCCCCGCATGCATTCTGGCGGCTGGGCTGGGCTGAAACCGGACGAGGTACCCGCGATCCTGCAGCGCGGCGAACGGGTGCTGTCGCGCCGGGAAGCCGCAGGTTACGGGCAGGGGCAATCCTCTGCGCCCGCCGTCGACGTCACGATCATGTCCCGCGACGCCGAAAGCTTCCGGCAATCCCGCAC
>JAGXFH010000017.1 GCA_024637315.1 Brevirhabdus sp.
GCCAGAGCCAGAGCCAGAGCCAGAGCCAGAGCCAGAGCCAGAGCCAGAGCCAGAGCCAGAGCCAGAGCCAGAGCCAGAGCCAGAGCCAGAGCCCGCAACGCCGCCCCGCGAAGTGCCGCCTGAACCGGCCCCGGTCGAGATCCCCGCCCCGACCCCTGCCGAGGCGCCACAACCGACGCCAACCGAAATTCCGGCGGACCAGCCCTCGGAGGTGTCCGAACCGGCGCTGGTCGAATTACCGTCAAACCCTGCGCCACAGGAAATCCCGACGCGCCTGCCGCGCTCTGCCGCTGGTGAAGTCGCCGAGGCGGTGGTCAGAGCAGAGCCCGCCACAGAGCCGCGCAAGCCCGGTATTCTCGGTCGCCTCTTGGGCCGTGGCGAGCATAAGACGGTGATCCGGCGCGAGTTGGATGACGACATGCTGGAAAGCCTCGAAGAGCTTCTGATCAGCGCCGATATGGGGGTCGACACGGCCTTGCGCGTCACCGCCAACATGGCTGAAGGCCGGTTCGGCAAGAAACTGTCGGCCGACGAGATCAAGACCCTCCTGGCAAGTGAAATTACCCGGATCATGGACCCCGTGGCGAAACCGATGCCACTTTACGCCAGAAAACCGCAAGTGGTGCTGGTCGTTGGCGTCAATGGCTCTGGCAAGACCACGACGATCGGCAAGCTGGCCAGCCAGTTCCGCGCTGCCGGCAAGAAGGTGGTGATCGCGGCGGGCGATACGTTCCGCGCGGCGGCGGTCGAACAATTGCAGGTCTGGGGCGACCGTGCCGGGGTGCCGGTGTTGACCGCGCCCGAAGGCTCCGACCCCGCCAGCCTTGCGTTCGACGCCATGACCAAGGCGCAGGCGGATGGTGCGGACCTTCTGTTGATCGACACCGCGGGCCGCCTGCAGAACCGCGCCGACCTGATGGAGGAGCTGTCGAAAATCGTCCGGGTAATCCGCAAGAAGGACGAAACCGCTCCGCACAACACCTTGCTGGTACTCGACGCCACGACGGGCCAGAACGCTCTCAATCAGGTCGAGGTCTTCCAGAAACTCGCCGATGTCTCGGGCCTCGTGATGACCAAGCTCGACGGCACTGCGAAGGGCGGCGTACTGGTGGCGCTGGCCGACAAGTTCGGCCTGCCGATCCATGCCATCGGGGTGGGCGAGCAGATCGACGATCTGGCACCGTTCGACCCCGAGGAATTCGCGCAGGCCTTGACCGGGGCTTCGCGCTAGGTGCGTTATTCGACTTTCTGCAAATCGCCCTTGTCATCCCTCGGGTTGATCATCTTCGAAAGCGCCGACAGCAGCCAAAGCACAACCAGCGACAGCCCCGTGGCCATGCCGGCCAACCACAGATTGCCGACGCCGCAGGTCAATCCCACCGCCCCCGCCATCCACATGCCGGCACCGGTGGTCAGCCCGCGGACCCGCGCGCCCTGCGTGATGATCGTGCCCGCAGCCAGAAAGGCGACGCCTGCCGTCACCGCCTCGATCAGACGCAGGGGATCGGTGCGCAGCGTTTCTTCATCCGCGCCTGGTACCGGTACGCCCATCAGATCGAATGAAATCAGCGTGAACAGGCACGACGCCATCGCGATCAGGATGTGCGTCCGCAACCCTGCCGCATGGTCGTGGATTTCCCGCTCCAGTCCGATGAGGCCGCCCAAAAGGCACGCGGCACCCAGCCGCAAAAGGGCCAGTTGCCAACTGATCACCGAAAACGGCTGGATGAAATCGGATTGCAGGCTGTCAAACATGCGGAATTGCCCCTTCGCTCGCGCCCTAACGCGACATCCGGCGGATGGTTCCCGCCAGCCCACGGCATGAGCGAGTGGCTCGTCTCCATCGCCGGCACGCCGGAAGGCGCGCGGCTGGCCACGATCCTGGCGCTGATCTCGGCGGTCGCCCACGCGATCTTCGGGGCATTGCAGAAGGGTCGCCATGATCCGTGGCTGACGCGCGGCTCGATCGACCTCTGGCTGGCGGTGCTCTCGATGCCGATCGCGCTCTTTCTCGTGCCCTGGCCCACGGCGCAGACCGGTCTGATCCTCGCAGGCGCGTTTGTCATCCATTTCGGCTACAAGCTGACGATGGCGCTGGCCTATGAGAAGGCAGCGTTCACCGTCGTCTACCCGGTCGTGCGCGGCACCGGTCCGCTTGTCACGGTGGCCGCCGCGGCGCTGATTTTCAACGAACATTTCACCGTCACCCAATGGCTCGGGGTCGGGCTGCTCTCGGGCGGCATCCTGCTGCTTGCCGCCCGCAACCTGACTGAGGAGGTCATTGATCCCAGATCGCTGAAAATTGGCCTCAGCTGGGCGCTTGTGGGCGGCATCCTTGTGGCGGTCTACACCACCTATGACGCCTTCGGCATCCGCTCTTCCGCGGACCCGTTCACCTTCCTGGCCTGGTTCTTCTTCATAACCGCCCTCGATTTCCCGATCCTCGCCTGGTTGCGCTACCGCCGAATGAGCGCGCGCCCGACTGCCGCGCCGCTTCTGTTGCGCGGCCTTGCCGGTGCGCTGATCGCCTATATCTCTTTCGGTGGAGTGATGCTGGCGACCCGGCTCGACAAGATCGGCGAGGCGGCGGTGCTGCGCGAAACCTCGACCGTCTTCGCCGCTCTTATCGGCTGGGTGATCCTGAAGGAACGAGTCGGGCCACGACGTCTTTTGCTTATGGCATTGATCGCAGCGGGTGCTGTGATAGTTGAACTGGGCGGATAGCAAAGAAGGCAGACATGACCCCGAAGAAACCCCACCCGATGTTGAAACTCGCCCTCGAAATGGGTCCGATCCTGTTGTTCTTCATCCTCTACTTCCGCCTGCGCGATGGCACCTTCAGCATCGGCGGCACCGAGTATTCCGGGTTCATCGTCGTCACGGCGATCTTCGTGCCGCTCATCGCGCTGACCACCTACATCCTTTACCGACTCACCGGCAAACTGGCGAAAATGCAGATCGCCACGCTGGTTCTCGTCATCATCTTCGGCGGCCTGACGATATGGTTCAACGACGAACGCTTCTTCAAGATGAAGCCGACGATCATCTACCTTCTGTTCGGTGGCGCGCTTGGCTTCGGCCTGCTGCGCGGCCAGTCCTACCTGCAATTCATGATGGACGAGGTGATGCCGCTCAAGCCCGAAGGCTGGATGATCCTGACGCGCCGCATGACCGCGTTCTTCTTCGCTCTCGCTTTCCTGAACGAACTCATCTGGCGCACGATGTCGACCGATGCCTGGGTCAGTTTCAAGACGTTCGGCCTGACCGCCGCCGTCTTCCTGTTCTTCATGACGCAGGGCAAACTGCTGACCGAATACGGCGTCGAGAAAGATGAAACTTAACCGTCGCCCACCAGAACGTAGGGTAGATAGGCAATCGCCATCGCCGCATTTCCGGTCAGCGTGGCGCCCTGCATCAGAATGTCCTGCCCCGGCGCCCCTTGCACGATCCGCTCGGCCAGTTCGCCGCTGCGGATGATCGCCAGCAACTCGGGCGAGGTCTGGAACGCGGTATGCCCGATCCTGTCGGTGCTTTCGACATTCGACAGATCGACGACGATCACCCCCATCTGCCGCAAGTCCTCGATGTTTCCAGCCGATCCCACCCTCGGATGGCGACCGGCGATGAAAGTCGACACCCGTAGCGCCCGGTCCCGGCGTGACCCGAAAACAACCAGGGCCGTGCGGTCCAGATCGAGCGCGCCGACTTGGCTGCGGAACACGTCCACGTCGATGTCGGGTTGTGCAAGAACCACAGCGTCAAGACGATCGAGTGCGTGCTGCCTGCCCATCAGCGACAGCGCCGCAAGCCCGTCCATGGTCGTCAGCGTGCCCATCGAATGCGCCAGGATCATGGTGCTGTCCGCCTCGCTTCGCGTCAGCATCGTCAGCATTTCGACAAACGCCCCACGAGAGAAGAGCGCGCTGTCGCGGTCATGCACGTAATGGGTAAGCTTGCCGGTGGCGGGCCAGGAAAACAGCACGATCGGCCCCTCCAGCCCGAAATCCTCGCTGATCTGCGCGGTGCGGAAAACCGCGGCGGGGTAGGAGACGTTGTAGCCATGCACGAAGATCGACAGGGCGCGCTTGCCGCGTGGCAGGCGGCGCAGGTCGGCATTGATCCGCGCCATCATCCCGTGCGCCTCCAGCGCCTCTTGCCTTTGCACGAGAAACTGCGTTCTGGCGTCGCGGTTTTCCCGCGGAAAGGCGAACTCGCCGGGGCGGCGGTCCGGTGGCACCGAGATATCGTAGCTGGCGAAACTCAACATGTCCGAGCGCAGGCCGGCAAAGCCCTGTTCAGGATCGGCAGAGGGCTTGCGGTTCGTTGCCACAAAGACCGGCCGCAGAACCGCACCGCTTTCAGTGGGCAAAGGCCCGCCCAACAGCCGCGGGTCAGCGGCGCATCCTGCCAAAACCGCCGTGCCGGTCAAAACCATTTGCCTGCGGTTCATCATTGCCGGTCTCCTCAGGCGCTCAGCCCCTCTGTCTGAAGAGAACCTCCTGCGCCTTCCTGTCGTCCTGCAGATTGCTGCGCTTGTCAGAGGCGACATCGCGCCCCGCCTTCACGCCGGGACGGTCCCCGACACGCGTCAGCCAGCGGGCCATATTGGGCTTGTCCTCAAGCGTTTGTCCCTGACCTTTCCAAAGGCTCGCCCAAGGCCAGATTGCCATATCAGCGATCGAAAAGAAATCGCCCGCCACGTAGTCATGCTTGGAAAGCCGCGTATCGAGTACCCGGTACAGCCGGCCGACCTCGTTGCGATAGCGTTCCTTGGCATAAGGCAGATCATTCGGCGGATCCATTGAGGGGGCGTATTTCAAGAAGTGATGCGCCTGGCCCGCCATTGGGCCAAGGCCGCCCATCTGCCACATCACCCATTGGTCGACGGCCACCCGATCACGCCCGGTCGGGCCGCCAAACTTGCCGGTCTTGCGCGCCAGATATTGAAGGATGGCACCGGATTCGAAGACCGAGATCGGCTTGCCATCCGGCCCGTCGGGATCGACAATCGCCGGCATCCGACCGTTCGGAGAGATTTTCAGGAATTCCGGCTTGAACTGGTCGCCGGCACCAATGTTCACCAGATTAAGGTTGTAGGGCAACTCCATCTCGGCCAGCGCGATGGAGATTTTCCAGCCATTCGGCGTGGGCCAGTAGTAAAGGTCGATCGGTTTGGTCATCAAGGCCTCCTTGTCGGAGGCTAGGATGAGGCTTTCCGCGTGAAGGGCAAGGGGGGCAGCCCTGCCGGAGGTGACAAA
>JAGXFH010000018.1 GCA_024637315.1 Brevirhabdus sp.
ACTGTTAATCAATTGGTCGTAGGTTCGATCCCTACCGCCGGAGCCAAAATCTCTCATCGATAACAAGAGAGTAACAAGCTGCCCCTTTGAGCGGCTTTTGTTTTCAGCAACATCTCTGCAACATGAAAGGACATTGAACCGTCCTCGGCACCGTCGGTTTTCTCTGCATCCAGTATATCAGTATGCTGCAGCGCGGCCCGGGAGCATCCTCGCGAAGTACTCAGGAGCGGGCGTCTGATGTAGGTGGTCAAATCACGGCTTTGTCTGCATTTTCGCCCACAAAGTCCGACCGCATCACAGCCGACCCGGTCAGGAACAGTCATCGGAGCGATTGGACCAGATGACCTGTTTGTCCGACACTGCTGACAACCACCCTGGGGACCATCGCCACCGCACTCCATCGCCGACCTGCGCCCAGCGCTTCAGCGCAGTGATGACTCCGCTGTTCCCGTCTTCTCCAAGCATGTCGATCCCCTTGGCTCGCCACGGATGCGACTGCAGCGGCGGATGTGCTGACCTCGACATTCGGCCTGCTGAACCGGGGCAATTTCCGAACCATCCGGCACTGCCTGCTTGTCAAGGAGTTGCAAAGTGGCGCACAGATTGGTCCCGACGGGATTTTTTCGCGCGCTGGACTGACTGCGACATGCCGGGAAGAGGCTGTGACGCGGTCATGACCGGCGGCCAAGAAAGGGGATGACGATGGGGGAATACCAAATGCACTTGCCTGAAGCAGCGATGCTGGTCGGGCGTGTCTGGCGGCCGGATTGCGACGGACCGGCGCTGGTGACGGTCCGTGACGGCAAGGCGGTCGACATCACCACGAAAGAGGCGCCGACGATGCGCGATCTTCTGGAACTCGACGACCCCGCGGCCCATGTCGCGGCCACGACGGGCGAGCCGCTGGCGCCACTCGACGATCTGGTTGCCGGCTCGCTCGCCGAGACCGGGTTGCGCCTTCTTGCCCCCAATGACCTTCAGGCCGTCAAGGCCTGTGGTGTCACCTTTGCAGGCTCGATGGTCGAACGCGTGATCGAGGAGCGCGCCGCTGGCGACCCCGCCCGGGCCGAGGGGATCCGCAAACAGGTCAGCGCCCTGATCGGCGATAGCCTTCGCAATCTCGAGGCCGGGTCGGAAAAGGCAATGCAGGTCAAGGCGGCGCTGGTCGAGGCCGGTATGTGGTCGCAGTACCTCGAGGTCGGCATCGGCCCGGATGCCGAAGTCTTCTCGAAAGCCCAGCCGATGTCGAGCGTCGGCTGGGGCGCGCGTGTCGGCCTGCACCCGATTTCCATCTGGAACAATCCCGAACCGGAAGTGGTACTGGCCTGCGACAGCCGCGGCCAGATCAAGGGCGCCACCCTAGGCAACGATGTGAACCTGCGCGATGTCGAAGGACGCTCGGCGCTGCTTCTGGGCAAGGCCAAGGACAACAACGGGTCTTGCGCGATCGGGCCGTTCATCCGGCTGTTCGACGATGGCTTCGGCATCGGCGATGTGCGGTGCGCCAAGCTGACCCTTCGGATAGAGGGAACCGATGGCTACCGGCTTGACGGCCACAGCCTGATGTCGGAAATCAGCCGCGATCCGCTGGATCTGGTGGCCGCGACCTGCGGAAGTCATCACCAGTATCCCGACGGCTTCATGCTGTTTCTCGGCACTCTTTTCGCGCCGACCCAGGACCGCGACGTACCGGGCGACGGCTTTACCCACAAGATCGGCGATGTCGTGACGATCCAATCCGACGCATTCGGCGCGCTCGTCAACGGCGTCGATCTGTCCACCAACTGCCCGCCCTGGACCTTCGGTTCGGCGGCCCTGATGCGCAATCTCGCGGGACGCGGATTGCTCTGAAATCACGAAAGGATACGAGATGACCCTGCATCAAAACCTGATCGGTGGAGACTGGACCGGCGGCGAGGCGATCGACAACATCAACCCGTCCGACACCGACGAGGTTGTCGGCCAGTACGCCCGCGCCACGGCAGAGGATGCCAAAGCCGCGATCGCCGCAGCAAAAGACGCCTTCCCCGCCTGGTCCCGTTCGGGCCCCGCCCAACGTCATGCCATCCTGCGCAAGGCCGCCGACGAAATCGCCGCGCGCAAGGACGAACTGGGCCGTCTGCTGTCGCACGAAGAAGGCAAGACGCTGGCCGAAGGCATCGGCGAGGCGACGCGTGCAGCGCAGCTCTTTGACTTCTTTGCTGGCGAAACGCTGCGGCTGGCTGGCGAGGTTCTGCCTTCGGTCCGCCCCGGCATCGGCATCGAGATCACCCGCGAGGCGGTCGGCGTGGTTGGTCTGATCACGCCGTGGAACTTCCCGATCGCCATTCCGGCCTGGAAAATGGCACCGGCACTTTGCTACGGCAACACCGTGGTGATCAAGCCCGCCGACCTTGTGCCCGGCTGCACGTGGGCGCTGGTCGACATCCTGCACCGGGCGGGGCTTCCCAAGGGAGTTCTGAACCTCGTTATGGGCAAGGGCTCGGTGGTCGGGCAGACGATCCTCGACAGCGCCGACGTCGACGCGATCAGCTTTACCGGCTCGGTCGCAACCGGTACCCGCGTCGCCGAGGCCTCGGTCAAGCGGATGCGCAAGTTCCAGCTGGAAATGGGCGGAAAGAACCCACTGGTCGTCCTTGACGATGCAGATCTGGACACCGCCATCGATTGCGCCGTCAATGGCGCGTTCTTTTCGACCGGGCAACGCTGCACGGCATCCTCGCGGCTGATCGTGACCGATGGGATCCATGACCGGTTCGTCAAGGCGATGATCGACAGGCTGGGCACACTTACCGTCGATCATGCGCTGAAAGAGGGCACCAATATCGGCCCGGTGGTCGATCAGTCTCAATTCGACCAGGACATCGAGTATATCGACATCGGTCGCGATCAGGGCGCCAAACTGGCTTTCGGCGGTGAGCGCCTGAACCGCGAAACACCGGGCTACTACCTTCAGCCTGCGCTTTTCACCGAAACCACGAACGACATGCGCATCAACCGCGAAGAAGTGTTCGGTCCGGTCGCAGGCGTCATCCGCGTCAAGGATTACGACGAAGCGCTGGCCGTGGCGAACGACACCGAATTCGGTCTGTCGTCGGGCATTTGCACGCAGAGCCTGAAACATGCGACCGATTTCAAGCGCAACAGCGAGGCCGGGATGGTCATGGTCAATCTGCCCACGGCAGGCGTCGATTTCCACGTCCCGTTCGGCGGTCGAAAGGGGTCGAGCTATGGACCTCGGGAACAGGGGCGCTATGCGGCCGAGTTCTACACGACCGTGAAAACCGCCTATCAATCGGCCGGTTGATCCAGGTGGCCGCCGACTGCGCCCGGCCCTCGATCTTCGAGGTCCGGGTGTCAGAGTGGCTTGACGCCGACCAACCCCGCATCCGCAGCGCGCGACAGCGGGTTTCGCAAGGCGCGGCCAAAGCCGGGCGCGGTGATTTCGAACACATCGCCGGGACAGGTCGAAACACCGTCCGCGAAGCTCAACGTCGCCGTGCCGAAGAAGTGGATATGAACGTCGCCCGGCCGCCGGTGCTGCGGGTATTTGAAGTGGTGATGTTCGAGATCGGCGATGCTGTGCGACATATGCGCCTCGCCGGACAGGAACGGCTTCTCCCAGATCACCGCCCCGTCCCGGATGAGGCGAGAGGTACCCTCGACGCTTTGCGGCAACGCCTCCGGCCGCAATTCCGGCCCCACCGAGCAGGCGCGCAGCTTGGAATGCGCCAGCAACAGGTAGTTCCGCCGGTCCATCACATGGTCGGAGAACTCGTTGCCCAGCGCAAACCCAAGCCGCAGCGGCGTTCCGTCCTCTCCGATCAGATAGATTCCGGCAATCTCGGGCCCTTCGCCGCCATCTTCCGCGAAAGCGGGCATTTCCAGCGCGGCACCGGGGGCCGCAAGGATCGAACCGTCGCCCTTGAAAAACCATTCGGGTTGCGCGCCCTCGGTCGCGTCCGCATGCATCGCGTCGCGCGTATCGGCACTTCCCAGATGGGTCAGGCCGGTGCCGGTGATCCGCAAGGCGCGCGGGTTCCGGGTGGCTTACCGGCGGCAACAGACGTCCGGCCGC
The DNA here is from genome assembly GCA_024637315.1 of Brevirhabdus sp. Lineage (GTDB taxonomy): Bacteria > Pseudomonadota > Alphaproteobacteria > Rhodobacterales > Rhodobacteraceae > JAHEAO01. Next base: position 4,079 of record JAGXFH010000018.1, read on the forward strand.
GGCCACCTGTTCATAGTCATCTTGGTCGTTGCCCAAGCGGGTGGCGGCAGCATCGGCCAGGCTGGATTGCACAAGGTTCATCGGTCGCTCCTCGCTGCCAATATGAGTGACCGCCACGTTGGCACGACCGGCAAGCGCGTCAAAAGCACCCAAACCGCAACCGGGGTGCCGGGGAAGTGCGGCGAGGGGCGCGACACCGTGCAGCAACCTGGCCTCATTTCCTCAAGACCAACCCGGTGCCGACCACCGCCGCGGGCCTGACCGGCCATCGCACCGCAACAATCCGCCAGCGTGCGAGGCATTGATGACACGTCGCAGCAAATCGCGGCCCTGATCGCAAAAAGGTGACTTGGCATTCCGCTTGAACCGTGTCAGACGCCGGCCCGACAACGGGGACCGCGTTTCTTCTCGCCCGGTTTTCCGTTTCAAACCAACACGGTGACCGCCCATTCGGCGCACCGCAAACGGAAGGATGATCACTTTCCAGGACGCGGTCCGAACGCCCCAATCTGATTGCATTTCTGCCACGCTCGGGCCACCTCGGCCTGATGTCCTGTAGCCACATGGACGCTGCAGGCGCACACTTGCAGCCAGGGGGAAATGCAAGGACACGTCCGGAGGGGCGGTATTGGAGTAACGATGGCAAGATCAAACCGGGAAGACGCCGCACGGGACAAGCGGAACGAACAGGCTCCGCAGGCCGATCGAACCGAGACCGGCCCGCAACGACAAGACCAAGACGACAATCGCGGCGCGATGCATGAGAGTGGTTCGAACGGACCCACCTTGATCGACGACTGGGCGAGCATCTAATAGCGGCTGACATCGCCGCAGCGACAGGTTAGGATCGCGGCCAAGGAGGGCCCGATGCCAGACCCCGTTTCGACGATCCGCAATCTTGGCCCGGCCTCTGACACGGGCTTCGGCCGCGCCGGCATCACCACCGCCGAACAATTGCGCGCCATGGGCGCAGACGCCGCCTATCTGAAATACCTGCAATCGGGCGGTCAGCCGCATTTCATCGGCTATTACGCCCTTGTAATGGGGCTTCAGGGTCGGCCCTGGAACGATTGTCGCGGCAAAGAGAAAGACGCGCTGCGCGCTCGCTTCGCCGCGATCAAGGCCGAAGCCAGTACCCAACCCTCAAAAGAAAAGAGCCGCCTCGATTTCGAAGCGGCCCTCGATGCCATCGGCGTGGTCAGGCGGAACGCCTAGCCGACCAGTTCCAGACCAGAGAAGAAATAGCTGATCTCTTGCTTCGCCGTCTCTGGCGCGTCAGAACCATGCACCGAGTTCTCGCCAACCGATTCCGCGAACTCCGCACGGATCGTGCCGGGTGCCGCGTCGGCGGGATTGGTCGCGCCCATCACTTCGCGGTTCTTGGCAATCGCGCCTTCGCCTTCCAGCACCTGCACGACCACTGGCTCGGAGGCCATGAATTCGCACAACTCGCCGTAGAACGGCCGGTCCTTGTGGACCTCGTAGAACTTTTCCGCCTGCGCCGTGCTCAGATGGATGCGCTTCTGCGCGATGATGCGCAGGCCTGCTTCCTCGAACTTGGCATTGATCTTGCCGGTCAGGTTGCGGCGGGTCGCATCGGGTTTGATGATCGAAAGCGTGCGTTCGGTGGCCATGTCGTGCCTCTTGTTGTCAAAACGCGACCGGCCCCATGCCCGCCGCAAATTCCGGCGCTGGCCTAACACGCGCCCCGGCGCTTGAAAAGCCACAACCAGCCGCTTCCCGGTCTTGAAAATATCCCCGCCAGAGGCTTGCGGCAACCTGCTTACGCTGCAAACACACCCGCGCCCGATTGACCATTGCCGCGACCTGGTGCACAGACCGCCCATGCTCAAGATCCAGAACATCACCTATTCTGTCGAAGGTCGCCCCCTGTTCGAGGGTGCCAGCGCCAACATTCCGACCGGCCACAAGGTCGGCCTCGTCGGGCGCAACGGCACCGGCAAGACCACGCTGTTCAAGCTGATCCGGGGCGAGCTGGTTCTTGAGGGCGGCGAGATCACCCTGCCGCAACGCCACCGGATCGGCGGTGTCGCACAAGAGGTGCCCGGCAACGAGGTTTCTCTGATCGACACCGTGCTGGCCGCCGATACCGAACGTGCCCGCCTGATGGACGAATCCGAGACCGCCACCGACGGTGCCCGTATCGCCGAGGTGCAGACCCGTCTGGCCGATATCGACGCCTGGTCGGCCGAGGCGCGGGCGTCCGCCATCCTCAAGGGTCTGGGCTTCACTTATGAAGAGCAGCTGCAACCCTGCTCGGCCTTCTCCGGCGGCTGGCGGATGCGCGTGGCGCTGGCGGCCGTGCTGTTCTCGGCCCCCGACCTGCTGCTTCTCGACGAGCCGACCAACTATCTGGACCTCGAAGGCGCCTTGTGGCTGGAAAGCTACCTTGCGAAATATCCCCACACGGTGATCATCGTCAGCCATGACCGCGGGCTGTTGAACCGTGCCGTGGGCGCGATCCTGCATCTCGAGGACCGCAAGCTGACGCTTTATTCCGGCAACTACGACACCTTCGCACGCACCCGGGCCGCCCGCCTCGCGGTCGCCGAGGCCGAAGCCGGCAAGCAGGACGCCCGCCGCGCCCACCTGCAAAGCTTCGTCGACCGCTTTCGCTACAAGGCGTCGAAAGCCAAGCAGGCGCAATCGCGGCTCAAGATGATCGAACGCATGCAGCCGATCACCCGGCCAGAGGAAGCCGCGCTGCGCCGCTTCACCTTCCCCGAGCCAGAGGAACTTTCGCCGCCGATCATCAACATGGAAAACGTCAGCGTCGGCTATACCGACACACCGGTCCTGTCGAAACTCACCCTGCGCATCGACCAGGATGACCGGATCGCGCTTCTGGGCCGTAACGGGGAAGGAAAATCCACTCTTTCCAAACTTTTGGCAGGCAAACTTGAACCAATGGGCGGGCAAGTGACGCGCTCTAACAAGCTGCGGATCGGCTATTTCGCCCAGCACCAGCTTGAAGAACTCTATCCCGACGAAACTCCGATCGAGCATATCCGCCGCCTGCGCCCGACCGAGACACCGGCCAAACTGCGCGCCCGCCTCGCCAGTTTCGGGATGAACGCCGATCAGGCGGATCTGGTCGCCGGGCGGCTTTCGGGTGGCCAGAAGGCGCGGCTGTCGCTGTTGATCGCCACCATCGACGCGCCGCACCTGCTGATTCTCGACGAACCCACCAACCACCTTGACATCGAAAGCCGCGAAGGGCTGGTCGAGGCGCTGACCGCCTATTCCGGCGCGGTGATCCTGGTCAGCCACGACATGCACCTGCTCAGCCTCGTCGCCGACCGGCTCTGGCTGGTCAAGGATGGCCGCGTCCAGCCCTACGACGAAGATCTCGAAGCCTATCGCAAGATGCTGCTGGCCTCCGACAAGCCTGCCGACAAGCCCGCCAAGTCGAAACCTGCCCGCGCGCCCGCCACCCGCGACGAAGTGCTGGCGCTGAGGGCAGAGGTCCGCAAATGCGAGGCGCGGGTCGCCAAGCTGAACGCGATGCGCGACAAGCTGGCCAAGAAGCTCGCCAGCCCCGACCTGTACGAAGATGGCAAGACCGGCGAGGCCGCGGTCTGGCAACGCAAATATGCCGAAGTGATGAACGGCCTCGACCGCGCCGAGGAACTCTGGCTGGACGCCCTAGAAAAACTGGAAGGCGTGAACGCTTAAATGGAAACCGCAGCCCTCATTACCGCCTTCGTGACGCTTCTCGTGGTGATCGACCCGATCGCGCTGGCGCCGCTCTTCATCACGCTGACCAAGGGCGCCGACGATACCCACCGCCGCGCCGTGGCGCTTCGCGCCAGCGTCGTCGCGATCATGCTGTTGACCGCTTTCGGCCTGCTCGGCGAGGCGGTGCTGGAATTCATCGGCATCTCGATCCCCGCCTTCCGCATCGCCGGCGGCCTCCTGCTGTTCCTGACCGCCCTCGACATGCTGTTCGAACGCCGCACCCCGCGCCGCCAGAACCAGACCCCGAACGCCAATGACCCATCGGTGTTTCCACTGGCGATCCCGCTGATCGCGGGGCCGGGCGCGATGGCGACGATGATCCTGCTGGTCGGTCAGGCCGATGGCTGGCAGGGCGTGTTGATCGTCCATCTGGTGATGGTGGCGGTCGTGGTCCTGTCCGGCATCTCGTTTCTCGGTGCCGGCCTGATGGAACGTGCATTGGGCGAGACCGGCATCAATGTCACCACCCGGATTCTCGGAATGCTGCTGGCCGCGCTTTCGGTGCAGTTCGTGCTTGACGGGTTGGCCGGGTTCGGCCTTGCGGGTGTGGCGGGCTGACAATCCGCCCGGTCCTTCCTATCTAGAGGGGACGAAGGGAGAGCTCGCATGTCCGGCGACGATTTTGCAAGACTGGCCTACCTTATCCTGCTCGGCCTGGCCGTGGGCGGTTATTTCGTGGCGCAGGGCCGCGCCTCGCTTGGCAAGACCGCGCAGCAGGCGGCGATCTGGGGCGTGATCTTCGTCGGAGTCATCGCCGGTGTCGGCCTCTGGTCGGATATCCGCGACGATATCGCGCCGCGCCAGTCGGTGATCGACGACAGAAGCGTCGAGGTGCCGCGCGGCCCGGATGGCCACTATCAGCTGGTGCTGGAACTGAACGACACCCCGGTCCGGTTCGTCGTCGATACTGGCGCAACGGGCGTTGTCCTGAGCCGAGCCGACGCCACGCGCATCGGCCTCGACCCCGACAGCTTGGTCTATGCCGGCTCGGCGACCACTGCCAACGGTGTGGTCCGCACCGCCCGCGCCCGGGTCAACGAAATGCGGCTTGGGGGAATCCTCGACCGCGACGTGACGGTCTATGTCAACCAGGGAGAGTTGGAGGATTCGCTTTTGGGCATGGACTATCTGCAGCGCTTCCGCCGGATCGAGATCGAGGACGGCACGCTGATCCTGACCCGCTGAGCCGGACTCGAGGGTTTTGACTGCCTGTCGAAGAATTCTGAAACACGCCGAAGGTGACGGGGCCCGGCCGGATCGTTCGTTGGAAAATATCCCTGCAGTAGGCGGCCATGACCGTCATTGCCCGTCACGCGCCGGTTTCGGCCTTCTTTGACCAGGAGCCGCTTTCCTGCGCCCAGTATTGCGCGGCGCAGCCCGCCCCTGTCAGCGTTTTCCACTGATCCCGCGCGACCTGCAATGCCGCGGGATCATTGCCGTCGAACAGGATGCAGACCCGCTGTAGCGCCTCGACCTCGCCGGGGGCCACCAGCGCGCCGTCGATCGCCATCAGACAGGCTGCGCCGTTCGGCATATCGGTTCCGGTGGTCAGCAGGATCGGCTGGTCACGGTCAAATGCGCCGCCCGCAATCGCGTGCGGCAAAAAGCCGTCCTCGGCCAGAAGCCACAGCTTTTCATCCAGCCAATCCAGCCGCTTCGCCTCGACCCCGCGCACCGCGATCCGCCAGCCCGCCGCGCGCGCCTTGGTCAGAAGCGACGGCAGCGTCGCTTCAAGCGGCGCCTGCGTCAAGTGGTAGAAGTAGACGGACCCCATCAGTCACATCCGGCCCAAGGACCGTGATCCCCGAAGGTCCGTAGCCGGCGCTCGGGATCGGCGACGCTTGACCTCTGACCACCGTGCTTGCTTGATGTCAGCGGCTGCAGGATCATCACGCCTGTCCTGTGGCAGTGAACGGCGTGATCGTTCAGCCCGACCCGTTCCTTGGAAACGGCAAGCGGGGCCTTGCAGTCGCGATGTCGCGCGGTCGAAATGATCATCTGCTGCCCTCCTCTGACAGGCGTCACACGGAAAACGCGGAGGCCTCAGCCCTCGAACGTCTCGGCGATCAGCCGGTTCAGCGCCAGCACCCCCCAGCCAGTCGCGCCCTTCGGCGCCAGGTCGGTATCCTTCTTCACGCTCGCCACCCCGGCAATGTCCAGATGGATCCACGGGGTCTCGTCCTTGACGAAGCGTTTCAGGAACTGCGCCGCGGTGATCGAGCCGGCGGGCCGTCCGCCGGTATTCTTCATGTCGGCGATGTTGGACTTGATCAGTTCGTCATAGGCTGGCGCCAACGGCATCCGCCACGCGCCCTCGCCCTCAGTCCCTGCAGCCTTCAGGAACGCGTTGCACAAGGTGTCGTCGTTCGAGAAGACCCCGGCATTTTCATGCCCCAGGCCGATGATGATGGCACCGGTCAGCGTCGCCAGATCGACCATGGCGACCGGCTTGAAACGCTCCTGCGCATACCAAATCACGTCACACAGAACCAAACGACCCTCGGCATCGGTGTTGATCACCTCGACCGTATCGCCCTTCATCGAGCGCACCACATCGCCAGGGCGCTGCGCCAGACCGTCCGGCATGTTCTCGACGAGGCCGACAAGACCGACGACATTGGCCTTGGCCTTTCGCAGGGCCAGCGCCTACATGACCCCCGCGACCACCCCCGCGCCCCCCATGTCCATGGTCATGTCTTCCATGCCGGCGGCGGGCTTCATGCTGATCCCGCCGGTGTCGAACACCACGCCCTTGCCAACCAGCGCAAACGGAGTCTCCTTGCCGCCGCCAGTCCACTCCATCACGACGACCTTCGACGGGCTGGCCGACCCCTGGCCGACGGCCAGAAGCGTGCGCATCCCGAGCTTTTCCAGCTCGCCCTCGTCCAGGACCTGGACCTTCACGCCGAGCTTCTTCAGCGCTTCCAGACGCCGCGCGAATTCCACCGTGGTCAGCACATTGGCCGGTTCGTTGACCAGATCGCGGGTGAAGAACACACCCTCGGCCAGCGCGCCGGCCTCGGCCCAGGCGGCTTGCGCCGCTTCGGGGTCGGTGCACATCACCGTCACCGGCCCCGGCGACTTGACCTCTGAGGTCTTGTGATCGCTGAACTCGTAGCACCGCAGCACCAGCCCCAGCGCAAGATCGGACAGGTGCTTGAGGTTCCCCGCCAGCACCAGCACCGGCTTGCCCTTCGCCGCCTTGCCGATCGCCGCCCCGGCCCTGCGGGCATCGCCAGCGCCGGCCCGGCGCGACAGGCGCACTGCCTGCACCGCCTCCGCCGTCAGCCCGTTCGGATAGGCGAAATCGCGCGCCTCGGCCTCTTTCATCTTGTCGAATTCTTCGGCCCCGGTCAGCCGCGCCAGCGCACCGCGCATCAGCTTGTTGACCCGCCGCGAGCCCTGATCGAGCTTGCCCTCTTCGCCCATAAGAACCGCGACGCGGCCCTCGAACCCGGCAATCGCATCCAGATCGGTGGCAATGAATTTCGGGGTGACGGGCGTGCTCATGATGCTCTCCTCTGCGGTGTTTCGCCTTTCCTAGTCCTCAGCCCCGCGATTGACCAGATATGAGTTTTCCCGGCCCCGGCAATCAGCTAGTGTCCCCGAAAAAAGCGATGACCGGGAACAAGAGGATCCGAGTGGCCAAGTTCGACAGATATCTGTTGTCGCAGTTGATGGTGCTGTTCGGCTTCTTTTCGCTGGTCCTGGTCATGGTCTACTGGGTCAACCGCGCCGTGGTGCTGTTCGACCAGCTGATCGCCAACGGCCAGTCGGCGGTGGTGTTTCTGGAGTTCACCGCCCTGAGCCTGCCCAACGTGATCCGTCTGGTGATGCCGATGTCGGCCTTCGCGGCCTCGGTCTACGTGGTCAACCGACTGTCTTCGGAATCCGAACTGGTGGTGGTGCAGGCGACCGGATATTCGCCGTGGCGGCTGACGCGGCCGGTGCTGGTCTTCTCGATCCTCGTGGCGCTTCTGGTCTCGGTGATGACGCATTTCCTGGTCCCCGCCAGCCTTGCCGAATTGCGTGACCGCAGGGCCGAGATCGCCAACGACCTGACCAGCCGGCTGTTCCGCGAAGGCACGTTCCTGCACCCCGCCAATGGCATGACTTTCTACATCCGCGAGATCACCCCCGACGGCGAGATGCTGGACGTCTTCCTGACCGATGCCCGCTCTGAAAGCCAGCACACGACCTATACCGCGCGGCGTGCGTTGCTGATCCGTGACGATGCCGGCCCCAAGCTGGTGATGTTCGACGGCACCGCCCAGACCCTGCGGCTTTCTGGCCAACGACTGTCGCTGACCGCGTTTGAGGACCTGGCCCTTGATGTCACCTCGATGATGGGGTCCGCTGGCAGCGGTCGCCCTCGGCCCGGAGAGTTGTCGACCCGCGACCTTCTCTCCCCCAACGCCGAACTGGTCAGGGCAACCGCAAGCACCCGGGCCGAACTGCTGGTCGAGGGCCACAGCCGCATTTCGCAAGCCAGCCTGTCGCTGGTCGCGGCGCTGATCGGCTTTGCGACGCTTCTGGTCGGCGGCTTCAGCCGCTTTGGCCTGTGGCGGCAGATGCTGGCGGCGGTGGTGGTCCTGATCCTGCTGAAATCCGTCGACAACATGATGGTCGACATGGCCGCCCGCGACGAGGCGCTCTGGCCACTGGCCTATGCCTCTACCGGGCTGGGGCTGTTCGTGCTCTGGGCGCTCATGTGGCTGGCCGAACGCCCGGCGGTGTTCCGACGGCGTGGAACGCAGGTGCCGGCGTGAGACTCGACCTGTACTTCGCCCGCCGGTTCCTGGCGACCTTCGCGGCGCTGCTGCTGCTCTTTTTCATGTTCTACGCGCTTCTGGACATGGTCGATCAGCTGCGTCGGTTCGAGGTCGACAAGATCGGCTTTCTCGCCATCCTGCACCTGACGGCACTGAACGTGCCAGAGGGGATTTATCGCATCCTGCCGCTGATCGTGATCCTTGCAACCATCGCGCTGTTTCTCAACCTCGCCCGTAAAAGCGAACTTGTCGTCACCCGCGCCGCGGGTCGTTCAGCCCTGCGCAGCCTCGCTTCGCCGGTACTGGTCGCCTTCCTTGTCGGCGGACTAGCAGTGGCGATGTTCAACCCGATCGTCGCGGCAACGTCGAAGCAATACGAAACCATCGCCAATCGCTATTCGGACCGCTCGGCCTCGACCCTGTCGTTCAGCAAAGAGGGGCTGTGGCTGCGCCAGGGCGACGAGACCGGCCAGACAGTGATCCGCGCCGCGCGGTCAAACCTCGACGGCACGCATCTTTTCAGCGTTACCTTCGTCGGCTTCTCGGCGGACGGCGCCCCGACCTACCGGGTCGAGGCCGAGGGCGCCGAACTGACCCAAGGAGCGTGGCAACTCAGCAATGCCAAGCGCTGGACCTTCAAAGACACTGCCAACCCCGAGCAGACCGCCGAGATCAGCGAAACGCTGGCGATCCCCTCGAACCTGACCCGCGATCAGATCCGTGACAGTTTCGGTTCGCCCTCGGCGATCCCGATCTGGGAACTTCCGGCTTTCATCGACCGGCTCGAACGTGCCGGTTTTTCTGCCCGTCAGCACCGCGTCTGGTTGCAGATGGAACTGGCCTTGCCGCTGATGCTGGCGGCGATGGTGATGATCGGCGCCGGCTTCACCATGCGCCATACCCGGTTCGGCAGGACCGGAACGATGGTGCTGCTGGCGATCCTGACCGGCTTTGCCACCTTCTTCGTGCGTAATTTTGCGCAGATCCTGGGCGAGAACGGCCAGATCCCGATCCTGCTTGCCGCTTGGGCGCCGCCTGCGGCCGCGATCCTGATGACGCTTGGCCTGTTGCTGCATTTGGAGGATGGATGATCCTCCGCCTTGCAGCCTTGCTGGCGCTTTTCTGCCTGACGCCGACCGGCGCCACCCAAGCTCAGAACGCGTCGCTTCTGGCCGACCGGGTCGAAATCGTCGCCGATGAGACGATTATCGCCAGCGGCTCTGTCGAGGTGCTGTTTCGCGATGCCCGCTTGCGCGCCACCCGCATCATCTATGACGCTGCGGCCGAAACACTCGTGATCGAAGGCCCGATCGTTCTGGAACAGGGCGACAGCACCCTGATCTTTGCCGATGCCGCCGAACTTGACGCCGACCTGCAGAACGGCATTCTGCGAAGCGCCCGGATGGTGCTCGATGAACAGTTGCAGGTGGCCGCGACCGAGATCCAGCGTGTCGATGGACGCTATTCGCAGTTGTATCAGACCGTCGCCTCCAGCTGCCAGGTCTGCGCCAACCGTCCGGTGCCGCTGTGGCAGATCCGGGCGCGCAAGATCATCCACGATCAGGAAAAGCGCCAACTTTATTTCCACGGCGCACAGTTTCGCATCGCCAACGTCCCTGTCGCCTATTTCCCGCGCCTCAGAATGCCCGACCCGACGGTCGACCGCTATACCGGCTTTCTGGTGCCGGAAATCATCCGATCGACCCGGATCGGCACCGGCATCAAGGTGCCCTACTTCATCACCCTCGGCGATCACGCCGATGTCACCCTGACACCCTTCGTCACCAGCAATTCCCGCACCCTCGAAACCCGTTACCGGCAGGCCTTCCGCTACGGCGATATCGCGCTGAACGCCGCCTTCACCAAGGACGATCTGGAACAGGATCATCGCGCTTATCTGTTCGGCAACGGCGCGTTCGACCTGCCCCGCGACTTCAAGCTGCGTTTCGATGTCCGACTGACCTCGGACCCGGCCTACCTCTTGGATTACGGCTATTCCGGCGCGGACCGACTGGTGAATGAGGTCGAGTTGTCGCGCACCCGCAGCAACAGCTATTTCGAGGTCGAGGTGCTGACTTTCGAGACGCTGCGCGGCTCGGAACTGCCGGTCGAAAGCCAGTTGCCGAACGTCCAGACCAACCTGTTTTACGAACGCCGCTTCCGGCCCGCCGGGATCGGGGGCGACGGCAGCTGGCAGGTGACACTCGATACCCACAGGCGGCAATCCGATGCGGATGTGATCGGCCGCGACGTGACCCGGCTTGGCGGCCAGGCCGACTGGCAGCGCCGGACGATCTTGGCCAACGGGATGGTCGGCAAGATCGGCGGGCGGATCAATGCCGACCTTTTCCGTATCGCCCAGGATAGCAGCTTCGAGCCCTACCTTACCCATGTCACCCCGGCGATCGAGGCCGAACTGCGCTGGCCCTTCATCCGGCAAGAGGCGGGCGGCGCCACGCAGTTGCTCGAACCGGTGGCACATCTGGCCTGGACCAACACCCTCGGTGCCGATGTTCCCAACGAATCCTCGACACTGGTGGAATTCGACGCCGGCAATCTTTATGCGCTGTCGCGGTTTCCCGGCAATGACCGCTACGAGCGCGGGTTTCGGGCCACGCTTGGCGCGCACTGGATGCGGATCGATCCGGCGGGCTGGTCGTGGGGGGTGACGGCAGGCCGGGTCTTCCGCGTCTCGGACCTTGACCAGTTCTCGCGGGCCAGCGGCCTTGATGGCCGGTTCTCGGACTGGCTTCTGGGCACGCAAGTGAAGATGGACGACCGCCTCAGCGTCGATGCCCGGATGCTGCTGGCACCGGATTTCAGCATCGCCAAGGCGGAGGCGCGGATCAACTGGACGACCGATCGCTTCGGACTGTCCTCGAGCTATAGCCGCATCGTCGCCGATCCCGATGAAAACCGGCCCGATCTCAACTCGCAGATCCAGATGCAGGGCCGCTACGACATCTCGCGGCACTGGCAAAGCAATTTCGACCTGCGCTATGACGTGACCGCGCGCGAGGCGACCCGCGCGGCTTTCGGACTGATCTACCAGAACGAATGCGTGGCGCTCGATCTTTCCCTCTCGCGTCGCTTTACATCATCCTCTAATGTCGAGCCGACGACGAATGTCGGCTTTTCCGTCGGGCTGAACGGATTTGGCACCGACGGGCGGCGCTATCGTCGCGGCTGTAGTTGATAACAAGAAGCAGGACGGACCTTTGCAGAACACCCCAATGCCCCTTCTGACCAGACTTCTGACCGCAGCCGCGCTGCTTTGCGCGCTGGTCGCCGGCGCCAGCGCTCAAGGCCTGTTCCAGCCTGTCGCCCTGATCAATGACAAGGCCGTCACGCGCTACGAGGTCGAGCAGCGCAAGCGCCTGCTGGAAGTGTTGAACAGCACCGGCGACCTCGACCAAGTGGCGCTTGACCGGCTGATCGACGAACGGGTTCAACTGGATGCGACCGAACAGTTCGGCATCGAAGTGACCGAGGAAGAGCTGGCCGCCGGGTTGGAGGAATTCGCCGCCCGCGCCAACCTGACCGGCCAGCAACTGCTGGACAATCTGGCGGGCGAAGGCGTCGATCCGCAAACCTTCCGCGATTTCGTCAAGGCAGGGCTTGCCTGGCGCGAGCTTGTGCAGGGCAGGTTCCGCGCCAAGGCCAATATCGGTGATACCGAGGTCGAGATCGCACGGGCGCATGTCGATCCGCGCGCCACAGCGCAGGTGCTGATCTCGGAACTCTTCCTGCCCGCCAACACCCCCGAAAATGCCGCCCGCTCCGAGGAACTGGCCGCGCAGATCACCCAGATCACTTCGTTCGAGGGCTTCGCCGCCGCCGCCCGCGACTTTTCCGCCGGACAAAGCCGCGAGATCGGCGGCCGGGTGTCGAACTGGGTGCCGCTTGCCAACCTGCCACCGCCGATCGCCGCCCAGTTCCTGACAATGACCCCCGGCGAGGTGACCGACCCGCTGCCGATCCCGAACGCGATAGCACTTTTCCAGCTGCGCGCGCTCAGGGAGGCCGAGGCGGCGCCGACAGCCAACACGCTTGACTACGCTGCCTACTACATCCCAGGCGGCCGCACCGAGGCGGCCTTGAGTCGCGCCGCCCAGCTGCGCGCCGAGATCGACCATTGCGACGATCTTTACGGCGTCGCCCAGGGTCAGCCGCCGGAAGTGCTGGACCGGGTGACCTTGCCGCAATCCGAACTGCCCTCAGACATCGCGCTGGAACTGGCGCGGCTGGATCGGCACGAGGTCTCGACCAACCTGACCCGCTCGAATGGCCAGACGTTGGTGTTCCTGATGCTCTGCTCGCGCGTGCCGGAGCCCAATATCGGCCTGACCGAGAGTGACATACGCCAGACTCTGTTCAGCAAACGGCTTGAAAATCACGCCAACACCTATCTGGCGGAATTGCGGGCGAACGCCATCATCCGCTACCCATGAGCGCCGTGCCGATTGCCCTGACTTCAGGCGATCCCTCGGGCATCGGCCCGGAACTGGCCGTCAAGGCCTGGGCGGCGCTCGGGCCGGCGCTGCCGTTCTTCTGGCTCGGCGATCCGCGGCATTTGCCTGACGGTGTCGCCATCGCCGCGATCTCGGACCCGTCGGAGGCCGCCGCTGCGACCGCCCGGGGCCTGCCGGTTCTGGCGCATGACTTTCCCGCCCCCGCCCGGCTCGGCCAGCCCGACCCCGCGAATGCGCAATCGGTGATCGACGTCATCGCCCGCGCGACCGGTCTGGTGCGGCAGGGCAAGGCTTCGGCGATCTGCACCAGTCCGATCCACAAGAAGGCGCTGAAAGACGGCGCCGGTTTCGGCTTTCCCGGTCATACCGAATTTCTCGCGCATCTTGCCGGGGTCGGACGGGTGGTGATGATGCTGGCCTCGGATACGCTGCGTGTCGTTCCCGTCACAATCCACATTCCGCTGGCCGAGGTGCCGCGCGCGCTGACCGCCGATCTTCTGGCCGAGACGATCCGCATCACCCACGCTGGTCTGGTGCGGGATTTCGGCATCGCGACCCCGCGCCTTGCGGTGGCCGGGTTGAACCCGCATGCGGGTGAAGGCGGAGCGATGGGGCGCGAGGATATGGACCTGATCACCCCTACGCTCGTCCGCCTGCGGGAAGAGGGATACAGCCTGTCCGGCCCGCTTTCCGCCGACACCATGTTTCACGCCGCCGCCCGCGCCCGCTATGACGCGGCGATCTGCATGTACCACGATCAGGCGCTGATCCCGATCAAGACACTGGCCTTCGACGAAGGCGTCAATGTCACCCTCGGCCTGCCCTTTATCCGCACCTCGCCCGATCACGGCACCGCCTTCGACATCGCCGGCAAGGGTGTGGGAAACCCGTCCTCGTTGATCGCGGCGCTGCGGATGGCGGCGCGGATGGCAGAGGCGCGCGGATGACGGGCGCGGCGCGCACGGACGGTCCGGATGCCTCCGGCGGGGATATTTTCCGACAAATGATGATCGGATGAGCGCAATAGACTCTCTTCCGCCGCTGCGTCAGGTGATCGAGGCGCATGGGCTTTCGGCGAAGAAATCCATGGGCCAGAATTTTCTGCTGGACCTGAATCTTACCGCCAAGATCGCGCGTTTGGCGGGCGACCTGTCGGGATCCGACGTGCTCGAGATCGGTCCCGGTCCCGGTGGACTGACGCGCGGGCTTCTTGCCGAGGGCGCGCGACGGGTTCTGGCGATCGAGAAGGACAGTCGCTGCATGCCCGCTCTGGATGAGATATCAAGGGCTTACCCGGGCAAACTTCAGGTGATCAACGCCGACGCGCTGGAACTTGATCCACTGGCCCATCTGACACCGCCGATCCGGGTGGTGGCGAACCTGCCCTACAATGTCGGGACCGAGTTGCTGGTGCGCTGGCTGACGCCCGCCGACTGGCCGCCATTCTGGAAGAGCCTGACGCTGATGTTCCAGAAGGAGGTCGCTGAACGGATCGTGGCAAAACCCGGCAACAAGGTTTACGGTCGCCTGGCACTCTTGGCGCAGTGGCGCTCGGACGCGCGGATCGTGATGGAACTGCCGCCCGAGGCGTTCACCCCGCCCCCCAGGATCAAATCTGCCGTTGTCCATCTGACGGCGCTTCCCGAACCGCGCTTTCCCGCCGACCCGGCGGTGCTGAGCCGCCTTGTCGCCGCCGCCTTCAACCAGCGTCGCAAGATGCTGCGCTCGGCGCTGAAGGTGCTGGGGCCGGATATCGAGGCGCGGATCGTCGCAGCGGGCCTCAAGCCGACCGACCGGGCCGAGCAGGTCCCGCTGGAAGGGTTTTGCGCGCTGGCGCGCGAACTGGCAAAGTAGGCGGATGGACCACAAGGACATCCTCTCGGGTCTCTCGCCCGCTGACAAGGCGGCGCTCACGCAGCGTTCGGACCGAGCCGGGTTGCTTCATCTCGCGGGCCATGCCGGCGCAATCCTCGTGACCGGCACGCTCATCGCCACCGGGGCACCGTTCTGGCCACTGCTGCTGCCGGCGCAGGGCATCCTGATCGTCTTCCTGTTCACCCTGGAGCATGAATGCACCCACAAGACACCCTTCGCCACCGAGACCCTCAACGAATGGGTCGGGCGTGCCTGCGGGCTGGTCCTGATCCAGCCCTTCACGTGGTTCCGCTACTTTCACCTCGCGCATCACCGTCACACGAATATCATCGGCCAAGACCCTGAACTCGCGTCCGCAAAGCCGGAAACGGTGGGTCAGTGGCTGATTCATGTGTCGGGCTTGCCATACTGGTTCTCGATGATCGGCGTGACGGCCCGGCTGGCGCTGCAGCGCGAACGTGCGGGCTACCTTCCTGCGGGTGCGCTGCCTCGAATGCAGCGCGAGGCCATCGCCATGCTCTGCCTCTACGCGCTTGGACTCATATTCTTCGGGCCCGTACTTTTTTGGACCTGGATCGCCCCTGTGCTGCTCGGCCAGCCTGTGTTGCGGCTTTATCTGTTGGCCGAGCATGGCGATTGCCCGCGAGTGGCCAACATGCTGGAAAACACCCGGACCACCCTCACCACCGGATTGATGCGTTTGCTGGCGTGGAACATGCCCTATCATGTGGAACACCATGTCTATCCCTCGGTACCGTTCCACAGGCTGCCGGAATTTCACGCCGTGCTGCGCGATCACTTGCGCGTCACCTCGGATGGCTATCTTCGATTCACGAAGGATTACCTCGCGCGCCGGGCCGGCTGACCCGGCCGCCGCCCACTGCGGCCGACACCCCGGTGGTGGAAGGGCAAGAGGTCGGCAGTCCGCGCAAGACCCGGACCGCGAGATGCGCGAAGGCCTGTGCTTCCAGCATGTCGCCGTCAAGATCGGCATCCTCGACCGGACAGACCGGGCAGGACAGGCGATCCGCCAGCATCCGCATCAGCACCCGATTTCGGCGCCCGCCCCCGGTGACAAGAACCCGCTCTGGCGGTGCCGGAACGAACTGCATCCCGGACGCGACCGCCGCCGCCGCGGCTGCAGTCAGCGTCGCCGCCGCGTCGGCGTCGGAAAGGCTTGCGACCCAAGCCATCAGATCTTGAAAATCGTTCCTGTCCAGTGACTTCGGCGGTATCTTCAAGAAATAGGATGATCCCAGGAACCTGGCAATGACGGCTTCATCCACCGTCCCTTTCGCCGCCAGCCCGCCGGCCTCATCGAACGCCACGCCACGCCGCGCCTGCATCAGGTCGTTCACCGGCGCATTGGCCGGTCCGGTGTCGAAGGCCAGCAGCGCGCCGGCCTCCTCGGGCCTCGCCTTGCCGGGATCGACCCAGGTCAGGTTGCCGACGCCGCCCAGGTTCAGGAAGGCCAGCGGAGCGGTGGCGCCGATCCACTTGGCGCAGGCGAAATGGTAGAACGGGGCAAGCGGCGCGCCCTGCCCGCCCATCGCCACATCCGTGCTGCGGAAATCCCAGACCACTGGGCGCTCCAGCACTTCAGCCAGGATCGTGCCATCGCCTGCCTGATGGGTGCCGCGTCCACCCGGATCATGCGCCAACGTCTGGCCGTGAAAACCGACGATCTCGGCCTGCTCGAATCCCGACAACAACTCGGCATGCGCGGTCTCGACCAGCTCTGCCGCCTCGGGGACGCCGTCCCACTTGCCAAGCGCTGCCCGCAGCACGCTGCGCTCCGCCTCGGTATAGGGCCGGTATCCGGTTTCGCCGAATCCGCGGATGACCTCGCCATCCGTCAGCAACAAGGCGGCGTCGACACCGTCAAGAGATGTGCCGGACATCGCGCCAAGCGCCCAGACCGGTCCGGTTTTCTTCATCACTTCCCCTTCACGCCGCCCGCCATTATAGAGGGCCGACAGGCCCGAGAATGGACAAGATCACGATGACCTACCACCCCAAATCCGACTTCCTGCACGTGATGATCGAGCGCGGCTTTCTGGCCGACTGCACCGATTATCAGGGCCTGGACGAGGCTTTGGCCAAAGGTGTGGTGCCCGGCTATATCGGCTTTGACGCCACCGCGCAGTCGCTGCATGTGGGCAGCCTGATCCAGATCATGATGCTGCGCTGGCTGCAAAGGACCGGTCACAAGCCGATCGTCCTGATGGGCGGCGGCACGACCAAGGTCGGCGATCCCAGCTTCCGGTCGGATGAACGCCCGCTGATGAGCCCCGATCAGATCGAGACCAACATCGCCGGCATCAAGCAGGTCTTCGCCAATTACGTCAGCTTCGGCACCGGAACGGGTGATGCGATCATGGTCAACAATGCCGAATGGCTTGATGATCTCAATTACCTCGGTTTCCTGCGCGACATCGGACGGCATTTCTCGATCAACCGGATGCTCTCGTTCGAGTCGGTGAAATCACGGCTTGACCGTGAACAGTCGCTCTCGTTTCTGGAATTCAACTACATGATCCTGCAAGCCTATGATTTCCTTGAACTGAACCGACGCTACGGCTGCCTGCTGCAGATGGGCGGCTCGGACCAGTGGGGCAATATCGTCAACGGCATCGACCTGACCCGCCGGGTTCTGGACCACGAGATCTACGGCCTGACCTCGCCCCTGCTGACCACCTCGGACGGCAAAAAGATGGGCAAGTCGCTGTCGGGTGCAGTCTGGCTGAATGCCGGCATGCTGTCGCCCTACGAGTTCTGGCAATTCTGGCGCAACACCGCCGATGCCGATACCGGGCGGTTCCTGAAGCTCTACACCGAACTGCCGGTCGAGGACTGCGACCGGCTTGGCGCGCTGGAAGGCTCCGAGATCAACGAAGCCAAGATCCGGCTTGCAAACGAGGTGACGACCCTGCTGCACGGTGCCGAGGCGGCGGCGGCCGCAGAGGCGACTGCCCGCGAGGTCTTCGAGAAGGGCGGCATCGGCGATGATTTGCCGATGCTGGCGCTGACACAGTCTGAAATCGGCGATGGCATTTCGGTGGTGCAACTGATCGTCCGGTCGGGCCTCGCCGGATCTGGCAAGGAGGCCAAGCGGCTGATTGCCGATAACGGCGCGCGGCTGAACGACGAGCCACTCACGGATGCCGGGCTGATTCTGACCCGCGCCGAACTGGCAAAACCGTTGAAGCTGAGCGCGGGGAAGAAGCGGCACGCGCTGGTCTCGCTGGTCGACTAGCATATTTGCGGCCTCCGGTTCCTTGGCTGGCCCGGAGGCCGCATCGACATCAAAGACCCCCAAAGGACCGAGGCCAGGGCACCGTCACGGTTGATGTGGATACGTCAAAGACGTGTCGATGCCACCTTAGTCCAGCATCCAGTCGCCATCCGGCCAGAAGGCGTGAAAGGCGAACGCGAACATCACGTCATGCGGCAGGTCGTTGCCGCCCGCATCACGCACCCGAACCGTGCCGACATCCTTGCCCTGCGATATAAGTCCGGTATCCAGCGCCGAGGCCTGTCCGGATGCCCAACTTATTGAAACACCGGCCTCATCTATCTGTTTTTCCTTGCGAATCCGATCATAAGTCCAAGCCTTTTCGCCGACCCGAACCACCCGCATCAATGGCGGGATGCCATGAGGTGGATTCTCTCCGCTATAAAGGAACGGCTTTCGCGAACTGTCATAGCTGACATAGGGATTGCGCCCGTATTGCCGTGGCCAGCCCGGCTGATCCATCACCAGCCCGTTGGGATTGCGGGCCTTGAACTCGGACCAGCTTTCCATCCAAGCCGGCAACTGCACAAGCGTATCACCGGTATGATGGCCGACGATCCCCTCGCCAATCGCCTGCTGCCACCAACTTTCGGTCTCGCGGTCGAACATCACCATGTCGGAGTTCCGAAGTTTGCCCGACACCCCGAAGGTTCGCAATTCACCCTTCACCCGGCGGTCGAAAACCATGCCCGAATTGCACAAGGGACAGAACGTCACCGCCACCGGAACCCCGCCCACCACATCGTTGACGATCTCATGCCAAGTGAGGTAACGTATCGGATAAGCTCGTGGCTCTACGCCATTGATTTCCAGTGTTATTACCGGCTCACGATCACCGATCCGGGTTTCGTCGGAAACCTTGCGGAACTGGGGATCCGAAATTGCCGGGATGCCATCCTTCGGCGGCCCGCCCGACAAGATCTCAACCCAGCTCGACACGCTGGTTCTGCTGAAATCGGTGTTCGGCCATTCGTGTTTCCAGAAGTCCGGATCGGCCTGCGCCACCGTGCCGGCTATGGTGAACGCAAGTGCTGCGAAACAATGCCTGATGTGGAACATGACGCACCTCCCTGCGGTCAAGCTGCCATAGGAAAGCGCTTGCGCCCAGACCGGTTCACGCGGGATTGACTGTCCGCTACTCGACCAGCAGCGTCACCGAGGTCATCACGTCCGGATCGCCCGAGACCTCGCCATTGCCGCCGGCCCCGCGTTTGATCGAATCCAGAACCTCGAGCCCTTCGATGACTTGGCCTACGACGGTGTATTGACCGTTAAGATGCGGTGCCGGCGCGAACATGATGAAGAACTGGCTGTTGGCCGAATCCGGGCTGGCCGAGCGTGCCATCCCGACCATCCCACGCTCGAATGGCAGGCTGGAAAACTCGGCCGGAAGATCGGGCAGGTCAGACGCGCCCTGTCCGGCCCGCGAGATATCGCCGTCCGCCTTGCCGAACTGCACATCGCCCGTCTGCGCCATGAAACCGTCGATCACGCGGTGGAAAACGACGCCGTCATACGCGCCAGACGCGACAAGTTTTTCAAACCGTTCAACATGTTGCGGTGCGACGTCGGCAAAGAGCTTGACCAGCATGCGGCCGTTGGCCTCGCCCGCCACTTCGATATCCATCACCGGGCCTTCGACATCGCCGACTGCAACCGGCACAGCGGCAACAGGTTGGGGATTTGCCTGATACCAGTAATAGGCCCCAAGGATCGCCAGCCCCAAGATCAGCAGCGCCCCGAACAGGATGTTGCTGCTACGCATCGGCAGCGACCTTGACGCTGATCATCCGGTCAGGGTTCATCGGCGGTTCGCCCCGGACGATCTTGTCGACATGCTCCATCCCCGAAATCACCCTGCCATAGACAGTGTATTGCCCATTCAGGAAGTGGTTATCCTTGAAATTGATGAAGAACTGGCTGTTGGCCGAGTTCGGGTTCGCCGACCGCGCAGCGCCCAGGGTACCGCGATCATGCGGCAGTTTCGAGAATTCGGCCGGCAGGTCGGGCAGGTCCGATGCGCCGGTCCCGGCGCGGCCGATGTTGAAATCCTTCTCGGCATTGCCGTTCGCGACATCACCGGTCTGCGCCATGAATCCGTCGATCACCCGGTGGAACACCACGTTGTCATAGGCCCCGGCGCGGGCCAGCTCTTTCATGCGCTCGGCGTGTTTCGGCGCGACATCCGCCATCAGCTCTATCGTGACGGTGCCGTCCTTCAATTCCATCAGGATGGTGTTCTCGGGATCCTTTATTTCGGCCATCGGGTGCTCCTTTGCATGAATTCGCGGCAAACTAGGCCGCACGGCGCCGAAGGGAAAGGGCGATGTTGACCCCACCGCCCAGATCGGGTGGATAGAAGCAAGCACCCGCCCAACAGGAGCCCGCCGATGAGCTGGAAGACCCTCGACGACCTCGATCTTGCCGGAAAGGTCGTGCTGACCCGCGTCGACATCAACGTGCCGATTGAAGACGGCCGGGTGACGGATGCCACACGGATCGAACGAATCGTTCCAACGGTTCGCGACATCCTGAAGGCTGGCGGGAAACCCGTCCTACTGGCGCATTTCGACCGCCCCAAGGGCAAGGTTGTGCCCGGCATGTCGCTGAAACCGTTGCAGCCCGTGCTGCAAGAGCATCTGGGCGTCCCAGTGCACTTTGCCGAGGACTGCATCGGCGGACCGGCAAAGGCGGCTGTCGCGGCGCTGCCAGAGGGCGCGGTTCTTCTGTTGGAAAACACCCGCTTCCACGCCGAAGAGGAAAAGAACGACCCCGCCTTCGCAGCTTCGCTTGCAGCCCTTGGCGATGTCTACGTCAATGATGCCTTCTCTGCCGCCCATCGCGCCCACGGCTCGATCGAGGGCATCGCCCACCTGATGCCGTCCGCGGCCGGTCGGCTGATGCAGGCCGAACTTACAGCGCTCGAATCAGCGCTCGGCACCCCCGATCGCCCGGTTGTGGCCGTCGTTGGCGGGGCCAAGGTCTCGACCAAGCTTGATCTTCTGGGCAATCTCGTGCGCAAGGTCGAGTATCTGGTGATCGGCGGCGGCATGGCGAACACGTTCCTTGCGGCCAAGGGTATTTCGGTCGGCAAGTCGCTGGCAGAGCACGACCTGGCCGATACCGCCCGTGAGATCCTGAAAAAGGCTGATGAGGCAGGCTGCGAGATCCTGTTGCCGCTCGACATCGTCGTCGCCAGAGAGTTCAAGGCCAACGCCCCGAATGAAGTGCTTGATGTCAACGACTGCCCCGATGACGCAATGATCCTCGATGCCGGGCCCATAACGGCGGAACGCATCGCCGAAGTGTTTGCGAACTGCCGGACGCTGATCTGGAATGGTCCGCTAGGGGCGTTCGAGATCGAACCCTTTGACACAGCAACGGTGGCCGCAGCCCGA
This sequence comes from Brevirhabdus sp., assembly GCA_024637315.1. Lineage (GTDB taxonomy): Bacteria > Pseudomonadota > Alphaproteobacteria > Rhodobacterales > Rhodobacteraceae > JAHEAO01. The sequence goes on from JAGXFH010000018.1 coordinate 25,650, forward strand.
AAGGCGGCCGAACTGACGCGCGACGGCAGGCTGACATCGGTTGCCGGCGGCGGCGATACCGTTTCGGCACTCAATCAGGCCGGGGTTGCGGATGATTTCAGCTATATTTCGACCGCCGGTGGCGCATTTCTGGAGTGGATGGAAGGCAAGACCCTTCCCGGTGTTGCAGCGCTCGGCAAATAGATCCGGAATTCCAACCTGTTAGCGCGACCACAATTGCCAGCGTACACGCCGTCGCCTACAAGTGTGGTGGGATACAAACCCATTTTTCAAGCGAACGGGCGGTAACAGATGCCAAAGAATATTCAGGCCGATCAGATGAAGGATGGCAAAGGGTTCGTTGCCGCGCTGGACCAGAGCGGTGGCTCCACGCCAAAGGCGCTGCGGCTTTACGGTGTCGCAGAGGATGCCTATGCCTCGGAAGACGAAATGTTCGACCTGATCCACCGGATGCGCGCCCGCATCGTCACCTCGCCCGCCTTCACAGGCGATAGGGTAATTGGCGCCATCCTGTTCGAAAACACCATGGACCGCGAGATCGAGGGAAAGCCTTCGGCGCAGTATCTTTGGCAGAATCGTGGCGTCGTGCCGTTTCTGAAGATCGACAAGGGTCTGGAGGAGAAAGCCGACGGTGTGCGTCTGATGAAGCCGATTGGCGGTTTGGACGCGTTGCTGACCCGCGCCAAGGCCGCGGGGATTTTCGGCACCAAGATGCGCTCGGTGATTGATGCAGCCTCGGCGTCCGGCATTGCGGCGAACGTCGCCCAGCAGTTCGAGGTGGCCAAACAGGTCCTTGGACACGGGCTGGTCCCGATCATCGAGCCGGAGGTGACCATTTCGATCGACGACAAGGCGGAAGCCGAAGAGATTCTGCTGGCCGAGCTGACGCAACAGCTGGATGCCCTGCCCGACGATCAACAGGTCATGCTCAAGTTGACGCTGCCGAGCGTGGACAATCTTTACAAGCCGCTAGTCAGCCATCCGAAGGTGATGCGCGTGGTCGCCCTGTCAGGCGGCTACACGCGCGCTGAAGCCAACGAAAAACTGGCGCGGAATTCCGGGGTAATCGCGAGTTTCTCGCGCGCGCTGACAGAAGGGCTGACGGCACAGCAAAGCGACGACGAGTTCAACAGGACTTTGGACAAGACCATCCAGAGCATTTACGACGCGTCCATCGCGAAATAGCAGGCCAGGTCGACCGAGCTGTGTGGATGTTCGCGGCCGCTGCCAACCGATTTCAGCGGTTTTTTGCGCGCGCCGCCAATCACGGTGCGATGCGGGCGATCAAGGCATCGACATCAAGACCAGCAACAGCCCCGCTGACCCTGCCGCGTTCGCCACAAACCCGAGTCGCAATGTAGCCGTCCGCGACGGGCCCCGGGGAGTGTCTGAGCAATACCGACGCTGTCAGCAACACCGCCAAGCGCTCTGTGAACCATCGCGCTTCGGCTTCGTCGGCCAATGCCGGCCAACGCTCTCGATGAAGGCGCAGCGCCGCGTCATAGCGACGATCCGCGTCCAGCGCCGCATCCAGCTCGGTGTTGATTGCGTCAGCTGCATCCGGATCGCGTGACAGTGTCCTGAGAATATCGAGGCAAATGACGTTTCCCGACCCTTCCCAGATCGAGTTCAGCGGCGCCTCTCTGTAGAGCATCGGCATCGGCGTATCCTCGACATAGCCCATGCCACCCAGCACCTCCATCGCCTCGTAAATGACGTTTGGACAAATCTTGTTCGAAAGGAATTTGGCCAAGGCGACCGCAATCCTGGCAAAAGCGCGATCCGTCATCTTCGGTCCATCAAAAGCCCGGGCAACGTGAAGTCCCAAAACCAGCGCGCCCTCCCAGTCGAGCACGAGATCGGCCAATACGGCTCGCATGAGTGGTTGGTCGATCAGGAGTCTCTGAAAGGCGGTGCGATGGCGGCACCAGTGATGGGCCTCGGCAATCGCCGCCCGCATCAGGCCCGCCGGCGCCATGGCCGTATCAAGCCGGGTGTGGTGCACCATCTCGATTATGGTGCGCACGCCGGCCCCTTCGTCGCCAAGCCGGTGCGCCAGCGCACCGTGATACTCGATCTCGGCGGATGCATTCGAGCGGTTGCCCAGCTTATCTTTCAGCCGCATCAGGTGAATCGCGTTCCGCTCTGCGTCCAGCCAGCGCGGCACCAGAAAACAGGTCAGCCCGTCGGGTGCCTGAGCAAGGGTAAGGAAACCATCCGACATCGGGGCCGAACAAAACCACTTGTGTCCGGTCAGCCGGTAGACATCGCCTGCCCGTTCCGCGCGCGTCGTATTGCTGCGCACGTCAGAGCCACCCTGCTTCTCGGTCATCGCCATTCCAAGGGTAGCTCCGGCCTTGGCCTTCAACGGCGCAACGGATGGATCATAGCGTCTCGAGATCAGCTTCGGTCGCCATTCCGATTGCAGCGCGGCATCGGACTTCAGGGCGGGGACCGCGGCATATGTCATCGTCATCGGACAACACGAGCCGGGTTCAACCTGACTGGCGAGATAAACCATCGCGGCATGGGTGACGTGCCCACCCTGCCCGTCCTCCCACGGTATGGCTGCGTAACCCTGGTGCAGTCCCAGCGCCATCATCTCGTGATAGGCAGGATGAAACCGCACCTCGTCCAGCCGACGACCGGCGCGATCGAACTGCACGAGTTCGGGGAGATGGCGGTTGGCGTCCCGTCCGGCTTGCCGGATCGATGCGCTTCCCAGCGCCTGGCCGAATTTCATCAGTACCTCTGGCCTCCCACCCGTCTGAGCAACCGCCTCCTGAAGGGGGCGGTCTTGCGTCCAAAGGTCACGGGCTCCGCCGAAGTCGGGTTGATTGGTGACATCGTGAGTGCCGAGAAGGTCGCGGGAAGGAAGTTTGGGCATCTGAACACCTCGGTTCCAAGCGTACCGCAGAACCGCCCGCTGCAAAACCCGATCCTGTGGCCATTTTTCACCGGCCATCCGTTCCGCCGTGATTGTCGAGGCAATCGCGAATTCACAACCGGATCATAGTGTGCCATTGTCGCGCAAAGCCGTACCCAGAGACGGCCATTGAGGCAGAAGCATGAGCAGCTACAACAACAAGCCGTCCTATGGCGCATTCATTTACTTTGCAGTCATCTTTGCCTTGGGCACCTACTTCACATTCGCCAGTGTCCAGGGCGATTTTGGGCTTTTTCGACGCATTCAAATCGATGCCCAAGCCGTAGATCTGAAGGCCGAGCGTGACCGACTAAGTCGTGAGGTCGCACTGATGCGCAACAAGACCCACAGATTGTCGGACGAATTTCTTGATCTGGACCTTCTGGATGAACAAGCCCGCGATGTGCTTGGCCTCGTCCGCATGGATGAAGTCGTTATCCGCTAAATCCATGAAACGTGCCGAGAAATCGTCAGTCTGCGTCGGCCTCTTCAACTTTGCTTGATTGCTCTGGGCGTCATTGTTCGACTTTCCCGCGCAATTCGAGTGGCGCGACGTCTTGTGGTCGTTTAGCATTGAACTATCGTGTTGAGGTGGAGGAGTGCGAAACATGGCTGCAGCGAAAAAAGAAGCCAAGCCCAATGTGTCCAAGGAGGAACTCTTGCAGTTCTACCGCCAGATGCTTCTCATACGACGGTTCGAAGAGAAAGCCGGCCAGCTTTACGGCATGGGTCTGGTCGGCGGCTTCTGTCATCTCTACATCGGTCAGGAAGCGGTGGTTGTCGGGCTTGAAGCGGCGGCCGAGGATGGCGACAAGCGCATCACCTCCTATCGCGACCATGGCCATATGCTGGCCTGTGGTATGGATCCCAAGGGCGTGATGGCCGAATTGACCGGTCGTGAAGGTGGATATTCCAAGGGCAAAGGTGGGTCCATGCACATGTTCTCTAAAGAGAAGCATTTCTACGGCGGGCACGGGATCGTTGCAGCCCAGGTTCCGATTGGCGCCGGCTTGGCATTCGCCGACAAGTATCTGGAAAACGACAGAGTGACATTCACGTACTTCGGCGACGGCGCGGCAAATCAGGGGCAGGTCTATGAGACCTATAACATGGCTGAACTGTGGGATTTGCCGGTCGTATTCGTGATCGAGAACAACCAGTACGCGATGGGGACGAGCGTCAAACGATCGACCAAATCGCCAAGCCTATGGGAACGCGGCGCGGCCTATGGCATCCCGGGCGAAGAGGTGGACGGGATGGATGTCCTGGCGGTAAAGGCAGCCGGAGAAAAGGCGGTCGCACATTGTCGCGGTGGCAAGGGACCGTACATTCTCGAAGTGAAGACGTACCGATACCGCGGACACTCGATGTCGGACCCGGCGAAATACCGGACTCGCGAAGAAGTCCAGAAAATGCGCGAGGAACGTGATCCCATTGATCATGTTCGGTCGATCCTAGTAACCGGCAAGCATGCGAGTGAGGACGATCTCAAGGCAATCGATAAACAGGTCAAGGAGGTCGTGAATGAAGCTGCTGAATTCGCCAAGACTAGTCCTGAGCCCGCCGCGAAGGAACTCTGGACCGATGTCTACGCTCAAGCCTGAGGAGGTGACGCAATGGCGACCGAAGTACTGATGCCTGCCCTTTCACCTACGATGGAGGAAGGCACCCTGGCCAGATGGCTGGTCAAAGAGGGCGATGCCGTAGCGTCGGGCGATGTCATCGCCGAAATCGAGACCGATAAGGCCACGATGGAATTTGAAGCGGTCGACGAAGGCATAATTGGGAAGATCCTGATCGCCGAGGGCACCGAGGGCGTACGGGTGAACACGCCGATCGCGGTTATTGTCGAAGAAGGTGAAAATGCTGATGACGCCGTTCCATTGGATGGATCAGACACGGGAAAAGTGAAAGACAGTCTACCCAAAGACGAACCTGTTGCCTCCAACCCTGCGGCAGACATCCCAGCCCAAACCAAGACCCAACAGGCCCAGCCCGACGCCGAGATCTCCAAAAACACAGAAATGAAATCAACCACCGTCCGAGAGGCACTTCGAGACGCTATGGCCGAAGAGATGCGCCGTGACGATAAGGTGTATCTTATGGGGGAAGAGGTTGCCGATTATCAGGGCGCCTACAAAATCAGCCAAGGCCTGTTGCAGGAGTTCGGACCGAAGCGCGTGATTGACACGCCCATCACCGAGCATGGCTTTACAGGAATCGCAATTGGAGCCGCTTTCGGTGGACTCCGGCCAATTGTCGAATTCATGACCTTCAACTTTGCGATGCAGGCCATGGACCAGATTGTCAATTCCGCAGCCAAAACCTTGTACATGTCCGGCGGACAGATGGGTGCTCCACTGGTTTTTCGGGGCCCCAACGGGGCAGCGGCTCGTGTCGGGGCACAACACAGTCATGACTTTGCAGCCTGGTATGCTCAGATTCCTGGCCTCAAAGTCGTGCAGCCGTATTCGGCTGCAGATGCAAAAGGATTGTTGAAAACGGCAATAAGAGATCCCAATCCGGTTATCTTTCTTGAAAACGAAATCCTCTATGGTCGGTCGTTCGATGTTCCAGTAATGGACGACTTCACCATTCCGTTTGGCAAGGCAAAGATCTGGCGCGAGGGCAACGATGTCACAATCGTGAGTTTTGGTATCGGGATGACCTACGCGCTTGAGGCGGCAGAGAATCTGGCAAAGGATGGGATAGATGCCGAGGTCATTGATCTGCGCTGCCTGCGACCGATCGACTATGAGACAATCATAAGGTCGGTTCAAAAAACCAATCGTTGCGTAACCGTTGAAGAGGGTTTTCCAGTCTGCTCAATCGGAAACCATTTGTCTGCAAAGATCATGACCGAGGCTTTCGATTACCTGGATGCGCCAGTCTTGAGTTGCACAGGTAAGGACGTTCCGATGCCATATGCTGCAAACTTGGAGCGACTTGCTTTGGTGACGACCAAAGAAGTCATGGATGCGGCCAAAGCCGTAACGTATCGCTAACGGAGAAGTACAATGCCAACAGAAGTACTGATGCCAGCGCTTTCCCCAACAATGGAAGAAGGCACTCTGGCCAAGTGGCTCGTGGCCGAAGGCGACGCGGTATCGTCTGGCGATCTGCTGGCAGAGATTGAGACCGATAAGGCGACAATGGAGTTCGAATCCGTAGACGACGGTGTCGTCGGCAAGCTCTTGGTCCGTGATGGGGCCGCAGGTATAAAGGTAAACACCCCCATCGCGATCTTGCTCGCTGAAGATGAAAGCAAAGCGGATATCGAAACCAACCAGGACGGACCTCAACAAGGTCGATCCCAAGATGTCGGCGAAAATGCCGAGGATGAGGCGGGGGGTATGGACGAGGAAAAACGTCCGCCGTCGACTTCACGCGACCACTCCGCATCTGGCAGAATATTTGCTTCGCCTCTCGCGCGCCGTATGGCCAAGGAAAGCGGTCTTGATCTGGCCGACATCAAAGGCTCGGGACCCCACGGGCGAATTGTAAAATCCGACGTCCAATCAATGGAAGATCGGCCAAAATTGCACACCCCTGCCGACTCAAGACCCGAGAGGTTGGTCACAGGTGCATCTGCTGATGCCGTGCTGAAACTGTATGAGGACCGCGAGTTCGAGGAAATAGAACTTGATGGGATGCGAAAAACGATTGCCGGGCGCCTCGTCGAAGCGAAACAGACAATTCCGCATTTTTATTTGCGGCGTGACATTCTGCTCGACGCTTTGATCGCCCTGCGAAGTGATCTGAACAATCGGTTGGAGACTCGCGGAATCAAGCTGTCGGTCAATGATTTCATAATCAAAGCCTGTGCTTTGGCACTGCAGAGAGTTCCAGACGCAAATGCGGTCTGGGCCGGTGATCGCATCCTAAGGCTCAAGCCGTCCGATGTGGCTGTAGCCGTTGCAGTCGATGGCGGCTTGTACACGCCGGTGATAAGAAATGCGGAAATGAAATCGCTTTCTGCGTTAAGCACTCAGATCAAGTCATTGGTCGCTCGTGCGCACGAGCGCAAGTTGAAACCCCAAGAGTATCAAGGAGGAAGTTTTTCGGTTTCGAATCTCGGTATGTTCGGGGTTGATAGCTTCGACGCTGTCATCAATCCGCCGCACGGCGCCATACTTGCAGTCGGGGCCGCTGGCAAAAAAGCAATAGTGAGTGACAATGGAGAGTTGATAGCGGCGACAACCATGTCCGTAACGTTGTCAGTAGATCACCGGGTCATAGATGGCGCATTGGGTGCCAAGCTTCTTGCCGAGATTAAGGGTTATCTCGAGGATCCAATGGCGATGTTGGCGTAGCGCACAGCCGCACAGCTATCTGTTCTCAACGAGCGCTATCGTTAAGCAATTGATCCATCGTGGTTGAAGGTTGATCACATCCCGCGGTACCGACGATCTTCGCAGGAACGCCAGCAACAGTTTTGCAGGGAGGCACTTCCTGCAAAACCACAGAACCTGCCGCAATCCGGCTGCACGCGCCGACCTTGATATTGCCAAGCACCTTTGCTCCGGCGCCAATCATAACGCCGTCGCCGATCTTAGGATGTCTGTCATCATCTTGTTTGCCCGTGCCACCCAGTGTCACTGAATGAAGCATTGAAACATTATCCCCAACTACAGCTGTCTCCCCGATCACGATGGAATGAGCATGGTCTATCATTACGCCTTTCCCAATTCGAGCGGCCGGATGAATATCCACACCAAACTGCTCTGAAACCCTCATTTGTACGAAATAGGCCAAGTCCTTTCGTCCTTCCGTCCATAGCCAATTCGCAATGCGATAAGATTGAATGGCTTGAAAACCTTTAAAGAACAAAAGCGGCTGCAAGAACCGGTGACAGGCAGGGTCGCGCTCATATACCGCAACAATGTCGGCCCTGGCCTTTTGACTCAGTGACGGATCCCCGCGGTAGGCCGCGTCTGCAATCTCCCTCAGAAGTTGCTCGGACATTTCGGCCGAAGCGAGCTTTTGAGCCATCCTGTAAGCGAGTGCGCTTTCCAAATCCTCGTGGTGGAGTATGCAGGCGTGTAACATCCCACCCAAAAGCGGTTCATCCTTCACTGCACTGAGTGCCTCGGTAGTTATTCTCTCCCAAACCGGATCGATCTTGGCGATCGTTTTGCGCATTTCCACGTTTCGCCCTCCTAAAATCAGCCTCTTTTAACAGATTGGTCGTTCTCTTCAAACTGAAACACCCGCGAGGATTCAGGGGCCGTTTCACGAGCTTGAGCAGTAAAGCGATCGATCGTCGAGCAATGCATATGTTCAGGTCCTACAATCTTGGCAGATTCAATCGAAGCAGGTTAATCGCCAACCTGATCGATCCATCTACAAAGTTAGCACCTTCAGGCGTCAGTATGAGATTTTCCACATCATGATATGTTATTGGAGTTTCGCTCAGACCCCGTACCCAGCTGCCAGTCTGAAAGCTCAACCCATTTCCATACCGATCGGCGGAGGCTGCCACGCCCAGCTGCCAGCCACTAAGTGTACCACCGAAGGTTTGGGTAACTCGGCCGGTGACCCCAAAAACAACGGAACTTCCGGGGATCGCGCCTACCGCAACTGATGTTGCACCGGCGGAAATGACGTGGTCGAATTCCACGACCTCATGCACCATGGCAGCCCCGTTTTGCGAGATTGCGACTGCGCCCAACATCCAATCCGCTCCATCGAACAAGGCAGAAGAAGAGACATCTATGATCCAAGCGCGCCACCCAACGCGTGGAGCAACAAACACCCAGCCTCCGTTGGTGTAAATTGCCACTTTACCTTCTCGCCCGGTCCAAGCACCGGTCGAACCGTCGGGTATCGCGTAGCAGTCGCCATCAGCGGCCACACTGGGGGGCGACAGAGAACTCGCAGAAAGCAAATCCAACTGGGTTAACCCATCGAGACGAACCATGGCCTCATTGACCGTCACATGTTTCTGCGCTTGTGCGGCTTGCAACAATGGCAAGGCCAGCCGAGGTGTTTCAAACATTCACATCTATCCTTCTAAAAAGCCCTGCGCCGTACTGGTTTGATAGCTGCGCGACATGGGCCGAGAAGCCCGTTGAGGCTCCATCCGAAACTTGCATCGGCAGCGTGTAGGTCCAACTTGCTGTTGATGCCGTGATCTCACGCACGACCAATCCGGCGTGTATGAGGCGAACAACGTACTCTTCCCTGTCTTCCCCAAGCGGCACCTCGAGTGATTGCCAGCTGTCACCGTCAATCCGAGTTCGTCGAACCCAAGAGAATTCGATATCTCCCGACAGATTGCGGCGAGCCTTCAAGTGGGTCGGTGCGTAGGGTCGTAGGCCAACCCCTTCGAAAGATAACACATTCTCTGTATAGGCCGGATCGTCGATTGGTTGTCTGGCTGGGCCAATACGATAGTGTCGTTCGAGACCCCTCTCGGAAAATTTCATCTGAATCTGTTGTGGCCCCCCATCCAGCAGAACAAAGTAGCTGCCTGTCGGCCAATCCAGCGACGGCAAGGCATCTGTACCTGCCTGCCCACGCAGACGCCCAGAAATCTCGTAGGTATTCTCTTCGACAAGGCGGGCATCAGTGAATTGCAGAACTTCCCAGTTCGAGGGCGTTCCATCGCCAATAGCCGCAGTGTTTGCGCCGTTTGCGACGGCATCGGGAAGTGCAGATGACAGGGCACCGCCCAGAAGCCGCACCCGAAATGGTGCGCCCCGATCAAGAATTCCTGGCGCGGCGGCGAGCAAAGGTGTCTCGATGAAACCTACGACCGGTTTCTGGCGGATCAGTCGGTTGAGCGCGTAATCATGGCCTGTCGCCGAACTGTAAACTGCTACTGATCCTGGCCATGGATTTGCAGTTACCGCCAGATGGGGCGCCACTTCCGATTCCTCTCCGGTTAACAATGGCAAGTCCAGAAAGGTTGAAAAGACTGGAGTTGGCGCCGTGAAGGCCCGTATGGGACTTGGCATCTCAACCTCATTGCTATGCCGATAAACATCGGACTCAACTCTGACGGCCTCGACTAATTGTGAGCCGAAGTGAGCAACTCGATCGACACGGTACCGCGTTCCATCTGAATGGCTTGACAGGACCAATACGTCACCTGCTCCGACACGCAGTTCCGACAACGGCAACGAGAACTTGACCCCGTCTCGAGCAACCCGGGCCTCAGCCAGCCAGCGTTCGGTGATAGCCCTCCCCTCGGTCCTTGTCAGAAGGATCGGCATTTCCGACGTCGCGAGCAGTTGTGAGGCGTCATCTGGAAACAACGCCTCTTCCGCGCGCGCATCATAGTCCCCGTCCGCATCCACGAAACTCAGTTGTAGCCGTCCGACGATCTCCGCCTGGGGGGCACGAACGTGTTCGATACTGCTTGAAAGCTCCGGGGAAAATGCCAATGCGTTGATATCGACTGATGCGCTTAGTTGGCCTGTCCGCGTCTGAAAGATCAGCCTTCCGCCTCTCTCTATGGCCTCAAACCCAAACGCCAACATTAAGGGTTGTAGTGCGGCCCGAGCATCCCGGGTTTCCGCAACGGAGTATCCGCGAAGGTAGCCGTAAAGACGGGTGGTATCAACGGATGGCACTCCGGATCTAGCGCATATTTCTTCCACAACATCCGCTAACGATCGCGATGCAGTTCGCCCATTGATCCAGTGTCCGCGATAATAGTTCTGCCCATCCGACCATAAACCAGTGTTCTGCGGGAAAAATGGGAACGGACGTGCATCCCACGCCCAAACGTGCGCATTGTCCATGTCGACCATCCGCTCGCCGTAAATTGGTGAGACCGGATTGTTCTCCGGTTCATCCCAGAACTCAATCATCGCGCGCAGGTACTGCATTTGGATCAGTTCGTCACGGCGACCGTCTGAGTAGCTAGGCAAGCTCGACTCCGAGGATCTTGGATCTAAGAACCGATTAGGCTGGTTCGTGCCCTTGTCCACTGCCGCGCAACCATATTCGTCGACCCAAGCGGCGTCGAACTGCGGCCCCCGCAACGCTTCCGGCTGATGTGCCGAAAACACCTGCGCCGTCGCCCCGTTCGGCCATTCCAGCAACTTCCGCGTGGCCTTCCATTCGGGCCGCCGATCGGGCGGCGAACACGCCAGAATACCCGACTCACCGAAGATCATTACCTCACGAACCTGCTCGATCGTCTCGCCGACCAGCGCGACCCGCTTTGCACGGCCCTGATCCAACGGCTTGTCGCCCTCGACTTGCGCCCGCACCCATTCAGCACCGGCGCGGGTCTTTCCCGCACCGCGGCCTCCCATGATCACCCAGGTCCGCCAGTCCCCCTCCGGCGGCAACTGATGCTCCATCGCCCAGAACTCGAACAAAAAAGGGAGCGCCAGCAGCGCTCCCTCCTCAAGGTCATTCAGAAAGGTCTCGACTCTCTCGGGCGGACCGGAGGCAAGCCATTCGGCGTCGGATCTCGTCGCGCGCCTTTCCAAAGTCGAGCGCGAAGTCCTGAACAATGCCGGTTTTGTGTCTTCGTTTCTCTGCAAGTCGCTTCCGCTCCTCAAACAGCAAAGTTGCTATCTTTCTGTATTCATGTGCCAGATCTCGCGCCGCCACCGGAGTCACGAACTCGCCGGTGTCGACACGTTTCGCGGCCGCCCTGAAAACCTCGGCCGCTTCGTTGAAATGCTCTTCGACGCCAAGAAGAACCTTCTCAGCGCTCCCGTCCTCGTCGTCGGGTCTGATCAATATCATAGGTTATGCGCCTCTCATGCCACTCCGCACGAGCAAAATGAAAAAGCGACCGCCGGGTCACCCCGAGGCCGCTTGCCCACTTCTTCTAGCATGTCACAAGTTCTACACCTGACCGTGCGCAGAGTCAAGATAACTCTGCCGGGGGTTGCGAGCGGTAGGATTAACAAAGTATTGATATTGCACGTTTCTTGGGGAAACGCCCGCATCCCGACTGCCCAGCGCCCGCCGGTAACCGTCTCGACTAGTTAGCCTCTTTCGCCGCTTCGGCCTCAATCACACGCCATTTCGCAACATTCGCATTGTGCTGTTCCAGCGTCTCGGCAAAAGCATGGCCTCCGCTGCCATCGGCCACGAAGAAGAGGTAGGGTGTCCTTTCGGGGTTGAGCGCCGCCTCGATGCTCGCCATTCCCGGGTTGGCAATCGGCGTCGGCGGCAGCCCGTCGATGACATAGGTGTTGTAGGGCGTTTCCTTGCGCAACTCGCTCTGCCGCAAGCCACGATCGAGCACACCCTGCCCATTCGTCACGCCATAGATCACCGTTGGATCGGTCTGCAGCCGCATTCCCTGCCTCAGCCGATTGACGAAGACGCTTGCCACCTGCCCGCGTTCTTCCGGCACGCCGGTCTCCTTTTCGACGATCGAAGCCAAGATCAGCGCTTCTTCCGGCGTGTCGATCGGCAACTCGTCGGCCCGGTTCGCCCAAGCCTCGGCCAACCGCGCGGATTGCAAAGCCTCCATCTGTGCCAGCAACTCGGTCCGGCCGGCTCCAACGGTAACCTCGAATGCCTCGGGCGCCAATGTGCCCTCGGCGGGCACCTCTGTCACCTCGCCCTCCAGAAAATCGACCGCCTTCAGCGCTTCGACCACCTGCCAACTCGTCACACCCTCCGCCAGCGCGATCCGGTAGCGGGTGTTGCGATCTTCGCGCACTTGCGTGTATTTCGGCGGCACCTCACCGATACCGGGCACGAATTCGGCCACATCGGCAAATCGTTCAGTCGCAGGATCAAGTTCCCGCACCCTGATTTCGGCTTGCCGCACTCCAATGCGGTAGACCACCTCGGTGCCGCAGGTGCTGGCCCCGCCGCGCGTCACGATCTCGACGATCTCGGCCATGCTGGCGCCTTCCGGCACCAGGAACGCTCCAGCCTTCAACAGCCCGGCTTTGTCGGAATACTCCGCCCCCATCCGAAAGATCGACGGGCTGCTGACAGCGCCATCCCCGGCCAGTTCATTGGCCACCCGGCGCATGTTCGAGCCGGCGTCCACCCGCAGACAGATCGCTTGTTCCAGCGGCCCTTCGGCGGTGTACTGCGCCTTGCCCCAGGCAATCAAACCGCCGACCGCAATCAGTACGACGACAAACAAGGTCAGCGCGTTAGAGGCGATGTTGCGCCACATCAGCCTGCCACCTTGCGGAAGACGACCGAAGCGTTGGTGCCGCCGAAGCCGAACGAATTCGACAACGCGACATTGATCTTGCGCTCACGCTTGGCATTCGGCGCCAGGTCGAGCTTCGGCTCGACGGCGGGGTTGTCGAGGTTGATCGTCGGCGGCGCAACCTGATCGCGGATCGCCAGCATACAAAAGATCGCCTCGACGGCTCCCGCCGCCCCCAACAAATGCCCGATGCTCGATTTCGTGGAACTCATCGTCGCTCCCGCAGCAGCATCACCCATCAGCCGCTCGACCGCGCCCAGCTCGATCGTGTCGGCCATCGTCGAGGTGCCATGCGCGTTGATGTAATCGACATCCGCAGGGGTCAGCCCGGCACGATCCAGCGCCGCCTTCATGCTGCGATAGCCGCCATCGCCGTCCTCGGCAGGCGCCGTGATGTGATAGGCGTCACCCGAAAGGCCGTAGCCCACGACCTCGCAATAAATCCTCGCGCCGCGCGCCTTGGCGTGCTCGTACTCCTCCAGCACCACGACGCCCGCGCCTTCGCCCATCACGAACCCGTCGCGATCCGAGTCATAGGGTCGGCTGGCCTTCTGCGGCTCATGCCCGCGCTTGGTCGACAGCGCCTTGCAGGCGTTGAACCCACCGATGCCGATCGGCGAGATCGGGCTTTCCGCGCCCCCCGCCACCATCACATCGGCATCACCCCACTGGATCAGCCGCGCCGCGTCGCCGATGGCATGGGCGCCGGTCGAACAGGCTGTCACCACCGAATGGTTCGGCCCCTTGAAGCCGAACCGGATCGAAACCTGCCCGGACACTAGATTGATCAGGGCCCCTGGAATGAAGAACGGTGAAATTCGCCGCGGTCCCCGCTCATGCAGTAAAATTGCCGTTTCGGCGATCGAGGTCAGCCCGCCGATGCCCGAGCCGATCATCACACCGGTCCTCAGCCGGTCCTGCTCATCCTCAGGCGTCCAGCCCGCATCATCGACCGCCTGCTGCGCCGCCGTGATGCCGTAAAGGATGAAGTCATCGACCTTTCGGCGCTCCTTCGGTTCCATCCAGTCATCGGGATTGAAGGTGCCGTCAGACCCGTCTCCATAGGGGATTTCGCAGGCATAGCTGGTGGCAAAACCCTGGGTGTCGAACCGGGTGATAGGTCCGGCCCCCGATTGCCCGGCCAGCAGCCGCTTCCAGGTTGCCTCAACCCCGCAGGCCAAAGGCGTGACCATCCCCAATCCCGTAACGACTACCCGGCGCATCAGCGGCCCCCTTCGGCTTCAGATCATTCCGGCACCATTACCCCGGCCACGGCCCAAGGGGCAAGACCGCCCGGCACCTTTCCGCCTTCCGCTGACGGCCTGCTCACCCGGTCCTCCAGATCAAGGCCTTTCTGGTAGAAACTGAGTCGTTGGGGATTGAACGAACCCGCCGACGCGGGAGAAGCGTCATTGTTGGCGGGAATGGCCTCCTTATGGGAAGGTTCGGTTGCTGAGACCACCCTTTTACCAGAAGACCATCCTATTGCTGTTGCCACATCTGCGGCTCACGTACAAAAAACAGCTGGTCGCCGCCGAGTGCCGCCGCGCAAAGGTGAGGCAACTACGGGCCGATTGGTTCAAGCCAACCGGAACCATCCGCGGTCTCCATGAGCCACAAGAATGCTGGAACGACTTCAGGCCTGCCGGATAGGTCCCAAGTAAAACCAGAAATGCTTTAGGCGTCCGACACGCCCGCCTCGGCGAAGGTCGCCATGCCGGAGTGACAGGCGATGGCACCCTTCAAAATGCCTATCGCAAGTGCCGCACCAGACCCCTCGCCCAGCCGCATCCCCAGATCGAGGAGCGGTGTCAGCCCAAGCCGTTGCAGCATTGGCCCGTGAGCGCCCTCTGCCGACACGTGGCCAGCGATGCAATGATCGAGCGCGCCCGCCTGCGCGCGCGCCAGCGTCGCGGCGGCGGCGGTGCAGATGAAGCCATCGAGGATGACCGGGATGCGTTCGGCTCGGGCCCGGGCGATCGCCCCTGCCATCGCCGCCAGTTCCCGGCCACCAAGGTTTTGCAGCACCGCCAGCGGGTCGCGGTCGGGGTTGCGATTGAGGGCTTCGCCGACGATCCGGGTTTTCAGCGCCAGGCCCGCATCGCTGACGCCGGTGCCACGACCAGTCCAGGCCTCCGGGTCGTCGCCGAAAAGTGCGGCGGCAATGGCAGAGGCGGCGGTTGTGTTTCCAATCCCCATCTCTCCGGTCACCAGCAGATCGGCTTCGGGATCGACCGCGTTCCAGCCTGTGGTCAGCGCCGCCGTTACCTCTGCCTCGCTCATCGCCGGACCTTCGGTGAAATCTGCGGTCGGGCAATCGAGATCGAGCGCGTGCACATCCATCTTGGCGCCGAACGTCTTTGCCAATTGGTTGATGGCCGCCCCACCTGCCTGAAAATTCGCAACCATCTGCACGGTGACCTCTGCGGGGAAGGCAGAAACACCGCGGGCGGTGACGCCATGATTGCCCGCAAAGATGATAACTTGCGGTCGCTCCAGACATGGACGGGCTGTGCCGCGCCAACCGGCATACCAGATCGCTATGTCTTCGAGCCGCCCCAAAGCGGCGGGCGGCTTGGTCAACTGGCCATTTCGCCTGCGCGCGACTTCGATCGCAGAAGCATCCGGCACAGGCTGGCCGGCGAGGGCAACGCGAAACTCGGCGAGGGTGGCGATGGTTCGGTGCGGCATTCTGGTGCTTTCATTTGAACTGGTTCGCCATTGTCTCTATCGCTGAGGTGAGAATGACAAGAGTCAGGAAAGGCCACAGCTGTGACCGAAAACGACACAACGCGCATTCAGGCTCGCGACGTCACCGAGGCGCTTGGCCTGCTGACAAGATTGCCCGTCGCAACCACGGGCGCGCGCGGTTCGCGCGCAGGTTGGGCATGGCCGCTGGCGGGCGGGCTGGTCGCGCTGATCGCTGGGGTGGCGGGAGGAATTCTTGCTGCGGTTGGTTTGCCAAGCGCGCTTGCTGCGGCGTTGATTGTGGCGGTGATGGTGGTCTTGACAGGCGCCATGCACGAGGATGGACTGGCCGATTGCGCCGATGGGTTCTGGGGCGGATGGACGATTCAGCGCCGCCTCGACATCATGGCCGACAGCCGGATCGGAACCTACGGAGTCGTCGCACTCGTCTTGGCGCTGTTGGCGCGCTGGACGGCGATCGCAGCGCTGATCGGGGCTGGCAGTTATCTTGGCCCGCTGATCGCCGTGGCGACCTTGTCTCGCGTACCGATGCTTGGGCTGATGCGGATACTTCCTGCGGCGCGTTCCGACGGACTGTCGGCACGAACCGGACGACCGGACCGCGATACCGTTTTGTTGGCCGGGACTGTCGGCTTGCTCGTGGCGCTACTGGCGGCGGGGTTTGCCGCAATTGCCGCTGCTTTGGTGATGGCGGTGGTAGCGTGGGGCGCGGCGGAACTGGCGCGGACCAAGATCGGCGGGCAGACCGGCGATGTTTTGGGCGCAACCCAGCAGCTTGCCGAAATCGCCGGCCTCGCCGTAGTCGCCGCACTTCTCGCCTGACGAAAAACGCCGCCCCCGGAAGGACGGCGCTTCGAGTCAGTTCATGCGAAAGATCACGCGGCGCGCGAAATCAGCACGTCATCGACCTTCTTCTGCGCGTCGATCTCGTCCGAGCCGCTGACCGCGGCGACTTCGCGCGTCAGGCGTTCCAGGGCCGCTTCGTAAAGCTGGCGCTCGGAATAGCTCTGCTCGCGCTGATCGTCGGTGCGATGCAGGTCCCGCACGACCTCGGCAATCGCGATCAGATCGCCGGAATTGATCTTCTGCTCGTATTCCTGCGCGCGGCGCGACCACATGGCGCGCTTGACCTTGGCCTTGCCCTTGAGAGTGGTCATCGCACGGGTCACGACATCTGGCGAAGACAGCGAGCGCATGCCAACCTCAGTCGCCTTGTGCGTGGGTACGCGCAGCGTCATCTTGTCCTTTTCGAACGAGATCACGAAAAGCTCCAGCGTGATGCCGGCGATCTCCTGCTCTTCGATCGAGACGATCTTGCCGACCCCATGCGCGGGGTAAACCACGAATTCGTTCGGGCGAAATTCCATTTTCTTTGTTTTGGTCATTTAGTCCGGTGTCCTCATCTATGACCTGTCTTTTGGCGTCAAAAACCACGTGGGAACATGTCAGCTCCCCCGAGGTATCGTTTTTATGTCGCTTTCTTATCCTGCCGGGCACAGTCTACCGCCCGTACGGATCAGGTCCCCAATCTCGTCTGAAATATGTATAGCATAAAAAAGGCCCGATTCATAGCTGCCCGAGACAACCAGAAGCATTCAGGCTTAAATCACAGGGATTTAGGCATATTTTGCAGTCGCAGCGCTGCAATTGCAGCATAACATCCGGCGAATCACAGATCAACCACCCTCGCCAGGCGCCTCAGAGAAATACTTCTCGAGCTTGCCTTCCTCGCCATCATGCTCCTCCGCATCAGGCAGCGGATCTTTCTTCGTGATGATGACCGGCCACATCTCGGAGTACTTGCGATTGAACTCGACCCATTTCTCGGTGTCCGGTTCGGTGTCCGGACGGATCGCATCGGCCGGACATTCGGGTTCGCAGACACCACAGTCAATGCATTCGTCGGGGTGGATCACCAGCATGTTTTCACCCTCGTAGAAGCAGTCCACCGGGCAGACTTCCACACAGTCGGTGTATTTGCAGGCGATACAGGCGTCGTTGACGATATAGGTCATGGGTCGGTGTCCTCGGTCTCAGCCGTTAGCTAGAACGTCAGCGCAGATCATTCAAGCGGGCCATCGCGGGAAAGACGCATGTCGCGGCGATCTTTCTTGGTCGGGCGACCTTTTCCCTCGGTCTTGACGGCCGGTGGAACGATCTTCTGTTCTGGCGTCAGATCGTCGTAAAGCGTCTGCGCTTCCGCGGCCGGACCACGCCGCTTTCCCAAAGCGATCAACCGCACCACGCGAATGCGATTACCCTGCGGAAAGGTCAGGGTATCACCTTGGCCAATCAGGTGTGCGGCTTTCGATATCTTGTCGGAATTGACCCGAACATGTCCAGCCACGACCAGTTTGGTCGCCAGCCCGCGGGTCTTGAAGAACCGCGCATACCACAGCCATTTGTCGATCCGGATTGTCGAGCGGGCGTCGCGCAACTCAGCTCTTGTCTTTCAGCGCCAGGAGCGCGGCAAAAGGATTATCCGGATCGATCCTGTCCTTCTTCGGCGGCCGGGCCGAGAAGTTCTTCGATCGGTCAGCCTGCGGCGGGCGCTGGCCTTTCGGCTTGCCGCGCGACCGATCCTGCGCCTTGTCCTGCGGCTTGCCTTTGCCGCGCGCCGACCCGCGCGGCCGCTCCGCTCCATCGCGGCGAGCGGGTCGGGTGCCGACCCAGGTGAAGGTGTAGAAGGTTTCCAGAACCGGCCCCTCATCCGCCGCAGTCGGGACTGCAGCCGTTTGCTGCGGCACTTCGACAGGCGCATTACCGGGCACCTCGACCGGCGGCACGGGCGGTGCTTCCGAGGGATCCTCGACCGGTGTTTCGGCGGGCGGCTCCGGCGGGGTTTCCTCGGGCGATCTTTCCGGGGTTTCAACCGGTGGAGTTGGCGGCGTTTCCTGTGGCGGGTCGCCGGCGATGGCCGCCTTGACCTTGTCACGCTCGCCCTTCTCGGCCTTGTAGCCCAGTCCTTGCATCAGATCAGCGAACTGATCCAGCGTCATGCCGGTGATCGACAGCATATCCGCGGTCGCCTCGAAACCGCCACGGCTGTTTTGCGCGCGAAGCAGGTCAGCGAGACGTTCCAGCATGTCGATTCGGATGGCGCGGCTGCCAGCGCGGCGATAGCCCGACATCGCATAACAGCCGTCGGGCACGTCGACGACCGGAATCGTCACCAAGCCCGGAGGCGGGGCTTCGGGAAACTCTGGCAGGTTCTGCGAGAGTGACCAGAGCAACAGGCGCAACCGCGTTGGCGCTGGTTTCAGAAGCGCCTGCATGAAGATGGTGAACTGGCCGAACCGAACGCCGTGCTTGCGCAGGGCACCGCGCGCATCCTGGTCCAGTTCCTTGACCTCTGCGGCCACCTGGTCACGTGGGATGACCCCCATGTGTTCGACCAGTCGGAACGCAAAACCTCGGGCCAGACCGGTCAGCGCCTCGTCACGGCTCATTGCCAGAAGCGGTTCGAACAGCGTCGCGATCTTGCGGTCGATGAAATGTTGCAGCCGGCGCTGCACCTTCTGGATCACTTCCGGGCCGGCCTCTTCATCGACGAACGCCTCGACGACCGGCTTCAGCGGATCCGACCCTGCGGTCAACTTGCCGACCGCCTGGTCGCCCCACATCAGACCGCCCTGTTCGGTAAAGTCGAACTCGGTGTCGGGCGAATTGTAGAACCGGTCCGCGCGAAGGTGGAATTCCGGCCGGATCGCCTGCACGCTGGCTTGGCGCAGCGTCTTGGCCTCGTCGGGCGACGCACTTGCATCCTGCTTGAACCGGAAACCTTCCAGCCGGCCCACGAATTGACCCTCGACGGTCACTTCACCCTTGTCATTCACTTCGGCCACCAGGCCCTCCTTCTGCTTCAACCGGCGAAGCAAGACGGACGTTCGCCGGTCAACAAATCTTTGCGCCAGCGCACCGTGCAGCGCATCCGACAAGCGGTCTTCTACCGCGCGAGTCTCGCCGCGCCAATGGCTTTCGTCATCAACCCAGCCAGCGCGTTGCGCGACATAGGTCCACGTCCGGATGAAGGCCAGCCGCTTCGACAGCGTGTCGATGTCGCCATCGCTGCGGTCTATCCGCTTGATCTGGCGCGCAAGCCAGTCGTCGGGGACGCGATGATATTCGTGCAGGAAGCCGAAAATCGTCTCAAGAAGCCCCGCATGTTCGACATTCGATATACCACGAAAATCGGGAATGCGGCAGACATCCCACAAAAGTTGAACATCCTTCTGCGCGTTCACGCGGGCGCGGACCTGCGGCAGTTCGGCCAGTGTCTTGAGGGCGATCAGGTCATCCGAATCACGCACCCGCGTCAGCCAGGGATCCTCAGTCTGCGTCTCAAGCGATCCGAGCAACCGATCCACGGTCCCGAACGCCAGTGCGGTATTGCGCCATTGCAGCTTGCGGACCGGTGCAAAGCGGTGGCTGGTGATTGCCTCGGCGACGTCATCGGACAGCTTGCCGGCATCGCCCGTCACGCCGAATGTGCCGTTGTTCATGTGCCGACCGGCCCGACCCGCGATCTGCGCCAGTTCGTTCGGCAGCAGCGGCCGCATCCTTCGACCGTCAAACTTGATGAGCGACGAAAAGGCAACGTGGTGGATGTCGAGGTTCAGTCCCATGCCGATGGCATCGGTCGCGACCAGATAATCCACATCGCCGTTCTGGTACATCTCGACCTGCGCATTCCGCGTTCGCGGGCTGAGCGCGCCCATCACAACCGCCGCCCCGCCCTTTTGCCGGCGCAGCAGTTCGGCAATCGCATAGACGTTTTCGACCGAAAAGCCGACGATGGCAGAGCGCGCGGGCATCCGGCTTATCTTCTTTTCGCCAGTATAGCTCAGTTGCGAGAATCTTTCCCTGTGGACGAAGTTAGCCTTGGGAACCAGTTGGGAAATCGCGCCCTTCATCGTGTCAGAGCCAAGAAACAATGTCTCGTGCTCGCCACGCATGTTCAGCAGGCGGTCGGTGAAGACATGACCACGCTCGGCATCGGCAGCAAGCTGGATCTCGTCGACCGCGACGAAATCGGCACCCATGCCCTGGGGCATCGCCTCTACGGTGCAGACCCAATACTGCGTTCGGGGCGGAACGATACGTTCCTCGCCCGTGACCAACGCAACGATCGAGGGGCCACGCAGCGCGACGATCTTGTCGTAGACCTCACGCGCCAACAGCCGCAAAGGCAGACCGATAATGCCGGTGCGATAGCCCAGCATACGGTCAATGGCATAGTGAGTCTTGCCAGTATTGGTGGGGCCGAGGACCGCTGTGATCCTTGACTGCTCGGCCATTCGCTGCCTCCTGGAGGCTAGAGGGCGGTGCCGCCCACCTCTTTATCCAAACGCTCGATGGCCCCTTTTAGGTTTGGTCTGTGGGGATGTATAGTCAGCACTTCGCGGTAGGCCTTCAGCGCGTCTTCAGGGTAGCCGAGTTCTTCGAGAATCAGCGCAAGGCCCGAGATCGCACCGAAATGGCGCGGCTCCAGCGCCAGGGCGCGCCGGATATCCGCCAGCGACGGCCCGTATTTCCCCGCCTGATAATAGGCCGTGGCGCGGGCGTTCCAGCCTTCGGCGAAGTCCGGCGCATGGTCGGTCAAAGCCGTCAGATGCTCGATCGCTGCGGCCAAGTCCCCGGCTTCCAACGCAGTGCGGCCCCGATCCAGCAGTAGGTCCATGGCAGGTGAACCCGACTGCGACCACTCCGACCAGATCTGCCGCTCGACCTGCTCCCAGCTTTTCAGCCCCGGATCGGCCAATTCCGCGTAAAGCTGATCAAGTTTATCGGTCTGAGCGGCCAGGGGCATGGAATACATGACTGTAGCGACGATTGCCGCAACGATAGAATTGAGAAAACGCTTCGCTCTGTCCATAACAGACCGAAGTGTAGCGCACCCATGGAAAAAAGCGATAGGCTACAGGTCACAATTAAAGGATGAAAGTATGAGCGATGTCATAAGCAATGCCGTCGAGGCGTTGAATGCAAAACTGGATGCTGGTTTCGACGGCACCGCCAAGTTCGTGATCGAAGGCGAAGGTGCGGTCATGGTCGATGCGGGCGGCGCGCGTTCGGGCGACGAAGACGCCGATGTCACTCTGACTGCCGATGCCGACACCTTCCAGTCGATGATGTCGGGCGATCTCAACCCGACGGCTGCATTCATGTCGGGCAAGCTGGCGGTCGATGGCGACATGGGCATGGCGATGAAACTCGGCTCACTTCTGGCCTGACGGATGGAGGGGGCGCCTTTGCTCGATGACCTCGCGGATGGTCCGGCGAACGGACAGGCCTGGTGGTTGAAGGCAGCCGATGGTCAACGCATCCGCACGGCGTACTGGCCGGGGGGTGAAAGGGGTACGGTGCTGCTGTTCCCCGGACGAACCGAGTATATCGAAAAATATGGCCGCGCTGCCGCCGATCTTGGCAAGCGCGGCTATGGCACGCTTGCCATCGACTGGCGCGGCCAGGGACTGGCCGACCGGATGGCACGAGACCCGATGCTGGGCCATGTGCGCCGGTTCTCGGATTATCAGATGGACGTCAGGGCGATGGTCGGGCTGGCCGAGGATCTGAAGCTGCCGAAACCCTGGTTCCTGATCGCCCACTCCATGGGTGGCTGTATCGGTCTTCGCGCCTTGCATGACGGCCTGCAGGTCAATGCAGTCGCGTTTTCCGCCCCGATGTGGGGGATCAACATGGCCTCATATCTGCGTCCTGTGGCATGGACGCTGAGTCAGGCCGCCAGCTGGGTTCGCACCGACAAGATCTTCGCGCCCGGCACCAAACGCGAGTCCTACCTCAAGCTTGCCGGTTTCGACGGCAACATGCTGACCAGCGATGCCGACATGTACTGCTACATGCAGCGACACGTCGATGGCGAAGCAAGGTTCGGGCTTGGTGGCCCCAGCCTTCGATGGCTGAACGAGGCGCTGCACGAAACACTGCGTTTGCGCCGCCGCCCTGCCCCAACAATGCCGGCGATCACTTTTCTTGGCACCGACGAAACCGTCGTCGACATTCGCCCGGTCCACAGTGTCATGAACAGCTGGCCAAACGGCAGGCTGCAGATCGTCGAAGGGGCGCGCCACGAGATCATGATGGAAAAGCCGGATATCCGCGCGGCCTTCTTTGATGCCGCAGCCGAACTTTTCGCGGCCAATCGCTAGCGGTCAATCCAGATCGTGAACGCCCTTGCTCGCAGCGCGCGCACCCTGCAAGATCCAATTGTGCTCTGACGCCATGAAGAACACATTCACTCCGTAACCCCGCCATTCCGCTGCTTTTTCCATTGTCGGCGCCCAGGTCACGAACGCCTTGCCGGCTGCCCGCGTTGCTTCACCGACCGCCTTGTAGGCCGCGCGAAGCTCCGGCGAATCCGCATCGGTCTTGCCGTAGGAAACCGAAAGATCCGATGGGCCGATAAACAGCCCATCTATTCCAACGGTCTCGGCGATCTCAACTGCGGCCTCGACGCCCTCGGGTTCTTCGATCTGCGCCAGGACAAAGGTCTCGGCCGCGGACTGGGCCAGAACCTCTGGCATCGACCTGGTGCCCATTCCGGCCCAGCGGGTCGCACCGGCGAAACCGCGCCCGCCAAGCCCGAATCGCGCCGCTTTCGCGACCTCGGCGGCCTTGGCCGCATCGGTGACGTGCGGCACGACGACACCGACCGCACCACTGTCCAACGCCTGCAGGATGTTCTCGGCCGTTCCCGACCCGACCCGCACGATCGCCGGGAAATCCAGCGCACGCGCCATCGCCAGACAGGCGTCCATCGACCGCCGGTCGAACGCCGCATGTTCGACATCGAGACACACGAAATCCAGCCCTGAAATCGCCAGAACCTCGATCACGTCGTGCGCGGGTGTCTTCAGGAACGTCCCCACCAGGCGATCGCCGTCCAGCATGCGCTTCTTGAATCCGGTGGTTTTCGTCATGATGTCCGTCTCCCCTTGTTTTGGTCTGCCTATCGATCGTCCATCGACGCTTTGCATCTCCGCCTGCAGCGACCGGTCCTTGCGTCACGTCATGCATCGAACCGTTTCATTGCGCGCGTCCGCTACCCCCTCTAAGCGAAACCGTCGCAGAGAGAAATGAATATCGCCTCGCTCCGCCGCAAGTTGGCCCGATTTGCTTGCGTCGCGCGACTTTCGGGCTGTCGTGGGCTTGAAGGCGGGTCCCCAGTCGCCCTATGTCTGACAGGCCATGTATGAAGAGGATCCAATGCGCATATCTGCCCCCAAACCCGTTTTCGACGCCAAGGCCGGTGGCGGCAAGGATCTGGGCAAGCTGCCCGATTGGGATCTGAGCGACCTTTACGCCTCGACCGACGCGAAGGAATTCAAACGCGATATCGACTGGCTCGAGAAGGCCTGCGCCGATTTCGCTGCCGACTACGAGGGCAAGCTGGCTACGCTGACCGCCGCCGAGATGCTGCGTTGTGTGTTGCGATACGAAAAGATCGACTTGATCGCGGGACGGATCATGTCCTTTGCCGGGCTGCGCTACTATCAGAAAACCACCGATGCCGAACGCGCCAAGTTCATGTCCGACTGCCAGGACCGGATCACCAAATTCACGACGCCGCTGGTCTTCTTTTCGCTGGAACTGAACCGGATCGAGGATGCAGCCCTCGACAAGCTCTTTACCGAGAACGCCGAGCTGGCCCGCTACAAGCCGATCTTCGACCGGATGCGGGCAATGCGGCCCTATCAGCTGTCGGATGAACTGGAGAAGTTCCTGCACGACCAGTCCACCGTCGGCGCAGCGGCCTGGAACAGGCTTTTCGATGAAACCATCGCCGGGCTGGAATTCAAGATTGATGACGAGGCCATGGGCCTCGAGGCGGTGCTGAACCTGCTGTCGGAACAGGACCGGAACCTCCGCGAAAAGGCGGCGCGTGAACTGGCGAGGGTCTTTGGTGAAAACGTCAGGCTGTTTGCCCGCGTCCACAACACCCTGGCCAAGGAAAAAGAAATCGAGGACCGCTGGCGCAAGATGCCGACGCCGCAGACTGGTCGTCACCTGGCAAACCAGGTGGAACCGGAGGTGGTAGAGGCCTTGCGCGACGCGGTTGTTGCCGCCTATCCCAAGCTCTCGCATCGCTACTACGAGTTGAAGCGCAAATGGCTGGGCCTCGACAAGCTGGAGGTCTGGGACCGCAATGCGCCCCTGCCGATGGAAAGCACCCGTGTGGTCAACTGGGAGGAAGCCACGAAAACCGTGATGGACGCCTATGCGCAGTTCTCACCGAAAATGGCGGATCTCGCGCAGCCGTTCTTCCGCGATGGCTGGATCGACGCGGGTGTCAAGCCCGGAAAGGCGCCGGGTGCCTTCGCGCATCCCACGGTGGTCGATGTGCATCCCTACGTGATGCTGAATTACCTTGGCAAACCGCGCGACGTGATGACGCTGGCGCATGAGCTGGGACATGGCGTGCATCAGGTACTGGCGGCGGGCCAGGGCGAGCTTCTTGCATCGACGCCGCTGACGCTGGCCGAAACGGCCTCGGTATTCGGCGAGATGCTGACCTTCCGCAAGCTTCTGGCCGGGGCGAGGAACCAGGCCGAAAAGAAGGTCCTGCTGGCTGGCAAGGTCGAGGACATGATCAACACCGTCGTCCGACAGATCGCGTTCTATGATTTCGAATGCAAGCTGCACGACGCGCGACGCACTGGCGAGCTTACGCCCGACGACATCAACGCGCTCTGGATGTCGGTGCAAGCCGAAAGCCTCGGGCCTGCAATGACCTTCATGGAAGGTTACGAGACCTTCTGGGCCTACATCCCGCATTTCGTCCACTCGCCGTTCTATGTCTACGCCTATGCGTTCGGCGACGGCCTGGTGAACGCGCTTTACGCGGTCTACGAAGAGGGCCGCGAAGGCTTCGAGGACAAGTATTTCGATATGCTCAAGGCCGGCGGATCAAAGCACCACAAGGATCTGCTTGCACCGTTCGGGCTGGATGCGAGCGATCCGAAATTCTGGGACAAGGGCCTGTCGATGATCTCGGGCATGATCGACGAGTTGGAGGCGATGGAGGATTAATCCTCGGCGCCCGCATAGATCATGTCGATCATCCGCTGATTGCCGCGCGAGAACTCCAGCGTGCAGGGATAATCCGCGCCAGTCAGGACCGATGCATTGAAGGCGCTGATCTGCTCGACATAGTGATCGACCAGCGGGAAGCGTTCCAGCCGGACAGCGCCCGACCGATCGCGGACCTCAAGCACATCATCGCCGTAAAGTTTGGCGTTGAATGGGGTTTTCACGCTGATCCAGCCGTCAGTCCCATGGAACAGCATGTGCTGGTAGGGATGCATACGCATCGAGACGTAGAAATCCATCGTGAATGATGGAAACTCGGCCCAGACACGCGCCGTGGCGTCGATCCCACGCTCCCAGGTGATCTGCGAGCGGACCTTTTCCGGCTCCTCGGACGTCGCGAAACGCGCCGTGACCGACGGATAGACACCGATATCGCGCAGCGCTCCGCCGCCTTGGGCGGCATCGTTGCGGATGTTCTCCGGGTCGTCGTTGAAGAAACTGAAACCGCCCTGGACATGGCGCAACGTGCCGATCGCGCCCTCGGCCAGCAATTGCCGCACCCGGTGCCATTGCGGATGATGCACGACCATGAAGGCCTCGGCGGCAAGCAGCCCCGAGGCGTCCCGCGCCGCGATCAGCCCGTCGATCTCGTCGGACTTCAGCGCGATGGGCTTTTCGCACAGCACGTGCTTGCCCGCCGCCAGCGCCCGCCGGGTCCATTCGACATGCTCGCCGTTGGGCAGCGGGATATAGACCGCGTCGATATCAGGGCTGGCAAGAAGCGCCTCGTAGTCATCAAAGAGGGCGACGTCGCGGTAGGGCCGAGCCAGCGCTTCGGCCTTGCCGGGCGTCCGGCTGGCAATCGCAGCGACGTGGCCCGCCGTGCTGTTGTGGATCGCCGGACAAAGCCATTCCTTGGCAATCTTCGCGGCGCCCAGAACGCCCCAGCGTACCGATTCGGTCATCTCACCCTCCGTGTTTCACGGCAGAGCTATCATGGACCGCTTTACCCGTTCCATCCCAAAGCCTGTCAGCCCCACTTTTTCCAGGGAAACGGTTTGACCTCACTCGCGCCGGACTGAAACCGGGCGACTTCGTGCAGCCAGGTGCCCAGATCGCGTCCAAACTCGACCAACAAATGGTTCTTTTCCTTCGCAAAAAGCATCCACAGAAACTGCACCAGCGCAACCACCCACAGGATCGTTTCGGCCAAAGCGAACAAGAGCGCAAATACCAGCATCCAGAGCCCGCGCAGCCAAACGCTGCCCGAGCCATCGAATTCACCCCGTCCGTCTTCCGGTTCTTTCAGTTCTATCGGATCGTCGTTCATGTCGGTCATCCATCACTCCTGCACGTGTAGTGCCAGACTGCCAACCGCACGGTACGTGGGGAAGGCCCGTGCCAGCCGGCCATCCTCACTTCTGCGCCTCTCGGCTGGATTTGATCGGCGAGATCCCCAGATCTGCCGATGTTCAGGCCTCTTCCAGCATACCACGCCGGGACGCCAGTTCACGCATCTTCAGTTGCAGCTTTTCGAACGCTCGCACCTCGATCTGCCGGATCCGCTCTCGGCTGACGTCGTACTGGCCGGAGAGATCCTCCAGCGTGACCGGATTATCCTGCAAGCGACGCTGCGTGAGGATATCACGCTCTCGGTCGTTCAGAACCTCCATGGCCTTTTCCAGCAGTTCGCGGCGCGCTTCCAACTCGTCTTTCTCGGCATAATCACCGGCCTGGTCGGCATCCTCGTCCTCCAGCCAATCCTGCCATTGGGTCGAACTGTCGCCTTCCTGGCCGATCATGACGTTCAGGCTGGCATCGCCGCCCGACAGCCGCCGGTTCATCGAAATGACCTCGTCTTCCGTCACGCCGAGATCGGTTGCGATCCGGGCCACATTTTCCGGCCTCAGATCACCCTCTTCCAGCGCGCCGATGCGGTTCTTGGCCTTCCGGAGGTTGAAGAACAGTTTCTTCTGGGCGCTGGTGGTGCCGAGTTTGACAAGGCTCCAAGACCTGAGGATGTATTCCTGTATCGAGGCGCGGATCCACCACATCGCGTAGGTTGCCAGACGGAACCCCTTTTCAGGATCAAACCGCTTGACGGCCTGCATCAGGCCCACATTGGCCTCGGAAATCACCTCTGCTTGTGGCAGGCCGTAGCCGCGGTAGCCCATCGCAATCTTGGCGGCCAGACGCAGGTGGCTGGTGACCATCTTGTGGGCGGCCTCGGTATCCTGATGATCCACCCAGCGCTTGGCCAGCATGTATTCCTCTTCCGGCTCCAGCATCGGAAACTTGCGAATCTCCTGCATGTAGCGGTTCAACCCCTGTTCGGGGGAAGGCGCGGGAAGATTTGTGTAAGTGCTCATGTATTCGTGCCCCTCTCAGCCCTTATGTATAAAGGCTTAACATCAAATAGGGAAGTCGATTGTCCGGTTCAAGACGTGCCTCATATCGATAATCCTTTTACCAATTATGAACCCAGTTCCGTCGCGCCGCCACCCATGTGTCAATTTTTCACATGCTTGTGCGGCGTCGTGTCACCGTCTCAGTTCGGCCAGAAGCGCCGCCATGTCGCCCGGCAACGGGGCTTCGAAGCGCAGGTGCTCGCGTGAGACGGGATGTTCGAACCCCAGAACCGCCGCGTGCAGCGCCTGACGCGGAAATCCGGCCGCCATTGCGACGGCAGGCGCGGGCAGCGCCTTGGCATTCAGCTTGCGCCGTCCGCCATAGGTCTGGTCGCCGATCAGGCCATGACCGGAATGGGCCAGATGCACCCGGATCTGATGTGTGCGCCCGGTCTCCAGCCAGCACGCGACCAATGCCGCCACCGGAGGCGTGCCGAAGGTTTCCATCGTCCGTACCCGGGTCACCGCATGGCGGCCACCCTGAAACAGAACCGCCTGTTTTTGACGGTCGGTCCTGTGGCGGGCCAGCTGGGTGGTGATGCGCATGATGTTCCCCGCCTCGAAGCTGACGCCCCTGGTGCCGCGCAAGCGCGGGTCGGCGGCATCGGGAACACCGTGGACGACAGCTAGGTAGCACCGTTCCACCGTGTGCTTCTCGAACTGGACCGCCAGCCCGTGATGGGCCTTGTCCGATTTCGCCACCACAAGCAGTCCGCTGGTGTCCTTGTCGATCCGGTGAACAATACCGGGGCGCTTTTCTCCGCCCACACCCGACAGGTTGCCGCCGAAATGATGCAAGAGCGCGTTGACCAGCGTCCCGCCCGGTGTGCCGGGGGCGGGATGCACGACCATGCCGACGGGCTTGTCGATAACGATCAGGTCGTCATCCTCCCAGATGACGTCCAGCGGGATATCCTCTGGCTCGATATGGCTTTCGACGGCGTCAGGCACGGCAAGGGCGTAGACCTCGCCCTCGGCGACCTTCGCCTTCTGGTCCTTCACCACGATCCCGTCCCGTGTCACCGCGCCATCCGCGATGAGCCGCACGATGCGCGATCGGGACAGGTTCGCATCCTCTGGCACATCGCGCGCCAGCGCCTTATCAAGGCGGTCGGGGGGATTTGGCCCAATGGCGACAAAAAAATCAGAGACGGACATGGACGAGGCTTCCCTAACAGTGGCCGAGGCGAAGAACCTGCGCTTCCTGCGGATTCTGGTGACGGCCCTGACGACGACGATGATTGTGGGCCTTCTAGCCATCGTCACCCTGCTTGTCATCCGCTTCAGCGGTCCCGGCCAAAGCATCGCCCTGCCCGCAAGCATCGCGCTTCCGGCCGGCACCGGGGTAAGCGCCTTCACCCGCGGTCCGACATGGCTTGCCGTGGTGACGACCGACAGCCGCATCCTGATTTATTCAATTGACGGGCAAAGCCTGCTGCAAGAGATCGCAGTGGTTTCGCAGGACTAGGATGGTGGTACCGCCTTCCCGGCTTGAACGGGAGACCTCTGGATCCACAATCCAGCGCTCTAACCAACTGAGCTAAGGCGGCACGTGGGGCGATTTACCCATGCCGGGGCGCGATTGCAAGAGGACTTGCCAAGGATCTCATCCGATTTCGGCCATGCCTAGACTACAACGCCCCTTGTCCGGCAGCCGCCAAAGCGGTACTTCCCGCCCGTCCCGAAGGAGGATGAACATGGGTATCGACAAGGAAAGCGACGTCAGCGCCAATCTGCAGATCGGGCCGACCACCCTCGGCATGGTGCGTATCTATGTCGAAGGCAACGGGATCGACCTGCCGCTCGATTTCGATCCGGATGAAGCCGAGGAGATCGCCGACGAAATTCGCGCAGCCGCTATCAGCGCGCGGTCGATGACAACGAAGAAGGGCCCCAAGCGACGCTGACCCCCGGATGCCGCAGCGCGTGCAGCCGCAGAGCCGCATGGCGCGCGAACTTGTTGGTCAGTACCTTCCGCCGCGCCGGCGCAAGCCGGGTTTCCTGCCCCATACGGACGATCTCTGCATCATAGCTGTCGGCGATGATCAATCCGGTTTGGTCAGGCAGCAGATCGGTCGGAAACGCATCGTCCACGGCCCAGAAATACCGGTCACACCAGTTCAGATAGTGCGGCCACTTCGTATCGGACTGGAAATCGGCGCGGCAGGACTTGCATTCCACGATCCAGATTTCGCCCTTCGGTCCCAACCCGATCACATCAACACGCAAGCCGCGATCCGGCACGAATTCCTCGATCGCCACAAAGTCATGCGTAAGCAGATGACGAGATACGCCCCGCGCCAGCAACTGGCCCGGTTTAGAGGCCGCGATGAACTCTTCTTCGGTCATGAGGAAATCATGAACAATAGGTGAACACTTGGCAAGGGGTGATCCGCCACAGTCAATTGGCGTCTTTCAGGGACGACGGGTCGCGCCGATCTTTCGCCGGCACATGCCGACCAGCGGCGCTGCGCGGTGGCATTCGGGCGGACGCGGGCGCATGGCAAGGGCTGGGACGATCACGTCATCCGAATGCGCGCCACGCTTCATGAAGAAGGACGCGAAGCCCCTTGTCGAGCGCCCTCCAGCACCATATCTAAACGGGTGGCGGGTTCTGCCTTTCTCGTGATGGGGTCCAATTCCGGTGGCCTTAAATAAAACCGAGGGAGCTGGCTCTGTTTGGATCCTGGTCCACTTACCTGGCGCCCACCTGTACATGCAGGTCCTCGGGAATTTACGTACCTCTACGGCTGCGGCGGTCCCGCCACTTTCCGCTCAGCGCTTCTGCAGCAATTTGCGATAGAACTTGCGATTCAACTGAATGAATTCGTCGATCACTCCTGACAAACCGCCCAGTTCGCGGCCCTTGAGAAAGAAAAAGCCCGCTGTCGCCCCGATAGTCGCGCCGACCATATTGACGATCATATCCCCCATCGTATCGACAAGGCCTGATTTCTGCATGTTCAGGCCAAATATTTGATCCATGGCAAACTCGAAAATCTCCCAAAAAGAGCCAATCGTCACGGCAATACAGAAAGCGACAAGGCTGATCGCAATCGGCGGGGCCGCATACTGGTCACCCTCAAAGAGGAAAAAGGCGAACAGGAAGCCCAACAATCCGAATCCAACCGCCGAGCCGGTGTGCATCACTATGTCCCACCACCAGTAGCGCCCGTAGAAATCGAAGACTTCGCCGAGGAAGAGCGTGGCAAAGGCAAAGACCGCGATCGCGCCGAGAAACCGTGTCGGCATCCGGATCGACAGCCTGTGGAACAGCGGTCCGGGCAACAGTGTTATGATGAAAGTCGCGACGCAAAGGAAGACAACCGGCCATTGCGTCGAAATGACCGCCCACAAAGCAGCAACCAGAAGGATCGCCCAGATCACATGAACGACAAGAGGCTGTTCCTTATAACTCATGCCGATCAACTAGGAATTTAAAGGGGACCATGCAAGTCCCAAGCCTTTTCATTGCCATGAAGCTTGCCCATATCAATCATATGAGCCAGCAACAGCAGCCGTTCCGGGTTGCCTCTTACAACATACGCAAATGCATCGGGTTGGACCGCAAGCGCCGGCCCGGTCGGACACTTGACGTGATCGCGGCGCTGGATGCCGATGTCGTCGCGTTGCAGGAAGCCGACAAGCGTCTCGGCAACCGCCCGGCCACGCTGGATCGCGCCGAGATCGACCGCTCGACCGATCTGGAGCCGGTCGAACTTGCGATCAACGATACCAGCCTTGGCTGGCACGGGAATGCGATACTGGTGCGAAAAGGTGTGACCGTGCAGGCGGTTGATCGGATCGAAATGCCCGGATTCGAGCCACGCGGTGCGGTTCTTGTCGAACTTGTCATGGCAAATGGTCCCATGCGTATCATCGCGACGCATCTGGGCCTGACGCGACAGATGCGGCGCGCGCAGTTGCAAACCATTGTCGAGTCTGTGGGACTTCGCGCCGCCATGCCGACACTGGTTCTTGGCGATTTCAACGAATGGATGGCGGATCGCGGGCTTGAACCCTTGCAGGCAGACTTTGCGGTGCATGCCCCTGGCCGATCCTTCCATGCCGCCCGACCGGTCGCAGCGCTGGACAGGATCGCTGCAAGCAAGGGCCTAAGGTTGCTTGACGCGGGGGTTACGGAAACCGAAAAGAGCCGCCGCGCATCTGATCATCTGCCCGTCTGGGCAGAGTTCAAGGTCGATCAGCCCCGCTGATCGGCTTCGCTTCTGGCAAGCGCAAAGGCAGGCGCCGACCTGGCCGCGCGCCGCGCGCCCCCCTTCGGACCGTTGTTCTCTCCCATCCGCATCACGCTGATTGAGAACTGCACGCCGGCAAAAACCAGTCCGTTGAACACGAAAAGCATCAAGGCCGCCAACCAGCCGATATCGGACGCCAAGACCAGATGCCCCAGATTGCCGACGTTTTGCCAAAGCAACAAAGCGACGAAAGCCGCCGACAGGGCAAAGCCGACGCATACCTGTCTGATGTAAAGCTTTACGAGTTCGGGCATGACCAGTCTCTCGATTCGATACCATCTTCGATAACGACAGAGCTAGCATGATCGGACTGAGTGTCCATGAGGTGACGCGTCGCAGCCTGCCGTCAGGACCGGTATCCCAGCTTTTTTGCGGACCAGCGGCAGAAGGGCTTCACATCCAGCGCAGCAACCGCGATACCCAAAGGGATCATCCAGAAACCGACGATGGGCAAAAAGCCGAAGACGCCGCCCAGCATCAGCACCAAACCCACCAGCAATCGCGCGCCCGGCGGCACGCGCTGGCGAATCCGAACAAGTATTCGCGCTATCTTCCTCCTGGTGGCTTTCAGGTTCAACTTTGGCATCTGGGCACGAACCAATCACGGGATCTTGCTGGCATCGAGATTTAAACTGGTTGGTTGGGATTGCTGTTTCAAGTCCTTGGGGGCGGGCCGCCGAGAGAACACGCTGCCAATCGAGGATGATCAGAACGCCCCTGGCTGCGCCTCGCGGGCCATGTGGTCAAGGACCGCATTTACGAATTTGGACTCTTTGCCTTCCGGAAAGAACGCCTTCGCAACATCCACGAACTCACTGATCACGACCTTTGGCGGCGCCGCGCCATGCGTCAATTCTGCGCCGGCGGCGCGGAAGAGTGCGCGCAACGTCGGATCAATCCGCGCGATCGGCCATTTTGCGACAAGCGCCCGGTCGGTCATCTGGTCGATCCGCGCCTGCCAGTTCACCGCGTTTTCGAGTATCTCGTGGAACAGATCGAGATTGCCCTCGGCCATTTCCTCGCCCTCATATGTCGCGCCGAAACGGTGATCTTCGAATTCGCGGCCGATCCCCTCGACCGTCTGCCCGGAGCTTTCCATCTGGAACAGAGCCTGCACCGCGTAAAGCCGCGCTGCAGAATTCATCTGGCGTTTGTTGGGGCGGCTCATGCGTTTCCGGTGCCCTTGCCGGCGATCTGGATACTGTCCGAGTGGAATCCGACGCCGCCACGCGGACGACTCCATCTGCGGGTCAGCGCAATCAGGTGCAAAGCTGCCGCAGCGGCGCCGCCGCCCTTGTTCATCGCTGACGGATCGGCGCGAACCTCGGCTTGCTTGCGGTTCTCGACCGTCAGGATACCGTTGCCGATGCAGCAGCCGTCAAGGCCAAGAAGCTGCAACGCGCGTGACGAGTCGTTGCAGACGGTTTCGTAATGGGTCGTCTCGCCCCGGATCACGCAGCCCAAAGCGACGTAGCCGTCGAAGTTCGACTGCCGGTCGGCGATACGGATGGCCGTCGGGACCTCCAGTGCACCCGGCATCTCGACCACCTCGTATGAGGCGCCGGCGCTGTCCAGCATCGCCTTGGCGCCCGCGACCAGATCATCGGCGATATCCTTGTAGTACGGCGCGACGACGATCAGCACTTTCACCGGATCGGGGAAATCAGGCAGCGGCAAATCATGATGGCTTTCAGTTCTTGCCATGTGTCACGCTCCCACCGGTATCTTCCGCGTGTCCTCGATCGAAAGCCCATAAGCTTCCAGCCCGACGACCTTGGGTTTCGGCGAATTGGTCAGCAGGACCAGCTTGGAAAGCCCGAGCGAGGACAGGATCTGCGCCCCGAGGCCATACTGGCGGATGGTCTGCGGCGACGCGGCACCCTCTGTCACCAGCTTCAGGGTTGTGTCTCGCAAGAGCACCAGAACGCCGCGCCCCTCCTCGGCGATCATCCGCATCGCATCGCCGAATTCGGCGGTTCGTCCCGGGCCGCCGGTTCCAACGATGTCGAGCAACGGATCGAGCGCATGCATCCGCACCAGAACCGGATCGTTGCCGCCGATGTCGCCCTTGATCAACACGATATGTTCGTCGCCATGGGTTTCGTCGGTATAGATCCGCATCGACCAGTCGCCACCGAACTCTGAGGTGATGGTGGCTTCCTTGCTTACGCGGACCAGATTGTCATTTCGGCGGCGATAGCCGATCAGATCGCTGATCGTGCCGATTTTCAGATTGTGCTTCTGGGCGAATGCCACCAGATCCGGCAACCGCGCCATCGTGCCGTCTTCGTTCATGATCTCGCAGATCACGCCGGACGCGTTCAGCCCTGCCAGGCGCGCGACATCGACGGCCGCCTCTGTGTGACCCGCGCGAACCAGCACGCCACCATCGCGGGCACGCAGCGGAAAGACATGGCCCGGCGTCGCAATGTCGGCCCCGGCCTTGGCGGAATCGATCGCCACCGCAACAGTCCGCGCGCGGTCATGCGCCGAGATCCCGGTGGTGACTCCTTCGCGCGCCTCGATCGAGATGGTGAAGGCGGTCTCGTGGCGCGACGAATTGTAAGACGCCATCAGCGGCAGGCCCAATGCGTCGATTCGTTCACCCGGCAGCGCCAGGCAGATCAGCCCGCGGCCATGCATCGCCATGAAGTTGATGGCTTCGGGCGTCGCCATCTGCGCCGGGATCACCAGATCGCCTTCGTTCTCCCGATCCTCATGATCGATCAGGATGAACATCCGGCCGTTGCGGGCATCCTCGATGATCTCTTCGACCGAAGAGATGGCATCCTTGTACGTGGTGTCGAATGTGTCGGCCATAGGCTCCGTCCTTGCGTGCGTGGCAGATAACGCAGGACAATGAGGATTGCCAGAGTGCGAATGCGCGGCAGTGTCCGGCCTTGGGGCTCAGCCACTCTCCTGCAGCCGCGCGACGTAGCGGGCAAGGGTGTCGATCTCGAGGTTGACCGCATCGCCCGTCGCCACGCTGGCCCAGGTCGTGACCTCTTTCGTATGGGGAATCAGATTCACCCCGAACTCCGATCCCGAAACTTCGTTGACGGTCAACGATGTGCCATTCAGCGCAACCGAACCCTTCGGCGCAATGTACTTCGCCAAGGCATCCGGCGCACGCAGCGTAATTCTGGTGCTGTCGCCCTCATCGCGGACATTGATCACCTCGGCGACGCCGTCGACATGGCCCGATACGATGTGCCCGCCTAACTCGTCACCGACACGCAGCGCCCGTTCCAGGTTGACCCGCCTGCCCGCGGCCCAAGCCCCGAGGTTGGTCCTGGACACCGACTCGGCTGATATCTGGACCTCGAACCAGCTCTGCGGCTCTGACCCCAGCGCCACGACCGTAAGACAAACGCCGTCGCAGGCGACAGAAGCACCGATCTCGATCGAATCGACATCATAGGCCGTGCCGATCCGTACCCGACGATCGCCCCGCTGTTCGAGTTTCAGGATCTTGCCCTGATCGGTGATGATGCCGGTGAACATGAACGCTCCTTGACTTGATCAAGCCGTAACGACTGGCGGCCTCCAGAGCAAGGGTGGCGCCCGCGCCAGCATGCCGATCCGCACGCAATCACAGAGCCCTCAGCCAGCAAGCGCCCGAACGTCCTCCCAAAGTCCATCCGGCACCTCGACCCGGTCCGCCGCGGCACGATTTGCCCCCGGCATGCGAGAGCCTTCTTCCGCGGCTATCGCTTGGGCGACGCGGGCAAGGCGGTCGCCAAAACAGTCGGAGGTTCCTGGATCAATCAGAACATAGAATTGACCAAGGTCATGCGGCGGCCCCTCGGGCGCTTTCAAAGGTTGCACGTCGAGGGAGTTGACGCCCCCCGCAAGTCCGGCGGCCAGAAGTTCCGCCATCAGGCCGAGGCCCCAGCCCTTGTACCCGCCCGCTGACAACAATGCGCCAGAGAGCGCGGCGTCAGGGTCGGTCGTGGGAACGCCGTCCTTGTCGACAGCCCAGCCGGGCGGAATTTTCTCGCCTGCCGCCTTCGCCATGGTGATCTTGCCCAGCGCCACCGCCGAAGTCGAGAAGTCGAATTGCATCGCCGGACGACCGCGGCCGGGGATCGAACAGGCGATGGGATTGGTCCCGATGGTCCGGGCCTTGCCGCCAGGGGCGGCGACAATCGGCGATGCGTTGGTGAACCCGATCCCGATCATGCCGTTTTCGGCGATGATCTCGGTAAAATAGCCAAGCGATGTGCATGTGTGCGCATGCCCCACGGCCAGCGCCGCCAGCCCGTTTTCACGGGCGGCCTCAAGGGCAGGTTGCAAACCGCGCATGAAGGCCGGCTGAGCAAAGCCGTAGCGCGCATCGACCTTGATGAAGCCGGGCCGCGGACGTGTGACGGTCGGCTCCACGACGCCATCGACACGGCCAGTCACCAGTTGCTGGCAATAGCTCTCCAGATAATAGAGGCCACAGATACGATTGCCCAGGGCCTCCGCTCGCGCGACGGCGCGCGCCACTTCGCTGGCGACCCATCCGGCGGCCCCATGACGCACCAGCGCCGCTTCAGTGGTTGTGCGGATGTCGGTGATCGTGATCTTCGCCATACAGCCCCTCAATCTTTCCACGGCACCCTGCCGCACCACCGCTGGATTGGCCAGTGGTACCGTTGTCGAGACGCGGGATTGTCCGAAAGCCGTTCGTTGTAACGCAGCCAGGCGCGCAGGATCCTACGGCAGCACAGGGCCATAGCGCTTCGGAAAACCTTTGAATCGGAGATCCGCTGGTACGCGAAATCCGGTGTTCCCCGTCTCAGGTCTTTCCCGTCACGCTTTGGACAAGCAATTGCCCGGCATCCATCCGGACCGTCCGGTCCATTCGATCCGCCAGCGCAAGGTTATGCGTGGCAATCAGGGCCGACAACCCGGTATCCCGGACCAACTCCATCAAGATATCGAAGACCTGATCCGAGGTGTCGGGATCGAGATTGCCTGTCGGTTCATCAGCCAGAAGCAGCCGCGGCTTGTTGGCCAATGCACGGCAGAAGGCGACGCGCTGCTGCTCGCCGCCAGAAAGCTCGGCCGGTCGGTGCGCGGCCCGTTTGCTGATTCCGACCCTGGCCAGCAGGTCCTGCGCGTGGTTTCTGGCCTCGGCTTCAGGCACCGCATTCGCAAGTTGCGGCAAGACGATATTCTCCAGCGCCGTGAACTCGGGCAGAAGGTGGTGGAACTGATAGATGAATCCTACATCCTCGCGCCGCGCGCGGGTCCGCTGGCGATCGGAAAGACCGGTCATATCGGTACCGTTCAGCGAGACAGAGCCCGCATCGGGCGTGTCCAGAAGGCCCGCAATGTGCAGCAGCGTGGACTTGCCGGCGCCGGACGGCGCCACCAGCGCCACGATCTCGCCCCTTGCGACCGACAGACTGGCCGCGCGCAACACGACCACTTCGGCGGGCTTGCCCTTGTTGTAGGCTTTCTCGATACCGCGCAGGTCGAGCGTGGCGCTACTCATAGCGCAATGCCTCGACCGGGTTCATCCGCGCCGCGCGGCGGGCCGGAAATATCGTGACCAGAAACGACAGGCTCAAAGACAGCAAGGCGGCGGAAATCACGTCACTCCAGACCAGCTTGGCCGGCAGGTTGTAGATACCGCGAATGGAGGGATCCCACACGCCGCCGCCTGCAACATAGTTCACGAAGGAGAATATCGGATCTATGAACACCGCAAAAAGGCAACCAAGGGCAACGCCGAACACGGTTCCGATCAGACCGACCAGCGCGCCACAGATGAAGAAGACCCGCAGGACAGACCCCTCAGTCAGTCCCATGGTGCGCAGGATGCCGATGTCGCGGCCCTTGTTCTTGACCAGCATGATCAGACCCGAGATGATGTTCATCGCGGCGATCAGGACGAGTATCGCCATGATGATGAACATCACGTTGTCCTCGATCTGCAGGGCCCGCAGGAAACTGCCGGAACGGTCTTTCCAGGTCCAGACCAGCGTATGCGGCCCGCCGGCGTTCAGAAACTCCATGCTGCGTTCGTCGATGCTTTCGGGATCGGTCACCATGACCTCGATCTCATCCGCCGCGCCTTCCCGGTTGAAGAAGCTTTGCGCCTCGGAAAACGGCATGTAGACGCGCGTGCGGTCGATGTCATAGCGCCCCGCCGTGAAGATGTAGATGACCGGATACACATTCACCCGCGGGCTGGTGCCGAAGGCGGTCTTGACGCCGTTTGGCGAGATCAGCTTGATCTTGTCGCCAAGCCCGACGCCCAGAGCCTGCGCGACACCTGAACCGATCGCCAGTCCGTCATCCAGCCGCGACAGATCACCCTGCGACTGATCCGAGCCCGCGACCCGGGGGATGCCCATGACATCCTCGGTCGCGATGCCGTAGACGTCGACGCCCGTGGTGTTTTCCCGATTGTTGGCCATCACCTGCGCCCGGATCAGAGGTGCGACATGAACCACGTCGGGAAGCGTCGCCAATCTTTCGGCGGTTTCGGCATAGTCGGCCATCACATTCGTGGTCAGACCCTCTTCGGTCTGGTAAACCGAGTTGTAGAGCGAAATATGCGCATTCGCGCCAAGAATCGTATCGACGAATTCGGCGCGAAAGCCGGCACGAACGGACATCACGGCGATCAGCGCGAAAACCGCCAGCATGATGCCGAGAAACGAAATCCAGGTCATCACGCTGACGCCGCCCTCTGCGCGGCGGGCGCGCAGGTAGCGCCAGGCGATCATCCATTCGAACCGGGAAAAAGGTGCCGTGCGGCGCGCCATGTCTGCCTCTTGGTTTTTGTGCGCGGAAACTGCGCCGAATGGGGGGTGGGGTCAAGCGGCGGCGGATCGCGATCGCAAACCGCGTCCGGTGCGCTGGCGGCGGACTGCCGAGCCTCCGGCGGGGATATTTATCGACGAATGATGCAAAGTGTCAGATCGACCCCGAGTCTTGCCGGGTCAGCGGCGGTTTCCCCGAGGCCGCACAGGCGGGGCGGGCACGGCCTAGCACTGCGTGCCTTCGGCGGCGTAGTCCTCGAACCGCTCGCCATTGGCCAGCGCGGCTTCGCGGCCATGGCTGGCCCAGATCAGCCCGCGCCTAATCATTTCAAGCGCAGGTCCGTGGTCGATGACATTCACCTGATGCCCGAGCGCGTTGTAATAGACCCGCCCAAGGCCCCAGCGTTTGGTCCAGGCCACCGGCATATCGACGCTACGGTTGGACGAATGATACCAGTGAACGATGGGGAATTCGGTGGTGGCAAGGATATCGGTGGCCGGATCGACATGCAGGTAATATTGCTCGGACGAGACCTCGAAATCCTCGATCCCTTCGGTCAGGGTGTGATCGGGATCGGTGATTTCCACCATGTAGTCCACGCCGTCGCCGCCCGGATGAGCCACCCAGTTGCCACCGGTCATGAATTGCCAAAGCACATTCTCGCGGAACGCGCCGCACATGCCGCCATGGCAGCCGGCGAGACCGGTGCCGCGCGCGACAGCTTCAGAGACATTGACGGCGTGATCGGGCTCGATCTTCGGCGTGGTCCAGACCGGCACGATCAGGTCCAGGCTGCGCAGATACTCGGCATCCGCGAAGCACTCGAGGGTGCTTTGGACCTCGACCACCATCCCGTCCGCCGCAAGGATGCTTTCAAAAAGATCGGCGACCTTCCCGGGCTCGTGGCCGTCCCAGCCGCCCCACGTGATCAGCGCCTTGCGTGTCATCGTGCCGTCCTTCCTGTCATTTCGGAACATGGTCGATTCGGCCCGCCCGGTCAGTCTGGAGCCACATGTACCGCGGTGTCATGGGGGTGCTCACTTCCGGGATGCCGAGTTCGGCCCTCCGTCGGTCGAACATCGAAGCGCGTTCATGCACCGGGACGCTGGCGATCTGCTGATCGAGGAACTCTGCAAAGTCCTTGGCGCAGATATGCCGGACAAGCCGCCACATCGCCCGGATCCCATGAAACGCCGCGATCTGTTCGCGGATGGTCGCGGTGTAACCTTGATAGGCGTTCCATTCGATCAGGCGGTTCCAGAACTGGCAATGCTGGTTCTTGCAACCCACGAGGATCAGCGATGCGACGACCGCCGCTGCACCGGTCACCTGTCCGATATTTGCAAACTCGCCCAGGGTCATGGTCGGCTCCGTTTCGGCTCAGATGTCCAAATAGATCTCCGCTACCCGCGCAACGGCCAGTTCCGGCGACAGTTCCTCGCTTTCACCCGTCCGGCGAGAGGTCAGTTCCACCACTCCGTTCTTCAACCCGCGCGGGCCGACTGTGATCCGCCAGGGCAGGCCAATGAGATCCATCGTGGCGAACTTGGCCCCCGCCCGCTCTTCGCGGTCGTCATAGAGCGGATCCAGCCCCTTGGCGGTCAGGGCCTTGTAAAGGTCTTCGCACGCCTTGTCGGCCTCGGCGTCACCTTGCTTGAGGTTGACGATACCCACATGGAACGGGGTGACGCCTTCGGGCCAGATGATGCCCCTGTCGTCATGACTTGCCTCGATGATCGCGCCCAGAAGACGCGACACGCCGATGCCGTGTGATCCCATGTGGACCGGCACTTTTTCACCCTTGTCATTGGTGACGGTCGCGGCCATCGCGTCGGAGTATATCGTGCCGAAATAGAAGATCTGGCCGACCTCGATTCCGCGGGCGACGCGCCGCCGGTCCTGTGGAAGGTCGTTGAAGACTGCCTCGTCATGGGTTTCGTCGGTGCGCGCATAACGCGAGGTGAATTCTTCCAGAACCGCCTGACACTGTGCCACATCGTCATAGTCGATCTCGCGATTGCCAAATTTCAGCTCGGTGATCTGGCTGTCGTAGAAAACTTCCGATTCGCCGGTCTCGGCCAGAACAAGAAACTCGTGGGTGTAATCGCCGCCGATCGGCCCCGAATCCGCGCGCATCGGAATTGCCTGCAGGCCCATGCGTTCGTAGGTGCGCAGGTAGCTGACCAGATGACGGTTGTAGGCGTGCAGCGCATCTTCCTTCGTCAGGTCGAAATTGTAGCCGTCCTTCATGAGGAATTCGCGGCCGCGCATGACCCCGAACCGGGGGCGCATCTCGTCGCGGAACTTCCACTGTATGTGGTAGAGCGTCAGCGGCAAGTCCTTGTAGCTGCCGACATTGGCACGGAAGATATCGGTGATCAGTTCCTCGTTGGTCGGGCCGTACAGCATGTCACGACCGTGCCGGTCCTTGATCCGCAGCATTTCCTCGCCGTAATCGTCATAACGTCCGGACTCTCGCCAAAGGTCCGCTGATTGCAGGGTCGGCATCAGCAGCGGGATATGGCCCGCGCGCTGCTGTTCCTCGTGGACGATCCGTTCGACATTGCGAAGCACCCGATAACCGAGCGGCAGCCACGAATAGATGCCCGCGGCGGCCTGCTTGATCATGCCCGCGCGCAGCATCAGGCGGTGCGAGACGATCTGCGCCTCGGCGGGCGTCTCCTTCAGGACGGGCAGAAAGTAGCGGGTGAGACGCATGGATTAGCAAGCCTTCAGTTACCTCAACTGTCGGCAACGATCTAAGCGAAAGGACGGCCTTAGACAATGACTGCGTTCGCTAGCTCGAGGATTGCGCTGGCCGGGCAGGCCCGAAGGGCGCGCTGACGCCGCAAGATTTGACCTCTTGCGACAAAGCGGCGATAGCTGAGTGTCAGGCGGCAGGAGATATGGACTTGATCGGAATCGATGATATCGAAGCAGCACATGAGCGGATCCGCCCACACATCCGGTCGACCCCGGTTCTTGAAATCGAGACTGGTGCGCTCTGCGAGGTGCCGGTCGCCCTGAAACTTGAGCAGGTCCAGCATACCGGGTCCTTCAAGGTGCGCGGGGCGTTCAACGCGGTCCTGTCAAGCAAGATCGGTTCCGCCGGCGTCGTCGCGATATCTGGGGGCAATCACGGAGCCGCCGTGGGGTATGCCGCCACCAGCATGGGGCATCGCGCAACGGTGTTCGCGCCCGCCATCGCCAGCCAGGTCAAGATCGACCGAATGCGCAGCTTCGGGGCCGAGGTCATCGTCATGGATGCCCGGGTCGACGAGGCCATCGCGGCCTTCGAGGACCATGCAAGGAAGACCGGCGCGCTGGCCGTGCATCCCTATGACGCTCCGCTTACGCTTGCCGGACAAGGCACGCTGGGTCTTGAGCTGCAGCGCCAATTGCCCGCGATCGACACGTTGTGCGTCTCTGTCGGCGGCGGGGGGCTGATCGGCGGGATCGCGGCGTGGTACGGCGACCGGATCAGGATTCTGGCTGTCGAAACCGAAGGCACGGCCGCCTATCGCGCGCTGTTGCGCGATGGGCCGGATGCCTCGATCACACCGTCCGGCATTTCGGCAAGCGCACTTGGCGCGGCCAGTATCGGCGCATTGCCGCGCGAGGCGCTGGCCCGCGCCGATGTGCACTCCATCGTGGTCAGCGATGACGATGTCATCGCCGCGCAGCAACGGTTGTGGGAAACAGCCCGCATCATCGGCGAGCCAGGCGCCGCGACGGCGCTGGCGGCGCTGACGTCGGGGGCCTATCATCCTGCCAGGGACGAACGCGTGGCGGTCCTGATCTGCGGCGGCAATGCCACTCCGGGCTGGTTTCTGCCATGACGGCTTCCGGGTTTGGCCGATGACGGACCTTGATACCGGTCCGTCGGCAGGCAACATAGGGCGAAAGGTTATGGAGATCACATGGCCCTGACGGCTAAGAAACAGTTAAGATACTGGGGGGTGGCCACTGCCGCGTTCTTCGTCGCGCTGTGGGTGCTTGGGGACGTGATCCTGCCCTTCGTGCTGGGCGGTGCCCTTGCCTATCTCCTCGACCCGATTGCGGACTGGCTGCAGAAGATCGGGTTGAACCGCGTGATGGCGACAATCGTGATCACGCTGTTCACGATGATCCTGTTCGTGCTGGTGGGGCTTCTCGTCCTGCCAACGCTGGTACAGCAGATGGCCGGGCTGTTCGAAACCGCACCCAAGCTGGTACAGCAGTTCAGCAGCTTCCTGACCGAGCGATTGCCCGACTTGCTGGATAGCGAAAGCCGGATCTCCAGATCGTTGATGTCGGTCGGCGAAACGCTGCGATCCAAGGGCGGGGAGGTTCTGGACACGCTCCTGTCTTCGGCGGCGAGCGTGGTGAACGCCGTCCTTCTGGTGGTGCTGGTGCCGGTCATCACATTCTATCTGCTGATCGACTGGGACAAGATGGTGGGGCGGATCAACGAGCTTTTGCCCCGCGAACATGCGCCGACCATCCGCGCTCTGGCAGGCGATATCGACCGGACTTTGGCCTCTTTCATCCGCGGACAA
The DNA here is from genome assembly GCA_024637315.1 of Brevirhabdus sp. Taxonomy (GTDB): domain Bacteria; phylum Pseudomonadota; class Alphaproteobacteria; order Rhodobacterales; family Rhodobacteraceae; genus JAHEAO01. The sequence continues at coordinate 69,452 of JAGXFH010000018.1, forward strand.
GGCACCGTCTGCTTGATTCTCGGCACTTTCTACGCCGTGGCGCTGATGCTGGTCGGATTGCAGTTCGGACTGATCGTGGGCGCTGTCGCCGGCCTGCTGACCTTCATTCCCTATGTCGGCGCTTTGGTCGGCGGCGCACTTGCGATCGGGCTGGCGCTGTTCCAGTTCTGGGGTGACCTGATCTGGATCGCCGCTGTCGCCGGCATATTCGCTTTGGGGCAGTTCCTCGAAGGCAACATCCTGACCCCGAAACTTGTCGGCCGTTCCGTGGGACTGCACCCGGTCTGGCTGATTTTTGCCCTGACAGCGTTCGGGACCCTGTTCGGCTTTGTCGGCATGCTGGTGGCGGTTCCGGTGGCTGCTGCGCTTGGCGTGCTGACCCGCTTTGCGATTTCGCAATACAAGGACAGCCGGCTTTACAACGGCACGGAAGGGCCTGACGAGAATTAGGATGCCACGCCAACTGACCTTCGACCTGCCCGCGAAACCCGCGCTTGGACGGGATGACTTTTTTGTCTCCCCAGCCAATGCGGTCGCCGTGGCCGCATTGGAGGATTGGCCCGGTTGGCCGCAACGCAAGCTGGCGCTGATCGGGCCAACGGGATCGGGCAAGACCCATCTGGTTCATGTCTGGGCCGCCGAGACCGGTGGCCACGTGCTTTCTGCCGCGAACCTGGCGAACGCGGATATCGAGGCGCTTGCCTCTGGCGGATCCAAGCTGGCCGTCGAAGACGCGGACGGGATCGCCGGGGATGCTCAGGCCGAACAGGCATTGTTTCATCTCCACAACTTCGTGCTGGCCGAGGCCGGGGTCCTGCTGCTGACAGGCACCGCGCCGCCGCGCCAATGGGCGCTCACGTTGCCTGATCTGGCCAGCCGGCTACAGGCCACCGGGGTGGTCCGGCTTGACGCTCCGGATGATGCGTTGCTCAGGGCTGTCTTGCTGAAGCTCTTCGCCGACCGGCAGCTTGCGGTGCCGCCGCCGGTCATCGACTATCTGATCACCCGGATGGAGCGCAGCTTTGACGGGGCGCAACGTCTTGTAGCCGTCCTGGACAGGGCCGCGCTGGCCGAACAGCGCTCGATCACCCGCGCGCTCGCGACCGCGGTTCTGGACAAAGACGGAAAGGGGGCGGCATGATGGGTGTCACCGTCCCGTCACACTCGACCCGGGTAAACCATTCATGACCAACGCGAATTTTCTGAAAGCGCCCTACGCCGAGCCGATCGACGTGCCGGAAGCCGAACGAACCGGCCCCGGACGGTTCTTCAATCGAGAGCTGAGCTGGCTGGCGTTCAACTGGCGCGTTCTGGAAGAGGCCGACAATCCGCGCGTGCCGCTTCTGGAGAGGCTCAGGTTTCTGTCGATCTCGGCCACCAACCTCGATGAGTTCTACACGGTTCGTGTCGCGGGACTGCGCGAGCTGGCTCATGCCGGCAACACGACGCCGGCGGCCGACGGTCACACCCCCGCAGAGCAGCTGGTCCTGATCAACAAGGACGCCCGCAACCTGATGCATGCGCAGCAGGCGACCTGGAATCGGCTGCGACGGGCGATGGATGCCGAAGGTATCGTCATCTGCAACCGGACCAGATTGTCGAAGGCGGATACCAAATATCTCGAAGAGGTGTTTCTCAGTCAGGTTTTTCCGGTCCTGTCGCCACTCGCGATCGACCCGGCGCATCCCTTTCCGTTCATTCCGAATGCCGGGTTTGTGCTGGCGCTTCAACTTGAACGCAAAAGCGACAAGCGGGGGTTGCAGGCCCTGCTGCCGATCCCGCAACAGATCGCCCGATTCACATCCCTGCCGGCGAGAGCCGGGCGTCATCGGTTCCTGCCGCTCGAAGAGCTGCTGTTGCTGCATCTCGACGCGCTTTTCCCTGGGTACCAAGCGGTCGGCAATTGCGCCTTTCGGGTACTGCGCGACAGCGATCTGGAGGTCGAGGACGAAGCCGAGGATCTCGTTCGCGAATTCGAGGTTGCGCTGAAACGGCGTCGGCGCGGCGAAGTCGTGCGGATGAAGATCTCGGCCGATGCCCCCAGCGCGCTGCGATCGCTGATCATGAGCCAGCTTCACGTGCGCGAGGATGAGATCGTCGAGGTCAAGGGCATGATCGGCATGGCCGATCTCAAGGAACTGGTGCTCGAGCAGCGCCCCGATCTGTTATGGCCAAGTTTCAACCCCCGCGTGCCCGAGCGTGTGCAGGACCACGAGGGCGACATGTTCGCCGCGATCCGGCAAAAGGACATGCTGCTGCACCACCCCTACGAGACATTCGACATGGTGGTGCGGTTCCTGCATCAGGCAGCGAACGACCCCGATGTGCTGGCGATCAAGCAGACGCTTTACCGCACCTCACGGGACAGCCCGATCGTTACGGCGCTCTGCGAAGCCGCCGAGAACGGCAAATCGGTGACCGCCCTTGTCGAGTTGAAGGCGCGTTTCGACGAAGCCGCAAATATCCGCCAGTCGCGCAGGCTGGAACGCGCCGGCGCGCATGTCGTCTACGGTTTCATCAACTACAAGACCCATGCCAAGATCAGCACGGTGGTGCGACGTGAAAACGGTCAACTGGTGACTTATACGCACTATGGAACCGGCAACTATCACCCGATTACCGCCCGGATCTATACCGACCTGTCGTTGTTCACCTGCGACCCCGCGCTGGGGCGCGATGCCACCAAGGTGTTCAACTATCTGTCCGGCTATGCGCAGCCCGAAGTTCTGGAAAACCTGGCCATTTCTCCCCTCAACCTGAAATCGACCCTGATCGAGTTGATCGAACGCGAGGCGCAGTATGCCGCCGAGGGCAAACCGGCCGAGATCTGGGCCAAGATGAACTCGATCGTCGATGCAGAGGTCATCGACGCACTATATGCCGCCAGTCAGCGCGGCGTGAAAATCAGCCTTGTCGTGCGCGGCATCTGCGGGCTGCGTCCCGGCATCAAGGGACTGTCAGAGAACATCCGCGTCAAAAGCATCGTCGGGCGATTTCTTGAACATTCCCGCATCGTCTGCTTTGGCAGCGGCCACGGATTGCCTGCCAAGAAGGCCAAGGTCTTCATCTCTTCCGCCGACTGGATGGGTCGCAACCTTGTGCGCCGGGTGGAAACACTGGTGCAAATCAAGAACGCAACGGTCAAGGCCCAGATCGTCAGCCAGATCATGGCTGCCAACATGGCCGATGAGGCACAAAGCTGGATCCTTCGACCCAGCGGCAAGTTTGAACGCCCTGCCCCAGCCGATCTCGACCACCCCTTCAACTGCCACCGTTTTTTCATGGAATATCCGTCCCTGTCGGGTCGCGGCTCCGCAGGTGCGTCCGATGTTCCGGAATTGACCCACTCCAGAGATTGACGCGGGTCGCCGGGGTTGGCAGGGTCGGGCTACGCTTTGGGGGACAATCTGATGGACGGTACCGGCGAAGGCCAAGGCGAGGACTGGGGGCCGTTCGGCCGACCGTTGTTCGAGGATCCGTCGGCACGCGCACTGTCCAGGGTCGGCGTCGTCGATGTCGGCTCGAACTCGGTTCGACTGGTTGTGTTCGATGGCGCGGCACGTAGCCCGGCCTACTTCTACAACGAAAAGATCATGTGCGCCCTCGGTGCAGGATTGGGCGCGACCGGCCATCTCAGCCCGCAAGGGCGTGTGCGGGCAATGTCGGCGCTGAAGCGGTTTCAACTGCTCGCCGAAGGGATGAGGCTGCCGCCGCTGACCGCGGTCGCAACCGCCGCGGTTCGCGAGGCGACCGATGGACCGGAGTTCCAAAGACAGGTGCTGAACGAAACCGGCCTGAAGCTGTGGGTCATCGACGGAGAGGAAGAGGCTCGGCTTTCTGCGCAGGGCGTCCTGCTGGGCTGGCCCGAGGCCGAGGGGCTGGTCTGCGATATCGGCGGCTCGTCCATGGAACTGGCCGAGGTCAGGGGCGGTCGTGTCGGGCGGCGTGTAACCTCGCCGCTGGGGCCATTGAAATTGCAGGCGATCAAGGGCGGCAAGAAGGCATTGCGGGCACATATCGCCGGCGTCATGACCGACCTGGTCGAGCGGATCGGCCGTGACAACAAGCGGCTTTATCTGGTTGGGGGCAGTTGGCGGGCAATTGCCAGGCTGGACATGGAACGGCGCCGCTATCCGCTGCATGTGCTGCACGAATACCGGATGACGCCAAAAGCGGTTCTTGCCACGGTGAAGTGGATAAACGCCAATGATATAAACGAGTTGCGGGGCCGCACCGGAACCTCCGAGGCGCGGATGTCGTTGGTGCCGATCGCGTCGGAGGTGTTGCGTCAACTGGTGCGCAAATTCGGCCCGAAAGAGATCGACTTGTCGAGCTATGGCATCCGCGAGGGCATGCTTTATGAACAGATGCCGGAACGGTTGCGTCGACGCGATCCGCTGATCGAGGCTTGCCGCTTCGCCGAGGCGAAAGATGCCAGGATGCCCGGTTCTGGCCGAGCATTGAATGCGTTCATCGCACCGATCTTCACCAGCGCCACGCCGGCCCGTCGACGTATGGTGCGGGCCGCCTGCCTGCTGCACGATGTCACCTGGCGGGCGCATCCCGACTACCGCGCCGAGGTCTGCTTTGACAACGCGACCCGCGCCAATATGGGCGGACTGACCCACCGGGAACGCATCTGGCTGGGCCTCGCCCTGCTGCATCGCTACAAGAGTTCCCGCGACGGGTCCCGGTTTGCCGAACTTTTCGAACTGCTTGAGCCGCGCGAGATACAGTCTGCGGAAGTGGCGGGGAAAGCGATGCGCTTCGGCGCGATGTTCTCGGTCGAGGCCCCCGAGAACATGGCCCGACTGAAGTGGCAATCGAAAAAGAAAGTATTGACCCTGGCACTCACCCAGCGCGGAGAAATCCTGTTCGGCGAGGTTGCGCAAGCCCGGTTCGGCGCACTGGTCTCGGCGTTGAATGCCGAAGCCGTTGTCAAGCGCATGCGCGGATAGCGAGCCGCCCTCGCCAGCAATCGCGATCAATCCGGTAGCCGGTCAGAGGTCGACTTCGCCGTCTTCATCCAAGTGATCGGGAACAAGCGGCACCCTTCGACGTATGATGATATCGCCGTTCGGCAACACTTCGGGCAAGTGATAAGCGTTGAGATCCTGGATCTGGCCTTCAAGATCTTCAACCACCGGACCAAGTTCCTGCATCAGACCTTCAAGCAGAAGGCGGGTTCCTTGATGCAGCAGGCTCATGCCCTCACTCATCTGGTCAGTGTTAGGGTCCACCGGATCCTGCGCCGAAATCGGCGATGCAAGAAGCGAAGCGGCGACGAAAATTGGCAGGAACTGTTTCATGGATTCAATATAGGGGCAAATCCGGCCAAGTTTAAGGGTCAAAGATCGAGATCGACAGAGACCGGAAAATGATCGCTGGCGGCCAGTAGCGCCTCGCGCAATTTGGACGAGCTGTAGCATTCAGGGTCATCAAAAGGATGCCAGATCCGCCATTCGGGCCGCTTTAACATGAGCCTCTCGGACACCATCACGTAGTCCAGCAGCGCCTGAAGGTAACGCTTTTGATCCGCCAGGTAGAACCGGGCGCTGGCCGGCATTGCGCCGACGCGGCGACTCAGCGCCATTCTGGCATGCGGATCATTAAGGCACGGGCAGCCTTCCTCCCCCAGCACGATCTCGATCCCCGAGCGCCCGAACAGCTTTTCATATTCATCCAGGCCCGGCCCGTCGTTGAAATCGCCCAGCACGATAAGGTTCTCGTTGCCAAGCAGATGTTGCTCGACGCGCGCCCTCAGCCAGATACACTGGGCCAGTTGCTTGCGGCGGTTTTGGATCGAGATCCGCATGATCTCTTCCCTGCCGCGGGCACCATGCGGTGCCTTGGATTTGATGTGGACGCCGATCAGCCGCAATTCGACCCCGGTGATCGTCGTGACCGCGGCTTCCAGCGGCGGTTTCGAGAAAGTGACGATTTCAGGGGTCGCATCTGTATCGAGATCCCATCGGAATGCCCCGTCGAAGCGGGGCGCACCGGCAGCGCCTTTCTTGCCGGTCGCCTCACCCTTGGGATCGTGATGGGCGCGCAACAGGTCGGGATCGTAAAGCAATGCGATCTCTTGCTGGGTATCGTTGCCAAATCCGATCAGGGCCTTTCGCGCCCGTAAATCATAGGTTTGAGCAAAGGCTTCAAGTGCCCGCACGGTGGACCTGCGGCTGTTTTGGTCAGGCGCTTCGACGATCATTACCGCATCGGCATCAAGCGCCGTGAACACCGTGCCAAGCGCCGCGAGCTGCTCTCCGCGTCTGATGTCCTGCCGACCCGACCACGCGTCATCGGCCAGCAACACGCCGTCATCGGCAAACAGGTTGTTAAACCATTCGACATTGTAGGTCGCGATACGCATCAGGACTTTTCGCCGCTGATCAGCTCCCAGGCGCGATTGATCGCGATCAGCCGGCTTTCCGCAAGCTTGATCGCCTCTGCCGGCAGTCCGCGCGCCATCATCCTGTCAGGATGGGTATCGCGCACCATTTGCCGCCACGCCTTGCGCGCCTCGTCCAGGGTCGCATCGGCGGGCAAGTTCAGAACGCTGTAGGGATCGGGTTCCGCATCCGACACGAAGCGGCTGCGCAGGGCGCGAAACTCCCGCTCTTGCAGCCCGAAAATCCGTGCGACACGTTCCAGAAACGCGTCTTCGTCCGGGTGATAGCTGCCGTCGGCGACCGCGATGTGAAATAGCCCCTCCATCAGATCGCAAAGCACGCCGTCAACCCCGTCGAACATCCGCCGGATGCGCGCGGCGTAGTCCTCGAACCCGGCGACATCCTGACGCGCCAGATTGAAGACGCGGGCGGCATTGGACTCTTCTTCTGGCGGGATCGTGAAAACTTCGCGAAAGGCCGAGACCTCATTGCGGGTCACCAGCCCGTCAGCCTTGGCCATCTTCGCACCCAACGCGATCACCGCAATGGTGAACGCGACAGAGCGTTCAGGCGGGCTGCGCAAGCGGTCGAAGACGGCCGAGAGCGGCTGCCCTGACGACAGCGCCGAAAGCGCATCGGAAATGCGGGACCAAAGCGACATTCGTCTTCTTACCCGGTTCGCAGTCATGTGTCAGGCCGTACTACAGCTGTTTTTGCATGAGATGCAGATCCATCCAGCGGTCGAACTTGAAGCCGACCTCGGGCAGGACCCCGACGGTCACGTAACCAAGCGCTGCGTGAAAGGTGATCCCGGCAGGATTCTCGCCGCTGACCCCGGCGAACATCGAATGGACACCCCGGTCTCGGGCATGATTTTCAAGGGCGGTCATCAATGCGCGGCCAATCCCGCGCCGGTTTGCCTCCGGTGCCAGAACCACCGTGTGTTCCATCGTGCGGGCATAGCCGATGCCGGCTCGAAACTGGTTGTACGTGGCAAAGCCCCGAATGTCATCTTGGTCCACCGCGACCAGAAACGCATGGCCAGCGGTTTGTCGCGCTTCAATCAGTTCGGCAATATCCGTCGCGGATTTCTCGACCGCGTTGAATGTCACGGCCGTCTCGCGGATCATCGGGTTCCAGATGGCCGCGATCCGCGAGGCATCGCCGCGCTCGGCCGATCGGATGATCATTGCAGCAGCCTTGGACCAGAGGGGGTCTCGATCGTCGCCACCAGCCGCTTCTGGCTGTGCTTGCGGACATCAATCGTCGCCATGTCCAGCTGCGGTTGCAGATGCTTGCGCAAGGCCGCAGCATCCGGATGGCCGATGTCCAACCTCTTCAGCCGGCACCCCTGATCCGGCAGCCGATCGGACGGATGCGCGGACCCTTCCCAGGCGATCAGTGCCGGATAGGCCCCGTCAAACGGCAGGCAGCCATCATCCGGAACCACCATCTGCCAGCGCAGATCGACCCGCGCCGCTGGGATGACCCGACCGATTCCGTCGGGCGCAACCGTCAGGGCGCGGGGCAAGTCATGCGTCCGGCAAATCCAGTTGGTCAATCGAGGCGGACCCGAGAACCGGTCCATGTCGAACCAGCGCACCCGGCCGGGCAGGGCAGCGTCAGGGTTGATCGCGATGACCTCAAGATAAAGCCCCGGCCCCAGCGACAGCAGCCGGTTATGCGTTCCCATGAACACATGGTCACCGCCCGGCGCCAGCGCCACGCCCAACAGGTCTTCGACCATCGCAACACCCTCGGCCAGCGTTTCCGCACAGATCGCCAAATGGTCAGGTTGAAGCAGGTACATTGGTCTTCCAGTTCGGATCTCTCATCAGTTTCCGATGTAAATCCGCGGTTTACAAATTGTAAATGCGGGCGCGTGCGCCAAGTCCCCCCGGACGGCTCGCCGGTGCCGGTCGCCGTGGCAGTGCTGCGGGTTGCCCAGCCTGCCTTGCAGCCAGACTGCGATGGCGAGCAGACAGGTTATCTATGAGATTTCCACTCTGGCAGGACCCAGATTCGACGACCCCGATCCGGTCAATCAGGCATGACTCGGTGGGCTTGCGGGGGTCATCCGCGCCGGGCCCCGCGCACCAGCTTCAGAATGTCCTTGGCCGCTTGCGGGATATTGGTCCCCGGACCGAAGATCGCCTTGACGCCGGCTTTGTAAAGGAAATCGTAATCCTGCTGCGGGATCACGCCGCCACAGATGACGATGATGTCGCCTGCGCCCTGGGCCTTCAGCGCCTCGATCAGCTTGGGCGTGAGTGTCTTGTGGCCCGCGGCCTGGCTTGAAATGCCGACGATGTGAACGTCGTTGTCGACCGCGTCCTGTGCAGCCTCTTCAGGCGTCTGAAACAACGGTCCGACATCGACGTCAAAGCCGATATCGGCGAAAGCGGTGGCGATCACCTTCGCGCCGCGATCATGCCCGTCCTGCCCCATCTTGACCACCAGCATCCGCGGACGTCGGCCCTCTTCCTCGGCGAACGCCTCGACGTCGCGCTGGATGGCGGCAAAGCCCTCGTCGCCCTCATAGGCCGCGCCGTAAACGCCTGCCAGCGTCTTCACCTCGGCCCGGTGTCGTCCGAATACCTTTTCCATCGCCATCGAAATCTCTCCTACCGTGGCGCGCGCGCGCGCGGCCTCTACCGCCAGTTCCAGAAGGTTGCCCTCGGATTTCGCACCTTGCTCCAGCGCCGCAAGCGCCGCCTTGCACGCCGCCTCGTCACGGCTGGCGCGGATGCTTTCGAGGCGCGCGACCTGAGCGCGGCGCACCTCTTCGTTGTCGATGATCCGGACATCGAGGTGGCTCTCTTCCTCCAGCCGGAACTTGTTGACGCCAACGATGACCTCACCGCCACGATCCACCGCCGCTTGCCGACGTGCCGCCGACTCCTCGATCCGCAGTTTCGGCATCCCCGAAGCCACCGCCTTGGTCATGCCACCCATCTCGTCGATCTCTTCGATCAGTTTCCACGCCGCGTCGGCCAGGTCGGCGGTCAGCTTCTCGACGTAGTAAGATCCCGCCAGCGGGTCCACGACCCTGGTGACACCGGTCTCATTCTGCAAGATCAGCTGTGTGTTCCGGGCGATCCGACTGGAAAATTCCGTTGGCAGCGCCATGGCTTCATCGAAAGAGTTCGTGTGAAGCGATTGCGTACCGCCCAGCACGGCGCTCATCGCCTCGTAGGCCGTGCGAACGATGTTGTTGTAGGGATCCTGCTCTTGCAGGGAAACGCCGGAGGTCTGGCAATGGGTGCGCAACATCAGGCTGCCGGGCTTCTTCGGCTCGAATTCCGACATGATGCGATGCCACAAGAACCGCGCGGCGCGCAGCTTTGCGGCCTCCATGAAGAAATTCATCCCGATGGCGAAGAAGAAACTCAGCCGCCCCGCGAACCGGTCCACATCCATGCCACGGGCGATCGCCGCCTTGACGTATTCCTTGCCATCGGCAAGCGTGAAGGCAAGCTCTTGAACCAGGTTCGCGCCCGCTTCCTGCATATGATAGCCGGAAATCGATATCGAGTTGAACCGGGGCATGTTTTCAGACGTGTATTCAATGATGTCCGCGACGATCCTCATGCTGGGTTCCGGCGGATAGATATAGGTATTCCGTACCATGAACTCTTTCAGGATGTCGTTCTGGATGGTGCCGGACAGCAGGGATTTATCGACGCCCTGCTCTTCCCCAGCGACAATGAAATTCGCCAGAACCGGGATTACCGCGCCATTCATCGTCATGGACACCGACATCTGGTCAAGCGGAATGCCATCGAACAGGATCTTCATGTCCTCGACGCTGTCGATGGCTACACCGGCCTTGCCGACATCACCCACCACCCGTTCGTGGTCGCTGTCATAACCCCGATGCGTCGCCAGATCGAAGGCGACCGAGCAGCCCTGCTGTCCGGCCGCAATATTCTTGCGATAGAAAGCGTTGGATTCCTCGGCCGTCGAAAACCCGGCATATTGGCGGATCGTCCAGGGACGGCCGGCATACATCGTCGCGCGCGGCCCGCGCGTGAACGGCGCGGCTCCAGGCATGCCGCCGGTATGCGCCAGGCCTTCGGCATCCTCGGCAGTATATACGGGCTGAACCGCAATACCTTCCGGGGTCTGCCATATCAGATCGTCCGGAGTGCGGGTCTTGAGTTCCTTCTCCGCCAGTTTCTTCCAGTCTTCTCGGTCGGTCATTGCCGCGACTCCGTTAGATTCCGGCAAACGTCGTGCGGTGTGGTCCGGCCAATGGCAAAACCAAGCGTCACGACGGTTGCGATTGATGGTCTGATCCGGCATTCGGGCTTGCCGCCGCCCTTCGTATTTTGCACCTTCGGCCCTATATCAGGAACGAAAGGAAAATGAATGAAGCGGTTTCTGATACTCGGGCTGGTAACTTTGATCGGCCTTCCTGCCTTCGCGCAAGAGGCCGATGCCGTGTCCGAGCCTGACATCATGCTGGATATACGGGATGCATCCGATGTCGATCTGGATGATTTCCTGTGGCGGAACCGGCTGATTGTCGTCTTCGCCAATACCGATCGCGACCCCGCCTTCCAGCAACAGATGGAATTGCTTGCGGAACGACCCGAGGCGCTTTTCCTACGGGATGTGGTTGTCGTCATCGACACCAATCCCGCCGAGCCCTCAGAGATCCGAACGAGTCTTCGGCCCAGAGGTTTTTCTTTTGTCTTCATAGACAAGGACGGCGTTGTTAAACTTCGCAAACCGGCCCCGTGGGACGTGCGCGAAATCTCGCGCTCGATCGACAAGACCGAACTGCGCCAGCAGGAACTGCGGGATGCAAGAGAGGCGGGTTGATCGGTCATTCGAATTCCATGATCACTTCGTCAACCGCAAGGCTGTCGCCGGGTCCGGCATTGATCTTTGAGACGACCGATTTGCGCTCGGCGCGCAGGATGTTCTCCATCTTCATCGCCTCGACCGTGCACAAGGCTTGCCCCTCCTGGACTTCCTGACCGATCTCGACATCGACCTTGACGATCAGGCCGGGCATCGGGCAGAGCAGCAGCTTCGAGGTATCGGGCGCAACCTTCTGCGGCATCAGAGCGGCCAGTTCCGCCTGCCGCGGCGATCGGATGTAGACCCGGACATCCGCGCCCCTCAGCCGAAGACGGAAGCCGTTCGGGATCTTGCCGACTTTCATCACCAGCGGCGTCGCATCGACGTCCAGAACCGCCAGTGAATCGCCCGGAACCCATTTGCTTTCGACGCGGTGCTTGCCGCCGTCATCAAAGACGACGGTCGCCCCCAACTTGTCCGCCTCGATCGTAACCGGCAGATGGTGCCCCTGCGCTTCGACGACCCAGTCAGAGCCGACCTTCCGTTCATGGTTGTCCATTCGCCCGGACACCCTGGTCCTGCGAATTTCGGTAACGCGGTACATCGCGGCAGCGGCGGCGGCGACGCGTCGGATCTGCTTTTCGGAAAGCTCTACCCCGTCGAAACCATCGGGATATTCTTCTTCGATGAACGCCGTGGTGATGTCGCCCGAGACGAACCTCGGATGGTCCATGACGGCCGACAGGAACGGCAGGTTATGGCCGATCCCCTCGACCTCGAAAGCGTCCAGCGCAACTCTCATGTTCTCGATTGCTTCGGCCCGGTTCGGCCCCCAGGTGCAGAGTTTGGCAATCATCGGATCGTAATACATGCTGATCTCACCGCCCTCGTAGACGCCGGTATCGTTGCGCACGACATGGCTTTGCGTGGCGACCTCGAGCGGCGGGCGGTAGCGCGAAAGACGACCGATGGAGGGCAGAAAACCGCGATACGGATCTTCGGCATAGAGCCGCGATTCCATCGCCCAGCCATTCAACTTCACATCCTTTTGGGCGATGGTCAGCTTTTCGCCGTTCGCGACGCGGATCATCTGCTCGACCAGATCGACGCCGGTGATCAGCTCGGTCACCGGATGCTCGACCTGCAGGCGCGTGTTCATTTCCAGAAAATAGAAATTACGGCCGCCATCGACGATGAATTCCACGGTGCCGGCGCTGGTATAGCCGACCGCCTGCGCCAGTGCGACGGCCTGTTCGCCCATCGCCTTGCGGGTGACGTCGTCAAGGAACGGGCTTGGCGCTTCTTCGATGACCTTCTGGTTGCGGCGCTGAATCGAGCATTCGCGCTCTCCCAGATAGACGGCATTTCCGTGCTGGTCGGCAAGGACCTGAATCTCGATATGGCGTGGCTGGGTGATGAATTTCTCGATGAAGATCCGGTCATCGCCAAACGAGCTCGCCGCCTCGTTCTTCGAGCTTTGAAAGCCTTGGCGCGCCTCGGCATCGTCCCAGGCGATGCGCATCCCCTTGCCGCCGCCGCCGGCGCTTGCCTTGATCATAACCGGATAGCCGATCTGGTTGGATATCTTGACCGCCTCATCGGCGTCCGCGATCAGACCCATGTAGCCCGGCACGGTCGAAACGCTCGCCTCCTGCGCCAGCTTCTTCGAGGTGATCTTGTCCCCCATCGCTTCGATGGCGCGCTTGGGCGGGCCGACAAAGGCAACGCCCTCGGCCTCCAGCGCCTGTGCGAATTTCGAGTTCTCCGAGAGGAAGCCATAGCCGGGATGGACTGCCTCTGCGCCGCTCTGCCGGACCGCATCCATCACCTTGTCGATCACGATATAAGACTGGTTCGCGGGCGGCGGGCCGATATGCACCGCCTCGTCCGCCATCTGCACATGCAGCGCGTTGCGATCGGCGTCGGAATAGATCGCAACCGTTGCAATCCCCATCTTGCGGGCGGTCTTGATGACGCGGCAGGCGATTTCGCCCCGGTTGGCAATCAGGATCTTCTTGAACATTCCCCGTCCCTTCAGGTCAGTCCCGCGGGCCAGTGCCCGGCAGGTGGCACAACGAAAAAAGCCACCGGAGCGGTCGCTCCGATGGCCTTACGATGGTCTTTGGCGCGCGTCGTGTCGCGCGCTGTCAGCGTTTTAGCGGCTGCGCCGGCAGATGCCGAGGTCGTCGCAGAAGACGCCGCCCGCGCCGCCGACGACAGCGCCGACAGCGGCATTGCCGCCCATTGCGTCCGCCGCGATGGCGCCACCGGCCGCGCCGGCAAGCCCGCGTTCCGTGTCAGTTTCCAGACAGGCGGTAAGCCCGACCATGGCGACAACGGCGATAATCCAGGTTTTCTTGAACATGATAGACTGCCTTCCCTCAAACGGAATTGTTTTGCCGCGACAGTTTCGCTTGTTCCGCGAGGGTACGCAAAGCGTTTTTCGTGGCATTGGCCGCTATCCGCTGATTTCGGGATCACGTTTCGGTCATGACCGCCCATGCTGCCAAAAGGGTGAGGTCTGACCCGGGAAAGGCCAGACCTCTTAGAAGGGGAAGGGTAACGGTTTTGACAATTTGTGGAAGGCATCTTGCTGGAGGGGCCCGCCACAAGGTCAAACATGGTCCGAGTCGCCTTCCACGCAAACATGCACGTTAAGCGCGAGCAAATTTCGGCGGATTTACGCCAAAGTTGACGCCATGTCAGCGGCAACATGCCGACCCCCTCATTCAAAGACTTCCGGGAACGCTGCCCGGGCGCGGTCAACATCAATCCGCAAGAGCGCGTCGTAGCTTGCCGGGTCGAACGGATCTTCCGCCGCCACGACCTCGCGCCCGAAAAGCCACGAAAGCCGCCCGGCATCAAGATTTCCGCGCACGAACGGTTCGTCGCCGAAATGCTCCCATAGCGCCAGCATGAACCCAAGATCGGCGCGCCTGTCCGGCGCGCGGCGGTCGGCATGACGTTCGCGCGCGACGATCGGGGTCACACCGCGCGGATTGGCGCGACGCAGCGTGAACTGGAAGTCGGTGCCAGCCAACCGGCCGGGAAAACCCCGATGTTTGACCATCTCTTCGCGCGGCATCAGAACGGCTCCCAGGTACAGGCATCACCATTGATGCCGAAGGCTTCGAAGAATTGCGTCGCGTCGGGATCGGGGACACCAAATTCCGTCTCCCTGTCGGACAGCGAAATGATGATCTGGTTCGGGATCGGTCCCCCCTTGGCAACCCGTGGCAGCGCATAAGAGTTGCAAAGATGCTCCATGTCGCGGCCGATCATGTCGAAATCCGGTTGGCCTTTTTCACGTGCGATCTCGGGCGCTACAAATCGGAACCGGTAGGTCAGTCCCTGCCCCGGCCGGTCAGTGATCGCCTCGTGAAACATCACTGGCTGCCCCGAGGGGACTTCGATGAGCGGGTCATCAGACATCTCGACCTTATAGCGGAATATTGTCGTGCTTTTTCCAGGGGTTCTTCATCTGCTTGCCGCGCAGGCTGGCAAAGGCACGGCAGATGCGCTTGCGGGTGGCATGCGGCGTGATCACCTCGTCTATGAAGCCTTTTTCGGCGGCGACGAACGGATTGGCGAACCGGGCCTCGTAATCCTTGGTGCGATGCGCAATTCTTTCCTTGTCGCGCAGTTCGCTGCGATACAGGATCTCGGTCGCGCCCTTCGCCCCCATCACCGCGATCTCGGCCGTTGGCCAAGCGTAGTTGAAGTCGCCGCGCAGGTGCTTTGACGCCATCACGTCATAGGCGCCACCGTAAGCCTTGCGGGTGATCACCGTCACCTTCGGCACCGTCGCCTCGCCATAGGCGAAGAGCAATTTCGCGCCGTGCTTGATGACGCCGCCGTATTCCTGGCTGGTTCCCGGCAGAAAGCCGGGCACATCGACCAGCGTCAGCACCGGTATCTCGAAGGCGTCGCAGAACCGCACGAACCGGGCGGCCTTGCGGCTGCTGTCGATGTCCAGACACCCGGCAAGCACCATCGGCTGGTTCGCCACCACGCCCACGGTAGAGCCTTCCAGCCGGATGAAGCCGGTCAGGATGTTTTTGGCGAAGTTTTCCTGTATCTCGTAGAAATCACCCTCATCGGCCAGTTTGACGATCAGTTCCTTCATGTCATAGGGCGAATTCGGATTGTCCGGGATCAGCGTGTCGAGGCTCATCTCCATACGGTCGGGGCTGTCGAAGAACGGTCGGACCGGGGGTTTGTCGCGATTGTTGAGCGGTAGAAAATCGACCAGTCGGCGGATTTCCGTCAGCGCCTCGACATCGTTCTCGAACGCGCCATCCGCGACCGAGGACTTGCGGGTATGAGTCGAGGCTCCGCCCAACTCCTCGGCGGTCACGACTTCGTTCGTCACGGTCTTCACGACATCGGGCCCGGTGACGAACATGTAGCTTGTGTCTTTCACCATGAAGATGAAATCGGTCATCGCCGGGGAATAGACAGCGCCGCCGGCGCAGGGGCCCATGATCACGCTGATCTGCGGCACGACTCCGCTGGCCATGATGTTGCGCTGAAAGACTTCCGCGTAGCCGGCCAGGCTGGCAACGCCCTCCTGGATCCGCGCGCCGCCCGAATCGTTGATGCCGATGACCGGCGCGCCATTCTGAACCGCCATGTCCATGATCTTGCAGATTTTCTGCGCATGGGTTTCCGAAAGAGAGCCGCCAAAGACGGTAAAATCCTGGCTGAACAGATAGACCATGCGGCCGTTGATCGTGCCCCAACCCGTAACCACCCCGTCGCCGGCCGGTCGTTCCTTCTCCATGCCGAAATCCGTGCAGCGATGCGCGACGAACATGTCGAATTCCTCGAAGCTGCCTTCGTCGAGCAACAATTCGACCCGCTCGCGCGCGGTCAGTTTGCCCTTGCCATGCTGGGCATCGATCCGGTTCTGGCCTCCGCCCAGGCGCGCGGTGTCGCGCCGGGATTCCAGTTCTTCCAGAATATCTTTCATGCGGTGCCTCCCCAATGACTCGGGCTGCAAGCTAATCTGATCGGCGCCGCGCGCAAAGCATTCTCTGGGATATTTGCAAAAGATTGGCAACTGTCCATTTGCAAATTGCAAATCTGCTAAGTGTCGCTGCCAACTTTCCCTCTTGGATGCGGCGGCCAACCCTTCTATGTCTGCCCGCATGAGCTCTAAACCAGAGGTCCGGTTTCTGGACCGCAAGACCCCGCCGCATATCCTGACGCTTGTGGTTTTCACCGGGCTGTCCGCAATGGCGATGAACATTTTCCTGCCATCGCTGCCGGCAATGACCGCCTATTTCAACACCGACTACCGTGTGATGCAATTGTCCGTGGCGCTGTATCTGGGCGTGAATGCGGCGCTGCAGATCTTCATTGGTCCGATTTCTGACCGCTATGGCCGTCGCCCGGTTCTTCTATGGGGCTTCGGGCTGTTCCTGGTTGCGACAATGGGATGCATCTTCGCGCCAACAGCCGAGATTTTCCTGGCTTTCCGGATGGCTCAGGCGGCGGTGGTGGTGGCGATGGTCCTGAGCCGCGCCGTGGTGCGGGACATGGTCCCGCAGGATCAGGCGGCCTCGATGATCGGGTATGTCACGATGGGCATGGCGATCGTGCCGATGGCAAGCCCGGCACTGGGCGGCTGGCTGGACCAGCATTTCGGCTGGCAAGCAAGCTTCTGGCTTTTGTTCGTGGCTGGCGGCCTGACAATGTGGCTGATCTGGGCAGATGTCGGCGAGACCAATATCGCCCTGCCAAGCTCGTTCCGCGAGCAGATGCAGGACTATCCCGAATTGCTGACCTCGCAGCGGTTCTGGGGCTATTGCCTCGCATCGGCCTTCGCATCGGGCGCGTTCTTCGCCTATCTGGGCGGCGCCCCGTTTGTCGGCACCCAGGTCTTTGGCCTGCAGCCATCGACACTTGGCGTTTTCTTCGGCGCGCCGGCCTTGGGGTATATGGCGGGCAACTTCCTGTCCGGCAGGTTCTCGGTTCGCGTCGGCGTGAACCGGATGGTGCTTTGGGGGGCGACGCTGTCGACGATCGGCATCTCGATCTCTGTGCTGCTGTTTCTGATCGGCGCGGGAAGCGTCGCGACTTTCTTCGGCTTCATGATCTTCGTCGGCCTCGGCAATGGCATGGTGCTGCCCAACGCCACCTCGGGCATGCTTTCCGTTCGACCGCGCCTGGCCGGAACGGCCAGCGGTCTGGGCGGGGCGATCATGATCGGCGGCGGTGCGCTGCTGTCGGCGCTTGCCGGGGTGCTGCTGGTGCCCGAGCGTGGGCCGTTTCCCCTGCTCTGGATCATGCTGACCGTTTCGATCCTCTCGGTCCTGTCGATCTGGTGGGTGATCGCCCGCGAGCGCCGGGTGGGGATTGCCTGATGCTGTTTGCAAAGGCTAGATAACAAACTGCAAATTTGCTAAGGCTGACCTGATGGCAACTCAGAAACTCTATGCCGGGGCGAAACTGCGCGAAACCCGAATGCAGATCGGGCTGACGCAAAAGACGTTTGCCGAGAAACTTGGCGTATCCCTGCCCTACCTCAACCAGATGGAAAACAACAACCGCCCGGTTTCGACCGGCGTCGTTCTGGCGCTGGCGCAGGAATTCGGCTTCGACGTAACTGAACTGTCCACCGGCGATGCCGAACGGATGGTCGCCGACATGCGCGAGGCGCTCGCCGATCCGGTGTTCGGCGACAATACCCCTCCGCTTGCGGATTTGCGGCTTGCCTCGTCGAACGCGCCGGCATTTGCGCGTGCGTTCCTGGAACTGCACCGCGCCTATCGGCAAAGCCAGGAACGGCTGGCCTCACTGGATGAGGCGCTTGGCCGGGAAGACAGTTCGATCCGGCCAAGCCCGTGGGAAGAGGTGCGCGACTTCTTCCATTATTGCGACAACTACATCGACGCGGTCGATCGCGCGGCAGAGCATTTCGTCGCGTCGAAAAGCCGGGCCGGAGACCCGCTGGAGGCGGCGCTTCAGGTGCTGGACAAGCTCGGCGTCACGCAGGGGGTCGCCAGACAGGATGCCCTGCGCAGCTACGATGCCGACGCCAAGCGGTTGAGCCTGTCGCGATCGGCGGCCAGCGCCACGCAGAGGTTCCAACTGCTGCATCAGATCGCCTTGCTGACGCAGAATGACCTGCTTGAGGCGACGTTGGATCTTGCCCGGTTCCAGTCCGAAGAGGCTCGCGCCATCGCCAAGATCGGCCTTGCAAACTACTATGCCGGGGCGGCGCTGATGCCCTACCGCGCGTTTCAGGAAGCAGCCGAGGAAACCCGGCATGACCTTGAACGGCTGGCCGATATCTTCGGGGCATCGATCGAACAGGTCGCGCATCGGCTGTCGACACTGCAAAGGCCGGGCGCAAAAGGCATTCCGTTCTATTTCGTTCGGGTCGATCAGGCCGGAACCATCACCAAGCGTCATTCCGCGACGCGGCTGCAATTTGCCCGTTTCGGTGGCGCATGCCCGCTATGGAACGTCCATCAGGCCTTCGAGACTCCGGGGCGGTTCCTGCGGCAACTGGCTGAAACGCCGGACGGTGTGCGGTACGTCTGCCTTGCGCGGGATGTCTCGAAACCCGGTGGGTCGTATCATGCGCCGGTGCGCCGCTACGCGATCGGCCTGGGTTGTGAAGTGCAGCATGCCCGGCGACTGGTCTATGCCGATGATCTGGACGTGACCAAACCTGCAGCCTTCGAACCGATCGGGATTTCCTGTCGGATATGCGAGCGCAAGGCCTGCCATCAAAGATCGGTGCCGCCGCTGGAAAGCCGCCTGACCGTCGATCCGGATCGTCGCGGCGTATTGCCCTATGTGATCGAGTAGGCGGCAAAGATGCGGCCCCGGCCTTTACGGCTTGGGGCTACACCTCTAAGGATTTTCGATAGTAGCCGCTCGGGAGGGAACGATGGAACTCAAGGGAACCCGCACGATCGCCGCGGACCGCGCAACGGTGTGGAAGCACCTGAACGATGCCGAAACCCTGAAGGCCTGCATTCCTGGATGCCAGGAACTGACAGGCAACCCCGAAGACGGGTTTGAAGCGGTCGTCAAACAGAAGGTCGGGCCGGTCAAGGCGACCTTCAAGGGCAAGGTCACGCTGTCGGACATCGTCGAGGGACAAAGCTACAAGATCACCGGCGAAGGCTCTGGCGGCGTTGCAGGATTTGCCAAGGGCGGCGCTGATGTCTCGCTTGCCGATGTCGATGAAGGCACCGAACTGAGCTATGTCGCCGAGGCCAAGGTCGGAGGCAAGATCGCACAGCTGGGAAGCCGTCTGATCGATGGCTTTGCGCGCAAGATGGCCGACAGCTTCTTTGACAACTTCCGCGCCGAAGTCGAAGGCCCCGCCAAGGACTGAGCTGAAATGCCAGTGCCCCGACGACGCCCCCGCGACGGCGCGGGCGCTGCGGTCAGTCGACCTTTTTCGACAGGATCTGCCAGATCTCGTCCTTCAGCGCGAGACGCTGCTTGCGGAGAGTCGCCTCATGCAGGTCATCGGTGGGTTCCACATTTGTCTCGGCGCGGTGCACCGCACGATTCACCTCATGGTAATCATCGACCAGCCTGGCAAAATGATGATCGGTCTGTTTCAGGGCGCTGATGCGTTCCGCCTCGGCGGGGAATTCGTCGGCAAGCTCGTGCGGGGTATGGCTCATGTGGTCCTCCGGTGACTGTTTCAACGCCACGCTAGAGGCCAACGAGCGGGCCGACCT
The DNA here is from genome assembly GCA_024637315.1 of Brevirhabdus sp. GTDB lineage: Bacteria > Pseudomonadota > Alphaproteobacteria > Rhodobacterales > Rhodobacteraceae > JAHEAO01. The sequence continues at coordinate 89,364 of JAGXFH010000018.1, forward strand.
TGATCCCGGTCAAATCGGGATCGCATAATCGATCCGCCTTACCGCCCGCAATCCGGCTGCTGGCGGCAATCGGATCGCCATTTGCATCGCAAGGCGTTAGATTGCACCGATGTCAGACCGGAATCGCCTGCACCTTCACTTTTTCGCGCTGGACAAACGGTGACATTGTATTTTTATTGACTGAACAATCAAGAAAAACAGGGAGCTTGCACATGAAACTCAAACTGACCCTATCGGCCCTCGCGCTGACGGTATTCTCAACACCCGCGCTGGCCGACTGCGAGACGGTCGTGTTCTCGGATGTCGGCTGGACGGACATTACCGCAACGACAGCCGCGACGACCGTGCTGCTCGAAGCGCTGGGATATGGCACGGACATCAAGGTTCTGTCGGTGCCGGTTACCTATACCGCGATGGCAGAGAGCGACATCGACGTTTTCCTCGGCAACTGGATGCCGACGATGGAGGCCGATATCGCCCCCTACCGCGACGCAGGAACCGTCGATACCGTCCGCGCCAATCTTGAAGGCGCCAAGTACACGCTGGCCGTCAACAAGGCTGCGGCTGATCTAGGGATCACCAGCTTCGCCGACATCGCTGCCCACAAGGACGCGCTTGATGGCCGGATCTACGGCATCGAGCCGGGAAATGACGGCAACAGGCTGATCATGGACATGATCGGTGCGGATGCGTTCGGGCTGACCGGGTTCGAAGTTGTCGAAAGCTCCGAGCAGGGCATGCTGGCGCAGGTCGCCAAGGCGGATCGCGGCGGCGACCCGGTGGTGTTTCTGGGCTGGGAGCCGCATCCGATGAACGCGAATTACGAGCTGACCTATCTGGAGGGCGGGGACGACTGGTTCGGCCCCAATCTGGGCGGCGCGACGGTTTACACCAACACATCTGCCGGCTTTGTCGAGGAATGTCCGAATGTCGGGAAGCTGTTGAACAACCTCGAATTCACCCTTGCGATGGAAAACGAGATCATGGGCGCGATCCTGGATGACGGGCAGGACCCGGCAGAGGCCGCGACAGCGTGGCTGACCGCCAATCCCGGCGTCCTCGATGGTTGGCTGGACGGCGTCACCGCCAAGGATGGCGGCGACGCGATGGCAGCGGTAAAGGCTGAACTTGGCCTGTAAGCCAGACGGGCGGCTTACCGCCCGTCTTCTGTCGCCCGGGCCTCAGCGCGTCGTCGATCCCGGTGGCGCGCTGACAAGCGTAGCGGTCGGTCGCCTCGTCCGGCCCCGTCCCGAAGCACGACCGGCTCCCTGGCGACAGCGGGCAGGCAGCAAGCGCGATCCCGGTCGTGATCCGCTTCGCTCGGGTGACCCCGGCACTACATCCGGGTCAAGCGTCTGCAACCGGGGAGCGCAGTGATGGACTGGCTGACGGAATCGAAAATTCCGATCGGGGCGACCGCCAAGAGAGGCTTCGATTGGTTGCAGGACAATTTCGCGTGGTTCTTCGACAGGTTGTCGGACGCGATGGAGGACAGGCTGCTGGCCGGGATCGAGTGGCTGTTGCAGGCTCCGCCCGCCTACGTCATCATCGCGATCTTCGTCGCGCTGACATGGGTCATTCAACGCAACTGGAAAGCCTGCCTGATCGTTCTGCTGGGCTTCCTGTTCATCCTCAATCAAGGCTACTGGAAAGAAACCACCGAAAGCCTGACGCTGGTTCTGTCGTCCTGCCTTGTCTGCATGGGCCTCGGCGTTCCGATCGGCATTGCCGCCGCGCATCGGCCAAGGCTCTACCGCGCGATGCGGCCGGTGCTTGACCTGATGCAGACGCTGCCCACCTTCGTCTACCTGATCCCGACGGTGATCCTGTTCGGCATCGGCGTGTCGGCAGGGCTGATCGCGACGATCATATTCGTGATCCCCGCCGCGATCCGGCTGACGCAGCTGGGGGTGGCACAAACCCCGCGGCCTTTGCTTGAGGCGGCTCAGGCCTTTGGCGCGACGCCGCGTCAGGTCCTGTGGAAGGTCGAACTGCCGGCAGCCTTTCCGCAGATCATGACGGGGTTGAATCAAACCATCATGCTGTCGCTGTCGATGGTGGTCATCGCGGGTCTGGTCGGGGCGGCAGGGCTTGGCATCCCGGTTGTCCGGGCACTGAACTCGGTCAACCCGGCACTCGGGTTCGAGTCCGGTCTGGTCATCGTCGTCGTCGCCATCGTCCTTGACACCATGCTGCGGGTGGATCGCGAATGAACGCTGTTGAATTCGACAAGGTCTCGATCGTTTTCGGCGATCATCCGGCAACCGCCCTGCCCCTGATGGATCAGGGTCAGAGCCGCGAGGAAATCCAGACCGCAACGGGTCAGGTCCTGGGTGTGCACGACTGCTCGCTCGAGGTCGGCGAGGGTGAGCTACTGGTGCTGATGGGGTTGTCGGGCTCTGGCAAGTCGACGCTGCTGCGCGCGGTCAACGGGTTGAACCCGGTTGCGCGCGGGGAAGCTCGGGTAAGGGCCGGCGGCAAGATGACCTCGGTCACCCATGCCGACAAGGCGACTCTGCGCAGGTTGCGCCTGAACACGATTGCGATGGTGTTCCAGCAGTTCGGCCTTCTGCCGTGGCGCACGGTGGCCGAGAATGTCGGGCTGGGGCTGGAACTGGGCGGCATGCCCAGGGCCGCGCGCATCGCCAAGGTCAGCGAGCAGTTGGAACTTGTCGGCCTGTCGGGCTGGGCGGACCGCAAGGTGGGCGAGTTGTCGGGCGGCATGCAGCAGCGCGTCGGCCTTGCCCGCGCCTTTGCGACGGATGCCCCCATCCTGCTGATGGACGAGCCGTTTTCGGCGCTCGATCCGCTGATCCGGGCGCGGCTGCAGGACGAGTTGCTGGACCTCCAGCAGAAGCTGAAACGCACGATCATCTTCGTCAGTCACGATCTGGACGAGGCGTTCAAGCTGGGCAACCGGATCGCCATCATGGAAGGCGGGCGCATCGTGCAGTGCGGCACCCCGCGCGATATCTTCACCGAGCCGGCGAATGAATATGTCGCCGATTTCGTGGCGCATATGAACCCGCTCGGCGTCCTGTGCGCGCGCGACGTGATGGAACCTGCGGACAAGAAACCCGCCGAGACGGTGGGGCCGGACGAGATGATCCACAGCGTGATGGAGCGGGTTCACGCCACCGGAAATCCCGTTGGCGTGGTCGAGGACGGCAAGCTTCTGGGTCAGATCACCAAGGATACCGTGCTGGCGAAACTGCTCGATCCGCGCGGCTGATCTTCTCGCGGGCTCCCGCCCCGCATCATCGGCCGCTTCTCAGATCTTGGTGGCGATATGACTTGGAGTTATCGCGCGCCGCTTCAGCACCGCCTCGCGCCAGGTGATGAAGCTGACCGAGCCCAGAATGATCACCCCACCAAGGACCACCCAGGCATCTACCGACTCGCCGAAGACCAGCGCCCCCAAGGCGACGGCCCAGACCAGCTGCAGGAACGTGACCGGCTGCGTCACCGTCACCGGCGCGGCGGCGAAGGCCAGCGTCATGGTGAAATGCCCGGCGGTGGCGAAGAAGGCCACAAGGAACATCCAGCCGAGCTGTGCCAGGGTCGGCGTCACCCAGACGGCCGCGGCGAACGGCGCCAGCCCGATCGTGACCGTGACCGACAGCATTCCGACCACCACGGCGGCACTCGCCCGGCCAGACATCAGCTTGGCGATCAGATAGGATGCCCCGAACAGCATCGCCGTGCCCAGCATCGCGATATGGCCAGGGGAGACCTCGCGAAACCCGGGGCGCAGGATCACCAGTGCACCGACCAGCGCCGCCACGACGGCAAGAATGCGGCGGGCGGCAAGAGTTTCGCCCAGAAACAGGGCGGCACCAAGGGTCACGTAGACCGGCGACAGGTAGTTCATCGCCGTGACCTCGGCCAAGGGAATTTGGGTCATCGCGTAGAACCACAGGAGCACGCCCAGCGTATGCACGACCCCGCGCGCACCGAACAGCCACAGCGATTGCCGCGAGAGGCCGGCGCGCAGCATCGGGCCGAGCATCGGGATCAGAAAGACCAGCCCCAGAAGATAGCGCAGGAATGCCGCCTCTGCCGCCGGCAACCCGCTGCCGACATGTTTGACAATGGCGGTGACAGCGACAAAATTGGCGCCGGTCACCAGCATCCAGAGTATGCCGGCAAGCGGGCGATCGGCGCTGTGGGTCATGGCGCCACATGACCCTGATCGGGGCGAAGGCGCAAGTCCGAACAAAGCCTCAAAGCTGCGCCGCGACCTCTTCGGGGACGTCGATATTCGCGGTGACGTTCTGCACGTCGTCGTCGTCCTCCAGCGCCTCGATCAGTTTCATGACCTTCTGGGCGGTTTCCAGATCGACCTCTGTCGTGGTTTGCGGTTTCCAGATCAGCTTGGTCGTCTCGGACTCGCCCAGTTGCGCTTCAAGCGAGGTCGCGACCTCGTTGAGGTCGGTGTCGGCGCAATAGATCCAGTGGCCGTCCTCGTCGCTTTCGACATCCTCCGCCCCGGCCTCGATCGCGGCCATCATCACGGTGTCGGCATCGCCGACGGAGGCGGTATACATGATCTCGCCCTTGCGCTCGAACATGAACGAGACCGATCCGGTTTCCCCCAGATTGCCACCGTATTTGGTGAAGGTCGACCGCACGTTCGAGGCTGTTCGGTTGCGGTTGTCGGTCATCGCCTCGACGATCACGGCGATCCCATTCGGGGCGTAACCCTCGTAGCGGATCTCGTCATAGTTCTCGGCGTCGCCGCCCTGGCTTTTCTTGATCGCGCGATCGATCACGTCCTTCGGGACCGAGACTGACTTGGCCTCTTTCACCGCAAGCCGCAGGCGCGGGTTCTTGTCGGGATCAGGGTCGCCCATCTTGGCGGCAACCGTGATTTCCTTGGAGAGCTTGGAAAACAGTTTGGCGCGAATCTTGTCCTGGCGACCCTTGCGATGCTGGATATTCGCCCATTTTGAATGGCCGGCCATAGCCTTGTTCCTATCGGTAGTTGCGGCGTCGCGCCTCTATATGTCACCCATTGCCCGACCTGCAAGGCCACGGCAGGCGTTGCAATCCCGCCGCCGAGCAGAACGACGTCGCGATCCTTTGCTTGCTGCCGATGGCGAGGTCGACATCAAGTTGCAATTGGCACCGAAGGAGTAGGTCAACGCTGTGGCCGACTGGCTGGGCTGTCTGCCGCAGAATACGGCTTGTGGTGACCGCTTCGATCCCCGCAACCAAGGTGTTCTTGCCGTACTGCCGCAGTCAGGGTGCGCTGAAGCGGGTTCCTGCGATGTCGGCTGTCGGCCCCATCGCAGCACCGCCGCGCTGCAATTCCACCCTTGGGGTCGTCGGGTCGGAATTGCGGACCACATAGGGCAAAGGATGCGGGCAGCCGGACAGTTGACCGTTCCAGTTCGCGTCACGCCGCGGCCTGTGGCCGGCACAAAGCGTCCCGTCCGACATCAGCACGGTTAGCCCAACCTGATAGAGCAACGCCCGGTCAGGCGCGGCCGTCCCGGCTTGTTGCAGCGGCAGGGCGGTCTGCGTGCAACCGGCAACGACCAGAACAAGGGGGACGCGGCGCAGCATCGTCTCAGACCGGCCAGAGGATCGGGATCAGCAGGCTGGCGGTGATGCCGAGCATGATGTTGAGCGGGATCCCGACCCTCATATAATCGGTGAACTTGTAGCCTCCGGGCCCGTAAACCAGCATGTTGGTCTGGTAGCCGATGGGCGTCGAGAACGCCGCCGAGGCCGCGAACATGACCGCAACGACCAACGGCCTGGGATCCAGCCCGAGCGCATGACCAAGCTCGATGGCGATCGGCGCAAAGATCACCGCGACGGCGTTGTTGGACACCAACTCTGTCAGCGTCGATGCCAGCAAGTAAATGATCAGGATGACCGCAAAGGCCGGCAGGCCGGCCAGGAACGGCTCTACCGTGTCGACGACCAAGGCGACCGTCCCGGTGTGTTCCAGTCCGACGCCCACAGCCAGCATCGCGAAGATAAGCGCAAGCAGCCGGCCCTCGATGAACGAAAAGGCCTCGTCCGCGTCGATGCAGCGCGCCAGCAGGATCACAGCGACGCCGACGACGGCAAGCGGCAGAATGGGTGCAACGCCCAATGCCGACAGGGCAACGACACCGAAAAGCACGCCGATTGCGACCGGCGCCTGGCGGCGACGAAAGGCTTTGACGGCGGGATGCGAGATATCGACCAGTTCCATATCGGCGGCCAGACGTTCGATGTCGGCAGCCGCGCCTTCCAATAGCAATGTATCACCGACCCGGACCACCAGATCATCCAGTTGCCGGCCGATATTCTGGTTCCGCCGGTGCACGGCCAGGGGGTAGACGCCATACCGCCGCCGCAGCCGCATCGATCCCAGCGAACGGCCGACCATGCGACATCCGGGTGTGATCAGCACTTCGACGGTGGTGGTCTGCACAGAGCTCAGCTCATCGACCATCCGCACGTCCTTGTTCTGCTGCAACCCAAGCAGTTCGGCCATCTCGGTGCGCAACACCACCCGGTCGCCAGCCGCAAGCTCTACCCCGGTCAAGTTCCGGCGCAACGACGCGTCACCGCGCAGCACGTCGATCAGCCGCACGCCCTCGCGCTTGAACAGGTCGATCTCGTTGACATCCCGCCCGATCAACGCAGAGTCCGCAGGCACCGCGACCTCGGTGAAGTATTTCATTTTCCGTCGATCGCTGAGCAGAACACTCATTGACTGGCGGTCAGGTAGCAACCGCCGACCGATCAGAAGCATATAGACCATCCCGATCACGACCTGGACGACGCCAAGCGAAGTAATCTCGAAAATCGAGAACGGCGCCAGACCCTTGGACCGCGCCACGCCGTCCACCAGCAGGTTTGTCGAGGTGCCGATCAATGTCAGCGTACCGCCAAGGATCGCGAAATACGAAAGAGGGATCAGCAGTTTCGAGGGTGAAACGCCAAGTTTGCGTGCGACCTGAACGAAAACCGGAATCATCACGACGACGACAGGCGTGTTGTTCATGAACGCCGAGCCGACTGCGACACAGGCCAGCAGGATGACCAACGTGGCCTTGGGACGGCGGGCGGCCTGGCCTTCGGCCTGCTGCGTCAGCCATTCCAGCGCGCCGGTGCGCACCAGCCCACCCATGATCAGGAACATCGCCGTGATCGTCCATGGCGCCGGATTGGACAGCACCGTCAGGGCGGAATCGTAGGGCAGCATGCCCAGAACCAGCATGAGCGCTGCGCCGGAAATGGCAATAACTTCCGCTGGATAGCGCTCGGACACGAAGAAGGCGAACATCAGAACGATCATCGCAAGGCCCATCAGGGCCATTGTGGTGTCCGAGAGTCCAAGGTCTATCATGGCGATCCGTGTTCTGGTTCCGAAGCCGCATCATGGGGTACCGGCGTCGAGCCCGCAAGCGCAGTTGCCAGCTTTGGCTGGACAAGAAAGAGGCCGGCGAAAATCACCCCCAACGCCGACCAGATCCAGGGTGAGTATGCCTCTGACAGCAAGAGCATCGCCCAGAATATGCCGAACACCGTCACCAGATATGAAACCTGCGCGGCAAAGACGCTGCCAGAGCGGCCGACGCTGCGTCAAGGCGCGGCGGCCTGCAGCAATCCAGCCTCGCGGATCATCGCGACCCGGCTGGCCTTGCCGGTCCGGTCGTCGATCTCGGCGTAAAGACCCGACAGCGTGGCCTCACCGCTCGCCGGCGAAAAACGCTCTTTTCCCATCCCGGTGATGAAGCGGCGCATCGGTTCCGCCTTGTCCATGCCGATCACCGAATTGTAGTCGCCGCACATTCCCGCATCGGTCTGATAGGCAGTGCCGCCGGGCAGAATCATCGCATCGGCGGTCGGCACATGGGTGTGGGTGCCGACAACCACGCTCGCCCGGCCGTCGCACCAATGGCCCATCGCCATCTTTTCCGATGTCGCCTCGCAATGCATGTCCACAAGGCTCGCATTGACCATGCCCCCCAGCGGATGCGCCTTCAGAACAGCGTCGATGGCCGAAAACGGATCGTCGAACGGGCGCTTCATGAAGACCTGCCCCAGGATCTGGGCCACCAGCACCTTGCGCCCACCCTTGGCCTCGAACACGCGGGCACCTTTGCCGGGCGCGGATCTGGCGTAGTTGATCGGGCGCAGAACGCGCGGTTCGGTGTCGATGAACTGCATCATGTCCTTCTGGTCGAAGGCATGATCACCCAAAGTCACGCAATCGGCCCCGGCATCCAGAAGCAGCTTGGCATGTGCGCCGGTCAATCCGGCCCCGTTGCTGGCATTCTCGCCATTCACCACAACAAAATCGAGCTGCCAAGACTCTCGCAGGCGCGGCAGATGGTTTTCGATGGCCGCGCGGCCGGTACGGCCGACAACATCACCCAGGAACAATATTTTCATGACCATGTGCTATGGCGCGAATTGAGGAAGGGCAAGCAGGACTTGCAGGGTCAGAAGGTGATCACACCCAGTTCCGTGACCACAGCATCCAGTGGCTGATCGGTGGCCTCGACGGGCAGATCATCGGCCTGTTGCGCCGAAAAGGCGAAACCCACCGCGACGACGGGTCGGCTGGTGCGCAGCAGCTCCAGCGTCCGGTCATAGAACCCCCCGCCATAGCCAAGCCGACGACCGGATCTGTCGAACGCGACGAGGGGCAGCACGATCAGGTCCGGAATGACCAGATCCGCCATGGCGGGAACCTCGGCGCCAAACGGTCCTGTCACCATCGGGGCGTCCACCTCCCAGCGCCGGAACTCCAGCGCCAGCCCCTCGCCCAGCACCACCGGCACCCCGACCGGGCCGAAGCGCGCCATCTGCGCCATCGCGGGGCGCGGGTCAATTTCGGTGCGGATCGGCATGTAGCCCGATATCGGGCGGCCTTGAAACGGGGCCAGATAGGCCAGCAGCTGCGCCGCGCCGGCCTGACTGGCCGCTGCGGAATGCGCCGCCGCGCGCCGGGCGAATGCCGCCTTGCGTTCGACGGCCTTCCTTGCGGCGGGGTCGGTCAGCATTCCGGTTTGCCTCTATACCAGGACCAAGGCCGCAAGGCCAAGGAAGGCAAAGAAGCCCACCACATCCGTCACTGTTGTCACGAAGGTGCCAGAGGCAAGCGCCGGATCTATGCCGAATCGCTCCAGAAGTACCGGTATCCCAATCCCGGACAATCCCGCCACCACCAGGTTGATAACCATCGCGCCGCCGATTACGAAGCCCAGCATGGGTGACCCGAACCACAGTATGCCCACCAGAGCCATCACGACGGCAAAGACCGTCCCGTTTACCAAGCCGACCAGTGTTTCACGTCGGATCAGCCGCCAGACGTTCGAGCCGGTCAGGTCGCGGGTGGCGATGGCGCGCACGGCCACGGTCATCGATTGGGTTCCGGCATTGCCGCCCATTGATGCAACGATCGGCATCAGTACGGCCAGCGCCACCAGCGCCGCGATGGTATCCTCGAATATTGCTATGACCAGCGACGCGATGATCGCCGTAACCAGGTTGACCGCAAGCCAGGGCAGGCGCTGCTTGGTAGTTTCGATCACCTTGTCCGACAGGCTGCCTTCGCCAACCCCCGCAAGCCGCAGGATGTCTTCTTCATGCTCCTCGTCCAGAACCGCCATCGCATCGTCGATGGTGATGACCCCGACAAGCCGACCCGTGCTGTCGACGACGGGCGCCGAGATCAGGTGATACTGGTTGAAGGCATAAGCGATATCGCCTTCCTCCTCGTCCACCTCGAACAACCGAAAGCTCTCCTCGGCAATGTCGATGAGCTTGGTTGCGCGTCTCGAGGACAGCAGGCGGCCAAGGGTCACGTAGCCGATCGGCTCCATTCGCGGATTGACCAGTATCATGTGATAGAACTGATCCGGCAATTCCTCTGAACGTCTCAGAAAATCAATCGCTTCGCCGACGGTCCAATGCTCTGGCGCCATCACGACCTCGCGCTGCATCAGTCGCCCGGCAGAGTATTCCGGATAGGACATCGACCGCTCGACGGCCAGTCGGTCGGTTTCTTCGAGCGCGCCCAGGATCGCATCTTGTTGCGGCTGCTCGAGATCTTCGAGCAGGTCGACGACATCGTCCGATTCCAGTTCCCGAACCGCTTCGGCCAGAACCTCTGGATGCAGATATCCGATGACTTCGTCGCGGATGCCCTCATCAAGCTCGGACAGGATTTCGCCGTCGAACTCGACACCGTAAAGCCGGACCAGCGCCTCCCGCTCGTCCTCGTCGATCTGCTCCAGAAGGTCGGCGATGTCGGCCGGATGAAGCGGCTCCATCAACGCGATGAGCCGCCCCGCATCCTGCGCCTCGACGGCCTCCAGGATCGCTGCGACATCGCGCATGCCAAGGGTGTAGGCATCCTCGTCGCGATCCTGTTCGACTTCTACCTCGTCCGTCATGCCAGCCTCCGGGCTTTTTGATCACATTAGACAAAAGAGCTTCAGGGAAACAGAGGAAATGGCCGATTTACCCAACGTGATCCGATAGCTAACATCGCATGCCGGAACAGGGGAAAACACATGTCGAAGCCGTCACTTCTGCTAGGACAGACGCTGGCCTACGCCAGCGATCCGTTCCACGTGCCGATCGCGCTAGCCGCAAGACATGAACGACACGGCGCGGTGCTGGTCAGCGACGGTCATATCGTGGACGTCGGGACATCGGATGCACTGCGCGCCAAGTATCCCGATGCGACACGAGTTGACTATGGCGATGCCCTGATCACGGCCGGTTTCGTCGACGCGCATGCGCATTATCCGCAGACGGGTATCATCGCCAGTTGGGGCAAACGGCTGATCGACTGGCTGAACAGCTACACCTTCCCCGAGGAGATGCGGTTTGACGATCCGGCCTACGCCGCCCAGATCGCCCGGCTGTACTTCGACCTGACGCTCGCCAATGGCACGACGACAGTCGCCAGCTACTGCACGATCCACCCCGAAAGCGTCGAAGCGTTCTTTGTCGAAGCGCAGCGGCGCGGTGTGCGGGCGGTCGCCGGCAAGACCTGCATGGACAGGAACGCGCCGGACGGCCTCTGCGACACGCCGCAGACCGCTTATGACCAGTCGAAGGCCCTGCTGCAAAGGTGGCACGGGGTCGATCGGCTGTCCTACGCGATCACCCCGCGATTCTCACCGACCTCGACGCCGGACCAGCTTTCGGCGATGGGCGCGCTGTGGGCCGAGCATCCCGATTGCCTGATGCAGACCCATCTGTCGGAACAGACCGACGAGGTCGCCTGGGTCGCCGACCTGTTTCCCACAGCGCGCGATTATCTGGACACCTACGAAAGCCACGGACTTCTGGGTCCGGGCGGGATGTATGGCCACGCGATCTATCTGACCGAACGCGAACGGGCGCGGCTGAAAGAGGTGGATGCCGCCCTGATCCATTGTCCGACATCGAACACCTTCATCGGTTCGGGCCTGTTCGACATGCAAGGCTTGAAGGCGGCCGGTCAGCGGGTTGGCCTGGCCACCGATACCGGCGGCGGTTCGTCGTTTTCGATGTTGCGCACCATGGCCGCCGCCTACGAGGTCGGGCAATTGCGCGGCACTCCCTTGCACGCGGCGCAGCTTTACTGGCTGGCGACGGCCGGCTCGGCGCAAGCACTGCGCATGGATGATAGAATCGGAAACCTTTCCAATGGCCTAGAGGCCGATCTTGTGGTGATCGACCTTGCCTCTACACCAGCGACGGCGCAACGCTCGGCGCGGGCCGGAGACTTCTGGCAAGCTTTGTTCCCAACCATCATGATGGGCGATGACAGGGCGATCAAGGCCGTCTGGGTCGCGGGAAAGCCGCTGCCCTAAAGCGTTTCGGGGAATACTCGAGACCAAAGATATCAGACCTCGTGTTCAAGCACAGCGAGAGGCAGCCGAGTTCCGATTCAATCTTTTCCCGAAACGCCTTAGCAGCCGGGCCGGGCCAGCACCAGCACCCAGTAATTGCCCGGCGCTTTCGCCGTGCCGAACTCTGTGACACCGGGATTGAGGATGTTGCGCCGGTGGCCCGACGACCGCATCCAGCCGTCGATGACGACGCGCTCGTTGGGTTGCCCCTTGGCGATGTTCTCGGCGACGATGCAGTAACCGTAGCCCTGCGCCCGCACCCTGTCGCCAAGCCTGTTGCCATTGGCGCTGCGGTGCGAAAAATACCCCTTGGCGGACATCTCGCCGGCATGCGCTCTGGCCGCCGCCGCAAGCTGGCCCGAGCGGCGGACAGGGCTCAGGCCCCGTGCGGACCGTTCCGCATTCAAAAGCGCGCGCACAGTGCCGATGGTGAATGGCTGTTCGGCGCGTGTCGGCGGCCGGCGATCCGGCTCGGCACCGTCAGGACCGCAACCGATCAGCACAGCCGAGCATGCCATCAGCGCCAGTTTTCGTATCGTCACCGTTTCTTCCCGTTTCTGCACGTCAGGACATCAGCGCGGTCGCCAGCCGGTTCTGGTGCTCGATCACCCTTGGCAGGTCGATCGTCGTGATATGACCGTCCCGAACGATTTGTTTTCCTTCGACAAAAAGATCCCGCACCTGCATCGGACCCGCCAGCAGGATCGCGGAGGGATCCCAACTGCCCGCCGAGGAAACACCGGAAACGTCCCAGATGGCAATATCGGCCCGCTTCCCGATCTCGATTCGCCCGCAATCCCGCCGACCCAGAACATCCGCCCCGCCGCGAGTGGCGATTTCCAGCGCTTCTCGGGCGCTCATCTTGTCGGCACCGCCGGCAACCCGCTGCAGCAGCATCGCCAGACGCGCCTCGACCACCAGATTGCCGCTGTCATTCGAGGCAGAGCCATCGACGCCAAGCCCGACCTTGACGCCGCTGTCGCGCATCGCCCGCACCGGCGCAATGCCCGAGCCGAGACGGCAGTTCGAGCACGGACAATGCGCAACTCCGGTCATCGACCGGGCGAAAAGGTCGATCTCGGCGCTATCGAGCTTGACGCAATGCGCGTGCCAGACATCGTCGCCGGTCCAGCCCAGCTCTTGGGCATACTGGCCAGGCCGACAACCGAATTGCGCCATCGAATAGGCGATATCCTCTTCGTTTTCCGCCAGATGGGTGTGCAGCATCACGCCCTTGTCGCGGGCCAGCACCGCTGCATCCCGCATCAATTCCCGGCTGACCGAGAATGGCGAGCACGGCGCCACGCCAATGCGCAGCATCGCGCCCTCGGACGCATCGTGATGCCGGTCGATCACCCGGATGCAGTCGTTCAGGATAGCGGCCTCATTCTCGACCAGAGCATCAGGCGGCAGCCCGCCCGCGCTTTCGCCGATCGACATCGCCCCGCGGGTGGCATGAAACCGCAGGCCGATCTCCTGGGCGGCATCTATCGTATCGTCCAGCCTTGCCCCGTTGGGATAAAGATAAAGATGGTCGGAGCTGAGGCTGCAGCCCGACAGCGCGAGTTCGGCCAATCCGACAAGGGCAGAGGTCCGCATCTCTTCGGGACCGAAAAGCGACCAGATCGGGTAGAGCGTCTTGAGCCAGCCGAACAGCATGGCATCCTGGCCGCCCGGCACGGCTCGGGTCAAGGTCTGAAAAAGGTGGTGATGGGTGTTCACCAGGCCCGGCGTCACGACGCAGCCCCGCGCATCGACGCTTTCGCCCCCGACGCGAAGCCCGTGGCCGATTTCGGCGATCACCCCATCGCGCAGCCGGATATCCGCGCCCGCCAGTTCCTGCCGAGCGTCATTCATCGTGAGAATGGACTGGGCATTCTTGATCACTAGCTCTCTGGCCATCGCGGTCCTCATCCTTCGGATCCCCAGTCGGATGATCCTTGCGGATGTGCCGACAGACGGGCGCCAAGGACTCGGCAACCTGTGGCAACAGGCAGCCAGCGCCCTGGTCCGATGACAGGCGACGGAGGCCTAGACATCCGGCACCAGTTGCAGAAGCTGCAGCGCCGCCCGGTGCAGGCTGGCGCTCGCCGCGGCCACGATCCGCCCGCCCTCATGCGCCGGACCGCCGCGCCAGTCGGTGACGATGCCGCCCGCAGCCTCGATCACCGCGATCGGGGCCTGCACGTCATAGGCCTGTAACCCGGCCTCGACCACCAGATCGACATTGCCCGACGCCAATAGCGCGTAGGCATAGCAATCCATGCCGTATCGCGTCAGCCTGACCTGCCGGGACAGTTCCAGAAACGCCGCGCCCTCGACCAGAGAGCCGACCTCGGGGAATGTGGTGAACAGAATGGCATCGCCAAGACGTGGCGACGGCCGCACCCCGATCCGGGTGGCCTTGCCGCCGCGATGCAGTTCCGCCAGGCCGAATCCGCCGACGAACCTTTCGCCCGTATAGGGTTGATCGATCATCCCCAGGATCGGCCCCGCCGCATCGCGGATCGAGATCAGCGTTCCCCAGGTGGGCGTGCCGCTGATGAACCCCCGCGTGCCGTCGATCGGATCCAGGACCCAAGTCAGGCCGCTGGTCCCTTGGACCGGGCCGAATTCCTCGCCCAGAATGCCGTCCTCGGGCCGCATTTGCCGCAACACCTCGCGGATGGCCTGTTCGGCCTCGCGGTCGGCGCAGGTGACCGGATCGAAATGACCGTCTGCCTTGTTCTCGGTCTTCAGCCGTGTGGTCCGGAAGTAATCCAGCGTGACGACCGCCGCGGCGTCAGCAGCCGCATTCGCCACCTGAAGCAAGACCTCACGCTCGGATCGTGAAAATTCAGTCATGCGATGCCTTTTCCCAGCCAACACCCGTCAAGGGGTGTAGCCGGGGACAAGCATGTAAACCAGATGAATTCAGGCCACGTCGGACAATACGCGCGCAAGTTCGAAAAGACGGCGGCGCTGGTTCTCGGGAATCGAGTAATATGACCGCACCAGCTCAAGCGCTTCCTTGTCGGCCATGATGTCGCCGGGGATCATAGAAGATCCGGAACTTGCGGTCGCGTCATCATCGATGCCTTCGAAGAAAAAGCTCACCGGCACGTCAACCGCTTCGGCGATATCCCAAAGCCGAGAGGCGCTGACGCGATTCATTCCGGTCTCGTATTTCTGAATCTGCTGGAACTTGATTCCAACCTTCTCGGCCAGCTGCTGCTGCGTCATCCCAACCATCCATCGGCGGTGACGAATTCTCTTGCCGACGTGTACATCCACAGGATGTTTCATGGGACAACTCCTTATTCGTTTAACGTGCATAGTGTGTCGGCTTTTGCCCCGCATTTCTCAACCTGTCTTTTTGGATAGGCTGACTGTCGCCCAACTGTGGACAATGTTTTCAAATGCTTAACGATAATTCTCCAAATAAAGCAGCGGAGAGGGCTCGCAAGTGCGCGTTTATCGGCGCTTTGGCGCAAACGGTCAGCGCGCAATCCGATGATACCGAACCGCATTCCTTGCACCGGGCGATTCGCTTTGCGGTTGAGCCGCGCAGTGGTCTTCAGGGGTGTTCGCAGCATTTACTAAGCCGCAACAACGAACCATACAGATCCGCATGAAAGCACTTCGGATCAATTCAGCCGCCACCGCCCCCTCGCTTGAACAGATTGCCCTGCCCGAGCCGGGCAATGGCGAGGTTCGACTCCGAATCGAGGCCTGCGGTCTGAACTTCGCCGACCTGCTGATGATTGCCGGCAGCTATCAGGACACGCCTTCCCTGCCCTTCACCCTCGGCATGGAGGCGGCCGGTGTTGTCGACAGCACCGGCCCCCAAGTCGCCGGGTTGCGGCCGGGCGACCGGGTTGCGGTCTTTGCGGGCAGCGGCGGACTGGCCGAATACGGATGTTTTCCCGCCGACCGCTGCGTGTCTTTGCCGGACACGATGTCATTTGCCGATGCCGCCGCCTTTCAGGTTGCTTACGGCACCAGCCATCTTGCGCTGCATCACCGCGCCCGACTGCGTCCCGGCGAAACGCTGCTGGTACTCGGCGCCGCCGGTGGCGTCGGCCTGACAGCCGTCGAGATCGGCAAGCATATGGGGGCACGGGTGATCGCCGTCGCCCGGGGATCCGAAAAACTGGCGGCTGCGCAACAGGCCGGGGCCGACCACCTGATCGACAGTGACAGCCAGGATATCCGACAAGCGGTCAAGGCGCTTGGCGGCGCGGATGTCGTCTATGATCCGGTCGGCGGCGATCAGTTCAAGGCCGCACTGCGCGCCTGCAATCCCGAAGCCCGCCTTCTGGTGATCGGCTTTGCAAGCGGCGAGGTGCCGCAGATCCCGGCTAACATCCTCATGGTCAAGAACCTCACTGCGATCGGCTTTTACTGGGGCGGCTATATGCGGTTTGCCCCGGATGCCCTGACCGACAGCCTGTCGCAGCTGTTCGAATGGTACAGAGAGGGCAAGCTGCGCCCGCATGTCAGCCACATCCTGCCACTCGACCGCGCACATGAAGGACTGGACCTGCTACGCCGGCGCAAGTCCACAGGCAAGGTCGTCATCACGCCACAGCCTGCACCGGCCTGACCCCGAAGGCCTGGCGCACCAGCACCGCAAGGTCCTGGATCACCGGGCTTTTCGTCGGATCGGCGTGATAGAAGTTGACCCGAACCTTTTCCAGCGGCGGCAACGCGCCGCCATGCTGGATCGCCTCCAGATAAGGCGGAATCGTTCCGTCGATCATCGCATGGATCGCCAGATCGGCGCTGGTGCTGGCCTCGATTGTTCGGCACTGGTCGGATTCGATCGCCATCTCCCACGGAATGCCGGCCTTGTTCAGCGCCGCGGTGACCCCGGCGCGAAAGATGCAGCGATGCTCGAAGGCCAGCCGCAACGGGCGCTGCTTCCAGACCACCCCGCCCGGCGCTCCGACCCAGACCAGCGGCAGGCTGGTCAGCGTCTCTCCTCCGGCGTCGATCGTGTCCTCGGTCGTCAGGATCATGTCGCATTCGCCGCGCGCGAACTGCTGTTTCAGCGACCGGGTGAAGGTCGACACAAGCTGCACCCGAACCCGGGGATAATCAGAGTGGAACCGCCGCAGAACCTGGGGGATCGCCGGATAGACGATGTCATGCGGCACGCCCAGCACGACCTCGCCCTCGTAATCCTGATGCGTCAGGCGGGCATAGACCTCGTCGTTCAAGGCCAGCATGCGCCGGGCATAGCCCAGCAACTGCTCGCCCGAGGCGGTCAGCGCGATGGTGCGGCCGCTGCGGTCCATCAGCTCCAGCCCCAGCGAGTCTTCCAGCCGCTTAAGCTGCATCGACACGGCCGACTGGGTGAGGTTCAGAAAGCCCGAAGCGCGGGTGACGCCGCCGGCTTCGGCCACGGCCACGAAAGAGCGCAGGGCGGTAAGGTCAAGGTTTCTTGGCATATCAATTTCCCTGATGGACGATCTGATAAACATTCATTTTACGAATTGATCAGAGTCTGACAAGCATATCAAGAAAAATGATCATAGCCATGCACCAGATCACCAAATCAGAAGGACCAGGACAATGACCACCTGCACCAACAATACCGCGATCCATCGCGCCGCCCTGCCCGCTCGCCATTCTATCGTTTCGCGGCTGGGTTTTGCCCTTGCCGCCCGCAGGCAGCGCAATGCCCTGAAAAACCTGGACGATCGGGCGCTGTCTGACCTTGGCCTGAGCCGCGATCAGGCCGAGGCAGAGGCCAGCAAGCCGATCTGGGACGTCCCGGCAAGCTGGCGCCGCTGATATTCTGGGCAAAAGCGTCGGTTTTGGCGCGGAAGTCCTTGAAAACCTGCAAATCCCTGCCAATATCCTAGCATGAGGGTGCTCCGCATAAGCGGGGCGCCTGTTGAGAGACATCTAGGAGGCAGTTGAATGGCTGACTATCAAACCGCCCGCGCCGGTGTCGGCGTCCGGACGGCCGAAATTGACGCGGGCCTCAAGGCCCATATGAACAAGGTCTACGGCACCATGTCCGTTGGCCTTCTGGTGACCGCTTTGGCCGCCTGGGCGGTCGGGTCGAGCGATGTGCTGATGGCGATCTTCCGTGATCCGGTCACGATGCGTCCGAACATCCTGGGCTGGGTGATCATGTTCGCCCCGCTGATCATGGTCTTTGCCTTCGGTGCGATGATCAACCGCCTGTCCGCCGCCGGAGCGCAGCTTTTCTTCTATGCCTTCGCGGCGATGATGGGGCTGTCGATCAGCTGGATATTCGCGGTGTTCACCGGCATTTCGATCACCCAGACGTTCCTGGTGACCTCGATCTCGTTCGCCGGTCTGTCGCTTTGGGGCTACACCACCAAGAAAGACATCTCGGGTTGGGGGTCTTTCCTGATCATGGGCGTGATCGGCCTGATCGTGGCGTCGATCGTGAACATCTTCCTGGGCTCGCCGGCGATCCACTTTGCGATCTCGGTCATCGGTGTGCTGATCTTCGCCGGCCTCACGGCCTACGACACGCAGAAGATCAAGACCGACTACATCCAGCACGCCCAATCGATGGACAGCGAGTGGCTGGGCAAGTCGGCGATCATGGGGGCGCTGAACCTCTACCTCGACTTCATCAACCTGTTCATGTTCCTGCTGCAATTCCTCGGAAATCGCGAATAAGCGACCGAACGCAGACGCGAAAAAAAGGGGCCGACATCTGTCGGCCCCTTGTTGATTCCGGACGTCGCCGGCGCCTGGCCTAACCTTCGGCCATATCCTGCATCAGCTGTCCACGGTAGTCCGTCGGGCCAGACGCCACGGGTGCCGCAGCGGCGGGCGCGGTGCTTGTCCCAAATCCGACTCCGCTTGATCTTTCCGTCGCCCGATTGACGGAACACCCCGTCAACACGATCATCGCTATCAATCCCACGATCCGCATGGTTCCTCCGATTTCTGGCAATTGGCCCAAGCCTTGACGCGCGCATCTGGCATTGATGCGGCAGGTCCAAGACAACATTCTGTCATCTTTGCGATGCCAATGGCGATAGGCCGACCGGTTTTGCGGTCACAGGTCCGGGACATCGGGTGAACCGGATTTCCCGGTTTGTTGCGCCGTCGCGACGCCATCGTGATCCCGTTGAGAGACCTTCCCGAGTCAGTAATCCACTGCATGCAGTGCCTTTCTGCATCGGATGACCAATACCTTTGAACGACTTGCACCGGCGACCGCAATGGTGCTGACGGCAATCAGCCTTGTGACTCCGGTCCGGGCGCAGGGCGCGACTGGGGAACTTGCCGACCTACGACTGCGGGTCGAACAGCTTGAAACTGCGCAAAGCAATTTGCGCTTCAACTTGCCCGGCAGCACACAGGTCGAAATCTACGGATATGCAAAGCTTGGCCTGCTGTTCGATCTGGAGGCCGATTTGGGCAACAGGTTTTTCGGGCTTTGCAGCCTGCGGCCGGGCTTCCGGTCCGACAGCAACAGCAATGCCCATGCCTTTCCGTCGCGGCTGGGGTTCCGAACCTCGACAGACACCGAGTTCGGCCAGCTCAAAACGGTGATCGAAGGCAATTTTTTCGGCAATGGCGGCGGCCGCGAGCTACGCGTTCGGCAACAGCTTCGTCCGGCTCGCGGCGCTCTCGCGCGACATCGAAGGCGCTTGGGCAAGCGTGGACGGCTACGGCATCAACCTTTCCGGCCACACATCGCTTTGGGAAGGCGGCACGCTGCAGGCATCACTGACCACGGGCGAGGCCATCGGCAGCTACATGGTCTTTGGCGGTGCGGATGTCATCGGCAACCGGGCGGTCGAAACACATGGCGTGACGCTCGGACTCAGCCAGGAGATAAACGACCAGTTCCCGGTCGGGGCCGTCTACGGGATGCGCGACATCGATGACGGCGTACCGGGCGATACCAACACGCTGGAAGCCCTTCACCTGGCACTGAACTGCAAGCCTGTCGAACGGGTCTCGATCGGACTTGAATACATCACCGGCGAACGCACGCTTTTCAATGATCGAACGGCAAGCGCCGACCGGGTTCGGGCCGCATTCCAGTTCAACTTCCAAGACCTCCCGCCGGCCGGAACCGATCGGGACAAAAGAAAAAGCCGCGCGAACATCGCGCGGCTTCATGCCATCGGCAGGTGGCAGGATCTACTTGATCTTGCCTTCCTTGTATTCGACGTGCTTGCGGATAACGGGGTCATATTTCTTGACGACCATCTTTTCGGTCATCGTGCGGGCGTTCTTCTTGGTCACGTAGAAATGGCCCGTATCCGCGGTCGAGTTCAGACGGATCTTGATCGTCGTCGGTTTCGCCATTTGTCTTCTCCTGCAGCCGGACAGCATTCTGCCCGTGAAATCCTTGAAGCCCGCCTTTTACTGGTCCGGGGGGCCGAGTCAACAGCAATTGCGGTGGGCGCCGCGACATTGGCCTCGCTGGCCCGAGAGTTCATGCGCGGATGGTCTGTAAGCCGGATTCTGTCCAGGCCGGACCGATGATCCGACCCTGGATGACCATTCCTCTGCACCCGCCGTTACCGACGGGCGTCAAGCTGCCAACCCGGACCCCTGGGCTGAAGCGTCCCTGCGGGCGGTATCCCGGACCGAGATCCGGGACCAGCCCCGCGCGAGGTCCCTATTCGGCATTGCTCCGGGTGGGGCTTGCCATGCCGCGCCTGTTGCCAGGCCCGCGGTGCGCTCTTACCGCACCTTTTCACCTTTTCCGGCCCGAGGACCGGTAGTCTGATTTCTGTGGCGCTTTCCCTCGGGTTGCCCCGGCCGGGCGTTACCCGGCACCCTTGCCTCATGGAGTCCGGACTTTCCTCGAACGTTGCCGCCCGCGATCATCCGACCATCCGCGCAATCCGGCATCTAGGCGCTTGCGGCGTCCGGGTCAACGGGGTAGCGGGCCGCAAGGTCGCTGATCATCGCCCGGTCCACCGCATCAAGCGGGCCGCTCGCCCACGGGCGGAAGCGCCGGCGGAACGCGGCAAGCAGGGCCTCTGGCTCTGCCTGCGGATATCCGAAGATCCGGGCGGCTTGCTGAAAATCCGCGGTCCGATCTGTTTGCCCGCCGGGCCAGACGGACAAGCCGGATCGTGCCAGCCGATGCCAGTCGAACTTCGGCCCCGGATCGGACTTGCGCATCGGCGCCATGTCGGAATGCGCGATGACCCCGTGCAAAGGAACGTCCCAACGCTGCAACATCCCGGCAAGCAGATGCTCCAGCGCATCCATTTGGCGGGCGCTGAACGGTGCCGTTCCGTCATTCGCCAACTCGATCCCGAGCGAGCGTGAGTTCACATCACCCCGACCGCCCCACGCCCCCGCCCCGGCATGCCACGCGCGGCACTCCTCGGCGACCAGCCGCGTGGTCTGCCCGGCTTCCGAAATCAGGTAATGTGCCGAAACCTCTGCGTCAGGGTCGCACAGACGCTCGAGCGCGGCCTTGGCGGACGTCATTGCGGTGTAGTGGATGACGATGAGATCGGGTGCTTCGCCGTTTCGCCGCTCGCCAAAATTGGGCGACGGATGGTCGATGATCTCCACGCTAGTTGGACACCGCCCGGCGGAATGGCGACGGATCCCAATAGCAGGCGAAGCCATCGCCGTCAGGGTCCAGCCCCTTGCTGTCCCGCTTGGGTCCGCCAGCCTTCAGGAAGGCCTGCTGCGCCTGATCCGGCGATGGATACTTGGCGCAGTTCTTGTTGAACCGGGACTCGGCGAACAGCCTCGAACGCGCATAAAGCGGCTCGCCGACCCTGTTTCGGGTCGACAATGCATACTCGACGATCGACGGGCCGCTATCGCCGCTGCGGGTCGGCAGCGCGGTTGGCCGGATCACCTTGTAAGCTTCGCGATTGGCCTCGATCCGCTGCTTGTCACTCTCGATCGTCTCGCGCGAGGCGACAGCGGAAAAATCCTGCTCGTCCGAGATACCGGGATTGTTCAGATCCGCGGTGCGGGCGGCGGTGGCGGTGGCTGTGGCTGTGACGGGCTGGGCCAATCCGGGCGAAATCGTTTCTGACGAAATCGCTGTTGTGCTGATCGCGCTGTTGAGCAGGTTTTCGCGTTGCAGCTGCGTGGACTGGTAGTCGGAATAGGTGTTGAACCCGACCCCTGCCCCGGCCTCCTCGACCGGCGGGTTGGTGCAGGCCACGAGACCGACCAAAGCAAGGACCGAAACAAGCATCCGCATCTGTGCCATCCTGTAACACTGCAATTTTGTGTTCCCTACCACCATTTTCCGGGTTTGGAAACGAACCCCGCCGCCTGCTCCAGCACATAGGCGTGGTTCAGCAACGCGCCCTCTTCCCACGGACGGCCGATCAGTTGCAGGCCAAGCGGCAGCCCGCTTTTGTCCAGACCGGCGGGCACCGAAATCCCCGGCAGGCCGGCAAGGTTCACGGTGACGGTAAAGACATCGTTCAGATACATCTGCACCGGATCGGCATCCGTCATCTCGCCCAGACCGAAAGCGGCCGAGGGTGTCGCCGGGGTCAGGACCGCATCGATGCCCTGCTCGAACACGTCGTCGAAATCCCGCTTGATCAGTGCGCGGACCCGGCGGGCGCGGTTGTAATAGGCGTCATAAAACCCCGCCGACAGGACGTAGGTGCCGATCATGATCCGGCGCTGCACCTCGTGGCCGAAGCCCTCTGCCCGGGTCTTTTCGTACATCTCGGTGATACCGTCCCCCTGCGCCAGCTTGGCGCGGTGGCCATAACGCACGCCGTCATAGCGCGCCAGGTTCGAAGAGGCTTCGGCGGGTGCGATCACGTAGTAGGCCGGCAAGGCGTACTTGGTGTGCGGCAGCGAGATATCGACGATCTCGGCCCCAGCATCCTTCATCATCGCAGTGCCGTCCGCCCACAGCTTCTCGATCTCGGCGGGCATGCCCTCCATCCGGTATTCCTTGGGGATGCCGATCTTTTTTCCCCTGACATCGCCGGTCAACGCCGCTTCGAAATCGGGCACCGGCAGGTCGGTGCTGGTCGAGTCCTTCGGATCATGACTGCACATGGTCCCCAGCATGATCGCCGCGTCGCGGACCGTCTTGGTCATCGGCCCGGCCTGATCCAGCGACGAGGCGAAGGCGACGATGCCCCAGCGCGAACACCGGCCATAGGTCGGCTTGATGCCGGTGATGCCGGTAAACGCCGCGGGCTGGCGAATCGATCCGCCGGTATCGGTGCCGGTCGCGGCAAGGCAGAGATCCGCGGCGACAGCGCTGGCCGATCCGCCGGAAGAGCCGCCGGGGGTCAGCGCGGTGTCATCATTGCCGCGCCGCCAGGGGTTCACGACATTGCCATAGGTCGAGGTCTCGTTGCTGGAACCCATGGCGAATTCGTCCATGTTCAGCTTGCCGAGCATCACCGCCCCGGCATCGAACAGGTTCTGCGTCACCGTGCTTTCATATTCCGGTCTGAAGCCGTTCAAAATCGCCGAAGCAGCTTGGGACGGAACGCCCTTGGTGCAAAACAAATCCTTTATTCCCAGCGGGATACCGCACATGCTTGGGGCGTCGCCGGTCTTCAGCCGCGCATCGGCGGCGCTCGCCTGCTCCAGCGCGATCTGCGGCGTGTCGTGGACGAAGGCATTCAGCGCGCCTGCAGCCCCGATGGCTTCAAGACAGGCCTCGGTCAGCGCGACGGACGTGGTTTCACCGCTGCGCAGTTTCTCGCGGGCCTCGGCAATCGTGAGCGTGTTCAGCCCGGCCATCATTCCACCACCTTCGGGACCGCGAAGAACCCTTCCCGGGCATCCGGGGCATTCGACAGGATCTTGTCCTGCATATGGCCGTCCGTCACCCGATCCTCTCGCCGCTTCAGCCGCATCGGCGTTACCGACGTCATCGGCTCGACGCCCTCGATGTCGACTTCGTTCAGTTGCTCTATGAAGCCGAGAATCGTGTTGAACTCTTGCGCCAGCGCCGGCAGATCCTGTTCCTCGACCCGGATCCGGGCCAGCTTGGCGACGCGGCGGGCGGTTTCGGTGTCGATGGACATGGGCGGACTCCGGTAGTTGGTCGGAGCGTCGTTTAGCCTTACCGGCTGCGACCTGCAAGCGTGGGTCGCGGATACTGGTAACGGCATGCGTATTCTTGCTAGGTTTTCGGGGAATCGCACAGGGAGAACAGCATGAAAATCATATGGCTTGGACATTCCGGGTTTCGCATCGAGATCGAGGACCAGGTATTGCTGGTCGATCCCTGGCTTGAGGGGAATCCGACCTTCCCCAAGGGGCGCGAAGCCGAGGCCACGGCCGGCGCCACGCATATCCTTCTGACGCATGGCCATGGCGACCATGCCTCTAACGCCGCGGCGATTGCGAAACAGGCGAAAATACCGATTGCCTGCATTCACGAGCTGTCGGAAATCCTTGGCGCCGACGACAGCGTCGAGGTCATCGGCTTTGGCAAGGGCGGCACGATTTCCCTTGGAAAAACCAAGGTGTCGATGGTCAAGGCGTCCCATTCGTCAAGCATTGATTTCCGCTCCGGCGGCATCGTTTATGCCGGAGGAGAAGCCGGGTTCATGATCGCCGGGGAAGGCCACATGATCTATGTTTCGGGGGATACGGACATCATGGCGGACATGGGGTGGATGGGCGAGTATTACCGTCCGGATATCGGCATTCTCTGCGCCGGCGGGCATTATACGATGGACATGAAGGCAGCGGCTTGGGCGGCGAAAAAGTACTTCGATTTCAAGACCGTGATCCCCTGCCATTACAAGACCTTCCCGATCCTGGCGCAGTCCGCCGACGCGCTGGTAGAGGGCCTGCCGGGGATCGACGTCATCGAACCCGAGGTGCTGAAGGCGATCGAGATCTGAGACGCGAAGCGGGCGTTCCGGCAGCGGAAAGCCCGGACAAGACCCCTGGATCAGCGGGATCGCCCCGGATGCCGGTTCCGGCGGCACCCGCGTCGTCTCACCGCCGTTCGGCGAAAAACTGCTTCAGCAGCGCCTCGGCCTCGGCAGCGGCAATGCCGTCATAGACCTCGGGCACGTGGTGGCTTTGGGGATGGGTGAAGATGCGCGGGCCGTGGGCGACTCCACCGGATTTGGGATCCGGCGCGCCGTAATAGAGCCGGGCGATGCGGGCCTGGGATATCGCGCTGGCGCACATCGGGCAGGGTTCGAGGGTGACGTAAAGCGCGTGGCCCGGCAGCCGTTCGGAACCGGCGGCGGCACAGGCCGCGCGCAGCGCCAGGATCTCGGCATGCGCGGTGGGGTCGCTCAGTTCGCGGGTGCGGTTGCCCGCACGGGCCACGACTCGGCCATCGGCGTCGGTTATGACGGCGCCAACGGGCACCTCGCCGCGTCCGGCGGCGGCGCAGGCCTGATCGAGGGCGGCCTGCATGTGGCTGGTAAAGCTCATGACAATGGTGATGCCCTGCCCGGCCCGGCTTGCCAAGGCACTTTCCCTTTCCTGCGGCCTTCGCTAAGCCGGAACGATGAGCGAGCAAACCCCAGAGGGCGACCGGATCGCCAAGGTGCTGGCGCGGGCCGGTGTCGCCTCGCGCCGCGAGGCGGAGCGGATGATCGAGGCCGGACGGGTGGCCGTCAACGGCAAGCCGATCGCAAGCCCGGCGCTGAACGTGACCGCGAAGGACCGGATCACGGTCGACGGCAAGGCGCTGGCCGACCCCGAGCCGCCGCGGATCTGGCTGTATCACAAGCCCGCGGGCCTGGTGACCACCGCCAAGGATGAGCGCGGCCGACAAACGGTGTTCGACGCCCTGCCCGAGGACCTGCCGCGGGTGATGAGCATCGGACGGCTCGACATCAATTCCGAAGGCCTGCTGCTGCTGACCAATGATGGCGGGGTCAAGCGCAGGCTGGAACTGCCCGCGACCGGCTGGGTGCGCAAGTACCGGGTGCGGGTCAAAGGCACACCGGAGGATGCGATGCTGGAGCCGCTGCGCAAGGGGGTGACGGTCGAGGGAGTGAGGTTCCAGCCGATGAGCGTGACGATCGACCGGCAACAGGGTGCCAACGCCTGGCTGACGATCGGCATCCGCGAGGGCAAGAACCGCGAGATCCGCCGCGCGATGGAGCATGTCGGGCTGGTGGTGAACCGGCTGATCCGGGTCAGCTACGGACCGTTCATGCTGCGCGACCTGAAGCAGGGCGCGGTCGAGGAAGTCAAGCCGCGCGTGGTGCGCGATCAGTTGGGGCTGTCCTCGGAGGGGCATGCGGTGGCCAAGAAAAAGCCGGTGCGACGACGCAAGTAGCGGGCTTTATTCAAGGATGCCTGCAATCTTGAGATGTGAGGGTTGGCGCTGGGACACGGGGCAGCTATCACCTTGCGAAACGCAAACGAGGGGCGCAAGACATGGCCGAACTTCTGACATTCGAAAACATGGGCAACCTGGCCATGCTGCTGTTCCTGCAGGCGGTGCTGGGGTTCGACAACCTGCTTTACATCTCGATCGAAAGCCAGCGCGCGCCGGTGGCGCATCAAAGGGCGGTGCGGTACTGGGGAATCATCATCGCGGTCATATTGCGCGTCGTGCTGCTTTTCGCGACGATCCGGCTGATCGACGCATTGTCGGAGCCGTTCTTCATCCTGAATTTTCCGGGCATCCTTGAAGGCGGGGTGAACTTCGCCACGGTCATCTTTGTTTTTGGTGGAATCTTCATCATGTATACGGCGGTCAAGGAAATCGGCCACATGCTGTCGATCGAGCATCTGGATACCGATGTTCAGCAACAGGGCGGCAGGTCTGTGGCCTCTGTCATTGTGTTCATCGTGCTGATGAACCTGATCTTCAGCTTCGACTCGGTGCTGTCGGCGCTGGCGATCACCGAGGTGTTTCCGATTCTCGCAGCCGCGATCCTGCTTTCGGGCCTGGCCATGCTGCTGCTGGCCGATGGGGTAACCGCGTTCCTGCAGAAGAACCGGATGTACGAGGTGCTTGGGCTGTTCATCCTGCTGATCGTCGGCGTCGTGCTGTTGGGCGAGGCCGGGCCCGCCGCGGCGCATGCGATGGACGATCCGGAACTGGAAATCCGGGTCTTCGGCTATCACATCGTGCCGATGTCGAAATCGACCTTCTATTTCAGCGTGCTGGTTCTGGTGGCCGTCGAGATCGTGCAATCGGGATATCGCCGCAAGCTCGACACCGAGCGCAAGGCGCAAAGCCATGCCGTTTAACGTCGGGGAACCCCTTAACGCTGGTAAGGGATTGGCCCATGTCCTATACGGGTGCGGGTGATAGTGCCGTGAAAAGTGGGGGCGTGCCATGTCCGGGTCCGGGCTTCAGAAGATATCCTTTTTCCTGTTGCTGGCGCTGATCCTTTACGTGGCAGCGTCCGGGGGCGTCTGATGGCCGAACGCTATGGCGGCAAACACAGCCCCGACGCTGATCGCGACCGGCCCAACGACCCGCCGCGAAACCCGTGGCAGGGCAAGCGGCGGACCCGCGCGGGAGGCCGCGTCAACATGCTGTTCCTGGCACCGCTGCCGCTGGCCATCCGCGCCTTCACCCAGGATCCCGCCGGTCTGGCCCTGAATCTGGCCGGCTTCGCGGTGCTGATGCTGGCGGCCTGGCTGACTCGCGAAGGCGTGCTGGCGCAGGAGGCCTACGAGGCCCGCCGGATCGCCCGCCGCCCGGCCCTGCCGCGCAAGCTGATCGCCTCGGGCCTGACCGGGCTTGGCCTGTTCGTGGCGGCCTACGCGGCGAATGAAACGCTTGTGAACCCGCTGATCTTCGCGGTGCTCGGCATTGCGCTGCACGCCTTCGCCTTCGGTCCCGATCCGTTGCGCGACAAGCGGATGGATGGCGTCGACACGTTCCAGCATGACCGCGTGGCGCGCGCCGTTGGCGAGGCCGAGAAACATCTGACCGCGATGAAGGATGCGATCGCGCGCGCCGGCGACCGGCGGCTGGAGGCGCGTGTTCAGCGGTTTCAGGACACTGCCCGCGACATGTTCCGCACCGTCGAGGAGGATCCGCGCGATCTGACCGGGGCGCGGAAATATCTGGGCGTCTACCTTCTGGGGGCACGCGACGCGACTATGAAATTCGCCGATCTCTATGCCCGGACCCGTGACGCCAAGGCGCGAGCGGATTACGAGGCGCTGCTGGACGATCTGGAAAAGAATTTCACGGCCCGCACGCAAATGATGCTGCTCGACAACAAGACCGACCTGAACGTGGAAATGGAAGTGCTGCGTGAGAGGCTGGAACGCGAAGGCGTTTCGGCGCGCGATTATCAGTAGAGGGACAATGACAATGACCGAGACTATTCGCCAGAAGGCCGCCGAGGATCTGAAGCTGATCGAGGATGTCACCGCCGTGGTGCTGCCCGAACCCTCGACCGAGCTTGTGCCGCTGGCCAAGGCCGACAAGCCCGCAGCCACCGAGATCAAGAAGCGGATGGCCGAAATCGACATGGAAAACACCGGCTCGATCATCGCCTTCGGGTCGGGCGCGCAGGCCGAGTTGCAAGAGATCAGCCAGGCGATGCTGGCGGATGTGCGCAACAAGGATGTCGGGCCGGCGGGCGACAGTCTGCGCGAGATCGTGACGACGATCCGGGGCTTCTCGATCAGCGAGCTGGACGTGCGGCGCAAGCGGTCCTGGTGGGAGAAGCTGACCGGCGGCGCCGCGCCCTTCGCCCGGTTCGTCGCGCGCTACGAGGATGTGCAGGGCCAGATCGACAAGGTGACCGACAGCCTGCTGCACCACGAGCACAAGCTGCTGAAGGACATCAAGTCGCTCGATATCCTTTATGAAAAGACCCTCAGTTTTTACGATGAACTGGCGCTGTACATCGCCGCCGGCGAGGAGAAGCTGAACGAACTCGACCACAAGGTGATCCCCGCCAAGGAGACCGCGGTCGCCAAGGCGCGCGAAGACAATGCGGTGATCGCGGCGCAGGAATTGCGCGACCTGCGCGCCGCGCGCGACGATCTGGAACGCCGGGTGCACGATCTGAGGCTGACCCGGCAGGTGACGATGCAGTCTCTGCCCTCAATTCGGCTGGTCCAGGAAAACGACAAGTCGCTGGTGACCAAGATCAACTCCACCTTGGTCAACACCGTGCCCTTGTGGGAAACGCAACTGGCGCAGGCGGTGACGATCCAGCGCTCGTCCGAGGCGGCGGCAGCGGTCAAGGAGGCCAGCGATCTGACCAACGAGCTGCTGACCGCGAATGCCGAGAATCTGCGGGCCGCCAACAAGACGGTGCGCGAGGAGATGGAGCGCGGGGTGTTCGACATCGAGGCGGTGAAGAAGGCAAATGCCGAGCTGATCGCCACGATCAACGAGAGCCTCGAGATCGCCGACGCGGGCAAGAAGAAGCGCGCCGTGGCGGAAGAGGAGATGCGGAAGATGGAGGCCGAGTTGCGCGACACGCTTGCCTCGGCCAAGTCGCGCGGCGACAAGACCGGCGATACGGTCGGCACATCGGTTTAAGGGACGGCATCTTGGGCGCATTCGCAGACGGCATGGGGGCAAGGGGTCTGGCGGCGGCGGCGCTGCTGGCGCTGGCGGCCTGCATCAATGGCGAACTGCCAGATCCGGACCCCGAGGTGACCGGCCTGCCCGGCCCGGCCGCGGCGGCGTCCGCGGTGCAGTCGCAATCCTCGAAAGACCTGGAGCTGTATTATCTGCGGGTAGAAAACGACCTTCTGGCGCGCGGGCTCTTGCGGGTCGATGGCGGCGGGCCGGACGTGCCCTATACCGCCCGCAATCTGGCCGAGAACTTCGCGGCAATCGCCTTGGCCGAGGAATTGCGGGTGGAAAACGGCCGGGTGCTGCCCGGCAGGCCGCTGATCAGCCTGCGGCGCTGGCAGGGGCCGATCCGGTTCGGCATACATTTCGGCGATACCGTGCCCGAGGCGATCCGGATCAGCGACCGCGCCTTCATCGAGGGCTACGTCAAGCGGCTGGAGCGGATCACCGGGCATCCGATGGCGGTGGCCAGCAGCAGAACGAATTTCGACATCGTCATCCTGCACGAGGATCAGCGGCTGGCGGTCAACCCGATCCTGCAACGCGCCGGCGTGATCCCGAGCCGCGGCATGATCGACGCCATTGCCGGAATGAGCCGGAACGACTATTGCGCGGTTCTGACCGAGGACCGGAAGAATGACGGCGTGATCACGAACGCGCTGGCGATCGTGCGGGCCGAACATTCCGAGACGATGCGGCGGATGTGTTACCACGAGGAGATCGCGCAAGGGCTGGGCCTGTTCAACGACAGCCCCCGCGCCCGGCCGTCGATCTTCAACGATGACGAGGAATTCGGCCGGCTGACCACACATGACGAGATGTTGCTGAAGATCCTCTACGACCCGCGGTTGCGGCCCGGAATGCCAGCGGTCGCGGCGGAAACGATGGCGATCGTGATTGCGAATGAACTGGTCGGCGGCGAAAGTTGAACCAAAGGGAGAAGCGTAATGGGTATTCTTGATTTTCTGATGGGCGAGTTCATCGATGTCATCCACTGGACCGATGACACCCGCGACACGATGGTCTGGCGGTTCGAACGCGAGGGTCACGAGATCAAGTACGGCGCCAAGCTGACCGTGCGCGAGGGACAGGCGGCGGTGTTCGTCCATGAAGGGCAATTGGCGGATGTCTTCACGCCGGGGCTTTACCTTCTGGAAACCAACAACATGCCGGTGCTGACCACGTTGCAGCACTGGGATCATGGGTTCCGCTCGCCGTTCAAGTCGGAAATCTATTTCGTCAACACGACCCGGTTCAACGATCTCAAATGGGGCACCAAGAACCCGATCATCGCCCGCGATCCCGAATTCGGGCCGATCCGGCTGCGCGCCTTTGGCACCTATTCGGTGCGGGTGACGGACCCGGCGCGGTTCCTCACCGAGATCGTCGGTACCGATGGCGAGTTCACCATGGACGAGATCAGCTTCCAGATCCGCAACATCATCGTGCAGGAATTTTCCCGCGTGATCGCGTCCTCGGGCATTCCGGTTCTGGACATGGCGGCGAACACCGCCGATCTGGGCAAGCTGGTGGCCGGGGCCATCTCGGCGACGATTGCGCAATACGGGCTGGAATTGCCGGAACTCTACATTGAAAACATCAGCTTGCCGCCGGCTGTCGAAGAGGCGCTGGACAAGCGCACCTCGATGGGGCTGGCGGGCGATCTGGGCAAGTTCACCCAGTATTCCGCCGCCGAGGCGATGACCGCGGCGGCCCGCAATCCCGCCGGCGGCGGCATGGCCGCGGGGCTCGGGGCCGGGATGGGCATGGCGATGGGCGCGCAGATGGCGCAGCCGGGGCCCTGGGGAGCCGCGCCCGCGGCGGCCCCCGCCGCGCCGCCCCCGCCGCTGCCGCCGCCGC
>JAGXFH010000019.1 GCA_024637315.1 Brevirhabdus sp.
CAATAGTGGTGGAAATAGCGGCGGCGGCAATAGCGGCGGCGGCGGCGGCAATGGTGGCGGCGGCGGCAATAGCGGCGGCGGTAATGGTGGCGGAAACGGCAACAAATAGGTAATCAGGATCCGAACCTGATCAAAACTGGCACCGTTAAGCATGCGAATCCTGATAGCTGAAGACGAAACCGTTCTTTGCGAGCAGATAAGACGCGTTCTTGCGTCCGAAGGCAGAGTCGTCGATGTGGCGAATGATGGCGAAGAGGCGGCCTTTCTGGGCGCGACTGAGCCCTACGACATGATCATCCTGGATATCGGACTGCCCAAACGCGATGGAATTTCGATCCTGAAGGAATGGCGCAACCAGAACGTCGACACGCCGGTTCTAATCCTTACCGCCCGTGACGGCTGGTCCGAACGGGTTGATGGTCTGGACGCCGGGGCCGATGATTACATGACCAAGCCGTTTCACATGCCCGAACTCTCTGCGCGGGTCAGAGCCATGCTGCGTCGAAAGTCAGGCCGTGCCAACCCGCTTTTCCAGAAGGGGAAGATCGAGTTTGACCTTCGCAACGGCCGGGTCATGGAAAACGGATTTCCGATCGACCTGACGTCGCAGGAAATCGCGGTTCTGACCTATCTGGTTCACAATACCGGACGGCTGGTTTCCCGCACCGAACTGTCAGAGCACATTTATGAATACGACGGCGACAGGGACTCGAACACGATTGCCGTTTTCGTGACGCGGCTACGCAAGAAACTGGGCACGGATTTCATCCGGACGGTTCGCGGGCGCGGCTACGTGATCGAAGAGACCTGATGCTCTCACTCCGTCGAAGGGCGATAGTCGGAGGGAGCGTCTGGGCGATTCTCAGTGTCATTATCGGTGTGGTTGCGCTCTATTCCTTCTTCGACGCTCTCACCCAGCGGCGCTTCGATCAGGCTCTGGCAGAGCGCCACCTGCAAATCGTCATCGCCTTGAGCAACAGCGGCGCGGATGCGGAACTGATGACGCAATTCATTAATGATCCGGCCTACGACCGACCCTATTCCGGGCGCTACTGGCAGGCGAGCGGTCCTGAGGGCGAGCTTCTGGCATCGAGGTCGCTCTTCGATTCGATGCTTGAACTGTCCGGGGAGGTGCTGACCGAAAGGGAATTCTGGACCGGCGCGGGACCAAACGGCTCCGTGCGCGGCGTTCGTCAGGCGGTAACTCTGGAGGACGGCTCTTCTTGGGTCGTACTCGTCGCCGAATCGCTTGCCGCGCTGATAGCAGAACGGGCCGCTATTCGACGAAGTCTGCTGTTGACCTTCGGGCTTGTCGGCGTCCTTGGCGTCGCTGGAGCGATGCTTCAGACCCTCGTTGTGGTCAGGCCGCTGAAAAAGTTGCGCGAGGACGTGTCCCATCGTTGGGACTTGGAGACGGATATCGACCCCACCAACTATCCCGAGGAAGTTGCGCCCTTGGTCGCGGACATAAACACCTTGCTTGAACGAAACCGTGAGATCGTTGCGCGCGGGCGCCGCCAGGCCGCCGACATGGCCCATGCCCTGAAGACACCTTCGGCAATCCTTCGCAACGAACTCGAGACACTCAAGCGCAAGGATGTCGATGTATCGCAGGCTCAGGATGCGTTGGGCCGGATAGATGCGCAACTGCGGCGTTCCCTCGCCCGGATACGCGCGGCCAACAGTGGCGCCAGCATGCAGCGCCGGCACACCAATGTGGCGCGATCGGTCGAGCGTTTGGCGAAACTCTTTCGTGGTTTGCCCGACTTGCGCTCAAAGGAACTGGAAGTCGCGGTGCCTTCAAACGTGACGGTGCCGATCGATGGGCAAGACCTCGAGGAGGTTCTCGGGAACATCCTCGAAAACGCGTCACGCTGGTCGCGGAGCCTCGTCAGCGTTACCTGTCGCATTATGAACGGCGTCGTCGAAATCCTCATCGAAGACGACGGTCCCGGGATTCCTGAATCCGACCGACATGAGGCACTGAGATCGGGTGGCAGGCTTGACACATCGGTACCCGGAACGGGGTTGGGGCTGGCCATTGCCGATGACCTGCTTCATGCGTATGGCGGCGAGATGAAGTTGCAGAAATCCGACAGACTTGGCGGCCTGGGCGTTTCGATCCTGATCCCGAACAAGCTTGCGTCAGACCTGCGCGCTGACGGCGACTTGCCCCAGGCGCAATCCTGACCCGCCGCAGAGCGCATGGCGACCGAAGTCCGCAATGCCCTTATTCCACGCCCCAATGCCCGTTGATCCGCAGCCAACGATGGCTGCCACCGTTCTGCACGGCTTTGCCCAAACGCAGGCCCTCAGGCCGACAGTGGTCGGCCGGATTTTTGGGGGGCAAGCCACCTCGGTCCAGCGACAACAAGCCATGCCTGGCCCAGTACAAGCGGCACCAGACTGGCCACGGTCGCAAGGGCCAGCCCAGCCCGACCGGGATCGGGAAGGCCAAGAAGGTCTGACAGCCATGGCAGCCACAGCGCCGATCCGATCAAGCCGAGGCACAGCAATATTGCCGCCCAGACATATGGGTTGCGGGTGACCTCGTTCAGGAAAAGCCCTGAATCCGGGTCACGCAGGTTGAACACGTTCCAAAGCTGCGCCAGAGCGAGCGTCAGGAAGGCCACAGTGACCGCCGGCCCGCTGTCAAGGCCCAGCCAGTAAAGCGCAAGCGCGAAGGCTCCAAGCGTTGCGACGGTGATCGCCGCGCCCAGAACGCCGATCAGAACCCATCGCGGTCGGTTCACGATCGCCTCTTCGGGATCGCGCGGTGGTTTGCTCATGATATTATCTTCCCCTGGCCCCAATCCAAGCGCGAAGGCAGGGAACACATCCGTGACGAGATTGAGGAACAGGATCTGCAAAGGCAGCAGCGGCGAGGGCAAGCCTGCACCGACTGCTAGGCCGACGACCAGCACCTCGCTGACATTGCAGGACATCAGATAGACCACGAACTTACGAATATTATCGAAGATCGCCCGGCCCTGACGCATCGCCGCGATGATCGTCGCAAAGGCATCGTCTTGCAAAACCATATGCGCCGCTTCCTGCGCGACCTGCGTGCCGCGTTGCCCCATGGCGATGCCGATATCCGCCTTCTTGAGCGCCGGTGCGTCATTGACTCCGTCGCCGGTCATCGCCACGACCTGACCGGCCTTCTGGTACAGCGCCACCAGCGTCAGTTTCGTTTCCGGCGCGACGCGCGCGAAGACATCTGCCGACAAGATACGATTGCGTTCCTCTTCGCCCAAGCTCGCGATGTCGAGACCGGCCAGCTCCTTGCCTTCGATCACGTTCAGATCACCGTCACCGAGTCCCGCCTCTCGCGCAATCGTTGCCGCCGTGTCGGCATGATCGCCGGTCAGCATGACCACCCTGACGCCGGCCGCGCGGCTGGCCTCGATCGCGGCCGGAACGTCCTCGCGCACCGGATCGAGCAGGCAGACGAGGCCTGCGAGTGTCAGCCCCTCGTAAGGCTCGGCATCGTCAGTCTTGGCGTGCTTCATCGCCAGCCCCAGAAGTCGCAAACCTTCCCGCGCGGAACTGGCGCTGCGCTCTTTCCATTCCGCTCGGGCATTGTCATCCATCTCGCGGATACCTTCGGTCGACATGACGCTGCTGCAGACCTCGATCACCGCTTCGGGCGCCCCCTTGACTGCGAAGAGATAGTCATCCGCGTCGCGATGCACGGTGGCCATCATCTTGGCGTCGGTATCGAAAGCATGTTCACGGACTTCGGCGCGCTCGTCCAACAGGTCCGACCGCGCAAGGCCAGCGCTGCGGGCGATCGACAGAAGCGCGATTTCCATCGGGTCGCCGGCCCGCTCGTCCTTCGACCCGTCGCCCAGTTCAGCGTTGTTGCACAGCGCCCCGATCCGCAGCACCCAGCCGAGGCGGTCATCCGCAGCAGGATCAAGTGGCTTACTATCAGCCACAAAAGACCTTTCCTCGCCGTCGCTGTCGACCTCGACATCGACATCGGCCAGCAGGTAGCGCACTGCGGTCATATGGTTTTCGGTCAGCGTGCCGGTCTTGTCAGTCAGGATCACAGTGGTCGCGCCGAGCGTTTCCACCGAAGACAGCCGCGTGATCAGGGCGTTGCGCTGGCTCATCCGCCACATTCCACGCGCCAGACACAGCGTCGCGACAACCGGCAGGCCTTCAGGGACCGCCGCAACAGCCAGCGCGACACCCGTCTGCACCATCATAACCACGTCTTGCCCGCGCAGGATCCCGGCCCCGATCGTCAGCGCCGCAAGCCCCAGCGTCAGCCAGACCAGCCGGTGTCCAAGCCGGTCGAGCCTGCGTTCAAGAGGCGCGGCCTCCGCCTCTGCGCTTTGTGCGAGATCGCTTATCAGGCCGATCTCGGTTTGCATGCCGGTCGCCACGACCAGCCCCTCGCCAGCCCCTTGGGTAATGGCGGTTCCCTTGAACGCCATGCTGGACCGATCGCTCAGGGCCGCGTCCGGATCCGTCGCTTCGGTGGATTTGACCACCGGAGCGGACTCTCCGGTGAGTACCGATTCGTCCACTTGCAGGTTAGAGGCTTCGGCCAGGCGCAGATCCGCCGTCACGATATCGCCGGCTTCAAGTATCACCACGTCGCCGGGAACCAGTTCGTGGGCGTCGATCTTGCTTACTGCACCGCCACGCCGCACCCGGGTTTTCACCTCAGCGATCCGCATCAGCGACTCCATCGAGCGCGCTGCCCTGAGTTCGGTTAAAAAACCGATGGCGCCGTTAATCACCAGAACCACGCCAATCGCCATGCCTTCAGCGATATCGCCCAGAGCGAAGGACAGCAGCATGGCACCGGCCAGCAGCCAGACGATGACGCTGTCGAACTGATGCGTCAGGATCGTCAGGACGCTTTTCTGTTTCTGGCGACGCAGCCGGTTTGGCCCGAACGATTCGAGCCGCGCCCGCGCTTCGGACCCATCGAGACCCTGTGCCGGATCTGTTTCCAATCGGCTGGCAACCTCCTTAACGGAGGCGGCGAACGGGTTTTCAGGCGAAGGTTTGGGCACATGCTTTCCAATGTCACGAAAGGTTGGGGCAATGCGGCAGGTCGCATCCTTGGTATGAGGAATGGCGGCCCGTGTCCAACCTGGCTTTGACCCTGATCAAACTGCGAGTCGCCGCTGGCGCATGGGATCATGACGCTCGCCGGAACGACAATCGGAAGTTCAGGTCATGACGGGTGATGCGCCCTCGCCCGTAGCGCCCTGCCCCTGGCCCGGGCACCGATCGGATGCACCGGTCCGTGTGCTGGCCGCAATGCGGCTTGTGTCGTCATGCGGCCCGGCGACACGGCCGTCGCACACCATCGGCGTCGTGATCCCAGAGCACGGCGTTCCAGAGCATCATTCCTGCCCGGTCGAGTCGTTCTCGACTTCGCGAAGCATCGCGTTTCTGCCGCGCGGCAGAAATTGTCAGAGGAACGCGTCCGGCTCGCTGGCCTTGCGGCGCGCGACGTAGTCCTTCAGCGCCTCGGTAACGGCGATATCCTGTGCCGGCGCCTGATAGTCGCCCAGCAACTTCTTGACGCGCGCGGTTGCCAGGGTCTGGCTGTCGCGAGCACCTTCCTCGTCCCAGGTCTCGAACGGCTTGTAGTCGAACACCTCCGAGCGCCAGAACGCCTGCTTGAAATTGGCCTGTGTGTGTTCGCAGCCAAGGTAGTGGCCGCCGGGGCCGACCTCGCGGATCGCATCCATTCCCTGCCCGTTCTCGGACATGTCGATGCCCCGGGCCAGATGGTGCAGAACGCCAAGTTGGTCGGCATCGAGAACAAACTTTTCGTAGGAACTGACCAGCCCGCCTTCCAGCCAGCCGCAGGCATGAAGCATGAAGTTGACGCCCGACAGCAAGGCCGTGTTCAGCGTGTTGGCGGTCTCGTAGGCGGCCTGAGCATCGGGCAGTTTCGAGCCGCAGAACGAGCCGCCCGACCTGTAGGGCAGGTTCAGCCTCCGCGCCAGTTGCCCCGCGCCAAGCGTGATCTGCGCCGCTTCCGGTGTGCCAAAGGTCGGGGCGCCCGAGTTCATGTCGATCGAGGTCACGAAGGCGCCGAAGATCACCGGCGCGCCCTTGCGGATGAGTTGGCTGTAGGCGACGCCCGCCAGAACCTCGGCCAGCACCTGCGCCAGCGTGCCTGCGACCGTTACCGGCGCCATGGCGCCACCAACGATGAACGGGCTGATGATCGCGGCCTGATTCGCCTTGGCGTAAACCTCGAGCGCGCCCATCATCACGCCGTCGAAGGTCAGCGGCGAGTTGATGTTGATCAGCGAGGTCATGACCGTGTTCTGGTCGACAAACTCGTCCCCGAACAGGATCTTGGACATCTCGACCGAATCCGCCGCGCGGCTGGGCTCGGTGACAGAGCCCATATAGGGTTTGTCGCTCAGCGTCATATGCGCCAGCAGCATATCGAGATGCCGCTTGTTCACCGCCACATCGGTGGGTTCGCACACGGTGCCGCCGGAATGGTGGACCCATTTCGACATGTAGCCGAGTTTCACGAAATTGTGGAAATCGGCGATCGTGGCATAGCGACGGCCGCCTTCGGCATCGCGTACGAAGGGCGGGCCGTAAACCGGGGCCAACACCAGGTTCCTGCCGCCGATCTCGACATTGCGCTCGGGGTTGCGGGCGTGCTGAGTGAAACTTGAGGGCGCGGTAGCGCAAAGCTTGCGGGCCAGACCGCGCGGGATATGCACCCGCTCGCCCTGAACATCTGCCCCGGCTTCGCGCCATCGTTCCAGCGCTTCGGGATTTTCGACGAAATTGACGCCGACTTCCTCCAGGATCGTTTCGGCATTGGCCTCGATGATCTCGAGCGCCTCGTCGTTCAGGATCTCGAGGTTCGGGATATTGCGGCTGATGTACTTCGCCGCCTCGATCCGCACCGAGGTGCGTTCCGCCCGCCGGGCCGCCCCGCCCCCACCGCGCGCTCGTCGCGTCGTTTCCGCTTCAGCCATGACACACACTCCGAAAGGTATCTCTGTTCATCCGGGTTTAACGGCAATTCACGCGCTCCAATGACCGGATTCCGGCCTTTGCGGGGGGAAAGCGACATCCTGATGCGGTGACGCCATCCGGCCCTCTTGCGCGGATCACGGCTTGCCCCTATTCCCGCTTGGCATGAGCATACATGAACGCCTACTCATCATAGACTTCGGCAGCCAGGTTACGCAGCTGATCGCGCGGCGCTTGCGCGAGTTGAACGTCTATTGCGAAATTCACCCCTTCCAGAAGGTAACCGATGAGTTTCTCGGGGACTTCCGCCCCAAGGCCATCATTCTGTCTGGCGGACCGGCATCGGTGATCGACAAGGACTCGCCCCGCCCGCCCGAAAGCGTCTTCGCCCTCGGCGTTCCGGTGCTTGGTATCTGCTATGGCCAGCAGGTGATGATGCAGATGCTGGGCGGCAAGGTCGAGCGCGGCGATGGCACCGCCGAATTCGGTCGCGCCTATGTATCGCCTGCCGAAGATCGCATCAACCTGCTGACCGGCTGGTTCCTTGAAGCGCGCGAACAGGTCTGGATGAGTCACGGCGATCATGTCTCGGCGATTGCGCCCGGCTTCAAGGTGTACGGCACCTCGCCGAACGCGCCCTTCGCGATCGCTGCCGATCTCGACCGGCATTTCTACGCGGTGCAGTTCCACCCCGAAGTGCACCACACCCCGAACGGCAAAACGCTTTACGAGAATTTCGTGAAGCTCGCGGGCTTCACGGGCGACTGGACCATGGAGGCGTATCGCGACGAGGCGATCCGCAAGATCCGCGAACAGGTCGGGGATGCCAAGGTGATCTGCGGGCTGTCGGGCGGCGTCGATTCTTCCGTTGCGGCGGTGCTGATCCACGAGGCGATCGGCGACCAGCTGACCTGCGTCTTCGTCGATCACGGGCTGCTGCGCCTCAACGAAGCGCGCGAAGTCGTGGCGATGTTTCGCGACCACTACCACATTCCGCTGATCCATGCCGACGAAAGCGAATTGTTTCTGGGAGAGTTGGACGGCGTTTCCGATCCGGAAACAAAGCGCAAGATCATCGGGCGGCTGTTCATCGACGTGTTCCAGAAACACGCGACCGAAGTGGGCGGCGCGAAGTTTCTGGCGCAGGGCACGCTTTACCCGGATGTGATCGAGTCGGTCAGCTTCTCGGGCGGCCCCTCGGTCACCATCAAGTCGCACCACAATGTTGGCGGACTGCCGGAAAAGATGGGGCTGAAACTGGTCGAACCGCTGCGCGAGCTGTTCAAGGACGAGGTACGCGCGCTGGGACATGAACTTGGCCTGCCCGCCAGCTTCATCGGCCGCCATCCCTTCCCCGGCCCCGGCCTTGCGATCCGTTGCCCCGGCGAGATCACCCGCGAAAAGCTGGAGATACTCCGCAAGGCCGATGCGATCTATATCGACCAGATCCGCCGTCATGGGCTTTATGACGAGATCTGGCAGGCCTTCGTCGCGATCCTGCCGGTCCGGACCGTCGGTGTGATGGGCGACGGGCGCACATATGATTTGGCCTGTGCGCTGCGCGCAGTGACCTCGGTCGACGGGATGACCGCCGACTATTATCCCTTCAGCCACGAGTTTCTGGGCGAAACCGCGACCCGGATCATCAACGAGGTCAAGGGGATCAACCGGGTGACCTATGACGTGACCTCGAAGCCGCCCGGCACCATCGAGTGGGAATAGGGCAATGCCACGCGTCCATGTGACGGGTTTCCTGATCTGCCGGACGCTGGAAGAAAGCGACCGCGTCGCCGCCCTTTTGCCCGAGCATATCCGCCTGACCCGCGCTGAAGTCGGCTGCATCAGCTTCGAGGTCTTGCGGTCCGCCGCCGACCCTTGCCGCTTCGCGGTGCGCGAAACCTTCCGCTCGCCCGAGGATTTCGACGCGCATCAGGTTCGCACCCGAGCCAGCGACTGGTGGACCGCGACACAGCATATCCCGCGCGAGTTCAAGATCACCGAATTGGACCGATAAGCCGCCCCTTCCCGGCGCAGGTGGGCGCCTTCATCGCCTGCACCGCGAACCCGAGTCTTGGGCAGATGGTTGTTTCTTCGTCCGCTCGTCTTGCAAATATCGCCTCCGGAGGCGAGAAACGACGATCTTTCAAGTAAGGTTCGTAGCTTTGGCGGGGATGGTTTCGAGACAGTGAAAGCGATAGTGCCCGTCCAACGTCCAGCCCGCACCCTGGCCGACAGCAACCCCCTTCTGGCCGCGATCTGGATGATCGGGGCGATCGTCTCATTCACCTCGATGGCAGTGGCCGGACGAGCCGTATCATTCGAACTCGACACGTTCGAGATCATGATGTTCCGCTCGTTCATCGGCATCGGCATCGTCGGCGGCGTAATTTTGCTGTCTGGACGTCAAAATGAGATCACCAGCCGCAGCCTTGGGGTTCATATGGTCCGCAACCTCAGCCATTTCGCGGGTCAGAACCTTTGGTTCTACGCCATTACGGTGATCCCGCTGGCGCAGGTTTTTGCGCTGGAATTCACCCTGCCGATCTGGGCGATGTTTCTGGCGGTGATCGTGCTGGGCGAGCATCTGACCAAAAGCCGTGTTGTCGCGGCGTTGATCGGGTTTGTCGGCATCCTGATCGTGACGCGCCCCTGGACGCTGGGTATCAGCCCCGGCGTCACGATGGCAGCGCTGGCCGCCGTGGGCTTCGCCGGATCGGCGGTTTTCACCCGGCTTCTGACGCGGACCGAAACCGTCTTTTGCATCCTGTTCTGGCTGACGGTGATGCAGGCAACTCTTGGAGTGATCTGCGCCGGCTACGACGGCGATATCGCGCTGCCCTCGGCGCAAAGCTGGCCCTGGCTGGTGCTGATCGGTTGTGCCGGGCTGGTTGCGCATTTCTGTCTGACCAAGGCGCTGTCGCTGGCCCCGGCTGCGGTGGTCACTCCGATGGATTTCGCGCGCCTGCCCGTCGTGGTCGTGGTCGCGGCGCTATTGTACAATGAGGCGGTTGAGCTGCCGGTCCTGTTGGGTGCGGCGCTCATCTTCGCGGCCAATTACTACAACATCCTGACCGAGAGGCGGCGGAATCGTTGAAACGCAGCAACGCTGCGTCAGATTCGTAGTCTGGGTCTCGGTTTACGTGGGGTAAATCGTTGCCCGGATTCTACTTCGGGTGGTAAACTTCTTCTCATAACAAAAATCAACCAATGGGATGAGAAAACGCTAATGAAGCATCTTGTATCAGCGGCAGGTCTGCTGGCAGTCGGGGCCTCTGGCGCGCTGGCCGGGGGATTGGACCGGTCGGGCCAGGATCTGGGGATTATCTTCGAGTCGGGAAACTACGTCGAATTGACCTACAGCAACGTCAGGCCGGACGTCAGCGGTACCCAACTGTTGCCGCTGGGTCCGTTCGGTTCCGTGGGTGGCGGTTCGGGCGACATGACCGGGGATTACGAGTCCTTTTCGCTGGGGGTCAAGGTTGCGCTGGATGACCGGTTCGATCTGGCCTTTGTTCTGGATGAACCGATCGGCGCGATCGTCAACTACGACGCAGATCAGGATTATGCCTATGCTGGATCGACGGCGAAGTTGGACAACCGCGCGCTCAGTACGGTTCTGCGCTACAAGATCAACGACAACTTCAGCGTCATGGGCGGTGTCCGGATCAGTTCGT
Source organism: Brevirhabdus sp. (assembly GCA_024637315.1). Lineage (GTDB taxonomy): Bacteria > Pseudomonadota > Alphaproteobacteria > Rhodobacterales > Rhodobacteraceae > JAHEAO01. The sequence goes on from JAGXFH010000019.1 coordinate 10,656, forward strand.
TGTCAGGCGAAGTTGCATTGTTCAACGGCTATACCCTGGATGCTGCCAAGGATACGGCCTACGGCTATATCCTGGGCGCCGCCTACGAGCGGCCTGATATCGCGCTGCGCGTCGCGCTGACTTATAATTCCGCGATCGACCATGAATTGGAGGCGATCGAATTCGGAGTCCCCTCGACGCCGTTCGAAACCACGATCCCCCAATCGGTCAATCTGGATTTCCAGACCGGGATTGCCGCCGATACGCTGCTGTTCGGCTCTGTGCGCTGGGTCGAGTGGACCGCGTTCGACGTGAGCCCGGCGCTCTATCTCGGCGCATTCGGCGGTACGCCACTCGTCGATTACAGCTCCGACCGTACGACCTATACTCTGGGGATCGGGCGCAAGTTCAATGAAAACTGGTCGGGCGCCTTTTCTTTGGGATACGAGGGGCAGAACGACGACCTGACCGGTAACCTTGGCCCGACGGACGGGATCAGGATGGCGGGGCTTGGCGTCACCTATACTTACGAGGCCATCAAGATCTCGGCCGGGGTTCGGTATTTCGAGATTGGCGACGCACAGAGCCGTGCGCCCTCGCCGCCCTATCCGCCCGAAACTCCCTTCGGCGATTTCAAGGATAACAGCGGCTACGCGTTTGGATTGCAGGTCGGCTACAGCTTCTGATCCCGCAAAGAGATCCAGCCAAGGCCCCGCCGGTTTCGTCGGGGCTTTTTCTTTGCCGCATTTTTCGGGTCGCCGCCCTGCCCTTCCCCTGCTAGCTCTGCCGTCATGAATGCCCAAATTACCATATCCCCGCGCGCCTGGATCGAGCTTTTGCTGCTGTCGCTGCTTTGGGGCGGATCGTTCCTGGCCAACAGCCTTGCGCTGCGCGAGGTGGGCGTATTCACCATCGTGGCCGTCCGGGTGCTGGGCGCGGCTTTGGTCTTGTGGGCCTATGTGCTGCTGCGCGGACTGGACATACCGCGCGGGCCACGGGTCTGGGCCGCCTTTCTGGCCATGGGACTTTTGAACAACGTCATCCCGTTCAGTCTGATCGTCTGGGGTCAGCAGAACATGCCGTCGGGCCTTGCCTCGATCCTGAATGCCTCGACAGCGATATTCGGCGTGATCGTGGCGGCGGCGGTCTTTGCCGATGAGCGATTGACGATGCGCAAGACCTTGGGCGTATCGCTTGGCTTTGCAGGCGTCGCGACGGCAGTCGGTCTGTCGGCGCTGCGCGAACTGGATTTGCGCTCGCTGGCACAGCTTGCGGTGATCGGGGCCGCCCTCAGCTATGCCTTCGCCGGCGCCTTCGCACGGGGGGCGCTGAAAGGTCTGACACCGCAGGTCGCGGCGGCCGGGATGACAAGTTGTTCTGCACTCTTTATGGTGCCGGCGGCCCTCTTGCTGGACGGCGTTCCGAATTACGGTCTTGCACCCGCGACCTGGGCCGCCTTCGCCTACCTGGCGGTGATGGCGACTGCACTTGCCTATCTTCTCTACTACCGGGTGCTGGCGATGGCCGGGTCGGGCAACCTGATGCTGGTGACCCTGCTGGTCGCGCCGGTTGCGATCGCGCTGGGGACCATCGTGCTGGGCGAGGACTTGCGCCCGCAAGCCTATGCGGGTTTTGCCCTGCTGACCCTTGGGCTGTTTGTGCTGGATGGACGGCTGTTCGCGCGACGCCGGCTCTAGAACAGATTTCCCCTACCAAGCCGCGCCGCCAACCGCTACCAAGTGGCCGGGAAACTGGCGAGAGCGGCGATGATCTACAAGACGGCGAAAGAGTGGCGGGCGGCGACGCGCAAGCGCGTGCTGTTGTTCGGGATGTCGGGGTTGGGCAAGACCCATGTCTCGAACATGCTGCGCGAGGCGGGGAACTGGTTTCACTACTCGGTCGATTACCGCATCGGCACCCGCTACATGGGCGAGCATATCGCGGACAATTTCAAGCGCGAGGCGATGAAGAACCCGTTCCTGCGCGATCTGTTGCGGTCGGATTCGATCTATGTCGGCTCGAACATCACGTTCGACAATCTCGCCCCGCTATCGTCCTATCTCGGCAAGCCCGGCGATCCGGCGAAGGGCGGGCTGGCTTATGCCGAGTATCTGCGGCGACAGGATCAGCACCACTTGGCCGAGGTCGCGGCCCTGTTCGATACCGTGCAGTTCATCGAGCGGGCAAAGGAGCTTTACGACTACGACAATTTCGTATGCGACAGCGGCGGCTCGATCTGCGAAGTCGTGGCCCCCGAAGATCCCGACGATCTGGTGATGAACGCGCTGGCCGACAATCTGCTTCTGGTCTGGATCAAAGGCTCTGATGCCCATACCGAGCAACTGGTGCGGCGGTTTGACAAGGCCCCGAAACCGATGTGCTACCAGCGGGCGTTCCTGGATCGGGTCTGGAACGAATATCTAAGCCAGAACAAACTATTCGAAGCCAATATTGATCCAGATGCCTTCGTTCGATGGGCCTACCGTCAGGCACTGGACCATCGCCAGCCGCGCTATGCCGCGATGGCCCGTTGGGGTGTGACGGTGACAGCCGAGGACGTCGGCCGGATCACCTCGCCCGAGGGTTTCGACGACCTGATCGCCGATGCTCTTGAGAAACGCCGCGACTAGAGCTATCTCAAACCTTCCCCAAGGACCAGACCGACTATGCCGATCACCCTGCCCGAAAACCTTCCCGCCTTTGACGTGCTGACGCGCGAAGGCGTGAACGTGATGTCCGAGACCCGCGCCGCGAGGCAGGATATCCGGCCCCTCCATATCGGGCTTCTCAACCTGATGCCGAAAAAGATTCAGACCGAGAACCAGTTCGCCCGGCTGATCGGCGCCACCCCGCTTCAAATCGAACTCAGCCTGATCCGGATGAGCGAGCACGAGACCAAGACCGCCGCCGCCGAGCACATGGAGGAATTCTATCGTCCGTTTCAGGAAGTGAAGGGCGAGAAGTTCGACGGGCTGATCATCACCGGCGCGCCGATCGAGCACCTGTCGTTCGAGGAAGTGACCTATTGGGACGAACTGAAAGAGGTCATGGAATGGACCCAGACCAACGTGCATTCCACGTTCGGCGTCTGCTGGGGCGGCATGGCGATGCTCTACCACTACTACGGCGTGCAAAAGCACATGTTGCCGCACAAGGCCTTCGGCTGTTTCCGGCACCAGAATATGGCCCCTTCCTCGCCCTATCTGCGCGGGTTCTCGGACGATTGCGTGATCCCGGTCAGCCGCTGGACCGCGATGCGCCAGCACGAGATCGACGCCATACCCGCGCTGATCACGCTGCTGGGCTCGGACGAGGCTGGGCCTTGTCTGGTCGAGGATACCGAGCGGCGGTCGCTTTATATCTTCAATCATTTCGAATATGACAGCGGTACGCTGAAGGAAGAATACGACCGCGACATCGCCAACGGCACGCCGATCAATGTGCCGCAGAACTACTATCCCGACGACGATCCCGACATGACGCCGATGAACCGGTGGCGCAGCCATGCGCATCTGCTTTACGGCAACTGGATCAACGAAATCTACCAGTCAACGCCCTTCGATCTTCATGAAATTGGCCGCTAGCCTTCTGATCGTCGCTCTGCTGGTGCTGTCGGGCTGCGGTGTGACGGCCTGGCGCGCCGCGCAGCGCGAGGCGGCGGCCGAGGCCGAATACCCGCCGCAGGGCCAGTTCGTGACGGTGGACGGTTTGCGCGTCCATGCCGTCGTCGCCGGCGAAGGCCCCGATCTGGTGCTGATCCACGGCTCTTCCGGCAATACCCGCGATTTCACCTTTTCCTTCGCGGAAAGGGTCAAGGACGATTACCGCGTGATCATCCTCGACCGCCCCGGGTTGGGATATTCCGACCGCCTGCCAAAGGGGTCCGAAGGGATCTTCGCCCAGGCCGCGCATCTGTCGCAGGCGGCTGCCAAGCTGGGCGCCGACAAGCCGATCGTGCTGGGCCAGTCGCTTGGCGGCGCCGTCGCGCTGGCCTGGGCCCTGGAGCATCCGGCCGCCGCGCTCGTTACCGTCTCCAGCCCGTCGCACCCGTGGGAGGGAGAGTTGCCGCTGCTCTACAAGGTCAATTCCTCGGAACTTGGCAGCGCCCTTGCCGTGCCGCTGATCACCGCATGGGTTCCCTATGGCTATGTCGAGGAACAGGTCGCCGAGGTCTTCGAGCCGCAGGACATGCCGGACGGCTATGCGGATTACATCGCCGCGCCCCTGACCATGCGCCGCGAAAGCCTGCGCGCCAATGCCCGGCAGCGCGCCGGGTTGAAGGCCGAGATAACCGAGATGCAGAACCGCTACGGCGCGCTGACGCTGCCGTTCGAACTGGTGCATGGCGATGCCGACACCACCGTGGCCTACACGATCCACGCCGTGCCGATGGCCTCGGACGCGCCGACGGTGAACATCACCCGCCTGCCCGGCATCGGCCATATGCCGCATCAAGTGGCGACGGAAGCGGTCATCGCCGCCATCGACCGCGCCGCGGCACGCTCCGGATTGCGCGGCGACGGCAAATAGCCATACTGGCCAGACACTTGACGAGAGGTCTGTCCATGTCCCTGCCCTTTGACGGCGCGATCACCGAGTATTACCAGAACGGCGCCCCCGATGACGTGCGCGCAGCCATCGCCGAGGGCAGCAAGAAGGACATTTTGTCCGACAGCTACCCCTACGAAAAGCGGCTCGACAAGGATGTCTACAAGGACATCATGCAGCCGTTGCAGGAAGAACTGGTCAAGCTGCAGGCCGATGTGAAGGAGACCGGCAAGCGGCTGGTGGTGGTCTTCGAGGGCCGCGATGCGGCCGGCAAGGGCGGCACGATCAAGGCGATGACCGAGAACCTGAACCCTCGGGTCGCCCGAGTGGTGGCGCTGTCCAAACCCTCCGACACCGAGGCCGGGCAGTGGTATTTTCAGCGCTATGTCGAGGAACTTCCGACCGCCGGAGAGATCGTGCTTTTCGACCGCAGCTGGTACAATCGCGGCGTGGTCGAGCAGGTCTTCGGCTTCTGCACCCCCGACCAGCGCGAGAAGTTCTTTCACCAGCTGCCCGAATTCGAGGACATGCTCGTCAACGAGGGAATAACACTGGTCAAGCTGTGGCTTAATGTGGGCCGCGCCGAACAACTGCGCCGGTTCCTGGCGCGCGAGGAGGATCCGCTGAAGCAGTGGAAGCTGAGCTGGATCGACGTCGAAGGGTTGAAGAAGTGGGATGACTATTCTGATGCCATCGCCGAAACCTTCGAACGCAGCCACACGCCTTGTGCCCCCTGGACCATCGTGCGCTCTGACGACAAGTCGCGCGCCCGCACCGCCGCAATTCAGACGATCCTCTCCTCGATTGAATATGCCCGCAAAGACCCCAAGTCGATAGCAGCACCCGACGCCTCGATATGTGGAGGACCAGACATCTGGGATGTCTAAGCGCGGCTATCATCACGGCAACCTGCGTCAGGCGCTGGTCGATGCTGCCCTGACCCTGATCGAAGAGAAGGGACCGACCGGTTTCACGCTGTCGGAAGCCGCCAAGCAGGCCGGGGTGACGCCCGCCGCCGTCTACCGCCATTTCGGTGGCCGCGAAGATCTGATCGCCGAGGCCGCGCGGCAGGGCTACGAAATGTTCGCGGACCTGATGGAGTATGCCTATACCAAAAGCCAGCCGTCGGCGCTGGCCTCGTTCGAGGCGACGGGCCGCGCTTATCTGGCCTTCGCGCGCAAATATCCGGGCCATTATGTCGCGATGTTCGAAAGCGGCATCTCGGTCAACCGCACGCCGGACCTTGCGCTGCTGTCGGGCCGCGCATTGGGGACGCTGGAGCGGGCGGCTGCCGAGCTTTCGGCCCATATCCCGCCCGACAGGCGCCCGCCGTCGCAGATGGTCTCGGCCCATATCTGGGCGATGTGCCACGGCGTGGTAGAACTTTTCGCGCGCGGCTCGCCGGGCACCAAATCGCCGTTTCCACCAGAGGAGTTGCTTGAATCCGGGATCGGGATCTACCTGCGTGGGTTGGGGCTTGTGCCGCCAGACCGATAGATCAGGTCGCCCGATTGATCGGGCGGAAACACATGACCTTGATCAGCCGCAGGCAGCGGTCGCGCACCGCCGCCTGGCTCCATTTGCCGATGCGCCCGATCAGAAGCACGAAGGCCAGACCGAAACCGAGCGCCGCGAGCATGCCGAAAAACACGATTCCCAATCCGGTCGCCGCAACGATGCTGACGGTCCGCAGCGCCTCGGCCGGACCGACAAGCTGCGCGGCGATGTTGGGAAACAGGACCAGCAAGACGTTCAGCGCGACATGCATTGCAGCCCCCAGCAGGAACGCCCCCGGAAAGAGCGTGGCCGCCAGGAAGGAAAACCGCTCCCACGCCATCCGCGTGACGGCAATTTCTTCGGAGTCTTCCGGAAGAAGATCCAGCCAGGGATCTTCCTCTTCGACATGCACGCGGATTACGTAGAACGTGGTTGCGGCCAGCACCCCTGCCATGCAGATGATCGTCGCATTCGCATCCGGTGACCAAAGCCAGAAGCCCGCAAAACTCAGCACCATGATCCCGATGATAAGCAAACGGTCCGGCCAGTACATCAGCCAGAGCGCATAATGCGCAAGCTCTGTCCCGATGTCAGAGCCATGGGTGGCGAGGTGGCTCTGCAAACGGTTCAGGCTGTAGATTACCGGCACCAGAAGGGTCGCGATGAACAGGAATATGAACCGCGACAACCCGCCACCGGCGAACGGTGTGACCAGTGTGACCTGAATGACAACGCCGATCGCGAAGCCAAACAGAAACTTGATCAGAACATTGCGCCAAGGAACGCGGCTGATGATCGCGCCGACCGGATCGGCCATCACCAGCCCCAGGAACAAGCCCGAGGCGGTGTTGTAGCGCCATATCTCTATTGCGGAGAGATTGATGAAGCGCGCGACAAAATCGATCAGCACGCTGCCCGCAACATGGCTGATCAGCAATGCCAGCATGACGCTGCTGAAATATCCGGCCAGCGGATCGGCCTTGTCATGGGTCTTCTTGGTGCTCACGTCATGCCCTGCGCGCTTGGTTTCCCTGCTGATAGATCAAGATTGAGCCGATATATGGCCGAGTCTGGGGCATAAAAAAAGAAAGGCCGCCAATAATGACGGCCTTTCGAAACAGTTTGTTTCCAGGTCGTTAACGCTTGGAGAACTGGAAGCTCTTGCGGGCCTTGGCGCGGCCGAACTTCTTGCGTTCCACCACGCGGCTGTCGCGGGTCAAGAAGCCGGCGGCCTTCAACGCGGCGCGCAGGGATGGATCATAAAGCTGCAGGGCTTTCGAGACGCCGTGCTTTACCGCACCGGCTTGGCCGGACAGGCCACCGCCCTTGACGGTGGCAGTCACGTCGAACTGGCCGGTGACGCCTGCAACGCTAAACGGTTGCGCCAGGATCATCTGCAGCACCGGACGCGCGAAATAGGCGTTCATGTCCTTGCCATTGACGGTGACCTTGCCGGAGCCCGGTCTGATCCAGACGCGGGCGACCGCGTCCTTCCGCTTGCCGGTCGCATAGGCACGACCCAGCGCGTCCCGCACCGGTTCGCGAGGTGCTGCGACCTCGGCCACGACTCCTTCGACACCGGCGACGGTATTCAGTTCTTCGAGGGTCTTGATTTCATCAACCATGATTATGCGTCCCGTGTATTCTTGGAGTTCATGGACTTCACGTCCAGAACCTCGGGTTTCTGAGCCTCATGCTGATGCTCGGCACCGGCATAGACGCGCAGGTTGGTCATCTGCTGACGGCTGAGCTTGCCCCCCGGCAACATCCGCTGCACCGCCTTGACGACGACACGCTCGGGATGCGCGCCCTCCAGGATCTGGCCGGCAGTGCGCGACTTGATGCCGCCCGGATAGCCGGTATGCCGATAGTAGACCTTGTCGGTACGCTTTTTGCCGGTCAACTGGATCTTGTCGGCGTTGATCACGATCACGTTGTCGCCCATGTCCATATGGGGCGTGAAAGATGGTTTGTGCTTGCCGCGCAGGCGCATGGCGACGATCGAGGCAAGACGGCCCAGAACCACGCCCTCGGCGTCGATCAGGATCCACTTCTTCTCGATATCCGCCGGAGTAGCGGTGAAGGTTTTCATGTGTCTCTACCCTTTGGGGTGGTGAATTCGGAAGTTTGTGTTTTACGGGTTTTGGTGGTGCGGTCAAGCGGCTTTTGTCGGAATAAGCAACATTAAATCAATGACTTGCAAATACGGTATTTAAATACCTCAATTTGAAGCGCCGGCCTCGCCCGCCGATCGGTCTGGCGGAAGCGAGTAGGTCAGCGAGGCGCGAGCGACCGGGTCGGCGATACCCTCGGAATACATCAGGACCTCACCAACCGCCAAAACTCTCCCCAATTTCAAGAGCTTGGCCCTTGCGAGCATGTCAATGCCGGCAGCCGGCTTGCGCATGAAGTCGATCGAACAATTCGTGGTGACGGCCAGCGCCTTGGGACCGATCATCGACAGGATCGCAAGGTAGACCGAAACGTCCGCAAGCGCGAACATCGACGGACCAGAGATCGTCCCGCCGGGGCGCAAATGTCTGTCCTCGACCTGCAATCTGATGGTGATCTCGTTCGGCGCGACCGCCTCGACGCGAAAATCGCGGGCCACCTGCGGGAAGGCTTCGTGCAGGAAAACCTCCAGCTCGCTACAGCTCATTTTCAGGACCATGGCTTTCCCTTTCGTCGCGCTCGCCTTAGACTTGGCGTGGATCAGGACGGAGGGCAAGATGCCGATTTTGGAACGCAGCGATGATGGGGCGGTGGCGCATCTGCTGCTGAACGCGCCGGACAGTCTGAACGCGCTTTCGGACGCCATGTTGCTGGCATTGAAGGAAGAGTTTTCTCGGCTGCACCAGGATCGAAGCATCCGGGCGGTGGTTCTCTCGGGCGCGGGCAAGGCGTTCTGCGCCGGACATGACCTGAAGGAAATGACCCGCGGGCGGCAGTCCGAGGATGCCGGGGCCGCCTATTTCGCCGATCTCTTCAGCCGCTGCGCCGGGGTGATGCAGATGATCCCCGAATTGCCGCAACCGGTAATCGCCCAAGTCCACGAGATTGCGACGGCGGCGGGCTGCCAACTGGTCGCGTCCTGCGATATGGCGGTTGCCGCGGAAGGCACCCGGTTTGGGGTGAACGGGGTGAATATCGGGCTCTTTTGCTCGACGCCGATGGTGGCGCTGTCTCGGAACATTCCAAGAAAACAAGCGTTTGAAATGCTGTCTACAGGCAGTTTCATAGCCGCGGACCGCGCCCTCGAACTGGGTCTGGTGAACCGTGTCGTGCCCGCTGAGCGGCTGGCAGAAGAGGCGGCAACCTTGGCCGAAACTGTCGCCGCAAAACTGGGATCGGCGGTCAGAATCGGCAAGCGGGCATTCTACGATCAGATCCAGATGCCGCTCGATCAGGCCTATCACTTCACCGGTGCGGTGATGGTCGAAAACATGCTCAACTCCGATACCGCGGAAGGGATCAGCGCCTTCATCGAGAAGCGCGACCCCGAATGGGAGCAGTAATCCCGCAGGGCACGTCAGAGCTCGACCCGCGTCCGAACAAGAAACGCGAATCCCGCCGCCCCGGCAGCGATGATCAAGCTGCCGGTCAGAAGCGCGTAGACGCCCCCGGCCTCCAGCAACAGCGCGCCGATGAACGGAGCGCTGGCATTGGCCAGCAGTGGCGCCGCACCGATGCTGCCAGAGATCGCCCCGAACCCTTCGCGGCCCAGAACCTCGGCGATGACGACCGGCCGCAGGATGCTCATCATCCCGATCGCCCCGCCCTGCACCACCGCAAAAAGAAAGAGAAGCGGCGGTGCAACGCCAGCCAGCATCAGGACGCCGCTGGCGAGCGTCATGCCGATCAGCGCGCCGCGGGTCGAAAACAGGATATGGATGCGCTCGCCGCGCAGCATCAGCGCCAACCGCCCGACCACCTGAAACGGGCCGACCGTGCTGGCAACGGCAACCGCAATGGCCTTGGAGGCCCCGAGGCCGGTGAATAGCGGAATGAAGTAGGTCACCAGCATCCCGTGATTCATGAATGCCAGACCGAAGGCGAGGCAGAGATACCAGAACTGCCACTGCCGCATCGCCCGGCGAAGCGCGCCCTTGTCGTCGTCGGGTTGCGGCCTGCCTCGGCGTTCGCGCCGCCGCAACCGGATCCCGGCGGTGAAATGCAACGGCACGGTCAGGCAGATCTGCATCAGGCCAAAGGTGATCACGGCGATGCGCCAGCCGAAATGCTCGGCCAGCACCGCCCCCAGCGGGAAGGCCAGCGTCGAGGCTAGGCCGGCGACCAACGTGACGCGGATGATCGCGGCGCGGGCGGCAAGCCCGAGTCGGCGGGTCAGAAAGGCGAAACAGGTGTCATAGAGACAGGCCGACATCGCAAGACCAATCGCCGACCAGGCCAGATACCAATGCGCGAGGCTTTGCGCCTGCGACAGGGCCAGAAGCGCCAGCCCGCCGAACCCGGCCCCGCCCGCCAGAAGTTCGGCGCCGAGGCCGCGATCGACCAGCCGCCCGGTCAGCGGCACCGATACCGCCGAGACCACCAGCGCCAATGTCAGGCCGATGGCCAGCTCGGGGCGGTCCCAGCCGGTTTCGGCCTCGATCGAGACAAGCAGCGCGCCGTAGATATAGTAAAGCGTGGCAAAGCCGAGGGTCTGGCCGACCGCAAGCATCCAGATCGCCGGGGCGTCGCCGTCCGATGGCTCGGCAACCGGTGCTGTCAAAGCTGGTAGATCGCGCTGAACTTGGCTTCGAGATAATCCAGAAGCGGCCCTTCATCCGGCTCAAAGCCGCAGGCCCGCCGGATCGTATCGCGCGGCGGATAAAGGCCGCCGTTGCGTTGCAGATTGTCGCGCAGCCAGCGGGTGGCGGGGCGGGTGTCACCCCGAGCCAGCGACTCATCGAGGTCCGGCAGCGCTTCGCGCAGCGCCTTCATCAGGCAGCCGGCATAGACATTGCCAAGCGTGTAGGTCGGAAAATAGCCGAACAGACCCAGGGACCAGTGCACGTCCTGCAGGCAGCCGTTCGAGGGCTTGTCGACCTTGACGCCGAAATCGGCCTCGAACCGCTCGTTCCACGCGCCCGGCAGGTCGCGGACCGCAAGGTTGCCCGAGATCAGCGCGCGTTCGAGGTCGAAGCGCATCAGGATATGCAGGTTGTACTGCACCTCGTCGGCCTCAGTGCGAATGAAGCCGGGATGGACGCGGTTGACGCTGGCATAGAAGGCATCCGGGTCGGCGATGCTCAACGGGCCGAAGATGGCCTGCATCCGCTGGAACAGGAAGCCGGTAAAAGCGCGGCATCGACCGATCTGATTCTCGTAGCTCCGGCTCTGGCTTTCATGCACCCCCATGCTGACCCCCTGCCCCAGCGGTGTCAGCAGATAGGCGCGGTCGATGTTCTGTTCATAGCCGGCGTGGCCGACCTCGTGGATCGTCGAATAAAAGCAGTTGAACGGATCGGAAAGGTTGGTTCGGGTGGTGATCCGCACATCAAGGCCGGAACCCGACGAGAACGGATGCACCGCCTTGTCGATGCGGCCATGTGCCAGGTCGTAGCCGAAGGCGAGAGCCAATTCCTGGCTGAGCGCCAATTGACCCGGCTCCGGGAAATCGCCGATCAGCGGGACAGGCTGATGTGGCGCGTGCAGGATCCTCTCGCGCAGCGCCACAAGCCGCGGGCGAAGCGCGCCGAACATGGTTTCAAGAGTCTGGGCACTGGCGCCCGGTTCATAATCGTCCAATAGCGCGTCGTAGAGATCGCCGCCCTCGGCAAGTGCCGCGGCCTCTTGCTGGCGCAGTGTCACGACCTTCTCCAGCGTCGGCGCGAAGGCGGCAAAATCTTCGGCGGCGCGAGCGCGGGCCCAGACACCCTGCGCGACCGATGTGGTGCGGGCCAGTTCGGCGGCGAGCTTCGCGGGCACCTTGCGGCTGCGGTCGTAGCTGCGGCGAATATGGCGGAGGTTGGCCTGGCCCACCGGGTCGAGTGTCGCATCGTCCATCGCCGTCAGCCAGTCACCGAGCCTGGGATCGGTGCGGCGTGCATGCAGAACGTGTTCCATCGCCGCCATTTCCTCTCCGCGCTGTTCGGCGGCACCGGCGGGCATCATGGTTTCCTGGTCCCAGCCAAGTCGGCCCGCGACCTGCGAAAGTGCTTCAGTGTCGCGCTGGAACGCCATCAGATCGTCATACGCGCTCATCTGCCGGCCCCCCTGACCGATTGCGGCAGCGGGTATTGCGCCAGGAAACGGGCGCGCAGGATCAGCACCCAGAGGAGGACCGCGCCGATCTGGTGGACGATCGCGATATGCCATGGAGAGGATTGCATGACGGTGACGACCCCCAGCACGATCTGGCCGAACAGCATCACCGCCATCCAGTCAAATGACCGCCGGGTGTGCGCATTGCCGCTGGACCGCGAGCGGCGCCAGACGATCAGCCCGAAGATGAACAGCAGGTAGCCGGCCATCCGGTGCATGAATTGCACCAACCCGTCATCCTCGAAGAAGTTGCGCCAGAGCGGCGTCAGCGAAAAGGCACCTTCGGGGAAGAACCGTCTGGCCATCAGCGGCCAGTCGGTATAACCACGTCCCGCGTCGATGCCGGCGACCAGCGCGCCCAGAAGGATTTGCAGGAAGGCGAAATGCATGAGCCCGGTTGTCATCGAAAAGAGCTTCGCCTCGCGGCTGCGGCGGGCCTGCATCAGTTCGGCATCGCGCCGCCCCAGAAGGAAAACATACCAAGCGATGAAACCGAGGATGACGAAGGCCAGTCCCAGATGGGTGGCAAGGCGGTAGCTGGCCACGTCCAGCCGCTCTCCGGTCAGACCAGAGGACACCATCCACCAGCCGATGGCGCCTTGCATCCCGCCCAGCGCCCCGATCCCCAGAAGGCGCGGCGTCCAGCCTGTCGGGATCCGCTTGCTGGCCCAGAAAAACACGAAGCCCACGGCCCATACCAGTCCGATCACCCGGCCAAGTTGGCGGTGGGCCCATTCCCACCAGTAGATCACCTTGAACTCGGCCAGCGTCATGCCCTTGTTCTGCAACTGGTATTCCGGGATCGTCCGATATTTCTGGAACTCGTTTTCCCAGCTGGCGGCATTCATCGGCGGCAGCGCGCCGGTGACCGGCTTCCACTCAGTGATCGACAGGCCGGAATCGGTCAACCGAGTCAGCCCGCCAACGACGATCATCGCCATGACGAGAGCAAAGAGCAGGATCATCCAGACCCGGATCGCGCCGCGCGCTCCATGCTGGGCACGGTCGATCAGCCCGGTCTGAGGTCTTGGCCGCTCCGGCAGCTTGTCGTTGCCGACTTCCTCGAAAATTGTGCGTTTCTGGCTCATGGTACCTCGGAAATTCTGGCGCGAGAGTATGGGTTGGCGTGTGGCGGTTCAAGGGTGCTTGGAGCGCGCCGTGCACCGCGTGGGACCGGGATATGCGCTTTGGGTTTTGCGGCGACGAACCGGCATGCTAGATTAGTCAATGTCTTTGGCTTGCGACCCGCAGGCAGAGACTCATTCGTTTCAGCATGCGGAGGACAGGATGGCGGACAAGATACCGGTTATTATCGAAAAGGTCGTGGTTCGAAAGACGTTCGACGCCAAGGTGACGAAGGCTGTTCCCGACCTCGTCGCCGCCGCTCTGGCCAAGGTGATCGGCAAATCCAGCAAGCTTGAGATCAAGAACAGGGTTGGCGGAAAGGACAAGGGCTTCGCCGTCAATTTTGTGGCTCAAGACATCGCCTATGACGAGAAGAAGGGCGCGATGTCGGCCAAGGTGCAGGCGGAGCTCTCGACTTTGCCGGGGCCAAAGATGTTCGCCTCGCTCACCGGTTCAAGCAAGATCGACGGGGTGAACCCGAAAAAGCTGGAGAATGACGTCAAGGACCTTTTGTCGGCGCTGGCCGATGACCTCGGCGGAAAGGCGCGAAAGGGGCTGGAGGGCAAGATTGGCAGTTTCTGAGCGATGCCACATATCGGCATCGCACAATCTGTCTAGGTGAAATTTGGGCCTGTCCGGAGGTCTTTGACTTCGATCAACGCCTTGCGGGTCGAAACGAAGAATGATGGCAAACAGGCGATCACACCCACGACAGGAGAGCCCGATGCTGGACGCTGACAAGGAAGAGAACAGGGTTTCCGTGATCGATATTCGCGAAGCCGTCGGCGTGTTTGATAAATTCGAAGATCTTCAGCAAGCGTTCTACGATCTCCGAATGGTCGGCATTCACCATTCCGATATCAGCCTTCTGGGAGACGAGAAGGTTCTGGAAGAGAAGCTGGGCAAAACCTTTTGGCGCGCGACAGAGCTTGAGGACGACCCGCAGGCGCCAAGAGCGCATTTCGTTTCCGAGGAAGCCATGGGTGAACTCGAAGGCGCTATCGCCGGGGGATTCTTCTTCGTCGGATCCTATATCGCAATGCTCGCAATGCTTACGCCTGCAAGCACGCTTGCCGCCTCTATCGCCGCCATCGCAATCGGCGGCACGCCCTCGGCGGTGATCGGCACCTTGCTGGCGCGGCGCGTCGACAAGCACCACCGGGATTATTACGCCAACCAGATCAAGCACGGCGGAATCCTGCTTTGGGTCCGGGTGCGCGACAAGGAACGCGAGGAACTGGCCGTCAAGATCATGAAGGGCCATTCGGGGCACGACGTGCACGTCCATTCGTGGAGCACCTGACCGCTGCCGCCACGACCGACCAGGGCCGTATCAGCCAGCGACAACGTCTGTTGGTACGCTTCGCACCCGTCCGACGAAAAGGTGGGACGAGGGACAAGACGCTTGAGCCGCAGTCACCCAAGTCTCGCCCGCGCATTTCACTGTTCGCCCCCCGTGCGTGCGCATGTCGATGTGCATTCCCTGAATTCCCGAACTGACGATCCAACTATCCATTGGATAAACACCCGATGACCGCTACGCTGGTTCTGGTCGCCGGAAACGAGGGGGTGCCATGAGCCTTTTCGACGGATACGGCAATCGTATCTCAACAAGTTTCCACGAGGCGCGAGATCACTATGACCTTGGCGTGCATCAGTTTCTCGGCGCAAACCATGGTGCTTGCGAGGCGTTCTTGGCGTCAGTAACCGCCGACCCCGATTTTGCGTTGGGTCACGCGGCGCAGGCACGGGCCCACATGATGGAAGGCCGGATGACCGAGGCGAAAGCCGCCATCGCGCAGGCCGAGGCATTGGCGCCAAAGGCGGATTCGCGCGAACGGAGCCATATCGCGGCATTCTCGCTCGTGCTCGCCGGCCATCCGGGTGCGGCGTGTGCTGCGATCAGGGCGCATGTTCAAGCCCATCCCCGTGACGCGCTGGCAGCGCAGATGTGTACCAACGTCTTCGGACTGATCGGGTTCTCCGGAGAGGTCGGACGAGAGGCGGAACTGCTTGCCTACACCGAGGCGCTTTTGCCGCATTACGGCGACGACTGGTGGATGATGTCCATGCATGCCTTGTCGCTTTGCGAAACCGGACAGATCGCAGCCTCCCAGTCGCTGATGGACAAGGCGCTGGCGCTGAATCCTCGCAATGCGAACGGCGCGCATTTCCGCGCGCATGCGCAATACGAGGCGGGCGAGACGTCGGCTGGGCGGCGCTATCTGAGCGGCTGGATCGCGGATTACGACGACCGGGCCGTACTGCACGGGCATCTCAGCTGGCACATTGCGCTTTGGGCGCTCCACGACGGAGACGAGGCGGCGATGTGGGCCGCGGTCGATAGCCGCGTCGGGCCCGGCGGCGCCAAGGGACTGCCCATCAATGTCCTCACCGACACGGCTGCAATCCTTTACCGCGCCGAAATCGCCGGGTTTGCCGTCGAGCCCGCA
Source organism: Brevirhabdus sp. (assembly GCA_024637315.1). Lineage (GTDB taxonomy): Bacteria > Pseudomonadota > Alphaproteobacteria > Rhodobacterales > Rhodobacteraceae > JAHEAO01. The sequence goes on from JAGXFH010000019.1 coordinate 26,525, forward strand.
CGGTGGCAGCAGATCAGTGACTATGCAGCACGCTATTTCCCCGAAGCCGGGCAGAGCTTTGCGGAAATGCATGCCGCCCTGAGCCACGCTATGGCAGGCGATGGTGACCGTCTCGCCCGAATTGCCGAAACTGCAAAGGGGTTTGCGGGCGACCTTGTGCGACCGGTCGCACGGGCTTGGGGAGAGATTGCCCGCGAGAACTGGCCAGCCGCGCTTGAAAGCCTGTCGCAAGTCATGGCGACGACCGAGCGGTTTGGGGGAAGCCGCGCGCAGCGGGATCTTGTCGAACTGGCTTATGTCAACGTGCTGATGAAACTCGGCCTGGTGGAAGAGGCACGCCGGACGCTACTGTCACGGCGACCTGTACTTGCCAAAGCTCCACCCGTGCTTGGTCTGCATTGACTTACCAACCGATCCGGATCCGCCAAGGACAGGATTGCTCCTTATGAATGTTCGGCATGTCCACGAAGCCAGCACCGACGCTCGGCGCAGCCCAAGGCCGCATATTTTCCTGCGCTTTGCTTGCCGGCGCCGAAAGGAAGGTTCGAAACGAGCAGGCATTGATCGCCGGACCGACGCGCCGCGTCACCCGAGCTGAATTCGGCAGGACACGTCCGCCGCCCTGATTTGACTTCAGTCCGCCTTCTCGGGGCTTGGCTTGCGGAACGTCGCGTTGAAGGCGACTGTCACCCGCTCTTCCTCCGCCTCGTTCGGGAAAACCCAGTGCACAAGGTAGGATGGGAAGATGACCAGTTCGCCGGCGGCGGGCCTGAATTTCTTTTTCGGCTTGAAGGCCTGGGCCTGCAGCAGGCGCCAATGCGGCAAGTCGGATCGCGGGTCGAGAAACTCGATCATGCCCGACGACCCGGTCTCGACGGCCGGTTGTGAAACGTAGTAGACGCCCGACCAATGCGCCCCGGGATGGGTATGCGGGGCGTTGAAGCCGCCGGGCGGATTGGCGTTCATCCAGGCAAAGAGCTTGAGCCGGAGCGAGGCGGGGTCCACCTTTGTCGTGATCTTGCGCGTGACGCGCAGCACTGCCTCCTCAGCGGCATTGCGAAGCTCGACGATGCAGGGGGTATCGCTGTCAAAGAGGTTGCCCTCTGAATGCCAGCCGCCGCGATTCGACTTCGACACGCCGGCATTTGCGCCGCGCAGCCGTTCGCCCTCGGCCAGAAGTCGAGCATTGAGGGCGGCATGATCCGACAGCCGGAACCGCATGACCGGGGTTGAAAAGAGTTTCTCGTATCGGGCTTCTTCAATCATCGTGAGTTCCGGCTGATAGAATTACGCCTTGGCATCGACCCGCCGAATACCGTTGCGGTCCGATGCCAAGCCTTTGTCAATGCGCTGTCAGACGCGCGCCTGCAAGGTGCGGGATCCCGTTAGTCATCGTCGTCTTCGTCGTCGCTCTCATCGCGGTCGTCATCCTTGTCATCGCTCTCGTCCGAGTCGTCTTCGTCATCGTCTTCGTCCGAGTCGTCTTCGTCATCGTCTTCGTCTTCGTCATCTTCGTCATCGTCGTCATCATCCTCGTCGTCTGCCGCGCTTCGGACCTCTTGTCGCGAGATTACCCCGTCACCATCGGTATCCTGGCTGAACAACAGCGTCGACGCCCCGTCCGCGCCGAACGCAGCCTCGAGTTCGCTTTGGGTCAGCACGCCGTCATTGTCGAGGTCGATTTCGCCGAAAGTCCGCTGCTGCGCCGCCGCCGGCAGGGTGAACGCGGCGCAGAGGGAGGTTGTAACGAGTAGCCTAGGAATGGACATGGGGGTCTCCTGCAGGTTGATATGGGTTCGCCTCGGAAGCTTCCTTCAGACTGATGAAACACGCCATAAACGCAAGACATACTGCCATAAACCCGAGGAGTATGGGCCAGATCCGACCTGCGATTCGGGCGTCGCCGTGCGACAACCCGACGGTCGAACGGCCTGAAGCGGGCCAGTCGACGGCCGTCCGGCCAACCGCCAGCGCATCCCACAAAAACCGCTTGCACCGCAGCGGAATCGCAGTATGGTCCCGGCCTTCTTGCAAGATGGGTTGGACACCGGCCGTTTAAGCGCGTAAGAGGCCGTGAAAACCGCGAACAAGACCAGAATTCTCACGGGGCCATGCCCCACTGATACCGAGGTTGTGACATGGCTGTCCCACAGAATAGAGTTACCCGCTCCAAGCGGAACATGCGCCGCGCCCATGATGCGCTGGTTGCAGGCAATCCCGCCGAATGCCCGAATTGCGGCGAACTGAAGCGCCCGCACCACGTTTGTGGCGCCTGCGGTCATTACGACAGCCGCGAGGTTGTGGCGCAAGCGAACGAGATCGACCTCGACGACGAGGACGCGGCGTAAGCCTGCGTCTCTCGGCACCCCTGGCATGACCGCATCAGACGATCACCGCGCCAAGGGGGCCCCTCGTACCGTCATTTCGGTCGACGCAATGGGCGGCGACCGGGGGCCAGCGGCCGTCGTCGCCGGCATTCTCGCTTCTGCGGACAAGAACCCCGACGTCCGGTTCATCGTGCATGGGCCCGAGAACGAGTTGAACCGTCTGATTTCAGGCAGCCGCGGTCTGGCCGCGCGTTGCGAGATCCGCCATGCCGACGGCGTGGTCGCGATGGCCGACAAACCGAGCCAGGTCATGCGCAACGGCCAGGACACCTCGATGTGGTCGGCCATCGATTGCGTGAAGAACGGCGAGGCCACAGGGGTCGTCTCTTGCGGCAATACAGGCGCGCTGATGCTGTTGTCGATGATGCGCCTTCGCAGGCTGCCCGGCGTCAACCGCCCCGCCATTGCCTGCCTCTGGCCGTCGCTCAATCCCGGCGGATACAACGTGATGCTCGACGCCGGCGCCGATATCAAGGCGGATGAAAACGACCTGCTGCAATATGCGCTGATGGGGGCGTCCTATGCCCGCAACGGCCTGGGAATCGCCAAGCCCCGGATCGGTCTGCTGAATGTCGGGACTGAGGAACACAAGGGCCGTGCCGAGCTGAAGTTGGCGCATGAGCTGATCAGCAACAACATAACGACCGGGGCGTTCGAGTTCGTCGGTTTCGTCGAAGGTGGCGACATCCCCTCGAACCGCGTCGACGTGATCGTGACGGACGGATTTACCGGTAACGTCGCGCTGAAAACCGGCGAAGGGACGGCGCGGCTGGTGAGCGACGAACTGAAGGTCGCGTTCAAGGCGACGCCGCTGTCACGGATCGCCGCACTCATGGCCTATCCGGCGCTGATGCGTTTGAACAAGCGCATCGACCCGCGCCGGGTCAACGGCGGCATCTTCCTGGGCCTCAACGGCACGGTGATCAAATCGCACGGCTCGGCCGATGCGACGGGCGTCTCGGCGGCGATCAAGCTGGCCTTCACGCTGGCACAGTCCGGTTTCACCGAACGGCTTGCGGCACGGGTTGCATCTGCCCAACCGTCAAGCCAAGATGAATCGGGGACAACAAACGACAACGACAGCGGTGCGGTATGACGGTTCGGGCAGTGGTTTGCGGGGTTGGGCACTACCTGCCCGAAAGAGTGGTGCCGAACGCGGAATTCGAAGCTTCTCTTGAAACATCGGACGAATGGATCCGCACCCGGACCGGGATCGAGCGCCGCCATTTCGCCGCCGACGACCAGACCACGTCCGACCTTGCCTTGCGCGCCGCCAAGGCAGCGCTCGCCGATGCGGGTCTGACCGCCGACGACCTCGATGCGATCATCCTTGCGACCTCGACCGCCGATCTGACCTTTCCCTCTGCGGCCACGATGGTACAGGCCGCACTAGGCATGAAGAGCGGCTTTGCCTTCGACCTGCAGGCAGTCTGCGCCGGCTTCGTCTATGCAATGGCCAATGCCAATGCGATGATCATCTCTGGTCAGGCACAAAGGGTGTTGGTGATCGGCGCTGAGACCTTCAGCCGGATCCTTGATTTCACCGACCGCACCACATGCGTGCTCTTTGGCGACGGTGCCGGTGCGGTGATCCTCGAAGCGGCGACAGGCAAGGGCACGTCGGAGGATCGCGGCATCCTTGCCACAGACCTCCATTCCGACGGTACGCATCGCAACCTGCTATATGTCGATGGCGGCGTCTCCACCACCGGCACATCTGGGGTGCTGAAGATGCAGGGGCCAGAACTTTTCAAACATGCCGTCATAAAACTGGCCGAAACCGCGCTGGCGAGCCTTGAAAAGGCCGGGCTGTCGCCTGATCAACTGGATTGGATCGTGCCGCATCAGGCCAACATCCGGATCATCTCCGGAACAGCAAAAAAGCTCGGCCTGTCGATGGATCACGTGGTTCTGACGCTGCAGGATCATGGCAATACCTCTGCCGCATCGATTCCCCTCGCGCTCTCTACCGCCAAGGCCGAAGGCAAGTTCAAGCCCGGCCAAGTGCTGCTGATGGAGGCGATCGGCGGCGGATTGGCCTGGGGTTCCGTGGTTTTGCGCTGGTAACGGCTTCAATCTGCCTGTCAGCACCGTATTCCAAGCTCTTGATATTGACTCGGAAATTCCCCTCGCCCTATGGTTTTTCAACCAAACGCAGGGGGACGGCATGAGCGAGAAGACATTGACACGGATGGACCTGTCGGAATCGGTGTTCCGCGAGGTCGGCCTAAGCCGCAACGAATCCGCGCAGCTCGTGGAGAGTGTGCTGACTCATATCTCGGATGCGCTGGCCGCCGGCGAGTCGGTCAAGATCTCATCCTTTGGCACATTCAGCGTGCGCGACAAGGCCGCCCGCGTCGGGCGCAACCCGAAGACCGGCGAAGAGGTTCCGATCCTGCCGCGCCGGGTGCTGACCTTCCGGCCCTCCCACCTGATGAAAGACCGCGTGGCCGTCGGCAACAAGCGCTAGGAAGTCTTCAGTATGGACAAGTCACCGGATGCCTTCCGCACCATCAGCGAGGTGGCCGATTGGCTTGACACCCCGACCCATGTGCTGCGCTTCTGGGAAAGCCGGTTCACCCAGGTGAAACCGGTGAAACGCGCCGGTGGCCGTCGTTATTACCGACCCAGCGACATGGAGCTTCTCGGCGGCATCAAGCAGCTTTTGCACAATGACGGGATGACCATCCGGGGGGTTCAAAAACTGCTGCGCGAGGAAGGCGTCAAGCATGTCGCCGCGATGTCACCGCCGCTCGACAGCGACATGGTGGCAGAGGACCATGATCACACCGTAGATGGCGCCGCCCTGCCCGACACCAACGCGACGACGCCCGCGCCGATGATCACCGACGCGCCGCAAGAGGCGGACGACAACGTGGTGCCACTGTCGCGCACCCTTGCCGAGACCGAAGACCCCGACCACGAATTCCTTCCAAGCGCTGCGAATGGCGCCGCCGAACGGCAGGGCGAGCCCGAAGAGCAACAACCCGAACCCGCCGCCGAGTCGGATGACGCCCGCCCCGACCTGCCAAGCCGGACCGAGCCGGAACCGGAGGTGGCAGCAAAGCCGGAACCCGAAGCCGAACCGGAGATCGAGGAGGCAGACGAACCGGAAGCCGAATCCGGACCGACCGAAGCAAGCGCTAAACCGGACCCCGATCCTGAACCTGCCGTCGCAATCGCCGAGCCGGAGCCAGACGCCGCCACCCCACGCCCGGCCATTGTCGATGTCCCGCCCGACCCGGAAGACGATGACATATTGCTGCCCGCCATCACCGATGTGGCGGATCAACTACGCCGGAGCGCCTGGGGACTCGGCCGTCGCAGCCCTGCCCCGGCGGATCTTCAGCGGGTCTACGACCGGCTCGTCATGCTGCGCGACAAGATGGCCGCAGACAAGCGGCCCTAGGCGCTGACCCGCCACCATTTCCTCTCAGTTCCGCCTTGCCCCCGCGCGCAAAAACAGTATGTAGGAGCCGAAGTCGGGCTATGGCGCAGCCTGGTAGCGCGTCCGTCTGGGGGACGGAAGGTCGCAGGTTCGAGTCCTGCTAGCCCGACCAAGAACCAAAACGCCCCCGCCTTAGCCGGCGGCGGGCGTTTTTGTTAGGGAATTGGCGATGACTGCGACCGGAGTCCTGCCTGACAGCGCCATTCGCGCGATGATCGCCTCAGGCGGGATCGCCGCCGATGCGCAGATTGCGCCCGAGCAGATCCAGCCCGCCTCGCTTGACCTGCGCCTTGGCGCCACCGCCTACAGGGTCCGGGCCTCTTTTCTTGCCGGCAAGGGCTGCACGGTCGCCGACCGCCTTGCCGAATTCACCATGCACCAGATCGATCTGACCAACGGCGCGGTTCTGGAAAAGGGCTGCGTCTATGTCGTGCCGCTGATGGAGCGGCTCGAGCTGCCGCAGGGCACAAGCGCCGCGGCCTCGGCCAAATCCTCGATCGGGCGGCTCGACCTGCTGACCCGGATCATCACCGACGACGGCACCGAATTCGACCGCGTTGCCGACGGGTTTCAGGGCCAGCTTTATGTCGAGATCTGCCCGCGCTCATTCTCGGTGCTGGTGGCGCCCGGGCAGATGCTGAACCAGATCATTTTTCGCGTCGGCAACACCGTGATCCCGGATGACGAGCTTCGCGCGATCCACGCCAGAAACCCCATCGTTTCGGGCCAGGCGATCATCTCGGACGGGCTGCGGTTCTCGGTCGACCTCAAACCTGAAACCGGCGACCTTGTCGGCTACCGCGCCAAGCCGCATAGCGGCGTCATCGATCTTGCCAGGATCGCCTATTACGACCCGATGGAATACTGGGAGCCGATCCACACACGCGACGCCCGGATCATCCTCGATCCCGGTGCATTCTACATCCTCGTCAGCCGCGAGGAAATCAGTATTCCGCCCGACTGCGCCGCCGAGATGGCGCCCTATCTGGCCATGGTCGGAGAGTTCCGGGTGCATTACGCAGGCTTCTTCGATCCCGGCTTCGGCCATGACATGGCGGGCGGCACCGGATCGCGCGGTGTGCTCGAGGTGCGCTGCCACGAAGCCCCGTTCGTGCTCGAACACGGGCAAACCGTCGGCCGGCTGGTCTATGAGCGGATGACCGCGATCCCCGACATGCTCTACGGCGCCGATCTGAAATCCAACTACCAAGGCCAGGGGCTGAAGCTGTCGAAGCATTTCAAAGCGGTATGAAAACGTGAAAGCCACGTTGATGCTCTGTGAGAGCACGCGGCAAGACCTCCCAAAGCTCCTGGCGCTCTACCCGCAGGCTTTGCCCGAAGAGGACCTGAAACCAGTCGTATCGGCCCTGACAGACGGCCTTCCGGATATTCTGTCAATCGCGGGATTCAATCTGGACGCGTCGGTCGCGCATGTGCTCTTCACGATATGCGGCACTGATCCGGACGATCGGTCGGGCGCACTCCTTGCGCCCCTTGGCGTGATGCAGTCGCACCGGCAGCAGGGCCATGGCACGGCACTGGTCCACGAAGGATTGAAGCGGCTTCGGGCCAGGGGCACCGGGCGCGTGTTTGTACTGGGTGATCCGGACCATTACCGGCAGTTCGGTTTCACCGCCGAATGGAAGAGCTTGGCCCCTACGGTGTTTCGGAAGACTGTGCGGGCGCCTGGCGGTCCTTGTCGCTCCATGGACAAGCGCCGATGTCCGAGCGGCGGCGGCGGCTGCCCGAGCCCTGGATGAACCCAGCACTTTGGGAGGCATAGCGAGAAGGTGCGGGACTGCAACTGCCGGCCAACAGCATCGCGATCGGTGACCCGATCCAGTTGAAGGCCGCTTGATAATCACCCCCGGCGGCAGCCCCACCGCGCCGCCCGTTCCCCTGCCGAGCGCCAGACGCTGATGACCGATTCAGTTCTTTTGTCGGAACCTGACGTCAGTGAACGGGACGGTCCTGAAATTCCGGTCGTGCAGACACGCAACATTCTTTAAGTGCGCTGACCCGCCGTCCTGCCGGCGCGATCGCTGCACGATTCCAGACCGGCAGAGACGGCGTGGAAGGCGTTCGACGTCCCTCTCGATCTGCTGGCGCCCGAGGGGTCTTTGCCAAACCCAGCCTGATTGTCTCGGGCCGACAGAGTTCGTCTGCAGGAAATGCCGGTGCCGTGGCATGCCTTCCGCTCTATCCCTGGACAACCTTCAAGCGGCTCTACTCCGCAGGCCAGGCCCCAGTCCGGGAACGGCCAGAAGTTCACAAAGCCCCGCCGCTGATCAGGCTCTAACGGCTGGCGCTTGACGCCCGCTGGTCCGTGCGCTTCCGACACATGGTTTCTTTTTCAGTAAAATATCCCCGCCGGAGGCCCCGCGTCGGGGCGAAGCCCCGGTGCGAACCACTCAAATGACGCCTTCAGGCGTCACCGCTTCAAAACCGGCCCATCCGTTTCGCCAGCCGCACGCCCTTGCGGGCCTTGCCTGCCAGATCCTTGGCCTCACCTGCCTTTGCGCGTTCCTCGGGTGTCATCGTCTTGGGGTCCTGACCGCGCCGGGCGGCATAGTCGATGCCAGCCTTCATGCCGCGCCGCATCACCATCCGGATCACCATGTTGATCAGCCGGTTCATATCCATCGCTCAGCCCTCCTCGGGTGTCTCATCTTCGAACATGTCGCTCTGATCGAGAGCCTCGTCGTCCTCGTCGCCCTCCGCCCCCGGCGCGGGACGGTTTTCCAACAGACCCGCGGCGCGCAATTCCTTGAGTCCCGGCAGATCGCGGGCGCTTTCCAGACCGAAATGATCGAGGAAATTCTGCGTCACCACATATGTCACTGGCCGCCCCGGCGTCATCCGCCGCCGCCCGAAGCGGATCCACTCCAGCTCGATCAGCTGGTCCACCGTGCCGCGGCTGACCGAAACCCCCCGGATCTCCTCGATTTCGGCACGCGTCACCGGCTGGTGATAGGCGACGATCGCCAGTGTCTCGATCGCGGCGCGCGAGAGCTTGCGGACCTCGGTGGTTTCCTTCTGCATCAGGAAGCCCAGATCGGGCGCTGTCCGCATCGCCCAGGCGTCACCGACCTTCACCACCCGCACCCCGCGCCCCTCGTAGCGCTTGCGCAAGGCGGCCAGTGCATCGGCGGCATCCGCACCATGCGGCATCCGCGCGTTCAGATCGGCCACGGTCACTGGTTCGACGGTGGCGAACAGGATCGCCTCGACCATCCGCTCCTGCTCGGCCAGCGGCGGGGCCTGAAACAGGCTTGCTTCCTTGTTCTCAGCCATCGGCCTTCTTCCGTATCTGAATCGGCGAGAATGTCTCGTCCTGCCTTATCTCGATCCGTCCCGCCTTGGCCAGTTCAAGACTGGCCGCGAATGTCGCCGCCGTGGCTGACCTCCGCCGCGCCGGATCAAGGCCCCAGCCCTCGGGCAGGAAAGAGGACAGGTCCGCCCACTCGCCCATGAACCCGATCAGCCCGCGCATCCGTTCCAGCGCCTGCTCCATTGTCAAAACATGCTCGCGGTCCATCGAATAGGGGCGGAAATCGTCGCGGGTCCTGATCCGGGCATAGCCCTGCATCAGGTCCAGAAGCGTCGCGGTGTAGGTCACGCGGCGGACCCGTTCGACATCTTCGGGGATGCCGCGCACGAAGAAATCGCGGCCCTTCTGGTCGCGCGCCATCAGCTTGGCGGCGCTTTCGCGCATCGCCTGCAAGCGTTCCAGCTGGAACGCCAGATGTGCGGCCAGGTCCTCGCCCGATGGCCCTTCGTCGGCGGGATCGGGGGGCAGCAGCAGTCGCGACTTGAGAAACGCCAGCCAAGCCGCCATCACCAGATAGTCGGCGGCCAGCTCGATCCGCAGCTTCCGCGCCTCTTCGACGAAGCGCAGATATTGCACCGCCAGTTGCAGCACCGAGATCTTGCGCAGGTCGACCTTTTGCGTGCGCGACAGCGTCAAAAGCAGGTCCAACGGCCCCTCGAACCCATCGACATCAACGATCAGCGCCTCGGCGGCCAGCCGTTCCTCGACCGGCAGCCTGTCGTCATCAAACTCATCAGACATGCGCCCTGCCCTGCATCAGCGCATCAAGCTCGGCCTCGGCGGCGGCGATGTCAATGGCCTCGCACCGGCCCCGCGCCGCCAGCGCCGCATCGGCGCGGTCCTGGGCGGCCTTGCCCATGGCGCCCGCCGCGTCTGCGACTGCCTGCATCTCGACCAGCTTGCCGTTGCAATGCAGCACCATGTCGCAGCCCGCCTCCAATGCCGCCCGCGACCGGCTGGCGACATCGCCTTTGAGCGCCTGCATCGAGATATCGTCCGTCATCAACAGTCCGCCAAAACCGATGTCGTCACGGATCACCCGGATCACGATGTCAGAAATCGTCGCGGGACGATCGTCCAGCGCCTCGAAGACGATATGAGCCGACATGCCCATTGGCAGATCGTTGAGCGCCCGGAACGGCGCGAAATCCGCGGCCTCCAGCACTGCACGCGGCGCATCGGTGCGCGGCAGGTCCAGATGGCTGTCGACCAGCGCCCGGCCATGCCCCGGGATGTGCTTGACCACGGGCGCCACCCCGCCCGCGATCAACCCCTCGGCCACCGCACGAGCCAGCACCGCCACCCTGCCCGGCGTGTCGGCGTAGCACCGGTTGCGCAGAACGGCGTGTGTCATCGGGCCGACAACGTCAGCACAGGGGGCGCAATCGACGTCGATTCCGACGCTGCGCAATTCCTCGGCGATCAGCCGGTAGCGCAGCCACATCGCCCGCCGGGCGGCGTCTCCGGCCAGGGTCACATGATCGAGCGGCGGCAGCCAGTCGCGCCAGTGCGGTCCGCGCAACCGCTGCACGCGGCCGCCTTCCTGGTCGATCAGCACCGGTGCCTCGCGGCCGACCGAAGCGCGCAGTTCGGCGGTCAGCCGGCGCACCTGGTCGGGATGATCGACATTGCGGGCGAAAAGGATGAATCCCCAAGGCTGCGCCCTGCCGAAGAATGCCGCCTCGGCGGGTGTGACCGCCAGCCCTTCGCATCCGAAAATATAGCCGCCCTGGCCCATTCAGCGAGTGATCACCGGGATGCAGGAAGCCCCCGTCGCAAGGATCACCGAACAGAACCGTCGCGCATCATTGATATCCTCGAAGCCCTGCGCACGCAGCCGGTAGAAGGTCTTTCCGCCCGATTGCGCCTCTTGAATGACCCGGCCCTTATCGCCCATCACATCCGCGAACTGCTCGGCAAGCGTGGTCCATTCCGCCTCGGCCACGGCGACCGTATCGAACGCTCCAAGCTGAGCCAGCCGCGTACCGACCGGGATCGTCGCCGGATCAATCGCGTTGACCGCGCCAGCCTCGGCGGACGTCGCCGCAATGGTTGCGGTCTCTGCAGGCGCGAAATCCGCTGGCTTAGGCGCCGGACGGGGCGAGCGCGCAACGCCGGCGATGCTGGCCGGGATCGCACCTTCGGGAACCGCCTTTTCGATGGCTTCAGCCATTTCCGGCTCTTCATCGGTCACTTCGACCGAGGCCGTCACCAGCGTCTCGGTCTCCTGGACCCGCGGTTCGCCGGCCTCGGCGGTACCGCCAAGCGCCTCGGCGATGGCCTGATCGATGGCGCTCATCGCCGCGGCGGCCTCGGCCTCTTCGGCGGCGGCCAGTTCGGCGGCAACCGCCTCTTGCTGTTCGGCCTGCAACTCGACCGGGCTCTGATCCTCTTCGGTCAGCGTCACCGGGCGCGGCGCCAGAACCAGACGGTCGGGCGGCGGCGCGGCCTGACCTTCGGCGGCGATGTTGTTGACTGCCAGCCCCTGATGCTCTGCCGCCATGCCGCCCGGATCGTCGGGCGCGGTTCGCATCGGCCCTTCCAGCGCACGAACCACCGGCACGCCCGACACATCGCGCACCCACAGCTTGTAGCCCCAAAGCCCCAGTCCCGCGATCAGCGCGACCGAGATCAGCGCGCCGGCCCAGTTGACCAGCGACACCACAAACGCCCCGTGCGAAGGATGCTCCTCGCGCATGGCCTCGCCATATTCGAAATCCGTCATACCGCCTCACTGCTCCCGCGACGGGGTGTTCCGGTCGCGGATTGTCTTGCCTGCACAAGACCCCTTCTTCGGTCCGGGCGCTCTTTTTTCAGCGCATTTCCTGAACCGGGGTCACCCCTAAGATACCAAGACCTGCGGAAATAACAACGGCCACGGCCCTTGGCAGCGCGATTTTTGCGGCCGAGGCTGCCGCATCGCCCTCTTGCAGGAAGCGCAGGGCGGGGTTTTCGTTGCCCCTGTGCCAGAGCGCATGGAAATCGCTGGCCAGATCATAGAGGTAGAAGGCGATCCGGTGCGGCTCGTGCCCCTTGGCGGCGATCTCGACCAGACGCGGCCATTCCGCCAGCCGTTTCGCGACCTTCAGTTCGGTCTCATCCTCCAATTGCGCGGCGTCGTTCAGCCCAACACCCATCTCTGCGGCCTTGCGCAGCACGCTCGACACCCGTGCATGGGCGTATTGCACATAAAAGACCGGATTGTCCTTGGACTGCTCCAGCACCTTGTCGAAATCGAAATCGAGGGGCGCGTCATTCTTGCGTGTCAGCATGTGAAACCGGGTCACGTCCGACCCGACCTGCTCGACCACGTCGCGGAGCGTCACGAAATTGCCGGCCCGCTTAGACATCTTGAAGGGCTCGCCATTCTTCCACAGCTTTACCAGCTGTGTCAGCTTCACATCCAGCGGCACCCGACCATCCGACAACGCAGACACCGCCGCCTTCATCCGCTTGACATAACCGGAGTGATCCGCCCCAAACACATCGATAAGCTGGTCGTAACCCCTTGCAACCTTGTCATAATGATAGGCGATGTCCGGCGCGAAATAGGTCCAGCTACCGTCCGATTTCTTCACCGGCCGGTCGACGTCGTCGCCATGCGCGGTCGAACGGAACAGCGTCTGCTCGCGCGGTTCCCAGTCTTCGGGCACCATGCCTTTCGGCGGCTCCAGAACACCCTCGTAGATCAGACCTTTTGCGTCGAGTTCGGCAATCGCTTTTTCGATCAGCCCGGTGCCGTAAAGCGATTTCTCGCTGAAGAAACTGTCCATCTCGACGCCGAGCGACGCCAGATCGTCTCGGATCATCACCATCATCGCTTGGGTCGCGAATTCCCTGACCTCGTCCATCCAGTCGGCTTCGGGACGGTCCAGCAGGCTCTCGCCATACTTGTCCTTCATCGCCTCGCCGACCGGGACCAGGTAATCACCGGGATAAAGTCCCTCGGCAATTTCGGGCGCATGGCCACAGGCCTCGCGGTAGCGCTCATAGGCCGAGCGTGCCAGCACATCGACCTGCGCGCCGCCATCGTTGATGTAGTATTCGCGGGTCACCTGGTATCCGGCAAAGTCCAGAAGCGAGGCCAGCGCGTCACCGAAAACCGCCCCACGTGTATGGCCAACATGCAGCGGCCCGGTGGGATTGGCCGAAACATATTCCACGTTGACGCTCTGGCCGGCCCCCAGTTGGGACCGCCCGTAGGCCGTCCCCTCCGCCAGAACCGCGCTGACGATGCCGTCCCAGGCAGAGCCGGCCAGCCGCAGGTTCAGAAATCCCGGCCCGGCCACCTCTGCGACCTCGATCCGCGCATCCGCCAGCAGAAAAGGCGCCAGCGCTTCGGCAATCGCGCGCGGCACCCTGCCGGCAGGCTTGGCCAGCACCATCGCCGCGTTGGTCGCCATGTCGCCATGCAGCGCATCGCGCGGCGGCTCTACCGTCACGGCGGCGAAATCGAGGCCGGCGGGCAGAACCCCCTCGGCCACCATCGCCTCCAGCGCCTCGATCACCAGCGCGCGGATATCGGAAAACAGGTTCATCGCTTCATTCCCACACTACCGGCGCGGTGTATCACGCCGAAAACCGGGGTCAACGTCCACCCCTTCTTCCGCTCAAAAATATCCCCGCCAGAGGCCCCTGCGCTAGTCTGCAGCGCCGTTATCCTGCATCGCGCCGGGCGGCAGCATCGTGATGATCCGGGTACCCTCCGTCACCTTGGTGATCTCATCATCCAGATCCATCTTCACCTCGCCGCCCGGCCGCACCCGCGCCATGATCACGCCGTCAGGGTTCCTGGTGCGCCAATCCCCGACGCTGAACGCCTCGGTGATCCGGGTGGTGCCAAAGGTCCAGCCCTCGGCCAGCTTCCGGTCCAGTGCGGCATAAGTCTCGGCACTGCCAAAACGCCGTCCGCCAAGCGTTTCCGGCAGCGAATTCCGGGCACCCTCGCTGTTCATCCGGGCAATCTGATACACGTTCGTCCGGCCGAATTCCGGCCCCAGGTCGGTGGCGACCAGCGTGTTGTAGGCGTCGTTGTCCGTAGCGGCGACCAGCGTGGCATAGCTTACGAACGCGACGTTCTGCTCGGCGGCTTCCGCCAGGATGTCACCAAAATAGGTCGCCACACCGACTTCGCGCGCACGGCGCAGATGGCTGCGGTTCGGATCGGTCACCAGAACCGGCACCTCGGCCTTCTCAAGCGCCTCGGCAAACGCCGTCGTCCAGCGCGAACCGCCAACCAGAAGCACGCCCGGCGCAGCGCGGTCCGCCAGCCCCAGCCAGCGGGCGAATGGCACCAGCGTGAAGCCATGCAGCACGACCGTCGCGCCGACCAGAGCGAAGGCCAGCGGACCGATCAACCCGCCATCCTCGATCCCCAGTTCCGCCAGCCGGGTGCCAAACAGCCCCGCCACCGCGACCAGCACGATGCCCCTTGGCCCGGTCAGCGCGATCAGCAGCCGCTCTCGCCAGGGCAGATCGGTGCCGGCAAAGGCGGTCAGCACCGTAACCGGCCGCGCCACCAGCACCACCGCCGCGACGAACAGGACCGCGCGCCAATCCAACTGCGCCAGCGTGGTGAAATCCAGTGACGATGCCAACAGCACGAACACGCCAGAGACCAGCAGCACCGTGGCGTGTTCCTTGAACCGCCGCAGTTCGTCGTAGGACGGCAGCTTCGCATTGGCGATCACCACGCCCATGATCGTCACCGCCAGCAGGCCGCTTTCATGCAGTACGCCATCGGCCAGCGCGAAAACCGCCAGAATCGCCGAGAACAGCGCCGGAACCTTCATGTACTCCGGCACATAACCGCGCCGGAATGCCTGCGCCAGCCCGACACCGCCGAGCGCGCCCAGCACGGTCGCCACGACGATGCCGACCAACAGCGACCAGACTGCGCCGCCCAGCGTTTCGACCGTGCGCAACGCGACCACCGCCTCGAAGGCCAGAACGGCGGCCAGCGCGCCGATCGGATCATTGACGATCGCCTCCCACTGCAGCAGCGCCGCGGGCCGATGCGCCATCCGCGCCTGCCGTAACAAGGGCGCGATCACCGTCGGCCCGGTCACGATCATGATTCCGCCGAAAACCGCGCTCGCCTCCCAACTCAGCCCCGCCCCGTAGCGCAGAGCCAGCGCCGACAAGAGCCATCCCAGAGGCGCGCCGATCACCACCAGCCGCATGACGCCTTGGGCGGCATCCCGCAGGGTGTGAAAGTTCAGCGTCAAGCCGCCCTCGAAAAGGATGATCGCCACGGCAATCGAGATCATCGGCCCGGCAAGCGCGCCGATATCGCGTTGCGGGTCGATCAGCCCGAATACAGGCCCGACCAGCACGCCGGCGACCAGCATCAGCACGATGGCCGGCATCCTCAGCCGCCAGGCCAGCCACTGCGAGCCGACGCCGATAGCGCCGATCAGCGCGAAGGCCGCCACCGGGTCCATCCCGCCCGTTTCCGCCACTGCCATAGGTCTGATATCCTGCTGTCATCTCGGTTGCGAGATTTTCATAGCACCAAATGCGCCGAGGGAAACAGAACGCGTTACGACCAGGAAAAACTGCGTCGGCAGCGTTGCCGATCGGTCGTTCTGCGCTGATCGAGAACCGTCAAAAGGATAGCGGATCCGCTTCTGGACCACGATCAAAAAGCCCCGCCCGACCGACAGGCAACCGACAGCGCCCATTCAGCGTCGACAGCGCCTGGTCCTGAAATGCACCGCGCGGCGTCCAGCCCGCCGAGGGCCACCCAGGCTTGCATCATTCGCTGCGCCAGCAAATCCGGCATGCAAACCCCCCATTGGTCTCTACCGGAGTGCTGACACTTTTGCGCTGTCGCGGCGGGGTCTGATCATCGGCGCGGCGGCAAACGGCGCCAGGCACTTGAGCGCGGCCCATGGCACCGTTCCCTACGTCGCAACCCCGCGCGGCGGCTCGGCCAGTGCGCGGCAACCCGTCAGCCCGTAAGGCAGGCGGTCTTTGTCCGCCGAATTTCATCACCGGGCGCCCGGATCTTTCCCGCCAGGAAACCCCTAGCCGCTCAATCCCAACCGGGCATGCTCCTGGATCGCGAAGCGGTCGGTCATTCCGGCGACGTAATCCAGAACCACTCGCGCCAGGGCGGTCTCGTCGCGTGCCACCGCAATAGCGCCGCGCCAGTCCTCGGGCAGCAGTTCGGGCCGCGCCATGTAGAAGGGAAAGATATCCTCGATCACCCTAGTCACCCTTGCGCGTTCCTGCATCACGGTGGGCGCCCGGTACATCCTTTGGAACAGGAAGGATTTTATGGATTTCAGATCCATGTAAAGCTTCTTGGAAAACCGGATCATCGGCTGGCCGAGATGCCGGATGTCATCCGCCGTCTCGGCCCCCGCCCCGGCCAGCCGGTTCTCGGCAATCGCGATCACATCCTCGACCATCACGCCAAACACCCGCCGCAACGCCTCGTGCCGCCGTCGCATCGGCTGCAACCCCGGATAAAGTCGATCGACCTCCTCGAATGCCGGGCCCGTGACCGGCAAGTCCATCAGGTCAGCCTCTGTGAACAGCCCGGCGCGCAACCCGTCATGCAGGTCATGATGGTTATAAGCCACATCATCGGCAAAAGCCGCGACCTGCGCCTCGGCGCTGGGATAGGTGTCAAGTTCCAGATCGTACTGATCGTTGAACTCCTTCAGCGCATAAGGCATCGTCTCGCCCTGGGCCACGGCATGCGATCCCGTCGCCAGCGGCCCCGTCACCGGCCCGTTATGCTTGGCCAGCCCCTCCAGCGTTTCCCAAGTCAGGTTGAGCCCGTCGAAATCCGCGTAATGGCGCTCCAGCTTGGTGACGATCCGGATCGCCTGCGCATTGTGGTCGAAGCCACCGTAGGGCTTCATCAGCACATGCAGCGCATCCTCGCCGGTATGGCCGAACGGCGGATGCCCCAGATCATGCGCCAGCGCCACCGCCTCGGCCAGTTCCTCGTTCAGCCCCAAGGCGCCGGCGACGGTGCGCGCCACCTGCGCCACCTCGATCGAATGCGTGAGGCGCGTGCGGTAATAATCGCCCTCGTGCTCGACAAAGACCTGGGTCTTGTGCTTCAGCCGCCGGAAGGCGCTGGAATGGATGATCCGGTCGCGATCGCGCTGAAATGGCGTGCGAAACGTGCTGATCGCCTCTGGAAACTGCCTCCCGCGACTTTGCGCAGGGTCGCACGCATAGATTCTTGGCATTTTTTCCGCCTGTTCTTGTCGCTCTGTCCCATCCCACATATATTGCACGAATGAAGAAATCGAAACGTCCGAGTGCGCCATGGATCTGAACCTGCCTCCGAAAGTCACCCCCCGCGCCTATGCGCGTCTTGCCGAGATCAACGCGGCGACCGGAGAGTCCAAGGCGTTGCGCGTTGCCGTGGATGGCGGCGGCTGTTCGGGTTTCCAGTATGACATCAAGCTCGACGACCCCGCCGACGATGACCTGATCCTTGAAAGCGAAGGACAGAAGGTTATCGTCGACAGCGTTTCTTTGCCGTTCCTGTCGAATGCCACGATCGACTTCTCCGAGGAACTGATCGGTGCGCGGTTCGTGATCGAGAATCCCAATGCCACCTCCTCCTGCGGATGCGGCACCTCGTTCTCGATGTAACCTGCTGCGTCGGACCGCTCCCGCCTGAAGGGGTGACGTTGGCTTCAGTCACAATTTTGCCGTGTTTTTCGATGATCCTTCCCGACGGGGGTGTTCGCAAGGGTACATCATCGTGGATTTCACCAACACCGCATCAGACGCTGTGGCAGATGACGACGACCTGCTCGCGCGGCTGCCATCAACGGGCGCCGTCATGTTTCGCTCGCGCCGCCCGGCGCTGCAGCAACTGCGCTGCCAGACTGTCGATCTGACTTCGCGTCTGGCCAACAGCCCCGCCTTGCCGATCGACGCGCTCTTGAAGCGGACCAATGACAAGTCATGCCGGATCACCCCGCGCGCGCCCGATGTCGAGGTGGAACCGCGGTTCGGCCTGTTCAAGACGGTCAGCGCCATGCGCGACCGCTCGGGTTACCGCCTGCGGCCCTGAAGCGATCAGGCTTCCCATAGAAACAAGCTTCGCTGTCTTTCGCCTTCTCCCCGAACGCGAAAACCCGCGACATCATGCGCCGGCCCGGTCCGCCTGTCGGCGGATTCCCGCGCCTTACGGCCATGTTTCGGATACAGGTCCGTGCTGGCCTTCGTCCCGCCTATACTTGCCGGATTGAACAAACAGGGACCGATTAAATGGAAAAGATGAGCGATTATGGCATCCTGGGCTACGGCATCGACATCATCCATAACCAGCCCCTCGAACCCGTGGTCAATTTCACTTACGAGAAGAAACAGGTTTTCGAATTCCAGAAGAAGATCCTGATTCCGGATCAGTTCCGTTTCAGCCCCAGCCCCGAACACACAATGACCGAGATGCGCTTTTCCGGCGTGATGGAAACCGCGCGATCGTACCAACGCACCCTCGGAGCCGAAGTCGGCATGGGCGGCACGGTCGAAGGGGTTGAATTCAGTGGCCAGGCCAGTGCCGCCAACGAGATGTTCGAGCAGACCAGTTCAACCAAGGCGCAGCACTATGTTTCTCTGGCGGGTGAATACGTGATTCTCGGCCTCGATTGCCGCAAACTCTCCGATGCAGTCCGGCCCGAAGTCGCCAAGGCGGCGGAGAAAGCGCTGAAGAGCGACGATTTCAAGTCCTTCTTCACCGAATACGGCACCCATTTCGTTAGATCCGGCAAGATCGGCGGTCAGATCAAGGTCAACACCTCGCTCACTCTCGACGCGGCCACGGCCAAGACCATCGCCAGCACCAAGGTCTCAATCGGCGGGCAGGCCAAGGCAGAGGCCGGCGGATACGTCACCGGCAAGTATTCCTTCGGGACCCGCTCGACCACGGAGGACAAGACCTATCGCGCGGCCTCAACGGTTAATATCGCGCTGGCCGGCGGCAAGGTCGCCTCCAAGGATTTCGACGAATGGCGCGAAAGCCTGAACCGCAGCGAGATATTCTCACAAGCCGATCGCGGGCTGCAACAGGCCGCCCATCCCACCGGCCCGCAGGCCGGCAAGCTCTATCTTGCGCTGGTGGGGCTGCAATACGCGCCGTTGCACTCGGTACTTGCCCTGAACGAGGCCGACTCCGCCGCCTTTGACGCCGCACTGAAAGGCTATCTTGGCGGAGCCAATCCATTTGAGGACAAGGTTCAACGGCTGTCGGTCACCCTGCCTGACGGCAAAGCGATCAAGCTTGGCAACAAGGCAACCTTCGATATGCGCGGCTGGATGGCGACCTATGTGACGACGGCCGGACTCTATGCCAAACCCGGCGCCTATGCGGTGGTGCAGTGCAAGGACGATGCCTCTCCGGGCGGCTGGACGGAAAAAACCGTCTATGCCGGTGAGGTGGTGACCTTGCGCGGCAAGACGCCCTATCTCAGTGCACACATGTACATCAAGTTCGCCTCGTTGCATGGCGACGGTGACGACGCCCGCGTCCATGGTCGCAACCAGCTGGCCTCCTGGTAGCCGACTTGCCATTGACCGCCATTGACGGCTAGGGCTTGGCCCGCGCCCCGTAGACCGGGGCACCGGGGCCAGGGAGCCATGTCCGACTATCGCACCGTCATCCTCGGCGCCGGCGCCGCCGGTCTGCACTGCGCCGCCTACGCGGCGAAAGCTGGCCGCACGCTGGTCATCGACCATGCCAAGGCACCGGGCGAAAAGATCCGCATCTCCGGTGGCGGGCGCTGCAATTTTACCAATCTTCATTGCGGGCCGGCGAATTTCCTTTCGGACAATCCGCATTTCGCGAAATCTGCCCTTGCCCGATACACCCAATGGGATTTCATCGACCTGGTGGCGCGACACCGGATACCCTACCACGAAAAAACCCTCGGCCAACTGTTCTGCGACACGTCCGCGAAAGACATCATCGCAATGCTGCTGTCCGAAATGCAGCCCGCGGAACTTCGGCTGCAAACCTCGGTGACGGAGATCTCGAAGGACAGCGATTTCACGCTGAGGCTTTCGGACGGCGCGATACTGACCTGCGAAAACCTGGTGATCGCCACCGGCGGCAAGTCGATCCCGAAGATGGGCGCCACCGGCTTCGGCCACCGGATTGCGCAGCAATTCGGGCTGCCCTTGACCGAGACCCGCGCCGGCCTTGTGCCCTTTACCTTCGGCGAGGCGGACATGGCGCTGATCAAGCCACTTTCCGGTGTCGCCCTGCCCGCGAGCGTCAGTAGCAACGGTGCCACCTTCGCAGAGGCCCTGCTGTTCACCCATCGCGGCCTGTCCGGTCCTGCGATCTTGCAGATCTCCAGCTACTGGCGCGAGCGCCAGTCGATCAGCGTGAACCTCCTGCCCGGAAAAGACGTGTTCCAGATCCTGCGCGACCAACGGCAGAAGTCCGGTCGCCGCAACCTTTCCACCGTGCTGACCGACCTGATGCCCGCCAGGCTCGTCACCGCCCTCGCCGATCACTGGCAACTTTCAGGCAACCTCGCCGATCAATCTGACTCGGCGCTCGCGGCCCTCGCCGACCGGCTGACGGGGTGGCTGTTGACCCCGACGGGCTCGGAAGGCTACCGCACCGCCGAGGTCACGCTTGGCGGTGTCGCCACCAGCGCGCTCGATGCCCGCACGATGCAATGTCGCAGCGTACCGGGACTCTATTTCATCGGAGAGGTCGTCGATGTCACCGGCTGGCTTGGCGGTTACAACTTTCAATGGGCATGGTCGTCGGCGCATGCCGCAGGAACGGCGATCGCTGCCGGCTGACCTATCGCGCTCCCGATGCCCCATTGCGCCCGCCGCGCGCTTGGTTAACCTGACCGCACTCAACACTTCGAGGTCCCATGAAGATCGCCACCTTCAACATCAACGGCATCAAGGCCCGCGCCGAAGCGTTGCCCGCCTGGCTTGACGAGGCTGAACCGGATGTCGTGCTTTTGCAGGAGATCAAGTCGATCGACCAGAACTTCCCGCGCGAATTGTTCGAGGATCGCGGCTACAATGTTGAGACGCATGGACAAAAATCGTTCAACGGCGTCGCGATCCTGTCAAAGTTGCCGCTGGAGGATGTCACCCGCGGGCTTCCCGGCGGTGACGACGATGAGCAAGCGCGCTGGATCGAGGCTACTGTCGTCGGCAAGACCGCGATTCGCGTCTGCGGCCTGTACCTGCCCAACGGCAACCCGGCGCCCGGGCCGAAATACGATTACAAACTGACCTGGATGGAAAGATTACGTTCACGCGCCAAAGAACTGTTATCACAAGAGGAACCGGCCATCATGGCGGGCGATTACAACGTCATTCCGCAAGATATCGACGCCGCCCGTCCCGACGTCTGGCGCACGGATGCGCTGGCCCTTCCGCAATCCCGCGCCGCATTCCGCCAAATCCTCAATCTCGGCTTCACCGACGCCCTGCGGGCCCGCACCCAAGCCCCCGATATCTATAGCTTTTGGGACTATCAGGCTGGCGCCTGGCAGAAGAATGATGGCATCCGCATCGACCATTTCCTGCTGACCCCGCAATGCGCCGACCTGCTGCTTGACTGTCAAATCGACAAGCATATTCGCGGTCACGACAAACCCTCCGACCATGTCCCGGTTTGGGTCGAACTCGACGCCTGAGTTTTTTATCGTTCCAAGACGATCCCCGCCTGTTGCCGGACTTTCCGCCGCAGAAATGACCTATTCCGCCGCCACCTTCCGCTTGCCCAGCATAGTCTTCAGGTACCGCCCGGTATGGCTGCGCGTCGACTCCGCCACATCCTCCGGCGTTCCGATGGCCACGATCTCGCCGCCACCGTCACCGCCTTCGGGGCCAATGTCGATGATCCAGTCCGCCGTCTTGATCACGTCCAGGTTATGCTCGATGACCACGACCGTATTGCCCTGCTCGACCAATTCATGAAGCACTTCCAGAAGCTTGCGAACGTCTTCAAAATGCAGACCGGTGGTCGGCTCATCAAGAATGTAAAGCGTCCGCCCGGTTGACCGTCGCGCCAATTCCTTGGACAGCTTGACCCGTTGCGCCTCACCGCCCGACAGGGTCGTCGCCTGCTGACCAACCTTGATGTAGCCAAGGCCGACCTGCATCAGCGCATCCATCTTCTCGCGAATCGACGGCACTGCCTTGAAGAACTCCTGCGCATCCTCGACGGTCATATCAAGAACATCTGCTATGCTCTTGCCTTTGAACCGAATTTCCAGGGTTTCCCGGTTGTACCGAGCGCCCTTGCAGGTTTCGCAGGTGACATAGACATCGGGCAGGAAATGCATCTCGATCTTGATGACGCCGTCACCCTGACAGGCTTCGCAGCGCCCGCCCTTGACGTTGAATGAAAAGCGGCCCGGCTTGTAACCCCTTGTTTTCGCTTCCGGCAAACCGGCGAACCAATCCCGGATCGGGGTAAAGGCGCCGGTATACGTCGCGGGGTTCGACCGTGGCGTCCGGCCGATCGGCCGCTGGTCGATGTCGATGACCTTATCGAGATGCTCCAGCCCCTTGATCGTCTCGCAGGGCGCAGGCGTCTGGCGCGCGCCGTTCAGCCGCATGCTCGCGGTCTTGAACAGGGTCTCGATCGTAAGCGTCGACTTGCCGCCGCCCGAGACTCCTGTGACGCAGACAAACATTCCAAGCGGGAACTCCGCCGTCATTTCTCTGAGGTTGTTCCCGGAAGCCTTTACAACAGTTATATTTTTCTTGTTTCCACTGCGCCGCATCCGGGGCACCGGAATCTCCCGTGTTCCGCTCAGATACTGACCGGTGATCGACGCCGGATCCGCCGCCACCTCGGCCGGTGTGCCCTTGGCGACGATTTGTCCGCCATGCACCCCAGCACCGGGCCCGATGTCGAAAACGTAATCCGCCTCGCGGATTGCCTCCTCGTCATGCTCCACGACTATCACGGTATTGCCCTGATCGCGCAGGTTCTTCAGCGTGCCAAGCAGCCGGTCGTTGTCGCGCTGGTGCAAACCGATCGAAGGTTCATCGAGCACGTAGAGCACTCCCGTCAGCCCTGATCCGATCTGGCTGGCAAGCCTGATCCGCTGGCTTTCACCGCCCGACAGCGTGCCGGCATTGCGCGACAGCGTCAGATATTCCAGCCCGACATTGTTCAGGAAACCCAGCCGTTCGCGGATCTCCTTCAGGATTGCGCGGGCGATCTCGTTCTTTTGCTTGGTCAGTTTCTCCGGCACCGCCTCGCACCAGGCAAAGGCCTCCTTGATCGACATTTGCACGATCTGCCCTGCATGAAGCCCGCCGATCTTCACGGCCAGCGCCTCTTCGCGCAGCCGGAAGCCCTCGCAGGTGCCACAGGGACGGTTGTTCTGGTAGCGTTCGAATTCTTCGCGGATCCAGGCGGAATCGGTTTCGCGGTAGCGCCGCACCATGTTCGGGATCACGCCCTCGAAGTTACGCTTGACCTGATAGACACGGCCGCCCTCGTCATAGCGAAAGTCGATCTCTTCCTCGCCCGAGCCATACAGGAATACCTGTTGAACTTTCTCCGGCAAGTCCTTCCAGCGCGAGGATTTCTTGAAACCGTAGTGCTTGGCGAGCGACTCGATGGTTTGCAGGAAGTAGGGCGACTTGCCCTTGCGCCAGGGGGCCAGCGCACCGTCTTCGATCTTCAGCGTGACATCGGGAACGATCAACCGTTCGTCGAAGAACAACTCCACTCCCAAGCCGTCGCAAGCCGGGCAGGCCCCGAAGGGAGCGTTGAAGGAAAACAGGCGTGGTTCAATCTCGGGGATGGTGAACCCACTGACCGGGCAGGCGAATTTTTCTGAAAAGGTGAACCGCTCCGGCTCCCCTTCGGCCGGTGCGGTTTCCAGGATCGCGATGCCATCGGCTAGGTCGAGCGCGGTGCGGAACGAATCAGCAAGCCGGGTCTCCAGCCCCTCGCGCACGACGATCCGGTCCACTACCACGTCGATATCGTGGCGGAACTTCTTGTCGAG
Organism: Brevirhabdus sp.; assembly: GCA_024637315.1. Taxonomy (GTDB): domain Bacteria; phylum Pseudomonadota; class Alphaproteobacteria; order Rhodobacterales; family Rhodobacteraceae; genus JAHEAO01. Next base: position 50,678 of record JAGXFH010000019.1, read on the forward strand.
CGTCGGCGCATCCTCCAACTCGTAGAACTGGCCGTCGACCTTGACGCGCTGGAAGCCCTGCTTGCGAAGTTCAATGAACTCTTTGCGGTATTCGCCCTTGCGGTCGCGAACGATCGGGGCCAGCAAATAGGCGCGGGTCCCCTCTTCCATTGCCATCACGCGGTCGACCATGTCCTGCACCTGCTGCGCCTCGATCGGAAGTCCGGTGGCGGGGCTGTAGGGCGTGCCGACGCGGGCGAAGAGCAGGCGCAGGTAATCGTATATCTCGGTGACCGTGCCGACGGTCGAGCGCGGGTTCTTGCTGGTGGTTTTCTGCTCGATTGAAATCGCCGGCGACAGGCCGCTGATATGGTCCACATCCGGCTTTTCCATCATGTCGAGGAACTGCCGCGCATAGGCCGATAGCGATTCGACGTAGCGGCGCTGGCCCTCGGCATAGACCGTGTCAAACGCCAGGCTGGACTTGCCCGATCCGGAAAGCCCGGTGATTACAACTAGCTGGTCGCGCGGGATGTCCACGTCGATGTTCTTGAGATTGTGTTCTCGCGCGCCGCGCACCTCGATATTCTTCAGCTCAGCCATCAATGCCCCCGGGCGTGAATGATTAAGAGATAGTTGAAGCTACGGGAGTCTCCAACCAAAAAATGAGAACATTACGGGAACGTTCTGATTTGCCGCCCTGAATTACGCCATCCGGCGGCGGTTCGCCAGCCACCACGTAATAGCGATGCCGCCTGCGGCAAGAGGCAGCACGAAAAGGTAGATGCCGTAGATCGCGAACGCCGACAGCAGCCCGGCCAGCACAGGCGTTCCGGACGTGGTTCCAAGGTTGCCCAGTTGCGCTATCGCGCCCGCTGCATAGGCGCGGTCATCGTGGGTCTGGTTCAGCTGCGGGATCGACGCGAAGGACGCACCCTGTACCAGCCCCATCGCCGCCGCAATCAGCAGTGCCGCGACCATCGCCGCCCCGGCATTGCCCCAGACAGCCCAGAGCAGAAGGGCCGAAGCCCCTGCAAGGGCAAAGCCCAGCTGCACCACCGCAACCGCCTCGATCCGGCTGAGCAGCAGCACACCGAGCGTCAGCGAGACGACGATCGAGATCAGCGGCATCGCCGTTGCAACCATGACCCGGTCGGCCCCGGAGAACTGCGCCGGCAGCAGCGTCAGCAGCGCCACATACATCGCCGTGTAGAACATGAACCCAAGTGCCGGTGCGGCAATCCGGGGCGAGGCGTAGATCTCGGCATGTTGCCGCGCAAGGGATTTCAGCGACAGCGGCGGCAGGTTGACGGGTCTGCCACCCTTCGGGATCAGGAGACCGAGGACCAGCGCAAGAACCGCCATGAACCCGGCATGAGCCAGAAAAAGCGACGCCGTGCCCCAGGCCGATACCAGAGCCATCCCCAGCGAGGCGGTCAGCGCAAAGGACACGCCGAAGAAGCTGGACCAGAGCGACATTGCCGCCCCGAAATGACGCGGAGCGGTGACCCGCGCGATCAGCACCGGCCCCGCGACGACAATGGCAAGATGTGAAAACCCCTCGACCAGGCGGGTCAGCATCATCAGCCCGTAGCCCGGCAGTGTTGCTTGCACCGCCGAAATCACCGCTCCGAGCGCGAGCGCTGCGACCAGCACTCGGCGGTATCCGATCCGTTGAACGATCAGCCCTGCCGTCGCACCGAAAACCAGACCGACGATGCCCACAACCGACACCATCAGGCCGATCCCCGACCCGGCGTAAAGCTGCCCAAGCGGATCGTAAAGAACCGCGATCTTGCCGAACTGGGCGGCCGCGCCCAGTCCCGCCACCCAGAGCATGAGGACAAGCGGCAGATTGGTGCGGGTCGCATCGGTCATGCCGACGCTTCTAGCGGGCCTTCCGGCGCCGTGCCATCGCGATCTGGCGACGTCCTAGAAATGCAACGCCCGGCCGTAGGCGTCGAGCACGCTTTCATGCATCATCTCGGAAAGGGTCGGGTGCGGGAAGACGGTATTCATCAACTCCTGCTCGGTCGTCTCCAGCGTCCGGCCGACGATATAGCCCTGGATCAGCTCGGTCACTTCCGCACCGACCATATGAGCCCCAAGAAGCTCTCCGGTCGTCTCATCGAAGATCGTCTTGATCATCCCCTCCGGTTCGCCCAGAGCGATGGCCTTGCCGTTGCCGATGAACGGAAACTTGCCGACCTTGACCTTGTGGCCAAGCTCCTTTGCCTTTGCCTCGGTGTACCCGACAGAAGCGATCTGCGGTTGGCAATAGGTGCAGCCCGCAATGCTTTCGGGGCGCACCGGGTGCGGGCGCTGGCCGGCAATCAGTTCGGCCACCATCACACCCTCATGGCTGGCCTTGTGCGCCAGCCAGGGCGCGCCGGCGATATCACCGATGGCAAAGAGCCCCTCGACCCCGGTGCGGCAGTGTTCGTCGACCGTGACGTGGGTTCGGTCGATCTTTACGCCGAGATCCTCCAGCCCGAGATTTTCCACATTGCCGACGATGCCAACGGCGGAGATCACTGTATCGAATTCGTGCTTCTCAATCTTGCCGCCGACCTCGATATGGGCTGTCACCTTGCCCTTGCCGCGGTCCAGCTGCTTCACCATTGCCTTTTCCATAATCGTCATGCCTTGCTTGACGAACTGTTTCTTGGCAAAGGCGGATATCTCGGCATCCTCGACCGGCAGGATCCGGTCCATCACCTCGACCACCGTCGTTTCGGCGCCAAGGGTGTGGTAAAAGCTGGCGAACTCGATGCCGATCGCGCCCGAGCCTATCACCAGCAGTTTCTTCGGCATCCGTGGCGGCTGCAATGCATGGCGATAGGTCCAGACCAGATCGCCATCCGCTTCGAGCCCCGGCAGTTCACGGGCTCGAGCGCCGGTGGCCAGCACGATGTTGCCGGCTGTAAGCTCTTCCATTCCTTTGTCGGTCTTGACGCTGACCTTGCCCTTGGCCGTCAGCGTCGCCGCTCCCATGAACACGGTGATCTTGTTCTTCTTCATCAGATGACCGATACCGCCCGACAACTGCCCCGCCACGTCGCGCGACCGCTTGATCACGGCGTCAAGATCATAGCCGATCTTTTCGGCCTTCAGGCCAAACTCCTTGGCCCTGTGCATGAGATGAAAGATTTCCGACGAGCGCAACAACGCCTTGGTCGGGATGCAGCCCCAGTTGAGGCAGATGCCGCCGAGGTTCTCTCGCTCGACGATGGCGACGCCAAGGCCCAGTTGAGCGCCGCGAATTGCGGCGACATAGCCGCCCGGACCGGCCCCGATCACGATCATGTCAAAAGACTTCGCAGCCATCGGCATTCCTCTCGGTCGAATATGCGTTCAATGGCAGGCTATCGCGGGGTCGACGATATGGAAAGGCCGAGTCAAGTCCATGGACAGCACCGGCTTGCCGCTCGCCCGGTCCTGCATGCGGATGGTCGGTTCAGGCTGCTTTAAGTGCCTCTACGGTCGCGCCATAGCCGCCTTCGCGCATGAAAGCCGCCTCGGGCTGAGTCGTATCGCGCGACAGCGCCTCGTTTCTGAACGGGAAGCGACCGAAGCGGCGAATGATCTCGCGATGCGCCTTGGCATGCAGCAGATTGCTCTCGCCCGCCTGTGGCATCCTGGTCAGCATCAGCCGCACGCAGCGGTCCTGATCGCACAGGTTTTCGGAATGCATCAGCGGCAGGTAGAAAAACTGCCGCGCCGGTTCATTGACTCGCATATCCCAGCCCCGCGCAATCGCCGATTTCGCAGCCGCCCTGGCGGCGTTGTCGGTGGCGAATGACCTGGCAGAACCGCGGAACATGTTGCGCGGGAACTGATCGGTCAGGATGATATAGGCCAAGGTGCCGGTCGGATAGGTCAGCCAGAGGCTATGGGCCCCCTCGCGCGCCGCGCTCCAGCCGGCCTCGAAACGGTCGCGTATCTGTTGATCCAGGTCTTCCCCACCCTTGTACCAACCTTCCGGACCAATTTCATCCAACCAATAGGCCAGAACGTCTTCAGGGTTTGACATGACACCCTCCTCCTCGGTGCGTCCCCCAGACAAGTTCAGCGTCACCAAAAATTCATGTTTTGGCAAGACTTAACTCGGCTGCTCTGTATTATGTTCCTCTTCTGCAGCGTCGATAGCCCATTCCGTCGCGGCTTCCAGGGTGACCGCCGAGGCACTGGGCGACACACCGACATAGGCGCCGCGCTCCTGCCCCTTGATCTTGCGGCGGGTCATCCGGTAGGCAGCGTAAGCCGCCAGGGTCAGCATCAGACCGGCAACGAACAGCCAGAACCCGGATGGCCCGATCACCGACATGATCCAGCCGGTGATCACCGGTCCGGTCACCGCGCCGACGCCATTGATGAACAGCAACCCGCCGGAGGCTGAGGCCATGTCCTCGCGCTGCAGGAAGTCGTTGGTATAGGCCAGCAGCAGCGAATAAAGCGGGTTCGACGCGCCGCCGACCAGAAAGGCAACGACAAGCAGGACCATGAAGTTTTCGTCGAACACAAGGCCGACCAGCCCGGCGATGCCACCGACCAGCGCCGTGCCGCAAATCAGCACGCGGCGATCCATCCGGTCCGACAGCCAGCCGATCGGGTATTGCAGCAGCAACGCCCCGATATAGACCGAAGACACGAAGACCGAGATCTGCTTGACCGACAGCCCCGCTTCGGTGCCGTAAACCGCCGACATGCCGAACTGAGCGGCGAAAACCCCGCCCAGTAGGAAGATGCCGACGCAGCCAAGCGGCGAAATGTGAAACAGCTGGCGCAGCGTCATCGGCTTGGTGGTTTCGAATGCCGGGGTCGGGTTGACCGACAGCAGGATCGGCGCGAACGAGATCGAAACCAGAACCGAAGGGATCACGAACAAGATGAATCCCGACGGATCGCCAAAGGCCAGCAGGGCCTGCGCAGAAATGATCCCGATCATCTGCACCATCAGGTAGAATGACAGCGCCTTGCCGCGGTTTTCATTCGTCGCGGCATTGTTCAGCCAGCTTTCAGCGGTAACATAGACGGCCGAAAAGCAGAACCCGATGGCGATGCGCAGCACGATCCAGGCGATCGGGTTCGTCATCACCGGGTAAAGAATCAGGATCGCCGAGATGAATGAGCCCAGCGCCGCAAAGACCCGAACGTGACCGACGCGCCTGATCAGTTCCGGCGCCATCCGCGACCCCCCCAGAAAGCCGAGGAAATAGGCCGCCATGATGATCGACATCTCGAAGGTCGTGAAGCCTTCGATCGCGCCGCGAATACCCAGAAGCGTGCCCTGCAGACCGTTGCCAACCATCAAGAGCATGAGGCCGAGCAACAGTGGCCATGAGGACCGCAACACCGTTATCATCACCAACTCCAAACGCTCTTTCATCAGAGCTTATTGATTTTACCACCTGCCCAATGGCGTCGTTGCGACTCAGTTCGGTCGCTGCAAGCCGCCCGGTAGCAAAAGCGAGGCATCTCCGTAAGAGAAAAAACGATAATTCTCGGCAATGGCATGAGCGTATATCTGCCGGATGCGGTCGGTTCCCATCAATGCCGAAACCAGCATCATCAGCGTCGACTTGGGCAGATGAAAGTTCGTCATCAGCGCGTCAGCCACCCGGAACCCGTATCCCGGCTTGATGAAGATATCGGTGTCGCCCCGCCAGGGATGTACCAGACCGTCCGGACCTGCCGCGCTTTCGATCAGACGCAGCGCCGTGGTGCCGACCGGTATCACCCGGTGACCTTCGGCATGGGCACGGTTGATCTCTGCCGCCGCGTCTTGCGTCACCTCGCCCCATTCCGAATGCATCCTGTGCTGGCTGACATCGTCGACCTTGACCGGCAGGAACGTTCCCGCGCCGACATGCAGCGTAACATGGGTGAAGGTCACACCCTTACGGCGCAGGCGCTCCAGAAGATCGTCGTCGAAATGCAGAGAGGCGGTAGGCGCGGCGACGGCCCCGGCGGCCCGCGCCCAGACGGTCTGATAATCCTCGTTGTCCTGCGCATCTGCTTCCCGTTTCGCGGCGATATAGGGCGGCAGCGGCATTGACCCGGCGCTGGCCAGGGCGGCATCAAAGTCATCACCGGTCAGGTTGAAGGCCAGAACCGCGGCACCTTCGCTACGCTCTGTCACCCGTGCGGAAAGGTCGGACGAGAACCAGATCGTCTCGCCATCGCGGACTTTCTTCAGCGGTTTGAGCAACGCCCGCCAGTGCCCATCGGCCGTGGGTTGCAGCAACGTGACCTCGACCCGCGCCTCGGTGGTGCCGGCCTCGCCATCCCGCCGCCGGATGCCGGACAGGCGCGCGGGGATCACTTTGGTGTCGTTCAGCACCAGCCGGTCGCCGGGGCGCAGAAAATCCGGCAGGTCGCGGGCGAAGGCGTCGGTGATGGTCCGATCGGTCGCCACCAGCAGCCGTGACGCGCTGCGGGGTTTCGCCGGTCGTGTGGCGATCAGGTGATCGGGAAGATCGAAATCGAAGTCGGACAGTTTCATCGGTTCAATGTCGGCGCAGGGCGGCGGAAGATCTCTCGGAACATGGCGGGTGTCAGGATGGACAAGGGATTGACGCTGACCTGCGGCGCCTCGGCTGCGCCGGTAAGCCGAAACGTGAAGCCGAACAACCCCTCTCCGCGTCGCGTGAATATCTGGCCAATCGCGTTCAGGAAATAGACCGGCGACATGACGCCCTGCAGATCCATCCGCTTGCTGCCAAGATCGTAGACGCCGTCCAGGGACACGCCCAACGAGGGACCCGTTGCGCTGGACCTGATCACGGTGACTGAACGCGGAGACAACTCGAATTCCGCCTCGACGTCGTTGAACGCAATGCCGGGTCCATTCACCTGATCCAACAGGCCGACGATCGAGATTGCCGACAGCAGCTCTGTCAGCGCTGGCGCGCGCACGACGCGGGTGTTGCTGACATTCAGGCGACCCGCATACACGCCGGGCTCGCGCCGCGGGCGCAGCGTCAGATCCAGTTCCCCGCCGACGGCATTCTGGAAGACGCCGGCATTTCGCAAGACCGCACCTGCGTTGCCGCTCTGGATCCGAATTGCCGTGCCGTTACGGGCCGGGCCCAGCTGACCGGCAATTCGGGCGCCGTCGTTGACACGGCCCGTGAATGTCCCGCTGAATCCGGCAGCGCCGTCAAAGTCTCCGGTCAGCCGGGTCAGCGCGATCCCCTCTGACACGGTCAACCGGTCCAGTTCCAGCCGGATCGGACCGCCGCTTGCCTGCCCGCCACCGGAGCCGAAAGTCGCGTTCCGCACGTCGATCGTGCCGCCCTGGACGGTGATCGCGGGCGGCACGCCACGCCCGCGCCCGCGCAACAGCACCGGCGCGTCCAGCCAGCCGCCGACCGAAACCCGCGCAAAGGACGCGGTTTCCATCTGGCCCGCCTCGGATAGCCGGACGCTTCCGCCCGTCGCCGCAAAGCCGGGCGCCGTCAGGTCCAGATGTTCCACTGACGGGACTGGGCCCAACACCCCCGCGACGCGCAGCGCGCCCGTCGCATCCCGGGCCTTCGACCATCCAAGTGCCGCGATCCGCAGGCCAATTCCCTTCAGATCAGAGGTCAGGCTGAACCGTGGCGGCTGGCCTGCCGCCAGTGCGATATCGAACTGGGCGAGCCCGTTGCCCGATACGGTGCCGGGCGGCAACGCTATGGAAAATTCATCGAGAAATGCCTGCCCGAGCCCGACGGTTCCCGAAATCTCGCTTTTTCCAACCTCCTCGGGTCCGGACTTGCGCTGCCATTCCGCCGTCAGCGCGGTGCCGCCCAACCGCACGGGGCCGGAGATTCTGACGCCTTCCGGGGAGGCCGCGAGAGCGAGCCGTCCAGCGGTCAGAGCACGCCCTTTCACCAGGGTATCGGAGGCAACGTCGATCAAATCGGCGGCGATCTGATAGTCTACGTCAGGTAGCTTGATGCCTTTCCTTACATCAAAACCGATCAGGCCGCTGAAGCGGGTGCGCCCGTCCGCGAAATCGACCGGAAGGGTCGATTGGCGCAGTACGTTGAAGGGCGGCGCGTTCAGCAGAGTCAGCGCTGCAGTGATCGAGGATGCACCCTGCAGCGCCACCGTTGCGCGGGCCGGTTTCTGCCTTGTGTCTTCGATCCGGTATGTGGTTCCGGCAAGATCGACCGGATCGCCGGCGGACGTGGCGACGGATCCCGATTCGAGGGCAACGGCAAAGCTGTTCTGATGCAGGGACGCATATCCGCGTCCATCCGTGATTTCCGGCATTGTCTTGAGAAAACGCACATTTGCATCGGCAAACTCGAATTCCAGCCCGACTCGCGGCGCGGCCTCCGGTTGGAGCCGGGCCGAGGCATCCACATTAAAAATCCTGCCCTCACTGACGTTTGTTTCGAACCAGTTCCGGGTCCTTGGCAGCAACGACGACGGCCAGACCGTCAGCAACCGCGCGCGGTCGATCTGGTTCAGCGCCGCATCCACCGACGCTTCCCAGCCCTCGGCGCCGGCCCGGACCGTTCCATTGGCCAGCAGGACATCGTCACCCGAACCCAGCATCAACTGGCCGATCTCCACCTGAAACGGCGAAAGCCGCATCCGGAAATCAAATGCGCCCTCCTCGAAGCGGACCGGCTCTGCGAAAAGACCGGCCGGTTCGACCTCGAGATTGCTCAGGGTGAACTGGCCCAGCAGCGTTGAGGGCCACCCATTGAAAAAGTCGCGCAGATAGGCCTGACCGCTGCCTGACGCGCGCCCTGCCTCGGACACGATGGTGACTTCGGAGAACTGGATGCGCTCCAGAGCGGGAGTGTAGCGGAAATAGGCCTTGCCGGATTCGAAGTTGATCGGCGTCGTTTGCGGCGTCGGCTGCAACGCGCCGGCGGCAATTTCCAGCGCCCCCGCAAGCGAACTCAGTGCCCCGCCCGGGTCGAATTCAGCGCGCACGGCGCCGGATATCGGAGCATCCAGAACGCCGAGGAAGCTCAGCGCCGGGGTTTGCAGCGCGATATCCGCTGCCGCGGCATTTTCGAATGTTGCGCCGAAGGATGCCGATGAATCCAGTTTGCTGCTATGGATGCCCAGCACTGTCCGGGCCAGATCCTCGGTCCCGTTGAAGATATCGAATGAAATTGACACATCCAGCGCCGCTTCGGTCTGCTGCACCTGCAGGCGGCCTTCCGTCACCTGCCAGAAACGGCCAGATCGGGCGTCTTCGACGGTGATCGTCAACGAGGTGGCCTCGATCAGATCGACGCTTGCGAGCGGCGTCGTTTCGAACGTTCTGTCTATGGCATCAAGGACATCGGGCAAAGTGCCCGTTGCCCCTGCGCCGGATCCAAACGAGACATCGAACCGGCCATCGGTCCGGCGGCGTATCGTTGCCTGCGCACCGTTCAGGCGCAAGACCTCTGGCTTGAATTTGCCGCGTAGCAGAGATTGCAGAGAAAACCGCGCACCGACCTCGTTGAGCCTGGCAACCTCTGCCCCGCGCCAGTCAAATACCCCAAGATCGTGCAGCAAGATGCGCGGAACCCCGCGGTCGTCGACCTGCAGCGCCATGCGTCCAAGCGAGATCCGGCCGGTTCCCATAGTGCCGTTGATCCGCTGCACCGTCTGCTCGGTCAGCCAGTCGGGCGCGGTCAACACCCGGCCCGTCACCGACATCCCTGCAAGGCCAAGCAGGCCGAACAGGAACATCACGCTGAGCAGCATCCATAGCCCGAACCGCCTGCGACGGCGCCTGGCGGGCCTTGGTGAAGCTGAAATCTCGTCACTCATTGGCGTGTTGGCTGCGACCTTCCTGCGGCTTTTGGCTGTCTTGCTCTTTATTGTTGCCGGGCACGGCCTAAAACTGAACCATAATCAATCTGCGCGAAAGAGACCTTATGCTGGAAAAAGATCATCCCGCCCCCGATTTCACCCTGCCAAGCGATAGCGGCAAGGACATCACCCTTTCAGCGATGCGCCCGAAGAACGTCGTTCTGTATTTCTACCCCAAAGACGACACATCCGGTTGCACCACCGAAGCGCTTGATTTCACCGCTGCGCTCGACGCCTTCAAGGCTACCGACACTGTCGTTCTGGGGGTATCGAAAGACAGCGTCGACAAGCACGCCAAATTCCGGAACAAGCACGACCTGACGGTCACTCTGCTGTCCGACGAAAACTCTGACATCTGCGAGCGCTATGGTGTCCGGGTGGAAAAAAGCATGTATGGACGGTCATTTATGGGGATCGAGCGGTCAACGTTCCTGATCGACGGCAAGGGCGATATCGCCAAGGCGTGGCGGAAGGTGCGCGTCAAGGATCACGTCGATGAGGTTCTGCAATCAGTGCGCGATCTGTGAAACGCGGATGCGGGCCCTCTCTTGACCGCGCGATGCTATCGGCATCGGATCGTCATGGATGGCCCTTGAGCGCACGAACGTCGGCAGAATTTCGCCCATATGCCAAGATATTGGACCCTTTGAGCTACCTCTGACCCAAACCAGTTGCGGCACCTGCATCCACTTTGTAAGCACGATGAAGATTGTTGCCGGACCACCAACGGTGATTTTCGCGATCGGGGATGACAAGAGGGGATCGAGGCTTGCAGTTGAACGATGTAATTCGGCGAGTGAAGCACTCACTTGAACGCGCCTTCCCCGAACAGCGGCTTTACCTGCGCTCAGAAACCAACGAAACGCGCTTCATTCGTCTTACGCCGTTCACCCAGCTTGTGGCATGGACCGGATCCTCGGTTTTCGTCGCCTGGTCGATCATCGCCACGGCATTCATCCTGATGGACAGCATTGGCTCGGGCAACATCCGCGAACAGGCCAAGCGCGAGCAGGCGCTGTACGAGATGCGCCTGAACGAACTGTCCGTGGAACGCGATGCGCGCGCCGAAGAGGCCTTGATGGCGCAAGAGCGCTTCAACATGGCCCTGGAGCAGATCTCGAAAATGCAGGTCACACTTCTGGATTCGGAAGATCACCGCAAGGAGATGGAAAAGGGTATCGAGGTCATTCAGACCACGCTGCGCCGCACCATGAAAGAGCGTGACGGAGCCCGCAGCGATGCAGAGCTTCTGACAGCGCAGTTGGCTGGTGACGCCGAGATTCCGGGTGCGAAAGCTAACGATCCCGACGCCGAAATTACGGTGGATTTCCTGACTGCCGCGCTGGTCAATACCGCAGTCGAACGCGATACGATGGCCAATATGGCCAAAAAGTCCGAGGAATACGTCGCCGAACTGGAGCTGGAACGGAAGTTGCTGGAAGAGAAGAACGACCGGATCTTCTCGCAACTAGAAGATGCGGTCAGCCTGTCTCTTGAACCGCTGGACAAGATGTTTGCCGCCGCTGGCTTGCCGACCGACAGCATATTGAAATCGGTTCGCAGCGGCTATTCCGGCCAAGGCGGTCCCTTGACGCCGCTGACCTTCTCGACCCGCGGCGAAGAACCAGATGCAGACAGCCTGCGCGCGAACGGCATTCTGGAACGCATGGACCGGGTGAACCTCTACCGCATCGCGGCCCAGAAGGCCCCGTTTGCCTTGCCCATCAAATCGGCATTCCGCTACACAAGTGGTTTTGGCCCGCGCTGGGGAAGGATGCATGAGGGCACCGACTTCGCCGCCAGCTACGGCACCCCGATCTACGCCACCGCCGATGGCATCGTGACCCATGCCGGCTGGTTGGCGGGCTACGGTCGTCTGGTCAAGATCCAGCATGAATTCGGAATCGAGACGCGCTACGCGCATCAGGCCAAACTCCGCGTAAAAGTCGGGCAAAGGGTCTCGCGTGGGGACCATATTGGTGATATGGGGAATTCTGGCCGGTCCACCGGCACTCACCTTCACTACGAAGTACTCCTGGGCGGAAAGCCCGTGAACCCCATGACCTATATCAAGGCAGCCAACGATGTTTTCTAAAAGCAAGATCAACGAGCCCGGCCCCAAATCGAGCGACGCCGACAAATCGACGCCAGCCGAGTCGTCCTCCAGTCCGGCAAGCTCTGGCTCGGCGCCGGACTACACCCAATCTGCGCCGAAGACGAAACCACCCGCATCGGTTCTGTCTTCTGATCTGGTGATAACCGGAAACATCAAGACTACCGGCGACATCCAGATCGAGGGTACGGTCGAGGGGGACATTCGCGCCCATCTTCTGACCGTTGGCGAAGGTGCCACGGTGAAGGGCGAATGCCTGGCGGACGACGTTGTCGTCAACGGCCGCGTGATCGGCCGCGTGCGCGGCCTCAAGGTCCGCCTGACCTCTTCCGCTCGGGTTGAGGGCGACATCATTCACAAGACCATCGCGATCGAATCCGGTGCGCATTTCGAGGGGTCGGTCCAGCGTCAGGAAGATCCGATGCAGGCGGGCTCTTCAAAGCCATCGCCGACGCCGGTCAAGGCGGCCACGCCTACCAACTGATCAGTCCAGATCGGAAAAATGCGACGGCGCCGCGGAAATTCGCGGCGTCTTTTGCTTCGGCTAAGCCTTCTATTGCCAGTTCAGACCGGATCGTAAAGTGCCCGGCGATAGAGATGCCAGGTCGCGTGCCCCAGAACCGGCAAGACCGCGAACAAGCCCAGAAACACCGGCAGCATCGCAAGAATGACCGAGATCGCGATGATCGCGGCCCAGACCAGCATCGGCCAGAAGTTCTGTTTCACGGTTTGGACACTCAACAGCATGGCCGAGACGAAATCCACTTCGCGCTCCAGCAGCAACGGCAGGCTGACGACCGTCAGGCTGAACAGCAGGAAGGCAACGATGCTGCCGACGACCATCTCGGTCGCCATCATGGCCATGCCGCGCGGAGTGAGGAAGGACTCGACCGACGATGACACGTTGATCAGGGCGGAGGCGCCCATGAACAGCGCAAAGATCATGTGCGCCAGAAAAGTCCAGAAAAGGAAGTAGATCAGGATGATCGCGCCCATCCATGGAATCTGTCGGTCCTTCTCGCGCACGACAACACCCAGAATATCGCGCCAGATCAGCGGCTCTTCGGCTTCAATCCGCCGGCTGACCTCATACAGCCCCACGGCCGCGAACGGGGCGACCAGGGGGAAACCAAGCGACACGGTCAACGTCCAGGCGACCGTTCCGGCCCCGACAAGCAATAGTCCAAGACCGCCCAGCACGTAGACGCCGGAAAAGAACAAACCGAATGCGGGGGCCGCTCGGAAATCGCGCCAGCCGGCGGCAATAGAGGCCAGAATCTCGGAAATCGTTACCCGACCAATCTGTGGCAGCGGAGATGGATCAAGGTTGTCATGCACGTCAGTCAATGCCATCGCCCCCCAGCATCAGGCCGTGTCAAAGCCAGAACCGTACGAAACCCTGATCTTTAATGGAAATCAATCCTCTGCCTGCGCCTCGGCGCGGCTTTTGCCCGACACATCCATCGCAAGCGTCGCTGCCATGAAGCCATCGAGGTCGCCGTCCAGCACGCCCTGGGTGTCAGAGGTCTCGTGGCCGGTGCGCAGGTCCTTGACCATCTGATAGGGCTGCAGGACATAGGACCGGATCTGGTTGCCCCAGCCCGCATCGCCTTTGTTCTCATGCGCTTCGGTGATCGCGGCGTTGCGCCGGTCGAGTTCCATCTGGTAGAGCCGTGACTTCAGCGCCGCCATCGCATTGGCGCGGTTCTGGTGCTGCGATTTCTCGGAACTGGTCACCACGATGCCGGTCGGCAGGTGGGTGATCCGCACCGCCGAGTCGGTGGTGTTGACGTGCTGACCGCCGGCGCCCGAAGAGCGGTAGGTATCAATCCGGATGTCATTCGCAGGCACGTCGATCTCGATATTTTCGTCGACCACCGGATAGACCCAGACCGAGGAAAACGAGGTGTGCCGCCGCGCGGCGCTGTCATAAGGGGAAATTCGCACCAGCCGATGCACGCCGCTTTCGGATTTCAACCAGCCATAGGCATTGTGCCCGGAAATCTTGTAGGCAGCCGACTTGATGCCTGCCTCCTCGCCCGGGCTTTCCGAGATCAGTTCCGCCTTGTAGCCGTGCTTTTCCGCCCAACGCACATACATCCGTGCAAGCATGTTGGCCCAGTCGCAGCTTTCGGTGCCACCTGCGCCTGAATTGATCTCAAGGAAAGTGTCATTGGCGTCAGCCTCGCCGTTCAACAGTGCCTCAATCTCCTTTTGGGCAGCGGTCTCGGCAATGGCCTTCAGCGCCGCCTCGGCTTCGGCGACGACCTCTTGATCGCCCTCCATCTCGCCCAGTTCGATCAGCTCGACATTGTCTTTCAGTTCTTGCTCGATGCCGGTGCAGACCGCAATCGCATCGACCAGAATCTGCCGGTCGCGCATCAGCTTCTGTGCCCGCTCCTGGTCGTTCCATAAGTCGGGATCCTCGATTATCGCGTCGAACTCTTCCAGGCGGTGCTGGGCGGTCTCCCATCCCAGCCGTTGCTTCAGTAGGGTCAGCGATTTTCCGATCGCCTCGACTGTGTTGGCCGTATCTGCCCGCATGGGTGGTTCCTGAGAAACTGAGTGAAGTCCGGGTGTATCAACGGCACCAGGGGCAGGCAAGCGTCGCTAATAGAGACCGCCAGAGGACAAAGTGCCGAAATCGGCCTTTTTGGGAACCACGACCACATCTCCAGTCACGGTTTCGATCGTGTTGCCCTCATTGCCGACATCGCCAGGTGCGAACAGAGGCAGATTCGAACCCATCGCGAAACCGCCATCATAGGCGAGACCGAAGACCGGATCTTCGCCATCGCGGAAATATTCGGCCACCACATATTCGCCGGCAGCATCGTCCGGCAAGCGCGCGCCTGTGAACCGGTCGATCTTGATGAAATGGCCGCCGGGCGGAACCTCGAACGGACCGCCACCATACTTTTCTGTGGCTTTGGTCATGAAATCGTTGAATACCGGACCGCAGAGCGTCGAGCCGAACGCGCTTCGGCCAAGCGAACGCGGATTGTCGTAGCCGATGTAGCAGCCCGCCACGATGTTCGAGGTGAAGCCGATGAACCAGACATCCTTGGCATCATTCGTTGTACCGGTCTTGCCGGCGACTGGTACCGGCAGACTGATCCTGCCTGCGGCCGTACCGCGCTGAACGACGCCCTGCAGCATTGACGTGAGCTGGTAGGCCGTGACCGCATCCATTATCTGATCCCGGTCAGAGGTGATCTTGGGGATCGCCCCCGGCGCAAGCGACGCCAACTGACAGTCCAGACAACTGCGTTCGTCATGGCGGTAGACCGTAGCGCCCCAGCGGTCCTGGACACGGTCAACCAGCGTCGGTTCCACCCGCTCGCCGCCGTTTGCAAACATCGCATAGGCGGCGACCATCTTGAACAGAGTCGTCTCTTCCGATCCAAGCGAGTTGGCGAGGAACCGCCCCATATTAGTGTAGACACCGAAGCGTTCGGCGTAGCTCGCCACGACATCCATGCCGATTTCCTGCGCCAATCGCACGGTCATCAGGTTGCGGGACTGTTCGATGCCAGTGCGCAGCGGCGCGGGTCCGTAGAACTTGTTGGAAGAGTTCGTGGGCCGCCAGACGCCCTGCGGCGTGTCGACCTCGATCGGCGCGTCGATGATGATCGTCGCAGGTGTGAAACCGCTATCAAGGGCTGCTGCATAAACGAATGGCTTGAAGCTGGACCCCGGCTGCCGCGTCGCCTGGGTGGCGCGATTGAACACCGAATGCTCGTATGAGAAACCGCCCTGCATCGCCAGAACGCGGCCGGTCTCGACGTCCATGGCCATCATTGCGCCCTGAACTTCCGGGATTTGACGCAGGGACCAGCGTGAGAACTCGCCATCCGTCATGATCTGGCGCACCAGAACCACGTCGCCGACGCCAACCAGATCGCCAGCCCGCTGCGCCTTTGGCGCCAGCCTGCCATCTGGCAAGCGCTTGCGTGCCCAGGTCACATCCTCGGCCGGAATCCAATGCCCGTCCTGATCTTCGTCGACACCCTCGATGCCGATCCGCACAGTTGTATCACCGACCTCAAGGACCACGGCGGCATGCCAGCCGTCGACGTCACGGCTGACATTGACGCCTGCCAGCACCTCGCGCCAGGTGGCTTCGTCTGCCAGTTGCTCGACCGCAAGCATCATGCCGGTGCCGCGCCAGACGCCGAGGTTGCGGTCGTATGACTCGAGTTGTTTGCGCAGGGCCTTGGCGGCCTCGACCTGCAATTCCGCGTCCATCGTCGCGCGGATCGCCAGCCCCCCGCCAAAGAACTCCTGTTGCCCGAAGTTGCGGCTTAGCTGGCGGCGGATCTCATCGGTGAAATAATCGCGCGGCGGCAATTGTGCCCTGAAGGGTTCGTAGTCGCCGTTCTGCACCGTCTTCAGTGGCCGCTCTATTGCGGTTTCGTAGGTCGCGTCGTCGATATAGCCATTCTCGAGCATCTCTCGCAGAACAAAATTTCGCCTCTCGGTGACGCGTTGCTTGGCGCGCACCGGATGATAGGTCGTTGGCGCCTGCGGCAATGCGGCCAGGAAAGCCGCTTCGTCCGCTGTCAGTTGTCCAAGCGTCTTGTTCAGATAGGTCTGCGCCGCCGCAGCGACGCCAAAACTGTTCTGACCCAGGAAAATCTCGTTCATGTAGAGTTCGAGGATCTTGTCCTTGGACAGGGTCTGTTCCAGTCGACTGGCCAGGATAAGTTCCTTGATCTTTCGTTCCGCCGACCGATCCGACGACAACAGGAAATTCTTCATCACCTGCTGCGTGATCGTCGAAGCGCCGCGCAGCCGGCCTCCGCGGGCAGCGTCAAGGGCAGCAGCGACCATGCCGCGCGGGTCATAGCCCTTGTGTTGATAGAAGTTCTTGTCCTCGGCCGAGATGAAGGCATTCTTCACCAGGTCGGGGATTTCCTCGGCCGGAACGAAAAGCCGACGTTCCTCGGCGAATTCATCGACGATTCGCCCCTCGCCGGAATAGATCCGGCTGATCGTTGGTGGCGTGTACTGGGCCATTTGTTCGTGGTTGGGCAAGTCGCGCCCATACATCCAGAACACCGCGCCAACGGTCAGTGCTGTCATGAACACACCGATGGTCAGCCAACTGAAGATGCCGCCGAAAAACGAAAAGATGAACCTGAGCACTGCGGCCCCCACATAACGTTGGTTGCGTCCTTATACGCTAGTTCTGACAGGGTCAAAACCAACCCGACCGCAAACGGGCCAATTCGCGCCGCGCAGAGGTCACAGATTTGCGATCAGCCTGATTACTTCCGCAGTTGACGGCCTGCCGCCGCATCTGCCCGCCGCCAGTTGATCAGAGCGTCCCGGATGGCCCCTGCCGCCGTCTGCCGCCAGTTCGCATCGCTGATCCGCGCCAGATCGCGGGGAGAGGACAGAAATCCCAACTCGATCAGAACCGAGGGGATATCGGGCGCCTTCAGAACCGAAAAGCCGGCCGACAGCCGCGGTCGCTTGTGCATTAGGGTGGTCTTGGACAGGCTCTTGACGAGCGAATCGGCCAGCATGTCCGACCTCGGCGCGGTATCGGTTCGCGCTAGATCCATGAGGACGCCGACAACCACATCGTCCTGCGCTCTAAGATCGACCCCGGCCAACAGATCGTCCCGATCATGACGTTCCGCCAGCTTCTGCGATGCAGCATCAGAGGCTTCCGCGGCCAGGGTGTAGATCGTGGCGCCCGTAGCCCGCCCTTCCATCAGCGCGTCGGCATGCAAGGACAGGAACACATCGGCACCAGCGCGCCGGGCGATCGACACCCGGGTTTCCAGCGGGACGAAGACGTCCTCGGTTCTCGTCAGCACGACAGAGAAGCCGCCAGCGCGCAACAGCGTTTCCTGCAACTCAAGCGCAAAGGTCAGCATCAGTTCGGCTTCGTCGATGATCTCGGTCTCGGCGCCCGGATCAATACCGCCATGTCCGGGATCGAGCACAACCACCAGTGGCCGGTCGCCGTTCTGGCGGCGTTTCGGTTCCGGCAGATCGACGGCCTTGAGCTGCGATTTGCGCAATTCAGGCGGCGCGCCGGCGCTGGAGGCGAAAGCGCTGGCGCTGGTCGGTGTCAGAGTGACCCGCAGCACCGCCGCAGCGGGATCGGACGTGTCCATTTCTGCGGTCTCGATCTTGAGCGGGCTGGCGAGATCCAGCACCATGCGGGACCAGCCAGCCTTGTAAAGTCCGGTCCTGACATCACCGATCTGTTCGGAAAGGTCGAAGGTTTCGCGGTGCAACCCGGTCCAGTCAAGCTCGTTGAAATCAAGGACCAGCCGGCGCGGCGCATCAAGGGTGAAGATGCGATATGGCACCCCTTGGGTCATGCCGATGCTCAGCGAAACCGCCTGACCTGCATCTGACAACCGGTTCAGACCGGGAACGACCCGGGCCAACGCGAACCGATCTTGCGACCAGGCGGCCCCGGCTCCGAAACTCAGGGCGATCATCAGGGTAAGGCAAAATCTGCGCATGCTGCTCTGTGCTTTTTTCGTCTTATAGCTTGGCGGTCCGCGCCGGCATAGTCTTTCGCTGCGCCATGAAGGTCCGCAGGCGCGCCAAACCCTCGTGGATTTCATCTGTCGAACGGGCGTAGGAGAAGCGCAGGGTCGTTGCGCCGCGGTGAGGGTCGAAATCCAAACCCGGCGTGACTGCGACGCCCGCGCCCACAAGGATTTCTGCCGCGAATGCGCGGCTGTCGCTGGTGAGGTCGGACACGTCCGCGTAAATGTAGAACGCGCCGTCCGGTGGCGCGATTTGGCTGATCCCGGCCGCTGGCAGTCCGGCCATCATCAGTCGGCGATTTTCGGCATAGACGGCAAGATTGCCCTGCAACTCGTCTTCGCAATCCAGTGCCGCCAAGGCGGCGATCTGGCTGGCATGGGACGGGCAGATGAATAGGTTCTGCGCCAGCCGTTCGATCGTGCGGACATGATCCTCGGGCACCACCATCCAGCCGATCCGCCAGCCGGTCATGCTGAAATACTTCGAAAACGAGTTGATCACGTAGACATCATCGCTGACCTCCAGCGCGCAAACCGCCCGCCGACCGTACTGGATGCCGTGGTAGATTTCATCGGACACGAACGCGACATCGCGGTCCCGGCAGGTGGCGATCAACGCCGACAGCGCGTCTTTCGACAACATCGTGCCAGACGGGTTCGCCGGCGACGCGACGATCAGTCCGTGCAGGTTGTCCGGAAGGTCCGACGGCACCGGCTGCAACCGGTTCGCGTCAGAACACTGGATGCCGACGGGAGTCAGATCCAGAGCGCGCAGTATCTGGCGATAGGACGGATAGCCGGGCTCGCCCAGACCCACCCGGTCGCCTGCGTCAAAAAGCCCCGTGAATGCCAGGATGAAGCCCGCCGAGGATCCGGATGTCACGACTATCCGCTCCGGATTGATCCGCAATCCATACCACTCGGCATAGAGCGCTGCGATGCGGCGGCGCAGTTCGGGCAGCCCCAAGGCCACGGTATAGCCAAGGGCACCCTCCTCCATCGCCACGGCGAGCGCCGCGCGCGCTGCGGTTGGCGCAGGCGTTCCGGGTTGCCCCACTTCCATGTGAACGATGTGGCGCCCTGCCGCCTCGGCCTTTCGTGCCGCCTCCATCACATCCATCACAATGAAGGGATCAACCGCACTGCGCCTTGAGTTCCGCATTGACCGCTCCTAAAGCTCGATCCCAGTCGTGCATCCTGGGAACCGGAAGGTCAATGTCGGCTGGACGCAGGCACAAGATGTGATAGAGGCTGCCCCCAAGCCCGGAAATGATGGAGACGCCGATGAAACACCTTGCAGCCGCAGCCCTTCTGATCAGCCTTGCCGCACCGGCCACAGCGTTCGATATCACCGCCATGAACGACAGCGAGCGACAGGCATTCCGTGATGAGGTGCGTTCGTATCTTCTGGACAACCCCGACGTGCTGATGGAAGCCATCGCGGTTCTGGAGCAACGGCAAGCCGAAGCGCAGAATTCCAACGATCAGACGCTGGTTCAGGCCAATGCCGAGGCGTTGTTCAATGACGGCTATTCCTATGTCGGGGGCAATCCGGAAGGTGACGTGACGGTCGTCGAGTTCCTCGATTATCAATGCGGATACTGCAAGAAGGCCTATCCAGAGGTTACTCAACTGGTCGAAAGCGATGGCGACATCCGCTACGTGGTCAAGGAATTCCCGATCCTGGGCGACGCATCGGTTCTTGCCTCCCGCTTCGCGATCGCGGTCAAGCAGGTCGCCGGCGACGACGCCTATGCCGGTGTCCACCACGAATTGATGACTTTCCGGGGCGAGTTTTCCGACGCGTCGCTCAGACAACTTGCGACATCCATGTCTTTGGATGCCGACGCGATCATGGCCGTGATGGACAGCGACGCGGTCAGTCAGGTTATTGCTGAGAACCACGCGCTTGCGAAGCGGATGCAGATCAATGGCACGCCCGGCTTCGTGATCGGTGACCAGATGCTGCGCGGCTATGTACCGCTGGAAGGGATGCAGCAGGTCGTGGCCGGGGTGAGGGCGGAATAGGCCCTATTCTGCCGCCTGCTCGAGCGCTTCCAGTTCGGCGGCGCGCTTTTCCACCAGATCGACGATATGATCGACCATCTGGTCGTTGGTCATCTTGTGACTTTGTTTGCCCGCCAGATAGACCATGCCGGCCCCCGCCCCGCCACCTGTAAACCCGACATCCGTCATCAAGGCCTCACCCGGACCATTCACGACGCAGCCGATGATCGACAGGCTCATCGGTGTCTTGATATGGGACAGACGGTGTTCCAGCGTCTCGACGGTCCTGATCACATCGAAGCCCTGCCGGGCACAGGACGGGCAGGAAATGATGTTGACGCCGCGATGCCGCAACCCCAGCGATTTCAGGATTTCGTAGCCGACCTTGACCTCTTCCACCGGATCGGCAGAAAGGCTGACGCGGATCGTGTCGCCGATGCCCATCCACAACAGGTTGCCCAGACCGATCGCCGACTTGATCGTGCCGGTCATCAGCCCGCCAGCCTCGGTGATGCCCAGATGGATCGGCGCGTCGGTGGCCTCGGCGAGTTGCTGATAGGCTGCGGCAGCGAGGAACACGTCAGAGGCTTTCACGCTGATCTTGAATTCGTGAAAGTCGTTGTCCTGCAGGATCCTGATGTGATCGAGCCCACTTTCGACCATCGCTTCCGGGCAAGGCTCGGCGTATTTTTCCAGCAGGTGTTTTTCCAGCGACCCCGCATTGACCCCGATACGGATCGAGCAGCCGTGATCCTTGGCGGCCTTGATCACCTCGCGCACCCGTTCCGGGGATCCGATATTGCCCGGATTGATCCGCAGGCAGGCGGCACCCGCCTCGGCTGCCTCGATCGCTCGCTTGTAGTGAAAGTGGATGTCGGCGACGATCGGCACCGGGCTTTCACGCACGATTTCCCGCAGCGCGCGCGTCGCGGCCTGATCGGGTGTGGAGACCCGAACAATATCGGCACCTGCATCTGTCGCCGCAAGGATTTGCGTGACCGTCGCCTTGACATCCGACGTGTCGGTATTGGTCATCGTCTGCACGGTGATCGGTGCATCGCCGCCGACCGGCACCGTGCCGACCATGATCTGCCGGGACTTGCGCCGATAGATGTTACGCCAGGGGCGAATATGGTTCAGCGACATTGCGAACACCCTGCAACGATATTGCGGTCAAAGACCACATAGAGGTCGCGTCGCTTGATGGCAACCAGCGCTGGCGGGTCACTGCGTCGCGGGCTGTGCTTCGGCGACGGCGACGTAGTTGGCCAGATCACTGTCCTTGGTCAGATCCGCCACCATAAAAGCCTCTTTCAACGCTGTGGGGGCCATGATCACGTTCTTGACAACCGAAGGCCCTTGGCCGGCGGGGCCGAAATTCTCACCGTTGACTGCGAAGTAGACCGATCCGGCATTGCCGGCGCGCAATAGCGGCGGTTCTTCGGTTTTCGGCAGCACATACTGCTCGCCCGAATCAAGGATCTTTTCGAACAGCACAGTTCCGTCGGCGCTGCTTACCCGGACCCATGACGGGCGGACCGCAAACAAGACCACCTCCGGAACATCCTGGGCGACGACCTGCACCGGTGCGTCAATCGGATCCGGCATACCGATCGGTTCGCGATCTGCGAGCACTTGCTCTGGCCGCGTTGCGACAAGGGTCCCGGTGGAAGCAGGATCAAGGGTCGAAATCGGCCCGTCACGGGCCACCAGAACGGGCACGTCCAACGCCTGGGGCCGGTAAAGCCGGTCCAGCGCATCGGCAGCGGCGGGGGCAGGAGCGTCGAAGTCGGATTGCAGTGCCATTTCCGCCAATTGCGTTTCAGCCGGTTCGAACGTCTCCAGCGTCGAGGTCACGCCGGGTGCCTGATCAACCGGCGTGAACTGCACTTTCTGGATTTCCTGCAGAACCGACCAGCCACCAAAGCCGATCACGCCAATCAACGCCACCAGAACCAGCGAAGAACCGATCGCGCTCGGCTCGATGCCTGACATGAAAGCCTGACCACGCGGCACGAACAGTGCATCGGGATCGGCGAAAGGATCACGAATACCCTTGCCGATGGCCTTGTCTGCCTTCGCAGCCCGACTGCCGGAAGCGGCGGGCGACATGCCGTGAGCAGTGACGAAATTGCCCTCTTCGCAGAACCGGCCATAGGCCCATTCCGGATCGAGACTGAGATACCGCGCATAGGACCGCACGTAGCCGGCGATGAACCCTTGTGTTTCAAACGCTGTCGGGTCGGCATTCTCGATCGCGGCGATATAAGTGGCCTTGATTTTCAATTCGCGCTGAACATCGAGAAGCGACTTGCCCATCGTTGCGCGTTCGCCGCGCATGAGGTCGCCGAGGCGCACATCATAATCGTCAAAGCCCTTGAGCTTTGCCGATTCTTGTTCCGGTGGAGTGGATCTCCGCCCGATCATGCGTCCTGCCCCATGCTTTTTCCCCAAGCATTAACGATTCGAGTGTATCGTCAGCCTATTGAGCAAAAGTTTACCACACTGCAAGCGGGTTTGCACCCGACTCGGGCTCAGCCGGTCAAGTCAGCACGATTAAGCGCACAATGTGACCAAAGTTGGTCCAGCGCGTGGACAAGCTTGTCAATTTCCCCCGGCCCGTGCACCGGAGATGGGGTGAAGCGCAGCCGCTCGGTCCCACGCGGAACGGTGGGGAAATTGATCGGCTGGACATACATGCCGTACTCGGCCAACAGCATGTCCGACAGCGCCTTGCAGTGCACCGGATCGCCGACATGGACCGGCACGATATGGCTGCCGTGATCGATGATCGGCAAACCCATTCCCTTGAGCCGAAGCTTGAGGATGCGCGCCTGGGTCTGGTGACGTTCGCGCAGGGCCTGATCGGTCTTGAGATGCCTAACGGAAGCGGCCGCGCCGGCGGCCACGGCCGGCGGCAGCGAGGTGGTGAAGATGAAGCCCGGCGCATAGGACCTGATCGCATCGCACATCTTCGCCGTCCCGGCGATGTAGCCGCCCATGACACCGTAGGCCTTGGCCAGCGTGCCATTGATGATGTCGATCCTGGCCATGAGGCCATCACGCTCGGCCACGCCGCCGCCGCGCGGGCCGTACATGCCGACCGCATGAACTTCGTCGATATAGGTGAGCGCGCCGAATTCGTCGGCTAGATCGCAGATTGCTTCGATCGGGCCGAAATCGCCATCCATCGAATAGATCGATTCAAAGGCGATCAACTTGGGCGCGTCCGGATCGTCTGCCGCCAGCAGTTCGCGCAGATGCGCCACATCGTTGTGACGGAATATGCGTTTGGCGCCGCCGTTGCGGCACACGCCTTCGATCATCGAGGCGTGGTTGAGCGCGTCCGAATAGATGATCAGGCCGGGAAAGAGCTTGGGTAGGGTCGAAAGCGTGGCGTCATTGGCGATGTAGGCGCTGGTGAACAGAAGCGCTGCTTCCTTGCGGTGCAGGTCCGCCAGTTCGGCCTCCAGTCGTTTGTGATAGACAGTCGTACCCGAGATGTTGCGCGTGCCGCCGGATCCGGCACCGGTCGCCTCGATCGCCTCGTGCATCGCTTGCAGAACCGCCGGGTGCTGGCCCATCCCAAGGTAATCATTCCCGCACCAGACGGTTACCGGCTGCTCTTGTCCGTCAGGTCGGCGCCAGATCGCATGTGGGAAAGCGCCCTTCTGGCGTTCGATGTCTATGAAGGTCCTGTACCGGCCTTCATCATGCAAACGCTGAAGCGCCGCGTCGAGTTGCGCATCATAGTTCAATAGTTCTTCCCCACCGGTACAATCAAAAGATGATAGCATGCCCTGACCCTAGTTTTCCACTTACATTCAAGAAACGTTACATTTTGACGCGCAACCCGCTTTTTTCGCACCGCGATCGGTGGTTTTCGCACGGCTGGACCTTTCCTTCGACCCTGATACTGTCGCGCCGATCCGATTTGAAGGAGTGCGTACCATGTCACTGGAACCCGTTCTTGAACGCATCGACCATGATCTGAGTCAAGCTACGGATCGTTTGATGGAGCTTTTGCGCATCCCCTCGATCTCGACCGATCCTGCTTACAAGGATCAGTGCGAAGAAGCGGCGAACTGGCTGGTGGCGGATCTGGACAGCATGGGCATTGCGGCCAGCAAACGCGCCACGCCGGGACATCCGATGGTTGTCGGCCATGCCGGCGACAGCGGTCCGCATCTTGTCTTCTACGGTCACTACGACGTGCAACCCGTTGACCCAGTGAGCCTTTGGGAAAAAGACCCGTTCGACCCGGTGGTTGAGGATACCGAGCAGGGCAAGGTGATCCGCGGGCGCGGCGCGTCGGACGACAAGGGACAGTTGATGACGTTCGTCGAGGCCTGCCGAGCCTGGAAGGCGGTGCATGGCGTACTGCCGGGCCGGATCACGTTCTTTTTCGAGGGCGAAGAGGAATCCGGTTCACCGTCTCTTGTGCCGTTCATGGAAAAGAATGCCCGCGAGTTGAGCGGCGACATCGCGCTGATCTGCGATACCGGGTTATTTGATGAAAATACCCCAGCCATCACCACAATGTTACGGGGTTTGCTGGGTGAACAGTTGACCGTCACCGGGCCGGACAAGGATCTGCATTCGGGGACATATGGCGGGGCCGCGATCAACCCGATCCGGGTTCTGACCCGGATCATCGCCGGTCTGCATGACATTGAAGGCCGTATCACCCTGCCCGGATTCTATGACGGTGTGCCGGAGATCGATCCCGGAATTCTAAAGCAATGGCAGGCCCTTGGCTTCGATCCCAACGCCTTCCTGGGCGAGGTCGACCTGTCCGAGCCGGCAGGCGAAAAGGGGCGCTCGGTTCTGGAGATGATCTGGGCCAGGCCGACCTGCGAGGTGAACGGGATCTGGGGCGGCTATCAGGGGAACGGGTTCAAGACTGTGCTGCCCTCGAAAGCGCATGCCAAGATAAGCTTCCGGCTGGTGGGCAGGCAGGACCCGGTAAAGATCCGCGAGGCGTTCAGGTCCCATGTGCGTGCGCAACTGCCTCCCGATTGCTCGGTCGAATTCAAGGATCACGGCACCGATGCGGCGTCGCAGATGTCGATCAGCGATCCGGCATTCGAGAAGGCGCGAAACGCGCTTTCACAAGAGTGGCCGAATGAGGCGGCCTATATCGGATCGGGTGGATCGATTCCGATCGCGGGGCATTTCAAGAACATCCTGAACATGGATGCGATGCTGATCGGCTTTGCCAGGGACGACGACCTGATCCATTCGCCGAACGAGAAATACGACCTGCGGTCGTTCCACAAGGGCATTCGCAGCTGGGCGAGAATCCTTGCGACGCTGAACAACTAGAAACAGTCAAGCCTGTTCAATAGAGTGGAAAAGTGGCGCGGTTGACGGGGCTCGAACCCGCGACCCCCGGCGTGACAGGCCGGTACTCTAACCAACTGAGCTACAACCGCGCATCGGTCTCGGACAGTGACCGGACAGGGCAGTGGTGGCGCGGTTGACGGGGCTCGAACCCGCGACCCCCGGCGTGACAGGCCGGTACTCTAACCAACTGAGCTACAACCGCTCACTGCCCGCCCGGACGATACCCGAACGTGAAGGGCCTTCTATGACGGACCCCCTGCCCCGTCAAGCGCCAAAGGCAGGAAAACATCAGCAACATTGCAAGGCGGATGGTGGGTGATGAGAGACTCGAACTCCCGACATCTTCGGTGTAAACGAAGCGCTCTACCAACTGAGCTAATCACCCCATGACGCAGGGCTTTACCCTGCCCCGGATGGCGTATCAAGCCCTGATCTGGAGCGGCCCCTGACCCGATCAGTACCGGCAGTCAGTTTGTTTTCTTTTGGACTTCCGGGCATTCTGCATCCCTTTCTTCAAGGGATCCAATTGCTATCGGGCGGAAATCTGGAAATTGCGACAGTTGTGGCGTCATCGGGGTTCGGCACCGCGCCTGCGGCACGGCGCGTGGCCTCCGGCAGGGATATTTTCTGACGAATGATGAAAAGGGCCGATCGAGTGCGAGATTAATTTGCGCTTGACCTAAAGTATGGTCGAGGTTTTAGGGTTCGAATCCATTGAAGCTTTTCAAAGAGGACGGGATCATGCAAAAACCCCAGAACCTAGCCACCGCCCAGCCCCGCCACCACACGCATCCTGGGGCCATTGCCTATGCCGGATGGGTGGCCGCCGCCTTGCGGTCGGCGCAGCGGCGGCGCGAGATGCAGCGGGGAATGCACCGGTTGCTGGACCAGCCACATCTGGCCCGCGATGTCGGACTGCGGCCCGACCAGATCCGCGGCGCGCTGATCCGGTTGCGGCATGATGGATAGGATCGACCCATCACTGTCAAGTAAGCTGCGAGCCTTGTTGCGCCTGACCCGACACGCCGATGAGCCGGCAGCACTGTGCCGTCGCTGCCTGCATCAGCAGATCCGCGAGGAACTGGCCTCGATCAGTCGGGCACAGGATCTGGAAAGGTGCGCGACGGAAAAGTCCTTGAAAGGGACGCGCCCGTGCTGATGGGAGGGAGCGCCTTGGTCGGTAGTTTCGGACAGGCAGGACAGCCGATGCACCGACATCTGCGATCCGCCCCGCAGAAAGGATGGTCGCCGAGGGGGCAGCTGCAGACGTTGCCGTGCATCGTTGTGTTGGGGGCCACAATATAGCCGTCTGTGTTATGCTTGAAGATGATCCTGCAGCCCGTGGTCCCGGCGCGCGGGCCATCGGCGCCAAGGCCGGGATAGGCGTCGCAGATACTGTTCTGACGAATGTCCCAGTTTCCTGCCTCAACCTCGAATTCCCTGCCGGAGACGGTAGGCGGCAGCGCATACCGTTAGGAAACTGCTGGCGGCCGTTTCCAGCAGACCAGCCAGGGGCCTGGACATTAAAAACGCGCCGGGGATACGGCGCGTTCTTGAATTCTGGTGGGTGATAAGGGATTTGAACCCCTGACATCTTCGATGTGAACGAAGCGCTCTACCACTGAGCTAATCACCCGACGGCGCGGGTCTTAACGCTCCTCGGGGGTGTCTGCAAGGGGCGGTTCGGTTTTCTCCGCAGGAGTGGTGCGGCGGAGCTTGCAGACCATCATCTCGCCATTCTTCAGATCCTTCCGCCGGTTGACGCTGAGTTTGCCGAGGGGCGGCAGCTGCAGCGCCTCGCCGTTCGACAACGCGTCGCCCAGTTCCTTGAGCACGGCGTCGAGCGTCGATTTGACGGCGTTCGGCTTCATCCCGGAAGAGGCGACGACGCGGGCAACGAATTCCTTGCGGCGAATGAAGCGCGGCGCGGCGGTGCCGTCGGTATCGGTGTCTGCGGTGACGCCCGCGATCGGCTGTGCCGCAGTTTGCGTGGTTTTCGGGGTCGGGGCCTTGGTGGCCATTGGGATCCTGCCTTTCATTGGGGCTGCTCTGGCGAGAGAATAGCCCGAACCAATGCGACAATCCACAGGGCAGTTGTGACCATCTATCGCGGCCCGGAACGGCGACGGGGCGCGTCTTGTGGCGCGCCCCGTTCTGTCACCGATGCCCGGTCAGTGGGTTGTGGCGTTGGGCGCCTCTGGCGAGGCCAGCGAGGCCTTGAGGCGTGCGGCCTCTTCGGCCTCTTCATCCCATTCCACCGGTACCGGTTCACGAACCAGCGCATGTTTCAGTACGTCTGAGACGTGCGCAACGGGTATGATCGTGAGGCCGGCTTTCACGTTATCCGGAATCTCGGGCAGATCCTTGGCGTTTTCTTCCGGGATCAGCACGGTCTTGATGCCGCCGCGCATTGCCGCCATCAGTTTTTCCTTGAGGCCGCCGATGCCCAGCACATTGCCGCGCAACGTAACTTCGCCGGTCATGGCAATGTCCTTGCGCACCGGAATCTGGGTGAGCACCGATACGATCGAGGTTACCATCGCCACGCCGGCGGATGGCCCGTCTTTCGGGGTCGCACCTTCGGGGACGTGGACGTGGATGTCCATCGTCTCGAATTTCGGCGGTTTCACACCGATTTTCGGGCCGAGCGCGCGAACGAAGCTGGAGGCCGCATCGATCGACTCCTTCATCACGTCACCGAGTTTGCCGGTGGTCTTCATCCTGCCCTTGCCCGGCAGGCGCAAAGCCTCGATGGTCAAGAGCTCGCCGCCCACAGAGGTCCAGGCGAGGCCAGTGACGACGCCGATCTGATCCTCTTTCTCGGCCAGGCCATAGCGGAACCGCTTGACCCCGAGATAGTCTTCGAGATTGTCGGGCGTGATCACGACCTTTTCCTCGGCCTTGCGGACGATCCGGGTCACGGCTTTGCGCGCCAGCTTGGCGATTTCGCGTTCAAGGTTCCGCACCCCCGCCTCGCGGGTATAGGTGCGGATCATCTCCTGCAACGCGTCGTCGGTCAACTCGAACTCGTTCTTCTTCAGGCCGTGGTTCTTGATCTGCTTCTCGATCAGGTGCTGCTTTGCGATTTCGCGCTTTTCATCCTCGGTGTAGCCGGCCAGCGGAATGATCTCCATCCGGTCCAGAAGCGGGCTCGGCATGTTGTAGGAGTTCGCCGTGGTCAGAAACATCACGTTCGACAAGTCATACTCGACCTCGAGATAGTGATCGATGAAGGTCGAGTTCTGTTCCGGATCAAGCACTTCCAGCATTGCCGACGCCGGGTCGCCACGGAAATCCTGGCCCATCTTGTCGATTTCATCGAGCAGGATCAGCGGATTGGTGGTCTTGGCCTTTTTCAGCGCCTGGATGATCTTGCCGGGCATCGATCCGATATAGGTCCGGCGGTGGCCGCGGATCTCGGATTCGTCGCGCACACCACCCAGAGAGATGCGAATGAATTCGCGGCCCGTGGCGCGGGCAACCGATTTGCCAAGCGAGGTCTTGCCGACGCCCGGAGGGCCGACCAGACACAGGATCGGGCCTTTCAGCTTCTTGCTGCGCTGCTGCACGGCGAGGTATTCGACAATCCGCTCCTTGACCTTTTCCAGGCCGTAGTGGTCGTCGTCCAGCACCTTCTGGGCGCGGGTCAGGTCCTTCTTGACGCGCGACTTCACACCCCACGGAATGCCGAGCATCCAGTCCAGGTAGTTGCGCACGACCGTCGCCTCTGCCGACATCGGAGACATCGACTTCAGCTTCTTGATCTCGGCATCGGCCTTTTCCCGGGCTTCCTTGGACAGCTGGGTCTTGGCCACACGCTCTTCCAGTTCGAGGATTTCGTTCTGGCCTTCCTCGCCGTCGCCGAGTTCCTTCTGGATGGCCTTCATCTGCTCATTCAGATAATATTCCCGCTGGGTCCGCTCCATCTGCGATTTGACGCGGGTCTTGATCTTTCTTTCGACCTGAAGCACGGACATTTCGCCCTGCATCTGGCCGTAGATCTTTTCTAGCCGCTCTTCGATAGAGAGGGTTTCCAGAAGATCCTGCTTTTGCGCCACGTCGATGCCCAGATGGCCTGCGACAAGATCGGCCAGCTTGGCGGGTTCGCGGGATTCCGCCACGGCGGCAAGCGCCTCTTCGGGGATGTTCTTCTTGATCTTGGCGTAGCGTTCGAATTCCTCCGAGACCGAGCGCATGAGCGCCTCGACCGCTTCAGGATCGCCGGGCAGTTCGGTCAAACTTTCTGCATTCGCCTCGAAGTAATTCTCATTCTCGAGATAGTCGGTGATCCGTACCCGCGCCTTGCCCTCGACCAGCACCTTCACGGTGCCGTCGGGCAACTTCAAAAGCTGCAGGACATTGGCCAGCACGCCGACCTTGTAGATCCCGTCAGAAGCGGGATCGTCGATGCCGGGGTCGATCTGGCTGGACAGCAGAATCTGTTTGTCATCCTGCATGACTTCTTCCAGCGCCCGGACAGATTTTTCCCGGCCTACGAAGAGCGGCACGATCATGTGCGGAAAGACCACGATGTCGCGCAGCGGCAAGACGGGATAGGATTGTGCGAGTTGCTCGTGCATTCGGTTTCCTTAGTTTGGCAAGAAGACTCTGGTCCCAAATTGTGGCAACCTTTCGGCCTTCTCCTCTACTGACCTCAATATCTGGGGCTGCGCGCCCCCTCTTTCAACCATCACCTTCTGTGGTTGGCGCGCACCTTGCCTTTTGAGGACCTCAGGGGCAAGGCGAGTCTTGGCCCGCCCCAGAAGAAAGTAGGAACGATTGCCGAGAAATCGAGGCCCAGGACTTCAAAGACAGGTGTCAGGAGGCGCGCGTCGGCAAGCTGGCGAAGTTGAAGGGCACGAAATCGACCCTTTCTGCGGCCTGCGGCTCACCGAATTATCCGGGATGCGGCTGCCGTGCTTATTTCCGTACGGTCCGGTTCGGGCCCGGACAGCATCGGGCGCGGCCAAGGGGCAAACGGCTGCGCCGGTGGCTAGCCGGCCTTCTCGACGTCTCGATGAAGTTTCTCGTAGGCGCCGATCACGATTTCGCGCAACCACTGGCTTCCGGGGTCCGTAGAAAGGCGGGCGCTCCAGAAGAACCGGAAAGTGATGTCCGGCAGGTCGACCGGGGCGCGCACCGCGATCAATCCATATGTCTCGATATCCTGTGCCAGGAACGGCTTGACCGTTGTCCCCAGCATGTTGGTTCGCGCAAGCAACGGCGCCAGAGCGGAGAACTCAGGGACATGCGCGCCCACCTTTCGTTCCATCCCCTCGCGCTGGATGGCGGCCCCGACGGTCTGCCGGGCCGCATCCGCCATGCCCACCACGACATGCGGCCAGTCCAGCCATGCCTGCCGGTCCAGACTTGCCGCAGCAGGATGCTCCGCGCGCATGAACGTATAGCGTCGGAGGGTCGGCATACGCGCTTCCATCAGCCCCTCTGGCAGGGTCTTGTCGGCACCTAACATTGCCAGATCGATCCGTTCGTCCGCGACGGCCGAATAAAGGTGCGGACCCAGCCCCAGCCATTCTAGCGCGACGCCGGGCGCTTCGCGATTGATCCGGGCGAACACCTCTGCGATCAGCGCGGTGATCGCGGGAACGGCGATCCGGAAGACACGGGCGCTGGTCGCAGGCTCGAAAGGCGGTGGCGGGGAGACCACCCGCTTGATGCTGCGCAAGATCGGGCGGACATCCTCGATCAGGGTCAGTGCATACGGGCTTGCCTGCATCTTGCCGCCGACCTTGACCAGCAGTGGATCGCCGAGCTGCTCGCGCATCCTCGCCAGAGCATGGCTCACCGCCGAGGGCGTCTTTCCCAGCTTCTCGGCCGCACGGGCCACGCTGCCTTCGGCCATCAGAACCTCGAAAACAACCAGCAGGTTGAGGTCGAGCCGGTGAAGTTGATTTTCACTCATGAAGTTGAATCTCACTCATGATGCATCAAATACTTTCGCTTGGATTTTCGTGAATCCGTTCAATACTTTAGGCTGCCACCAGATCTCGATACAACCACAAAGAGAGAACGCAATGACGCTGGCCATCATCGGCGCGGGGCTCGGACGCCCAGGCACCCTATTGACCAAGATGACCCCTGAGCGGCTGGGCCCACCCCCTGCCACAACATGGTCAAGTGACGGGCAATCCGGCGCAACCGGCGCATTTGGCCACCTGCGCCGCCGATGAAAACGTGGACTTGGCAGGGGAGTCTGTCGCCTACTGAGCTCGGGGGCGAACATCCTGACGCCTCGGCTTGGCGCCTACTGCGCAAAGGCTTTCCCGTCGCCAAGGTGATCTGAAAAGGACGTCCCGAAGCGGACTGACGGTCGAGTTGTTGGGCCACGATCGGCCGGTTGCTCGAACATCGCAAAACCCTGGACCGGTGGAAGTCGATCACGGCCTGACGGTGCAACAAACGGATGCTCCGGGCGACGATCCTGGCGGGCCGTCGGCCTGACTTCACCCCGACGGAAGCGGGAATTCCCTTTGCCGTTTCCTCGACTTGCCTGTTCCAATGTCCGATATTCCGCGCAGCAATGGCCGCGACGGTTTCTGGTTGCTCTTCGGCGGCGCACCGGCAATGGCCAGAGGACAGACTTGCACGCCGTCGAAATACCAAGCCGTTTCACGCGAAACGACCGCTCATGCAAATATGCGCTTTTGATCACGTCAACACCCTCACCGTAAGCCTGGATGCGATAGTAGCCTGGGATGACAGCAGGGAAGTGACCTCGCCGCTGAAATCCCCTCGTCCGACGGGCGTCGCCTCGACGCATGGCGAATTCTGCAGGGGCGTTAGGCTGCGATCAGGCGCTGGGACTGTTGCAAGCCGAAGCGCCGGAATTGGTGCGCGTGCAAGGGAATGAACGGTGATGCCCTCCGGCGAACGCGGACCTTGCCCGCTGCAGCGCATCGGCTGCTGATCGACTGTCAGC
>JAGXFH010000020.1 GCA_024637315.1 Brevirhabdus sp.
CTTCATTGACCAACGCCACGACCCGTTCCCGAATGTCCAAAGATAGTGATTTGCCCATGATCCACCTCCAAATATGGTGAATCACAAATCAGCATGTATGGGAATCCTCTCGATTCAGATTATCTGGACGACGCTCTAGAAGCGGAGGGCTATGCATTGAACCCGATTGCCGCAGACCCCTGTCCTTGGGTAACCTGATCAAACTGCTCCAGATCGAATGCCGGTGCTTGTTGGGCGGTTGAGTTGCCGGGAAATTGGGTCGGAACTCTGCAAAACCGACCGACCCGGGCGTCCGCAGCGTCCGGCAAATCATCACGGCTCGCCGCTCGGCTTGCGTTTGTGGCCCTTCGCAGTCTCCCGAATGGGGCCAGCCAACCAGCATCAGTGGGCGCAAGCCCAGAGAAACTGACACCAATGGTGAAGCTTGGAACGTTCTGAAATTCTGGTCGGGCTGAGAGGATTCGAACCTCCGACCCCCTGCTCCCGAAGCAGGTGCGCTACCAGGCTGCGCTACAGCCCGACCGTGACGGGCGAGTTACCGGGTCGTGCCAGCTTTTGCAAGGGTCATCAGTGCCCCTTGATCGCCTTCCGCAAGAGTGGGCTGATACGGAACGTCGATCCTGACTCGTGCCGGCTGCGGGTTTGAAGAACCGGCCGATTGGCCGATGTGGTGCCCCGACTTTCACGCAGCACGATGTAGAGGCCCGATGCAATGATGACACTGGCGCCGATCAAGGTTTGTCGATCGATCGATTCGCCAAAAAGAAAATATCCAAAGCCGGTGGCCCAGATGATCTGCGAATACTGCATTGGGGCCACGATTGCCGCTTCGCCGTGGCGGTAGGCGGCGATCAGGAAGAGTCCGGCGATGAAACCGAAAAGCGAGATGATGCCGACCATGCCGAGATGCACGATAGGCATTGGTATGTAATAGAACGGCATGATGCAGGCCATCACGACGAAATTTCCCAGCATCGGATAGAGCAGCAGGACGACGCTGCGCTCTTCAGTTCCGACCTTGCGCACGATGATCGAGGCCAGCGCGCTGAACACCGCCGCCGTCAGCGCCGCCAGATGCCCAAGTTCCAATGTCGCGCCGTCGCCTCCGGGACGCAGGACAATGAGAACACCGGCAAGTCCGACGATCACCGCCAGCCAGCGACGGATGCGGACCCGTTCGCCCAGAATGGGGATCGCCATGACGGTGATAAGCAGCGGTGAGGCAAACAGGATGGCGTAGGTCTGCGCCAGCGGAAGGACCGAGAAGGCGTAGAAGGCCGACATGCCGCCGATGACCCCGGCGGCTGTGCGGGTCGCGATCCACCAAGGGTGGAGCGGGCGCAAATGGCCCGGCGTCGCGTCGCGCATCAGCATGATCGTGACCAGCGGAAACGACAGCAGCACTGCGAAGAAGATCAGTTGGAACGGAGAATAGATTCCGCCCAATTGCTTGATGACCACGTCATGCGTCGCGAAGATCGCAAAAGCGACCAGAGCATAGCCGACACCGCGCAGACTTCCCATCGTTCAAATCTCCGACCCCGATCCGCCGAGGGGTTTGCGTGCCGGCGGCTACAGGCTGGCGTCCAGCGCAGCGATAACGGCGTCGCCCATTTCGGTCGTGGTAGCGGGCTCGCCCTCGCCCGACTGCATCAGATCGGCGGTGCGGATACCGTCTGCCAGCACCTTCTCGACGGCCTTCTCAAGCCGCGTCGCCTCATCCCCTTGGTCGAAGGAATAGCGCAACGCCATTGCGAAGCTGAGAATGCAGGCACAAGGGTTGGCCTTGCCCTGCCCGGTGATATCCGGGGCGGAACCGTGGACCGGTTCGTAAAGCGCCTTCGGCCTGCCATTCGCCATCGGTGCGCCAAGGCTGGCAGAGGGCAGCATGCCGAGGCTGCCGGTCAGCATCGCGGCCAGGTCGGACAGAAGGTCGCCAAAAAGGTTGTCGGTGACGATGACGTCGAACTGCTTGGGCCAACGGGTCAACTGCATCGCGCCGGCATCGGCGTACATGTGGCTCAGTTCAACATCCGGGTACTCGGCGTCATGCACTTCCTGAACGACATCGCGCCAGAGAATGCCCGACTCCATGACATTGGCCTTCTCCATCGAGCAGACCTTGTTGTCGCGCTTGCGTGCCAGCTCGAAAGCGGCTCGCGCGACACGCGCGATTTCCGATTCGGTGTAGCGCTGGGTGTTTATCCCGACCCGCTCATTGCCTTCCTTGAAGATGCCGCGCGGTTCGCCGAAATAGACACCTGAAGTCAGCTCGCGGATGATCATGATGTCGAGTCCGGCAACGACATCCTTCTTGAGTGAAGAAAAATCGGCCAGCGCGTCGAAGCACTGCGCCGGGCGCAGGTTTGCGAACAGGTCCATTTCCTTGCGCAGCCGCAAAAGTCCACGTTCCGGCTTTACGCTGAAATCCAACTTGTCGTATTTCGGCCCGCCAACGGCGCCCAGAAGGACCGCATCGACCGCTTGCGCCTTGGCCATGGTTTCGTCGGTCAGCGGGGTGCCGTGCTTGTCATAGGCGCTGCCGCCGACCAGATCCTCGGATACGTCGAAGGCCATGCCCCGGTTGGCACCGAACCAGTCGATGACCTTCCGGACTTCAGCCATCACTTCGGGGCCGATACCGTCGCCGGCAAGGATAAGAAGGGAAGGTGTACTCATGTGGGGATCCTTGGTGAACTGGGTCGGACCCCGCGTAAACCGATGGCCCGGAAGGGTCAAGCACCGGCGCCCGCCGAGCGATTACCAGTCGATGTCCACCCAAACCAGGGCGTGGCGCGAAGCGCGTCCCTCGCCATCGCCCAGCAGAGCTCTGAGCGGATCACCCGTGGCTGGCCAGAAGACGCCGGCGTTCAAGACAGACAGTCCCGCGGCAGGCAGAACGTAGTCGACCCTCAGGTTGCCGGGCCAGCCGTCCTCGTCCGGCCAATCCGCCGTATCGAGCGACGGGTCGCCGCGCTGGGCAAGGTTGACACCGCCCTGCAACGCCGCGGCCTCGGTCGCGCCGGTACTTTGCGGCATCGGATCCTGCAGGCGCGGATCCCGCAGAAAGGCTTGCATGGCGTCGCGAAATCCGTCGCCGTCGGAAGGGTCCAGATTGGTGTCGCCAAGCAGCACGAACCGCCGGTCCGGCATGTTGTCGAGATAGCGCAACCAGAACAGCAATTCGTCGCGGTTGCGCAGGTCGTTGCGCGCCTCCGGTCCGTCGAATGCGGGCGTGGAATTGTGAAAGGCCAAAAGATGCAGCCGCGTTCCATCTGGCAAGATCACCGGTACGTCCCAATGCCCGACGGATGACAACCGCAGCCGAGCACTGACTTCGGGCCGGAAATAAGGGGTATCGCCGACCATTGGCAGTTGCGCGCCCGGCAGGTCGATCCAGAGCATTGGGCCAAAATCGCGTGCGCTCCGTTCGTCGATTGGCAGTTTCGACAACAGCGCCATGCCGCCCTGCCCGGCGAAATCGCCGAAACCCTGTGCGTCCTCGGCCTCGCCCAGCCGCCCGTCGGCATCCAGATCGCCGCCTGTCGGCAAACCGGTATTGGGCACCAGCGCGAACAGATACGGGTAATCCGTTCCGGCGGCCCGCAGAGCGCCTGCGAAGGCCGACAACGCGACGCGGTTTGCGTCGTAATCGAATGACGTGATCAGCAGCACATCCGCGTCGACATGCGCGACGACGCGGATCACGGATTCGGTCTGCGGATCCTTGGCCGAGAGGATATCACGCAACAACAGGCCGGGCCCGTCGCGCTTAAGTTCCGGATGGTAAGTTGCTATTCGCAGCGGATCGGCCGCAGCGGCGCCTGCCAGCAGCCAAAGTACGGTCAGATAGCCGCCAACCCGGAATCCTTGGCCTGTGCGTAGGTTTGCTTGCGCTTTGCGGCGATCATCTCTGCAACGCGGCCCATGGCGATGCCGCGCATGAACAGACTTGCCGGAAGAAATGCCCATGCCGCCACCGTCCAAACCAGGGTCTGCGGGTTTTCCAGCGTCACCGAACCGAACAGGTTTGCCGCCAGTTTCACCGCCGCCGGGGTCAAGAATGGCAGCAAAAAGCCTAACGCAATGTTAAATCGGGCGTCACGTTCGAGTCGTTGAACGACATCCTTGCCGGCTGTCGGATCGAATGTAGGCAGGTTGACCCAGACGTTGAACGTGCCGCTTTGCGAGGGCCAGTCGGCGAGGCGCAGGATGATAAGGAACACCGCAAGCGTGACCAGCGAGATCAGATAGCTCATCCCTGCTGCGGTCCGGACCAAAGCGATGTGACCGTAACTGGTGTTTTCGGGCAGCATCAGGATGACCAGGCGCACCGGGCTGTACGGGAAATCGATCGCGAAGCCGATCAAGGCGCCGATGGCCTGCACGAATTGTGTCAGCGTCGTCGGCTCTACCGTACCGCGGCAGATTACCGTCAACAGAAAGATCGTGAGGAACAGCGAAACGAAGCGGATGCGGTTGAATGGCGGTGCGTCACGAAATTCGACAAGGCCGGGGTAGGTCGAGGCATATTCGAAAATTGTCAGGGCGGCGCCGAAAATGGCCACAAGGGCGACGATCTGCTTGCCGTCCGCACTGATGCCGGGCAACAGAAGCGATGGTGTCGCTACCAGCAACACAATCAGCATCGCGCGCAGAACTGCACCTGTAAGCCGCGAGATCACTGCCCCGTTTCCTCAACGCCCTTGGGTACGATACGATGCCGTTCCCTTGTTTCAGCGAGATTCTGCCCATCACGGCAGGTTTTGTTGAAGTTGCCCAATTTTTGCCTTCTTTCCCAAGCTCCAGCAAGCAGTGGGACAGGTAAACAAAAGGTTTAGGGCAAAATCGTGGAGGAACTGGTGCTTCATTGCATCAATTTTACAACCAAAAAGGCCACCCCGCAGAGTGGCCCCAGATATTGTGTCTCTACAATGGGTTACACCCAAGGACGGGATTGTGCAGCTTGCGCCTCGAACGCGTCGATACTCTTCGCCTTCCCTAAGGTAAGTCCGATATCGTCCAGGCCGTTCATCAAACAATGTTTCTTGAACTGGTCGATTTCGAAGCTGAACACCTCTCCGTCGGCTGCCGTTACCTGTTGTGATTCGAGATCGACGCTGATCCGGGCGTTCTGTCCCTTCTCTGCATCCTCCAGCAGAACTGCCACCTGCTCGGCCGACAAGGCGATCGGCAGGATGCCGTTCTTGAAGCAGTTGTTATAGAAGATATCGGCGAAGCTGGTGGAGATCACGCAGCGGATGCCGAAATCGAGCAGCGCCCAGGGCGCATGTTCGCGCGACGAGCCGCAGCCGAAATTGTCTCCGGCGACGATGATCTGCGCTTCCCGGTAGGCGGGCTTGTTCAGCACGAAATCGGGGTTCTCGCTGCCATCGTCATTATAGCGCATCTCGTCGAACAGATTGACCCCCAGCCCCGACCGCTTGATGGTCTTGAGGAACTGTTTCGGGATGATCATGTCGGTATCGATATTGACCAGCGGCATTGGCGCCGCGACTCCGGTCAGCGTGGTGAACTTGTCCATGGACGGGCTCCGGTTTTCGTGACGGCTTCATTAACCACAGACCCCCTGCTCCCGCAAGCAGGACCGGTTGGAACGGCCACTATTCCGGACTGTCTTGGCCGCCCATTTTCGCGCGTTCACGTGCACTGGGATGAGTCGAGGGCATGAACGGCACGTCGCATACCACCGCATCGACCGGCTGCCCCGACTTCTCGCAATAGGTCTCGGGCAGTTCCACGCAAAGGCGCGTGCCGATACCGCATCTGTCCCACGGCACATAGCCAAGCGCGATGTTCGTCTCCAGTTCCGGCGAATACCAGGGCGAGGTGACATAGCCGATCCGCTTACCGTCCCGATCGGCAATCAGCCAGAAATCCGGCGCGTAATCGATGATCGGCCGGCCGCCCAGTTTCAGCCCCACGAGTTTCAGCCGGAACGGATAATCGCCGGCCTCGATACGCTCGCGCTGGCGTTCCAGCGCCGCCCGACCGATATAGTCTCCCTCTTTGCGGCGCGGCACCTGATAACTGAGATTGACCTGGAAGGGCGAGGTTTCGGCGTCCATGTCCTGACCGTAGGACAATATGCCCGCCGCGATCCGGCGGTGATGCGCCGGTGCGATGACGCGCAGACCGAATTGCCCGCCCTCCCCGCGAATCGCATACCACACCGCCTCTGCGTTCAGTGTGGCGTCTCGCACATAGACCTCGAACCCCTCCTCGCCGCTGAACCCTGTCCGGCTGACAACGACCGGACAGCCGCCGATTTCGGTTTCCAGCAGGCCGTAATAGGGCATGTCGCGGCAGTCCGGCCCGACCAGCGCGTCCATCAGATCGAGCGAGAGCGGCCCCTGTATCTGTAAAGGCGCCACGTCGATCTCGTCGATGTCCACATCCCATCGGCGGCCGACATTGATGCCTTCCAGCCAATAGCGCAGGTCGCTGTCTGACAGCGAGAACCAGAACTCGTCATGCGCCAGACGCAGCAGCACCGGGTCGTTCAGGATGCAGCCTTTTTCGTTGCACAGAATGCTGTATTTTCCGCGCCCCGGCTCGATGCCGGTCACGTCGCGGGTGATGAGGTAATTCACGAAAGCCTCGGCATCGGGGCCGCGCACCCGGATCTGCCGTTCCACCGCGACGTTCCACAGAGTTACGCGGTTCACCAGCGCGTGGTATTCGGCCATCGCGCCGCCATCCTCGGGCCGGATATAGCCGCGCGGATGATACATGCGGTTGTAGACTGTGGCCCGCCATGCGCCAGCCTCTATGCTGAGATGCCAGAACGGGGATTTCCTGACCCGCGTGGATATCAGCATCTGCACCGGGGTCGATCCGGATTGCCGCAGATTGATGGGAACGATTCGGTCCGACTGATCGACGGAGGCGACATTGGGGTGGCTGACCGGCCCTTGCCCGGTCTGGCTACGCAAGTCATTCATGGCGCGTCCTTTCACTGCACAAGGCAGAGAACAAACGCACCAATTGCATCGGACGTTCCATGGCGACGGCGCGCTCAGCGAACGGGCCGGCCCTTCCGGACCGGCCCGCATGCCGTCAAGCGATGGTGGCTTGCGCCTACATCACCTCGCGCACATCCGTGAGATGCCCGGTGATCGCTGCCGCCGCCGCCATTGCCGGCGACATCAGGTGGGTACGGCCGCCGCGGCCCTGACGGCCTTCGAAGTTGCGGTTCGAGGTCGCGGCGCAGCGTTCCCCGGGCGCAAGCTGATCGGGGTTCATCGCCAGGCACATCGAACAGCCAGCAAGCCGCCATTCAAACCCGGCTTCGGTGAAGATATCCGCCAGGCCCTCTTCTTCGGCCTGCGCTCTCACGAGACCAGAGCCGGGCACGATCATGGCGCGAAGGCCATCCTTGACCTTCTTGCCTTTCAGGATCGCGGCGGCGGCGCGAAGATCCTCGATCCGGCCATTGGTGCATGAGCCGATGAACACGGTGTCGATCTTGATGTCCGACAACGGCGTACCAGGGGTCAGGCCCATATAATCAAGCGAGCGCCGCGCAGCCTCGACCTTGCCGCCCGAGAAATCCTCGGGTGCCGGCACCTTGCCGGTGATCGGCAAGACATCTTCCGGTGACGTCCCCCAGGTCACCACCGGGGCAATATCCTCGCCCTTCAGGGTGACGACCTTGTCGAAATGCGCGGCCTCATCGGTGTAAAGCGTTCTCCACCAGGCCATCGCGGCCTCCCATTGCGCGCCTTTCGGAGCGTGGGGGCGGCCTTTGACATACTCGAAGGTGGTCTCATCCGGCGCAATGAGGCCGGCGCGCGCGCCCCCCTCGATCGCCATGTTGCAGACGGTCATGCGGCCTTCCATCGAGAGGCTGCGGATCGCCTCGCCGCAATATTCGATGACATAGCCGGTGCCACCCGCCGTGCCGGTGGCGCCGATGACGCTGAGCGTGATGTCCTTGGCGGTGACCCCGGGGAGCAGCTTGCCGGTGATCTCGACCTTCATGTTCTTGCCCTTGCGCTGGATCAGCGTCTGGGTGGCCAGAACATGCTCGACTTCCGATGTGCCGATGCCATGCGCCAGCGCGCCGAAAGCGCCGTGGGTTGCGGTATGGCTATCGCCGCAGACGACAGTCATGCCGGGCAGCGTCCATCCCTGTTCCGGTCCGACGATATGGACGATGCCCTGCCGGACATCCGAAACGGGGTAGTAATGGATTCCGAAATCCTTGGCGTTCTTGTCCAGCGCGTCGACCTGGATCTTGCTTTCCTCGTTCTTGATCCCGTCCAGACGGTCCAGCGTCGTCGGCACGTTGTGATCTGGCACGGCGATTGTCTTGTCCGGGGCGCGCACCGTGCGGTTGGCCATCCGCAGGCCTTCGAAGGCTTGCGGGCTGGTGACTTCGTGCACCAGGTGGCGGTCGATGTACAAAAGGCAGGTGCCGTCCTCGGCCTCGTGGGCGAGATGGGCGTCCCAGATCTTGTCATAAAGTGTCTTCGGGGTGGTCATTGGTCCTCTCCCGGAAATGTTTCAGAAGGTATCGAAAGGTTGGATGCGGCCTCGCCTATAGGCTGGCCAGCACCGTCAGCGATGCGCCGAAGAACCGCCAGGGCAGGCGTGCGCGATCGTCCATATCTAAAACCGTCGTCATTGCCGAGGAAGTAGCCAAAATCCCGCCGCCTCGCAAGGACTGACGCTTGCCCCTCTCGGGGCAGCATGATTATCTGATTCGCAAGAGGCGCGATGGAAAACGAACTTCAGGCACTGGCCGAGCAGTTGGGCCCAATTCAGGTGGAGCTGAAGGCACGTCTGCGGGCGCTGTTGCTTTTCCGCGGACAAATCCAGATTGCCATCATCATCGCCTGCATCGTGGCGGCATATCTTCTGCGGCGATGGCTTGGCCCCAAGCTGATCGATTGGATGCGGACGCTTGAGGGCTGGCCGAAATGGCGGCTGAGGACGCTTCTGGTTCTGCACCGGCGGCTGCAATTGCTGTTTTTCGTGCTTCTAAGCTGGACGTCGGTAGGCATCATGGCGCAGGTCAAGACGTTTCCGTCGTGGCGCAACCTGCTGGTGCTCGCAGCAACGATCGCGATAGCGCTTTTCCTTGTCAGCATCGCGACGCGATTGGTTCGCAATACGTTTCTGCGAAAGACCGTGACCTGGGGTCTGTGGATCTACGTCACGCTCTACTATCTTGGCATGATCGAGGCGTTTTCCAGTTTCCTGGACAGTGTTTCGGTAAATTTCGGGGATTTCAGGCTGTCGGCGCTGGCGATTCTCAAGGCGCTTGTCGTTACCGCCATCCTGTTCACCGTCGCGCGGCTGATCTCGACCACCACCTCCTCTCGCATACGGGACAACGAGGATATCTCGCCCTCGATGCGGGTGCTTGCGGTCAAGATGCTGCAAATCGTGCTTTATGGCTCTGCCTTTTTCATCGGGTTGAAGGCTGTCGGATTCGACCTGACCGGGCTTGCGGTCCTGTCGGGCGCGATCGGTCTGGGTCTTGGTTTCGGTCTGCAAAAGGTGGTGTCGAACCTTGTGTCGGGCGTAATCATCTTGCTCGACAAGTCGATCAAGCCCGGCGACGTCATCAGTCTCGGCGATACGTTCGGATGGATCAATTCGCTGGGCGCGCGCTATGTGTCGGTGGTTACGCGGGATGGCAAGGAATACCTGATCCCGAACGAGGATCTGATCACTGGCCAGGTCGTCAACTGGTCGCATTCGAATGAATTCGTGCGGTTGGATATCTACTTCGGCACCGCCTACAGTGACGATCCGCACAAGGTGCGCAAGTTGGCGGTCGAAGCCGCGACGAGTGTCAGACGGGTGCTCAATACGCGCCCAGCCGTTTGTCACATCGTCGGTTTCGGCGACAGTTCGGTGGACTACATCTTGCGCTTCTGGATCCGCGACCCGGCCGAGGGGCTGACCAACATTCGCGGCAACGTCTATCTGGCGCTTTGGGACAGCTTCCAGGAGAACGGTATCTCGATCCCGTTTCCGCAGCGCGAGGTGCGTATGCTGGAAGGCAGCCAGCTTGCCACGAAGGCTTTGGATTGAGCGCCCGCGCCTGTTGCAGGCTTGCCCGTCTTCACGCGGCTGTCATTCGACCTGTCATTGAGATTTCAACATGGCGATGTTACCTTGAGGTCAGACCTTGCGCCGAGGTCTGTCCGGCGCGTAACGAAGGAGGACGGTGTTCTGTCCCAAACTACCGCAGCAGTCTCTGGCAAGACTGCACCCGACGCAGCCGTGAGCGGATTGTCGGCTGCCCTTTCAAGCGAAGCGTTGCTTGAGCAAATCCTATCCTCTCTGGATGAAGACAAGGCCGAAGACGTGGTTACCATTGACCTGCGCGGAAAGTCGCAGATCGCAGATCACATGGTGATCGCTTCTGGCCGGTCCTCGCGGCAGGTCGTTTCCATTGCAGAGAAGCTGACGGATCTGTTGAAGCAAAAGCATGGCATACTCTGCCGGACCGAAGGCAAGGATCAGGGCGACTGGGTTCTGATCGATGCGGGCGATGCGATTGTGCATCTTTTTCGTCCGGAGGTGCGAGAGTTCTACCAGCTTGAAAAGATGTGGCAACCGACCGGCAAGGCTTCGGCCTAGGACGGATGCGCATCCACATCTGCGCTGTGGGCCGTCTGCGGGCGGGTCCCGAGTGCGACCTGATCCTTGACTACATCAAGCGTTTTGACAGAGCTGGACGGGCCTTTGGTCTTGGTCCGGCTGCTGTCGTCGAGGTCGAGGACAAGAAGGGTGGCGGAATGGCCGCCGAAGCCGCGCTCTTGGAACGTGCCGTGCCGGGCGAAGCAATGGTTGTTTGCCTCGATGAGCGCGGCAAACAACTGACCTCGCCTGATTTCGCGGGGCTGATCGCAGGCTGGCGTGATACCGGTCGGCAGGATGTCGCGTTCGTCATCGGCGGGGCGGACGGTCTGGATCCCGGCTTGCGCGCGCGCGCAGATCTCGCGCTGTCTCTGGGACCGATGGTCTGGCCCCATATGCTGGTGCGGGTTATGCTGTCCGAGCAGCTTTACCGGGCGG
The DNA here is from genome assembly GCA_024637315.1 of Brevirhabdus sp. Lineage (GTDB taxonomy): Bacteria > Pseudomonadota > Alphaproteobacteria > Rhodobacterales > Rhodobacteraceae > JAHEAO01. The sequence goes on from JAGXFH010000020.1 coordinate 11,059, forward strand.
CGTCGATCCTTGCCGGAACGCCGTATCACCGCGCCTGATGCGTCCTCGTAGGGAAAACATGACGGCGGGTAGAATTTTGCTGCCGACGGTTCCGATTCGTGAGTGGCCGGGATAGAACGTGCCAACCCAATGCGAGTCAGCATCATGAGCGCACCGAAACCAGTTGTCCTGTGCATCCTTGACGGATGGGGATTGCGGTCCGAACCAGAAGCGAATGCGCCGGTTCTGGCCGACACGCCGGGGTTCGATCATATCGTCGCGACCTGCCCGAACGCGACGCTGGTCACGCACGGACCGGATGTCGGCCTGCCAAAAGGCCAGATGGGCAATTCCGAGGTTGGTCATACAAATATCGGCGCCGGTCGGATCGTGGCGATGGATCTGGGGCAGATCGACTTGGCCATCGAAGAAAAGAGCTTCTTCTCGAATTCGGCGATTGCGGCGTTCATCGAAACGCTGAAGGCTTCCGGCGGAACAGCGCATCTCATGGGGGTGATCTCGGACGGTGGCGTACACGGCCACATAAATCACGTTCTGGCTGCTTGTCGGATGATTGTCGACGCCGGCGTGCCCGTTGCCTTGCATGCCGTGACAGATGGTCGGGACGTCGCCCCCAGATCGGGGGCGGGCTTCATCGCTGACCTGGAAAAACAACTGCCGAACGGGGCGGTGATCGCGACGGTTTCGGGGCGCTACTACGCGATGGATCGTGACAACCGCTGGGATCGGGTCCAGCGCGCCTACGAAGCGATGATCAGCGGTGTTGGCGAACACCATGTCGGCCGAACACCAGTTCAGGTCGTATGCGACTATTACGACAGCGACATCACCGACGAATTCCTGCCGCCAAGCGTGATCGGCACCTACGGGGGTGCAGACGACGGCGATGGGTTCTTCTGTCTGAACTTCCGTGCCGACCGGGCACGAGAGATCCTGCTGGCTGTCGGCGAAGATGAGTTTGACGGTTTCGTACGCCAGGACCGTCCACATTGGGCCACCATCCTTGGGATGGTCGATTACTCGAAAACCCACGATTCGTTCATGGCCGCAGCATATCCGAAACGTGCCGTTGTCAACACTTTGGGCGCTTGGGTCGCGCAACATGGCAAGTCCCAGTTTCGGCTGGCCGAGACCGAGAAATATCCGCATGTCACGTTTTTCCTGAACGGCGGCAAGGAACAGCCTGAAACGGGCGAAGACAGATACTTGGCCCCAAGCCCGAAGGTCGCGACCTACGACCTGCAACCGGAAATGTCCGCCGCGGAAGTGACCGACGCGTTTGTAATGGCCATCGAAAAGCCCTATGATCTGATCGTGGTCAACTATGCCAATCCCGACATGGTCGGGCATACAGGCGATCTTGATGCCGCGATCAAAGCCTGCGAGGCCGTTGACCAAGGACTTCGCCGGGCGATTGATGCGCTTGAGAAGGCCGGCGGTGCAATGATTGTCACCGCAGATCACGGCAATTGCGAAACCATGATCGATCCGGTGACGGGTGGTCCACATACTGCCCACACGACCAATCCGGTCCCGGTTGTGCTGGTTGGCGGTCCAAAAGGCGCAAGGCTTCGCAACGGGCGTCTGGCAGACCTGGCCCCGACATTATTGCAACTTATGGACTTGCCGTCTCCTCCGGAGATGACGGGCCAGAGCCTGATCGAAACATGAACCGAACTCTCTGCCTCGCTTGTGCCTTCGCGGTCTTGCCCTCGGTATTCTGGGGGCAATCGGACCCGTCTGAACTTGCCCGCGACGCCGCGGCACAACTGGGCGAGGCTCATGCTGCGCTGAATGCGGCAGAGGGTGCCAGGGACCGGGTCGCCGCGCTGACCCAGACGATCCGCGCCTACGAGGAAGGTCTGGAGGCTCTGCGCGAGGGCCTGCGTCGTGCAACCATACGCGAATCGGCAATCCGCGCCGAGTTCGAAACCGAAAGCGAGCGGGTCTCGCAACTGCTCGGGGCCCTTGTGAATATTCAGTCGACTGCCGGGCCGATCCTCTTGCTGCACCCGGCGGGTCCGGTCGGAACGGCGCGGTCCGGCATGATCGTGTCCGAGATCACTCCGGCGCTGCAACGCGAGGCAGAACGCCTGCGGCTGAAGCTGGAGGAGGTGGCGCTGCTTCGCGCCTTGCAGGAAAGTGCTGCCGGTACGCTTGAAGAGGGATTGCGAGGGGTGCAGACTGCGCGAACCGAGCTTAGCCAGGCGGTGTCAAACCGCACCGATCTTCCGGTTCAGTTCCTGTCAGAGCCTGAAGATCTGCAACGACTGATCAACAGCACTGAAACGCTGGAAGGCTTTGCCTCGGGATTGGTCGGAATGGAGATCGGCACCGACCCCACCGACGCCGTCCGTGACTTTGCGGCAGCGAAGGGCACCCTGCCGCTGCCAGTGTCAGGCACATTGCTGCGCCGTGCCGGAGACGCCGACGCAGCGGGGATCAAGCGGCCCGGCATCCTGATCGCGGCGCGGCCCTTGGCGCTTGTCACGGCACCTTGGCCAGCAACGATCCGGTATCTGGGTCCGCTTCTGGACTACGGAAATGTGATGATCCTTGAACCGGATGCAGGCACGCTTATGGTTTTGGCCGGTTTGGACAAGCTCTATGGTGTTCTTGGTCAGGTTGTTCCCGCCGGAGCCGCACTTGGCCTGATGGGCGGTGCCGAGCCCGACAAGGACACGTTTTTGTTGAATGCCGTGAATGGGTCTGGTTCCACGCAAACAGAAACGCTTTATATAGAGTTGAGAATAGGCGCAGAGCCCGTGAACCCATCGGAGTGGTTCGCCGAGACAAAGGAATAGGATGCCATGAAACGATTCGTGATGGCCGCGCTGGGCGGCACACTGGCAGGCGCGGTTCTGACAACGCAGATCGCCGGGCCGCTGATCGCGCAGGAAACCATGAAGAGCGCCTCTGTCTATGAACAGTTGGATCTTTTCGGGGACATCTTCGAGCGGATACGCTCGCAGTATGTCGAAGAGGTGAACAGCGAGAAGCTGATCGAGGCGGCGATCAATGGTATGCTGACCTCGCTCGATCCGCATTCCAGTTATCTGGCCGCCGACGATGCCGCCGACATGCGCGAGCAGACGCGGGGCGAGTTCGGCGGTCTTGGCATCGAGGTCACGCAAGAAGAAGGCTGGGTCAAGGTCGTGACACCTATGGACGGCACGCCGGCCTTCGAGGCGGGGATCGAGTCGGGTGATTTCATTACGCACGTCGACGGTGAGAGTCTTCTGGGCCTTACCCTTAACGAGGCGGTGGAGATGATGAAGGGTCCGGTCGGATCCGAGATCATTGTCACCGTGGTTCGGGAAGGCGCCGACGAACCCTTCGACGTTTCGATCATCCGTGACACGATCAAGTTGACCGCCGTGCGCACGCGTGCGGAAGGTAAAGCCGTCGTGATGCGGGTATCAACCTTCAACGACCAAACTTATCCCAACCTCAAGGAAGGGCTGAAGGAGTCTGTCGAGGAACTGGGAGGAATGGACAATGTCGAGGGTTTTGTCCTCGACCTTCGCAATAATCCCGGCGGCTTGCTGACTCAGGCGATCAAGGTGTCAGACGCCTTCCTTGAAAAGGGCGAGATCGTTTCGACGCGCGGCCGAAATGTCGAGGATAGCGAGCGCTACAATGCCGAGCCGGGCGACTTGGCGAACGGCAAGCCAGTGGTGGTGCTGATCAATGGTGGCTCTGCCTCTGCTTCCGAAATCGTTGCGGGTGCGTTGCAGGATCATCGCCGCGCAATCGTTGTCGGGACGAAGAGCTTTGGCAAGGGTTCGGTGCAAACCGTCATGCCACTCCGTTCAAAAGGCGCGATGCGGCTGACGACCGCGCGCTATTACACGCCCTCGGGCCGTTCGATCCAGGCACTGGGCGTTTCGCCCGACATTGTTGTCCAGCAGCCGCCCCGCAAGCCGGAGACGGAAGAGGAAGAACCGGCCAGCAACTCGCGATTCAATCGGACCGAAGCTGATCTGCGGGGAAGCCTGAACAACGACAGTCTGACCGAGGATGAGCGCAACCAGATCATCGAAGAGCAAGCCGCCGCCGAACAAGCGGCCAAGCTGCGCGAAGAGGATTACCAACTGGCCTACGCCATCGACATCCTCAAGGGCCTGGCCGCGATTGAACTGAAGAACTAGGAGAGTGGGCCAACGTTATCGTTGGCCCAAATGCCAATGACCCTGGAAGAGATCGAAGCCCTTCCCTACCGCGCCTGTGTAGGTGTGATGCTCGTCAATGGGCAAGGGCAGGTCTTTGTCGGACAGCGCATTGATACCGAGGCTTCGGCCTGGCAGATGCCGCAGGGTGGCATCGACCCTGGCGAAGACCCCCGACAGGCGGCGCTGCGCGAATTGCGGGAGGAAACCGGTTTGACCCCCGATCTGGTCACGGTCGAAGCACAGACCGCGGACTGGGTTGCGTACGATCTGCCGCCAGATCTGGTGCCGAAGATCTGGAAGGGACAATTCAGGGGGCAGAAACAACACTGGTTCTTGATGCGGTTCCTGGGTCGAGACGACCAGATCAGGATCGACACCGATCACCCGGAATTCTCGGAGTGGCGCTGGCTGGACCCGTCACAGCTTGTCAACAGCATCGTGCCGTTCAAGCGACAAGTCTATCAGGCCGTATGCGAAGAATTCTGCACGCATTTGAGGTGATCTGCTGGTCGAACACGTTGCGCGCCGTCAGCGTCATATACAGCGTTTCGGGAAAGAGTTGAGACAGAACGCACGGGAATTCGCGTTCGAGCGAAGCGACAGGCAGCGCCATTCCGATTCAATCTTTTCCCGAAACGCTTTGGAACCGAAAATGGTGAGCCCGACAGGATTCGAACCTGTGACCCACTGATTAAAAGTC
>JAGXFH010000021.1 GCA_024637315.1 Brevirhabdus sp.
GAAGGAATCTCACCAGTCCCTACAAAACGCTGGCTCGGTAATATTACCTATGAGTGTTGAAGGGATGGCCTGCTATTGTGAGTTGATAACTGTTTACAAGATGTCTCCGGTTTTCGGATCGGCTGGTTTTCATTCAGGGGAGAGAAATGAAGCTCGATGCCATTAAACTTGGTTTGGCGACGGCAATAATCGTCGGTATCGCGTGGATAATAGGCAGTCTTTTTGTCATCATGGCCCCCGGCGGCATGATGCAAATGAGCGGTCATATGGTCCATGCCAATTTCGAGGGTATGGGCTGGTCATTGCATGGGACAGGGTTTTTTGTCGGGCTTGTCACGTGGAGTGTTTTCTCCGGACTATTCGTCTGGGCGATTACCGCCACTTATAATCGATTGCTTGCGTAGCGGCGACGGATCGAGGGGCCATTGATGCGAGATGTCACCTGTAATCCAAACCATAATAAATGATCAGACGCGCTGATCGACGAACGGAAGTTCGAGCGAATCATTCCTCTGACCCCAGTATTTACTGGTGAAAATATAATATCGCGCCGCCAATTTCGTCCTCCATGAGGGCAACTACACAAAAAAGGAAATTATACATGAGGACCCCCAATCTTGCCACAGTCGCTGCTTTCGCCATGTTGACCGGCTGTGCGGCCTACGCAGCGCCTCCGGTACCGAAGCCATATTGCGTGACATCTCAGCCTTCATGATCAGACCACAAAGACCGGGGCGAATCCGCCCCCTGGCGTCCTGAAATTCGTGGTCTGTCCTTGATATAGGCGAGCAGCCACCAGAAGCACCTGACCGTCATAGGTATATAGCCGGACGTCCATTTTGCGGGCCTGGAGTGCGTCGTCGATCTTGATCATGCGCTGGCTCGGCCGGACCAAAGTCTGGGCAACGTAGCCGCCTAGCTCGATTTCTGTCCAGACGCCTTTCGTCACCTTGTCGCCGCGGTACACCGCCTTGCCGCCATGTCCGCTCGTCGGCTTGAAGAACAGTCCCTTACGCGACTTCCACAGGTCGCCGGCGTTTTCGGGAGTGACAAGGACAGTGCGCGGGACGGATTTGAGTTGGGCCAGATGTGTCGGTTCCAGGCCCCAAGCCTCGAGCATCGCCGGATCGGATAGCAGCGCAAGGTTTCGTTTGTCAGCGAGCAGGGCGTGATTGTGCGGATTCGGCGTTACGACCACCGCGCCATCGCGGTAGGCCTCTCGTAGCGCCCAGTGCTCAGGCTGATCAAAAGCGAAATCGGTGACCCGGTTGTACACAAGGTCAATGGGTCTTCCCTCGACGCTGAGCCGGCCGCGCTCATAGCGAAGGTGGTTGGAATCCGCGATAATTGCGTCCAAACCGCGCGCGGCCAGAATTTGCCGCGCGAGCACGAACTCGGGATAGAGATACTGTTGCTCCGGACTGTCGTCGACGATAGCGACCCGATTTGGTGCGCCGGTCCCGCGTTGGCGCATCCACTCGCTTTGGAACATACGGAACCCCGCGTGCTCAAACGCTTGCGGCGGCAGTGGCGTGTCCATTTCGGCACAACACGCGCGCTGCGCCCTTGCAAGAACAGCATTGAGGTACGCCCCGCCGGCGTTGGTATTGATCTCGATTAGCCGGGGGCCGTCGACGCCCAGATGGAAGTCGTAGCCCATCAACGCACCAACCGGACCGTGATCCTCCCGGGAGATTTCAGGTGCCCATGAGAGAACCGCAGCCTTGTATGCAGCGAGCCGGGCGACCCTTTCGATTGCTGCGACCACCTCCTGCATCTCGGCCACCTCGTTGGCTGAGAGGAAAACCGACACGTTCGAGAACAGGTGGGCCTTAGAGCGGATGAACGTCTCGTAAAACTCTGGGTCACCGGCCTCTTGCTCCAGCGCATCGCACAGCGACCGACGGTCGAGCGTGACGCAGAAGCAGTTCTGGTTGAGCCGGTCCGAGAGGGTCTGAACTGGACCAGAGGATGCGGGGTCTGGATCGCTCATCGATCGCAAAGCCATTGCTGCGCCCAGACCGGACGCGCTTCAAGCCCAAGCTGGGCGTCGAATATTCTTACGATCATCGCTTCCCCAGCGCTTCGGTCAGCAGGCCAATCCCGAGCGTTGCATCAGTTTTGGTGATCGATTCTTCGGCGTTGCTGATCGTCCCGGTCAATGCTCGGATCGCGTCGATTGTCTCCGGAATGACGATAGCCTGGTTATCGACCATGTAGGCGTAGAACAGCTCATCCCCTTCAATCTTCAGCATGTCCGACCACAGCGCCACTTCGTAAAGGTTGTCATGCGGCCGGCCGAGGTCGGCCATGAGTTCCTTGACCGCGTTGAGGGCGGTCAATCCGGCATCCATGCGGATCAGCGCGATCCGCGACGATGCGGAAAAGGCCTCAAGTACCTCCTCGATGGAGGCCGAGCGGGTCAACTGCACCGACCAGTAGTGCAAATGCGCCAGGGTCTCCGGCACCTTGACCGCCATCGTGATGACATCGAGGTCGGGGTCGACGCTCTGCGCATCCGGCCCTTGATGGCTCGGAATCTCAGGTTCGGGGACGAGCGTGTTCATAATCCCGCCGAGGTGACTTTCCCAGGGGTCTGTCGCCCGGCGCAGCAGCGTCCCGCGCGCACGCCGTAACAGGCCCGCGCGCTTCAATACCGTAAGAGTTCTGACGATCGAGGTGGTGTTACAGGAGACGACGCGCGTGCTGTCCCGGTTCAGCGCGCTCGAATAGCTGGCCTCGGCGACAAAGGAGTGTCCGGTCACCTCGTGCTTCTCGCCGCCCTGGACGATGAACTTGATGCCCCCTTGTCGATAAATGTCGACGTTCACCGCCGCGATCCGCTTCGGCGTGCAGTCAACCACCAGATCACTCACCCCAAGCAGATCATCGAGGCTCCCGGAGACATCGAGACCGGCGTTCCGCATCGCCTTCGCATGGTCGTCAGTGGCTCCATAAAGGCGGAAGCCCTTGTGCATCGCCATGCGCAGCCGCCAATCGGCGCTGATATCGGCGACCCCGGCGAGTTCCATATCGTCCTGCCGGACCACGGCGTCGGCGACACGCTTTCCGATCACGCCGTAACCGTTGACGGCGACGCGAATCTTTTTTGCCGGGTTCATCTGCTTCTCCTAGCGTCGGATGTACTCCACTGTGTTGGTTATGGTCAACGTCGACCGCTATTTCCAAATATCGGAGCGAGTATTACACGAACCTGCGAAACTATCAGCCTTCAATCAACGAGGCGCGGGAAACCTGCTCTAGTCCAACCCGCTCGCTGAGATTTAACAGGTGCATTCGATCGTCATCTGGCCCACAGTCGCTGTCTTGAGCAATGCTGAGGCTGCAATCCGCTCGGCGAAATCGGCACCGTGAGAGGAGGTAGCATCCCTGCGGAAGGAAGACACGATGAAAAAAAGCGTAATCGAAGTAGGCGACTTGCTGAGTACGTTGAGCCCGGATGAAGTAAGAAAGCGGATTGGTGAGGTGCCAGGGGTCGAAAGCGTTTCTGTGGATCACGCGGCAGAAAGCGCCACGGTCCACTACGACGAAACCCGTATCGAGCTTGCCGACATCAAACCTATGGCGCAGCGGCCCGGGCGCGACACGGCCGCTGCGCCCGCCGCTTCGACCGGCAAGGGTCACGAAGACCACGCTACGGCAGAAGCGTTACCAGACAAGTCAGTACCCGCGTCTGCCCATTCAGGCCATGGGAACCATGACAAGCACGAGGGCCACTCCCCCGCGATGTTTCGGGACCGTTTTTGGCTCTCGCTGGCTCTCACAGTTCCGGTGGTCATCTGGTCGGCCCACGTCCAAGAGCTTCTCGGCTACCGGGCTCCGGCGTTTTCCGGATCGGACTGGATCGGCCCCGTGCTCTCCACGGTCGTCTTCGTCTACGGCGGTCTGGTCTTCCTGCAGGGAGCGTGGCGAGAACTGAGAGACCGTCTGCCGGGGATGATGACCCTCATCTCGCTCGCCATCGCGGTTGCTTTCCTGTTTTCGTGGGTCGTTCAGCTCGGGCTGATCGAGGCGAAAGCGCTGTGGTGGGAGCTAGCAACGCTGGTCACGATCATGCTGCTCGGCCACTGGATCGAGATGCGGTCCATCAATCAGGCCGAGGGTGCATTGAGGGAACTGGCGAAGCTCCTTCCGGACACCGCAGTGCGGATCACCGATGGGGGCGAGGAGGAGGTCCCCGTCAGCGCGTTGCGGAACGGGGACCTCGTGCTGGTTCGCCCCGGCGAGAGCGTTCCCGCAGACGGCGTGGTGCGAAAGGGGAAGGGTGACGTCAACGAGGCGATGATCACTGGCGAGTCCAGGCCGGTGAAAAAGCAGGAAGGCGACGAGGTTATCGCCGCCACGATCAACGGAGAGGGATCTCTGCGCGTCGAGGTCACCGGGACGGGAGAGAAGACCAAACTCTCCGGCATCATGCGGCTCGTGGCCGATGCACAGAAGTCCAAGTCCAGAGCGCAGCACCTTGCGGATCGCGCAGCCCGACTTCTGACCGTCGTGGCGATCGCCGCTGCGGCCATCACAATCGTGACGTGGCAGTCTTTAGGGGCAGCGATCGACTTCTCCGTTGTCCGGATGGTGACGGTGCTGGTGATCGCCTGCCCGCACGCGCTTGGTCTGGCCGTGCCGCTGGTGGTGGCCATCTCCACGACGCTGGGCGCTCGCAACGGGCTTCTGGTGCGGGACCGGCGTGGACTCGAGGAGGCCCGGAACCTTGACACCGTAATCTTCGACAAGACGGGAACGTTGACGCTCGGCGAGTTCCGCGTCGTGGCCATGTCCGTCGCGGAAGGACTCGCGGAGGACGAAGCGCTTCGGATCGCGTCCGGCATCGAATCCGAGTCCGAGCATCCGATCGCCCGGGGCATCGTGAAGACCGCGCAGGACAAAGGCATCGACGTTCCTGCCGCCGACGGCTTCCGCGCGATCACCGGCAAGGGTGTGGCGGCCACGATCGAAGGCGCGGAATACCACATGGGCGGCCCGGCGCTCCTCAGGGCCGAAGATGTCCAGGTGTCGCCGGCACTTCTGGAAGCGGCCGAGGCTGCGGCCGAGCGCGGGCAGGCCGCGATCTACCTCGTCCGCGCCGGCAAGGCCCTGGCCGTATACGCCGTGGCGGATGCGATCCGCGAAGAGAGCCGCGAAGCCATCGTGGCGCTGCATGAACGGGGGATCGAGGTCGCCATGCTGACCGGCGACGCGCAGGCCGTGGCCGATGCCGTCGCAAGGGAACTTGGTATTGACACCGTGTTCGCGGAAGTGCTGCCCGAGGACAAGGCCTCCAAGGTCCGCGAGCTTCAGGCCGAGGGCAAGAAAGTCGCAATGATCGGCGACGGCGTGAACGACGCCCCAGCCTTGGCCACCGCCGATATCGGGATCGCGATCGGCGCGGGTGCGGACGTCGCCGTCGAGGCCGGACACATCGTGCTGGTGCGGTCCGACCCCCGCGACATCCCCCGGATCATCACGCTGAGCAGTGCCACATACCGGAAGATGGTGCAGAACCTCTGGTGGGCGGCGGGCTACAACATCATCGCGATTCCCCTCGCCGCAGGCGTTCTTGCGCCGTGGGGAATCCTGCTGACGCCTGCTGTAGGCGCGGTGCTGATGTCGGCAAGCACGGTCGTGGTGGCGATCAATGCGCAGCTGTTGAAGCGGGTCAGACTATGAGGTCACCCGGGAACGCCTGGCCGTGGCCGTGCGTGTTCTCCCCACGGGACTGCGGCGCTTTCCGTGGTTCAATCCGGACTTGGCGCAGGAGATGGAACGGCTCGAAATGCGCATTCCCAATCTCGGGCATTTCGCTCGGCTTGCGACTTTTCCGTGAAGCCCTCACGGTCCGCAGGGTTGATCGCGAGGCGCCGCTGCTTCGAAGGCAAGGTGTATCCGTCTTGAGGCGGGCGGCATCGCACACGTTCCGGCTGGTGTTCCTCACCGCTACACGACGCTCGGCGACACTCATTTTCTGACGATTGTCACAAAGGGGAATGCCGCCAAATTCTTCAAGCAAGTGGCAACCGAAATCGAAATGAATCCGCCCGATGTCGAAGGCGTCCTGCGTGTGGGGGCACAGAACGGGATTACCTTTCTGGTATGACATCCCGCAAATACGTCAGCCCCACACGTGACGCGAAAACGCAGGTAACGCGAACAGCAATCCTAGAAGCTTTTGCCGAGCAACTCTCCGAGCCTTGGTGCGTCAAGCTTTCACCAAGTGAGGCTGCGGTGTGCGCTGGCGTGTCCCGGATGTGATCGCCAACACAGTAGAATTGATTGTTACACAACTGCGCGCCGAAATCGCAGAATAAGGGCGCGGTGTGCCCAATCCAAGCAAGAAGGCTAAGTCGGCCTTCCATAATTTGGACAGAAAACCGGACTGTCCGCAAACTACCCACTGGTTGCCATTAGAGCGTGAACAAATTGAGTCCGCTGAATGGCATATGTGGACGGCCTCCTTCTTACAAGGGCCCGGAGGGATAATTTGATCGGATCGCTTGCGTGCATATGTCCGGCCTGTTGGTGCGTTTGTTTGTAAACGCTGGCCAAGTTGGTTTCCGCGGCGCGTGTTCCAA
>JAGXFH010000022.1 GCA_024637315.1 Brevirhabdus sp.
GCCTCGGCATGACGCGCTGGACGCTTTTCCTTTCGGCAACCGCCGTCACCAGCTGTTCGAGTCTGGGACGACCGGGCAGGAGCTTCTCGCGCTCCGGGAAGAACGAAGCCAGCATGAAGACGTAGAAGTCGAGCGCGGACAGGCCCGATTGCAGGAAGAAGGGGGTCCCGGCAATCCCAGAGTCCAGAAGGCCGAACTGATGGTGCAGGCGGTTGCTGGCGTTTTCGACAAGGGCGGCATGGGTTTTCGGATCGTCGAGGAAACGCTCGGGATGATTGAACTGCACGAAGGTCATGTAGGGGCTGGCGGCCATGTAGATCAGCCAGCGCAGGAAGACAGGGCGCTCTGTGGAACCGGCAATGGGAACCAGTCCGGTCTCGGGATGACGTTCTCCCAGGGTCAGGATGATAGCCGCGCTTTCCCCGATCACGCGCCCATCCGGCAGGGCAAGGGCAGGCACCTGTCCGGTCGGGTTGATCGCACGATAGGCGTCGGAGAGGTGTTCGTCGGCGGCCATGTCCACTGGCCTGAGCCGGTAGGGCAGGCCAGCTTCTTCCAGCACGAACTCCACGGCCATAGCCCCGGACATCGCTTCCCAGAAGAGCGTGTAGGCTCCAGACTCACTCTCTTCTGATAACGTCATTTGCTTTCCCTTGCCGTTGGGGGTCATACGGTCCCGTCTTCTTGATGTCCCGTCGGGCGTGTTTCCTTACGATCAATGGCAGTCGCCTCGATCGAAAGCAGGAGACCCATCGGCAAATCCACGATCGGTGTCGATCTTGCGGGTGGATCGACCGGAAAGAACTCGGCAAAGAGATCGTTGAGCGCAGCTCTCTCGGTCGCATCGCCAAGCCAGGTGATGACTTTCACCATGTCGTCCATTGATCCGCCCGAACATGCAAGGCAAGCCTCGAGATTTGCGAAGGCCTGCCGCGCTTGGGTTTCGAAGTCCTCCCCAGCCTTTTCACCTGTCTCCGGAACGATCCCAGCCTGACCGGACACGAAAAGGAAATCGCCGGCGCGGACGACTGTCGAATAGGCGCCATAGGGCGCGGGCATGTCGGGATGCGTGACAATTTGCTTTTTCATGGGTTGTTCATCCTCGCAACGTTCAGGGGAACGATATCACAAAAGCGCTTGCGCCGGAGGCTGCATGGGAATGACCGCCAGCACCTCCCTTCTCTAAAGATGGTCAAGTCTTCTGCCGCTCGATCCGGAAAACAATGAAAAACGGCACCCAATCCGGGCAGCGAACCGACTATTTCGAAGCCCCGCCAGCACCCGCTGTGTGTCGGCGGGCAACATTTCAGTTGTTCGCGGTCAACGGATCGATGATCTGCGGGATCTCGGTGATCGACGAGACCGGAATGCCGCTGAGTTCGGAGTGTTTCTTCACGGCATCCTCGTCCTTGGCCAGGTAGACGCAGAACGACTTGTCGCCTGCCAGATAGCTGTGTTGCCATTGAATGTCCGGGCCGAGTGTTTCCAGCGCCTGGTTCGAGGCGCGGGCCGCACCGCAAAGTTCGGTCATCGAAAAGCTGCCGATCCCGGGAATGCTTCTTTCGATCATGAAGCGTTTCATCTGTGCCATGTCTGGTTCCTCCTTTGACTGACCCGTCAAGTTTGCGCGACACATCGCCGATGTCCTAACAAGATTTTCTTTGCATCAGAAAACCTGACCTTCGCAAAACAGATGAATTTGATGCTGACTTAAGGTAATCTTTAGCAATGGCTGGAACACAACACCTCCGCGCCCTTCAGGCGCTTGAACTCGCCGTTCGTCATGGTTCGATCCGGCGTGCGGCCGAGGAATTGGCGATCACACCCGCGGCAGCCGGGCAACGCATTCGCGCGTTGGAGGATTATCTGGGAACTGACCTGTTGCTGCGCGGACGGTCAGGGCTGCATCCGACGCCCGCCCTCGAACATGCACTGCCAGACCTGCGCAGCGCCTTCGCCGCATTGGACCGGGTCAGCGAGACCTTGGATTTTCAGCGTATCTCTGAAATCCACCTGGTCGCTGATCCCGACTGGACGGAACTCTGGCTGATGCCACGCTTGCCTGCCTTCCGGGAAGCGCATCCCAACATCTGTTTCTGCATCAATGGAGAGGGCGATGTCCCGGTGCGACTCGGCACTCCGGACATTCGCATAGGCCGTTCAGAAGATGCCAAGGGGGACATCCTGTTCCGTGATGTGCATGTCGCGATCACAGGGCCCGACAATCTTCGCCGTCTGGGGGATTGGGATCGTGATTTCGAACTCGAAGGATTGCCGTTGTTGCATATCGATCCGGATCAGAAAGAGTCCTGCCTGCCGGGATGGCCGGAATGGGTCGCACAGCATGGAATGCGGCGCGAAGGTGCTGACCGGGGCGTCAATTACCGCCATTTGAGACAAGCTTTGGCAGCAGTGCGTGAAAACGTGGGGTTCCTCATCTGCGGCCTGTGCCTTGCCCGTCGCGACATTGAAGCCGGCAGCGTCTTTCTCGTGTATCCGGCTGACCGGCATCTGTCAGAGGTGGCACCCTTCAGAATGTTTCTGCGCAACGAGACTCGGATGACGGCACAGGTCCGGCGGTTCGCAGACTGGTTGGCAGATCAGGCGCGGGAATCACAGGACTGGATTGCCAGCACTTCTGGCGCGCAGCCAAGGCAAGAGTGATGCGATCGCCAATTTGAGCTTCCTCTTACAGAAAACGACCATCAATCTTCTTGGAAGAAGACGTTCCTTCGCACCAACATCCAAGCGGAGTGGCAATTTTAGTGTAGGACCGATGGTTAATCAGTGTCGGTTGATTTTCAAAGACCCAAGCATTCCGGTTTGCGGGGCCCTGTTCTGTTGGCTCTGCAGATTATTGGTGAAAGATCGATGTGACGATGCACCAACCCTCGGAACAGCTTTGAAATAGGTAGGTTTGTTGCCATTCGCGGATAAGGCTGGAATCGCTTCGTTTCATCTGCCATCGGCAGGTCAGCTTGGTGCAGTTTCTGCCCAGATCAAATTTGGTTGGATTTATAGGAACGAAGGTGGCCATGCCATCGGCGGCATAGGTATCGAGAACTTGCGCAAAAAAGGCATGCAGTTCATCGTTCGAACAGAACACATGTACTTCTCCATTGGGGCGAACGGACAGACAAGGAACATTATAGAATGCGGCCACTTTGGTGGGATCGCGCGTCTCGAAAGCCGCAACATACCGGTCCAGAAATGTTTTCACGACAATCTCTTGTTGCATAGCTACACCTTCCTTCAGGAAAGTTTTTGGTTTCTCACGGCCCGCCTGTTGCTTGAGCCTTGGCGTATCTACGATTGATAGTCACCTTCGACGCCCGTGTGTTTCAGACGGTTTTTCATGCTGTCAGCAGTACGGCAATGCCGGACAGGATCAGCATTACACCAGTGACAGCAAGCGTCGCTTTCCCGAAGAGTGCCAGCTTTTCTGCCGCAACAAGTAGTGCCAGTCCCGCAATCCAGTACAAGTTCATCACACCACCTACGAAAAGCAGCAGCATGAGTGCCCAACAGCAGCCAAGGCAGAAACCCCCGTGCCGCAGCCCCATTGCCCAAGCGCCGCGTGCGCCGGGCTGCCAATGGTTTGACAGAAAGACCCCCGGGGCCTGACAGTGGCGCAGGCAGGCACGTTTGAGCGGTGTAAACTGATAAAGCCCGGCAAGGATCAGAACGGCTCCTGCGAACCCGCCGCCCCGCAGGCTCATCATTCCGGGTGCGATCAGACCCAGCGGTTGCAGCGCCCATTGCAGGCCGGCGGCAAGGAGCGAGAACACGGCCCAGACGGCCAGATAGCCCGCGACAAAAGCCCAGGTGTCGCGGGTATTGCCCGATCCGTCGGGGCTGCGTGTCAGGCTATGGTGCAGCAGGATCGTCGGCGCCGCGCTCGGCACCATCATGGCGATCATCATGACCCACCACATCAGGAAGATCAGCACCGCGTAAGGCAGGGTCCACACCAGGCCTGGCCCCATCTCCATTGGCTGACCGGGCGCACCTGCCATGCGCGTCATGTCGATGGCGCTCATGTCCATGCCGATGCCCGCGACGGTGTAGACCACCGCCGCAAGCTGGATCAGCGTAAGCCCGCCGATGAACAGCCACCTGTCGTGACGCAGTGCGGCGAGCATCCACCCGCCGCCCGACATCACGCAGCGCCCTCGATCACGCCGGCATTCGACATATGCAGGCGCGCGAAATGGGCATGGGTGTCGACGAGGGGGTCGAAGGCAACCTCTCCCCCGGTCAGTGTGGTGCGCCCGCTCGCGACCTCGGCTTCGCGGAACTCGAACCCATTTGGCATGCCGATCTTCGCGCGGTGTGGCTGGCCGGTGACGATGTGGGGCACCGGGGCCACGTCAATGTCGGCGACACCGTCGATGCGGACCCGGCCCGTGCGCGCGTCCATGTCGAGTGTCAGGTCGATGGGCTTGCGCAGGGTCGGGTATTTCGTCGGGCTCATCTTGGCATAGACGAACCAGAAGGTCTTCATCTCCTCGGTGTCCTGCCCGGTCATGATCCGCTCCAATGCCGCAGCCTGCTCGTCGGTCGCGGCGGTGTCGATGACCAGTTGCATCTGCCCGTTGCCCTCATGAATGGCGCCCGGCCAGTGATAGATTGCCGCTGCGCGCAAGCCGGACAGGTCGGTGTCGCCGTGATGGCCGCGCTCGATATCGAAGGTGACCGCCGCCTCGCAATTGCCGCGGTTCGGCAAGACGCCGAACTGGCACGGACAGCCGAAATTGCAGTTGCAGTTGGCCAGTTCCAGACCGTGAATTTCCCAAGGTGTCATGTCAGTCTCCTCCTGATGATTTTGGTGATGAAATGCTTTTCGTGTCTTCTCATTTGCCCGTCTGATGCCGGGTGTTCATGGTTTTCAGCTTTGGCAAGTCGCCAGATGTCGATCCAGTGCAGAAAGTGTACTGGGACATCACAAAAGCTCTCCCAGCATCGCGGCGGCGCGGGCGGCACCATCGCGCGCGACAGGATGAGGGATGCGGGGGCTGCGCAGTTCTTCGAGCATCGCCTCTGCGATCCGCTCAGGGCTGTTGTCGGCATAGGTCATGCGGTGCCCGGCGTTGTAGCGGTCGAGCCGCGCTGCGACGTGGAAGTTCTGCTCGAAGTGGTTGCGCAGCGGGAAATAGAGAAACGGCGTACCAGCAGCGGTCAGTTCCATGCAGGTGGTCAGTCCGCCTTGCACCAGCGCCAGGTCGCAGGCCGCAAGGTGGCGGTCGAGGTCGGGCACGAAGGCGCGCGCCTCCACCCCCTCGGGCCAGTCAAATGCGGCCGGATCAAGCCTCGGTCCGGTGACGACGATCATCCGAAGCTCCGGGATGCGGGCGCGGGCAAACGGGTAGGCAGCCAGGATCCGCCTTATCAACTGCGCCCCGACGCCTGACCCGCCCACGGCGACAATGCAGGTCTTGCGCCCGTCGTCATAGCCGAACTCTGCACGCAGGTCGGCGCGCGTACCGAAATCGGCGGGGTGCGTGCCGATGATGTAGTCGGAGAATTCGTAGTGCCGGGGGACCCAGTCACGCATGCGCGCCAGGCCGTCGCCGAAGGTCAGATCGGCAATATCTTCCTTCCCACCCACGAAGATCGCGCGGTCGCGCACCCCCGGGTGCATTTCGACATGGCCGATCATTTCGGCATTGTAATCGGTCGTAAGGAACGCCTCGCGCGCGCCGTTTTCGGGCATGGGCACCCAGCCCACGAAATCGGTGAACCAGGCGATCTGCGCCTTCTTCAGGTCGGGATGTTCGTGCCAGTAGTGATCGACGTCCCATGCCTCGTCAGCGATCACCAGATCATAATTTTCCGCCTCCAGAACATCCTGAAACACCATGAAGTTCTTGATCAGGATCTCGTCCATGTTGCGGATCGCCTGAAAGGCGTTCAGATCGTGTTCGCCGGCCTCTGCCTCGATATGCGCCGATTCATTTGCCAGCAGGCGGCTTGCCGGGTGCAGCGCTTCGTCATTGGCGGCGAGGAAGCGCGTCACCGGGTCCTGCGCCAGCCAATCGACTTGCAAATCGGGATGCAGCTTGCGCAACTCCCGCGTCACGGCAAGATCGCGGCGCGCATGGCCGAGGCCGATGGGTGAAGACAGGTAAAGCGCGCGCTTTTGCCGCCTCGGCCGTGGCTTCCGGACCGGCGTGTAGGTGCCCAAGTGTTGCGCAAGAAAATCACGCATCAATGTGTTGAACCACGCGGGATAGCGGGCGTGAACCCCATGCCCGCCTCCGGGTCGGACATGCAATTCTCCGCCGGTCAGTTCGGCAATGTGGATCGAGGTTTCAGGCGGTGTCACTTCGTCGCTGTCGCCGTAGATGATCATACAGGGGCAGCGCACGCGGGTATACATTGCCTCATTTATTGCGATAGTCCCGTCGCGCGCATCCTGCGTCATCTTCAGCATTTCGCCATCGCCCTCCAACGCCCAGACAACGGCATCTTCGTGTTGCTTGGTGGAATGCGGCTCGCTATGGACCTTGCCGAGGAAGAAGTCCGCGAAATCCGCGTAGTTTCGGACCCAGTAGGCGGCATTGTATTTCTGCCAGCCCTCGGGCTGCTCGGGCGGGTCAGCTGCATAGGCCGCCGCACGATTCGGATAGGGCGGCACGATCGGGCTCCACCCGCAGGTGGAGACGACCGCCTCCACCCTCTCGGGGTGATCGGCGGCGACGGCGAAAGCGATCGCGCTGCTGAACGAATGGCCGACAAGCGTGGCGTTCGCGGTGCCTGTCGCATCCATCACCGCGACGACATCCTCAATGAAACAATCCACCGCATAGCTGTCGGGGTGATCAGGTCGCCCCGATTTGCCGTTGCCGCGTGGATCATAGGTGATGACCCGGAAATACTCGCTGAAATATGGCACCTGCGCCTTCCAGCTGCGCGAGTGGATCAGCGACCATGTCGGCACAAAAAGGATTGTTCGCTCGCCCTCGCCGTAGATCTCGTAGTGCAGCTTCACCCCGTCGCGGTCGACGGTGCCGGTCGTGTGGGGAAGGGCGGCGCGCATGGCTCACGTCTCCTTTTCGGTCTCGGTTGCTTCGATCAGATCACCGACGCGCCGCAGGGCGGCGCGCATCGGGTGCTGGGCATCGTCGAAGCCCAGCAGGATCATCGATTCGGATCCGAGGAACGCCGCACCGACGAGCGTGGCGACCTCCTCGGCGCGGAACGGTCCCAGCGGCCCGATCCGGCCCTCCACTTCGCGCACACGCTCGAGGATCAGCGCCTGCCATTGCGCAACGGCACGGCGCACCGCGTCGCCCACCGCCGGGTTCGACCAGCCCACGGCCGTCAGTTCCTGCAGCACGCGGACATAGCCCGAGGCCAGGTCTTCTTCGAGGTAGTCGCAGGCGCTTGCCCATTTCTGAGAAACTTTCAGGTCGGCGCGATGAAAGGTGGCGGCCTGCCGTTCGATCAGGGCCGCGTTCATGTATTCGAAAAGGGCGAGGACCATCCCTTCCTTGGACCCGAAGTGATAGCGGATCTGACTCATCTGCGTACCGGCCTCTGCCGCCACGGCGCGCGTTGAAAGGCCGGCATAGCCGTGTTCCAGTAGCACTCGCTTCGCAGCCTCGAGCAGCTCGGTCTTGGCGTCGGGTTTCGGGCTGGCGTGTGCTGTCATGGTCCGTTTTTTGCTCCGCTCCGTGGCGCGCCGGTCAATGCGGTCGATCCTTCCACGTTCTCGACCCAAGTTTAATTCATACGAACGAATGATGTCAATGACCCGGATCGTGACCACGCTGGACCGATGATCGGCACCCCGCTTGCCGTGCGCCGCGCGGGCGGTTGCTATCGCTTCCCGATCATATCTGTCGCGAATTCGGTCAGGCCGGGTCCAAGCACGAACAGCCGTCGCTATAACGCGATTTAGTCCATCTTGGTGGGTGACCAATCATCGATCTTCCCTCGCAGCGGTATCGCGAATTACCTCATCAGCGCGTGCGGAATCGGGCCTTGCTCTCCGCTGGATCTACGATTGGCCTCACTGCGGGGTGCAATGCCCATATCTTCGAACCGGTCGCTCGGCAGGGTATCGAGGCGCCGCTCATCGGCAATCATCCGGGCCCTATGGCCAAGGCGGCGCAGCAGAGCTGCAAGGAGCCCACTGCGGGGCCGGACGGTGCGTGTTGTGGTAAGGATGCGGGTCATAATGCTTCTCCTGAGTTGGCTTGTAAGTTGACCCCACCTTGCACCTGACCTGTAATTTCACCGCAAAATGCGGGCTGCCTGTCCGGCCAAATTGTGCAATAGTTCCGTCAAATCCGCACAACAGAACGTAAAATCGTCTGGTACACACAAAAAATGCCGCATCTGACCCTGTATCTGACCGGCCCATTCAGGGCTGAGCTTGGCGGCTCGCCATTGTCAGGCCTCAGTCGCAGGGCACAGGGCATGCTGGCCTACCTTGCTTGTCAGCCGGGGATGCGGGCCGAGCGTGGCTCTTTGGCCGACTTGCTTTGGTCGGACCGCAGCGAAGATCAGGCGCGTGCCTCGTTGCGTCAGGAACTTTCGGTGGTCCGCAAGGCGCTGGGGGAGAATATTCACACGGACCGACAGGCGGTCTGGCTGATGGAGGTCACGGTGCGGCGCGAAAGTGGCGATTTCCTTCAGGGCTTCGATCTGGGGTCGGAAGGGTTCGAGGACTGGCTGCGTCAGGAACGGATGCAAGGTCAAACGGGAACCGCAGACGATCCGCGGGCAAAGGCCGTGGATCGCGCGACACTGGCGGTGCTGCCCTTCGAAGAATTGGGAGTCGTCGACACCGACATGTTCGCCGATGGCGTAGTGGAAGAGATCACAGGCGCGCTCAGCCGCAGCCGGGATTTCGACGTGATCGCCCCAATCCGCCTATGCGCTGCGCGGTCAGGCAATCGCGGTGCCGGAGGCGGCGCGGCTTCTGGGTGCGGATTACCTGCTGGAGGGATCGGTGCGCCGCGCCGGGGAACGCGTGCGGATCTCAGCCCAGCTTTTGCGCGGCACCGATGGGCACATGCTGTGGTCGGAACGCTTCGACGACCGGCTGGACGATCTGTTCGACTTGCAGGACCGGATCGCCGCGCAGGTGGCTGGGCAAGTCTCGCCCAGCCTGCGCGCGGCGGAAATCGTTCGAGCCAGCCAGCGCGCGCCGGGGAACCGGACCGTCTATGAGCTTATGCTGACAGCCTACCCGCTGTTCTGGTCACTGCGGCAGGACGAAAACGCACAGGCTGGCGCGCTGCTGGACAATGCGCTGGGGCGTGATCCGGAATACCTGCCTGCGATAGCGTTGCGCGCCTGGGTCCATGCGCACCAGAACACCTACATGTGGTAGACCGATCCCGTGACAGAACGTGCGCGGGCGCTTGATCTGGCCACTCGGGCGGCAGAAAAGGTCACCGATCATGTGCCGACCCTAATGGCCATCGCCGGCACATATTCGCAGGCCAGCCCAGACAAGGCACTGGCACATACCTATATCGACCGGGTTCTGAGCATAGATCCCAACAATGCCTGGGCGTGGATCCGGCTGGGCTGGCTGCGGCAGTATGCCGGCGAGGTAGCCGGGTCACTCGAGGCGTTCGACCGGGCCGAACGTCTCAGCCTGCTGGATCCCTTCGTGCACCAGATCACCTTTGGCCGGGCCGCCGCGCGGTATCGCTGGGCGGACGATCCAACCGAAGGGCTTGCGATGATCGAGGAAGGGTTGCGCCGTCATCCCGGCGTGGTCTGGCCTTGGCGCATGGTGGCGGCGGCAAATGTCCGGCTTGGGCGGATTGATGCGGCCCGAGCGGCGACGGCGCGGTTGCTCGACCAGTTGCCCCATGTCACGATCCGCTATCTCAGGGCTTGCCTGCCGCCGACCGCCGTACATTTCGAAGACGAATACTTCCTCCACCTATCGATCGCGGGCATCCCTGACTGATCTTTGGCGAGACCGAGCAGCATTTGGAAAATGCCTTTCATCAGTACGGGCCTCCTCCCGACACTCACCACTCGCGAATGCTGCACAGCGCATGAAAGACCGGTTTTGTGAAGCTGCGCCGCAGCGCTGGTCGTTGCAGCTCCGGGCCGTTCGTGTCATTCAATACGAGGGACGGTTTCCAGCCATTCGCCGCAAGTGCAAGCCAGAGGCGCTGCCATTCATACGACATCGGAGCCGCGCCTTGCTCTGCGTTTCCACAAGGCCGCTCCAAGCCAAGGCTCCGCGACGGAACTTGTTCGCATCAGTCGCTACTTGGATTGCAAAGTCGAGATCATTGTCTCGATCAATTCGCTTTTGTCGTGTTTCAATGGATCATTGATGCTGTCGGCAAGCCCCAACATCAAAGCCAGACCCAGCACAGCAGCATGGATCGCGAATGCCTCTTGGCGGGCAGTCGCAAGGTCAGTCCCAAGCCA
>JAGXFH010000023.1 GCA_024637315.1 Brevirhabdus sp.
CCGCCAGCGCGGAGCGCGGTCCTTGTCGATGATCGCGGCGCGGATGCCTTCGATGAAATCACCCAACTCGGCCGAGCGCCAGACGAAACGGAATTCCTGGTCCAGCGCCGGCTCGATCCGGTCGTTGCCGCGCACCCGGTGAATGATCTCGACACAGCAGGCGACCGAAAGCGGGCTTTGCCGGGCAAGCACCCGGAGGGTGTCCTCGGCCCAGTCCGAACCGTCGGCGCGCAGCGCCCGCAGAATGTCGCCCGCGGTTTCACCGCCGAAATGGGCGTCGATCCGCGATTGCAGCCCGGCCAGCTTGCCCCTTGGGGCGGCGCGCGCGGCGCGGTCGATCCCGGTGACATCGCCGGATGCCTCGAGACCCGCGATCACCTCGGGCCAGTCGGCCTCGGGAACATAGCAGTCGGCGAATTCCGCCAGGATCGCGTCACCGGGGCCTATCCGCGTGCCGGTGGTGCCAAGGTATTCCCCCAGCCGCCCCGGCGCGCGCGACAGCAAGAGCGATCCGCCGACATCGGGCACCAGGCCGATGCCGCATTCCGGCATCGCGATCTGGCTGGTGTCGCCCACCACCCGGTGCGAGCCGTGGCAGGATATGCCGACGCCGCCGCCCATGGTGAAGCCCTGCATGAACGCCGCATAGGGTTTGGGAAAATTGAAGATCCTGGCGTTCAGCCGATATTCATCGGCCCAGAACCTGCGCCCGTAATCATAGTCTCCGGCCTTCGCCGTGGCATACATCTCGGCGATATCGCCGCCGGCGCAGAACGCCTTGTCTCCGGTCGCGTCGATCACCACCAGCGCGACCTCGGGATCGGCGGCCCACTGGTCGAGCGCCGCCTCGATCGCCAGGCACATCTCGTAGGTCAGGGCGTTCAGCGCCTTGGGCCGGTTCAGCGTGATCCGCCCGGCGCGGCCGACCTTGCGGATATGAATGTCGCCCTTCATCCGCGCTCGGCCAACAGGGCGCGCGCCACGATCAGGCGCATGATCTCGTTGGTCCCCTCGAGTATCTGGTTCACCCGCAGGTCGCGCACGATCTTCTCGATGCCGTAATCGGCGAGGTAGCCATAGCCGCCATGCAGTTGCAGGCACTGATCGGCCACCTTGCTGCCGGTCTCGGTGACCAGCCGCTTGGCCATGGCGCAGAACTTGGTGGCATCGGGCGCGCCCTGATCCAGCTTCCACGCTGCCTGCCGCAGAAAGGTGCGGGCGGCCTGCAACTCGATCTCCATATCGGCCAGCCGGAATTGCAGCGCCTGGAACTGGTCGATGGTTTTGCCGAAGGCCTTGCGCTCTCCCATATAGGTCAGCGTCGCGTCGAGTGCTGCCTGGGCTGCCCCCAGCGAACAGGCCGAGATGTTCAGCCGCCCGCCATCGAGCCCGGCCATCGCGTAGGAGAATCCGCGGCCCTCCTCGCCGATCAGGTTGTCGGCCGGAATGGCGCAGTCATCAAGCTGGACCTGCCGGGTCGGCTGACTGCGCCAGCCCATCTTGTCCTCGAGCGCGCCGAACGACAGGCCGGGCGCGCCATCCTCGACCACCACCGCCGACACCCCCTTGGATCCGTCCTCGCCGGTTCGCACCATCATCACATAGGCGTCCGAATAGCCGCCCCCCGAGATGAACGCCTTGGTGCCCGTCAGCCTGTAGCCATCATTGGTGCGCACCGCGCGGGTCTTCAATGCCGCCGCGTCAGAGCCTGATCCCGGCTCTGTCAGCGCGTAGGACAGCACCGTTTTCATCGCCACGACATCGGGCAGAAGCCGCGCCTTCAGCGCGTCGCTGCCGAACTTGTCCAGCATCGCCGCGCACATGTTGTGGATCGACAGGAAGGCCGCGACCGAGATGCAGGACCGTGACAGCGCCTCGAAGACCAGGGTCGCATCAAGCCGGGTCAGGCCGGATCCGCCGCTTTCCTCCGCCACGTAAAGCCCGCCGAGGCCAAGCTCTGCCAGTTTCGGCCAGATCTCCTTCGGGATCGAGCCCTCGGCCTCCCATTGCCGCGCGAACGGCGCGATATGCTCTTCGCCAAAGGCGCGCGCCATGTCGAAGATGGCGGTCTGTTCCTCATTCAGGGCGAAATCCATGGGGCCTCCCGGCAATGAAATGAACGCTTGTTCATTTTGAAGCAGTCTGGCGGCTGAGGCAAGCGGACTGTGGCGGCGCATGCAGGCGGGCTTTCACCGAGCCTTTCCGCAAGGCCCGATCAATCCGGCGCAATTGGCGTTGCCGGCGTTGATTCGGCCAGGATCCTGGACTGTCGAGCCGGTCATGTTCCGGGTGATTTCGCCGAAAAGAAACTGTGAACAGGGGGTTATGCAACCCCAGGCGGATGTCCGGCTGTGTTTGGAAACAGAGGAAGCATTTTGTTTCGCCATTGGCAATTGCGGCAAAAAATCGCCGATGGTAGGGTGAAATCAAGAAAAGTGGAGTTTTCGCGGCTTGGCTGGTTTCGGTCGCGAATGTGTACAAGTGAGGGTGAGGGATGACATTCAATAAAACCGTCGCCGGGATCAGTACGGCTGCCATGACCTTGATCGGGGCTTCGGCAGCGAGTGCGGCAACCGCGACATTCGATTTCATGACAGCGACGACCGGGCCGGCCAGTTCTCTGTCCTTTTCCAGTGGCGGCGTCGGTCTGACCGTTTCGGTCAGCGGCGGTGCGGGCAATGTCGCGACCTGGTACTGGCATGGCTTGGGTGCGCCCGGCGACAGCCATCATCAGGTCGATTCCTATGGCGCACCGGAAACCGTCAACCTGTCCTTCTCGCGCGATCTCAGGATCACCAACGTAACGTTCAATCCCTATTACGTTGATCCTTGGGACGATTTCGAGCTCTTCCAGGATGGCGCGTCGCTGGGCGTAAGCGATGTCGGAACCTCGGTCGACGTTGCGACCGGCCTGACCAACAGTTTCGGCATTGCGGCCGTCGGATCCGAAACCTTCGTCAGCACGACGCGGTACTTCGATTGGAATTTCACGGCATGCAGCAGAGATGCCAGCCTGAGCGGCGGCCGCTACCGGCAGACCTGTCATTCTGCGTTCAAGATCACCAGCCTGACGGTGGAGTGGGACGACACGCCGCCGCCATCAGTGGTTCCGCTGCCGGCCGGTGCTTTGTTGATGCTTACCGCCCTGGGCGGACTCGGCTTGGCGCGCAGGCGCAAGACCTGATTTGAGGCAGACCTTTTGAATGGCGGGCGGGGCTTCGGCCTCGCCCTTTTTCGTGGTCGCCTGGTTGCCGGAGAGGCATCGCCTGCCGCCGCACGGCGACCGCCCCGTCCATCGAGGGTGGCCCGGACAGGCCAGGCATCTTGGAAGGAACCACCTTCTGACGACTATCGTCGGAAGATTTCGGGGTTTGTGAAGGGGTGAAGATCCCCCCAAAAAAAGAAGGCGCCCAAACGAGCGCCTTCGAAACGATTGGGGTATCGACGAGTCAGGCAGCCTTGGCCTTGCGACGCTTCCGTGTCACGAAGGCGCCAATGCCGAAGGCCGACAGCATCAGCGGAAGTGCCGCCGGAACGGGAACGACTGACGCGCCCAATTCAGTGTAATGGCTCAGACCCCCACCGTTTCCTCCGGGTTGGTTAAACCAGGAGAACGTGAGTGCCCCACCGCTGTCGTTGCGAATAATTGTGTAGTCCGGGTTGAGCCCGATTTTCAAGATAACATAGAGCGCGTTGGTCACGTAGTCGGTGTTATCCGCCGCGGGATCAGTCTTGCCGGCCGCTACATCCGCGGCAGTGAATGAACCACCAGTCACAGAGTTCGCCCATGCGGCTTCGCTTGCATCGCCCGAATTTGTGGGGCCATCGAACAGTTCGCCGGGATCGCCAAAGCCATATGCACCGCTGCTGTAGTTCAGAACCGAACATGCAACATCACAGGTCACCGCGCCGCGAAGCGTTAAGGTATGCGACGTGTTGATGTCCGTGTCGTTCCAGACATTGATCGTTGCGGCGTTCGCTGCACTCGCAAACAGCCCCACGCTGAGCGCCACTCCGGCGATCTTAATAAAATTTCCAATTCCCATTACAAACAACCCCTCTCTAAACTCATCCATTGTTTAACTATCAGGCCGACTATGTTCACCCAATGAGCAACAATCTGCTGTCCTTCTTTTTGCCACATTTCGCGACCCCTCTCAATCTGATTCGGTTAATGGCATTCAAATACAACTCTGGGATGCTGCGTGGCGCTCGGAATCGGACAATCTCAAGAAAGGTTTCCGTTTTGTTTCGAATTTTCGAACTGTCCCGCGAGAACTGTCCGGCCTTTGCCATGGTTCCCGGAGGCCTGACGCCCGACATGGCCGTAAACCGGACTGGCCGATTTGACGGCCCGCAAAGCGGGGTGCGACCGCTCACAGATCCGCGTGAAACTCGTCGATCAGATGCCGGACCACGCCGCAGAGCGCATCGCTGTCGGACTTGCCGGCCTCGCGCCCCTCGGCCGCAACCTTGCGCTGCTGGTCGGCGCTGGTGCCGCGGGCCAAAAGCGTCCTGAGCGCCTCGATCTCGGTCATGCACCCCAGCATCTCGGCGTCTTCGGCGACCACCGCGATCAGTTCCTCGATCAGGATGTCGAAGGGCACGATCTCGCGCTGACCGAAATCGATCATCCCGTTCGATATGCCATAGCGCTGCGCCCGCCAGCGGTTCTCGGCGATCAGGAAGGAGTCGTAGATCCGCCAGCGCTGGTTCTTGCGCCACAGCCGCCACAGCATCCGGGTCAGGCATTGCGTCGCGGCGGCAAGCGACAGCGTGGTTTCCAGACGCGGCGACACATCGCAGATCCGCGACTCGATGGTTGGAAACCGCGACGAGGGCCGAAGATCCCACCAGATCTTCGAGGAGTCCTCGATCAGCTTCAGTTCAACCAGGGTATCGACCGATCGCTCGAACGCGCCCCAGCTGTCCAGCCGTGGCGGCAGGCCGGTGCGGGGCAGGTTGTCGAACACGGTCAGCCGATACGAATTCAGTCCGGTATCCTCGCCCTGCCAGAACGGGGAAGAGGTGGACATCGCCAGCAGATGCGGCAGGAAGTAGCTGAGCTGGTTCATCAGATCGATGCGGGTGTCCTTCTTTTCGATCCCGACATGAACATGCATTCCGCAGATCAGCATCCGCCGCGCCACGCCGCCCAGATCGCGGCGCAGGTCGTTGTAGCGATCCTTGTTGGTGTGGTGCTGCTGCTTCCAGTCGGCGAAAGGGTGGCAAGAGGCGGCGATCGGCGCCAGCCCATGCGTCGCCGCATGTTTCGCCACCGTGCGCCGGAGATGCTGCAAATCCGCGCGCGCTTCGGCGATGTTCTGGCAGACGCCGCTGCCGATCTCGATCTGGCATTGCAGGAATTCCGGGCTGACCTTGCCCTCCAGGTCGGCCTTGCAGGCCTCCATCAGCGCATCGGGCGCCACGGCCAGATCCATGGTTTCGAGATCGACCAGAAGATACTCTTCCTCGATCCCGATGGTGAAGTCCGGTTCCTGGATGGTCATCGCGGCGGCCCCCCTGCAATTCGATCAACAAAAGCAGGAAGTTGGCAGCGGAGCAAGCGCGTTGACCGGTCAGCTGGCGCGGATCGCGCCTTTCATCCGGGGATGGAAGCGGCAGGTATAAGAGTGCTCGCCTGCGGGGATCTCGACCTCGATCGAGGTGCCGGGTTGCAACGCGCCGGTATCGAACGCGCCGTCTGCCGCCGTCGCGGTATGGGGCGCACTGTCGTTGTTGACGAACCGCACGGCCTGTCCTGCCGAAACATCGAGGGATGCGGGGGAGAAGGCAAAGCCCGCGATCACCACTTCATGCGCGGCATGACCCGCCGCGCGGACAGAGTTCGCCAGCGCGACCGGCGCCGCGGCGGTCAGGGCAATGGCGGATCTTCTGCTAATTTTCATCCGACTCTCCATATCTTAAAGCATCATGATGCACGTCGGGGCTGTTTCGGGCAAGCAGGACGACATGCGCGCGCCGTTCCCTGGCGGACCGCGACCGGCGCGCAGGCGTGCCGTTTGGAAATAGGCAATGAAACGCTCGGGCAACTTTCCGCTAAGTCGGCCGTTTCGCGCCGACAGGTTTGACGGGCCGGCCAATGGCATGGCTTTCCGGCGAACGAGGGCCGACTGAGGCCCCAAGGCGCACGGGCGGCCAGAGGGCCGCCCGTCACCGATCTCGAGCGCGGTCAGTCCATCGCCTTGAAGTGGAACTCTCCGCCTTCCTTCAACCCGCTCGGCCAACGCGCCGTGACCGTCTTGGTGCGGGTGTAGAACCGGAAGGCATCCGGCCCGTGCTGGTTCAGATCGCCGAAGCCCGATTTCTTCCAGCCGCCGAAGGTGTGGTAGGCCAGCGGCACCGGGATCGGCACGTTGATCCCGACCATGCCGATATTGATCCGGCTGGCGAAATCCCGCGCCGCGTCGCCGTCGCGGGTGAAGATCGCGGTGCCATTGCCATATTCATGATCCATCGCGTAGCCGAGCGCCTCTTCATAGGTCTTGGCCCGCACCTGGCTCAGAACCGGTCCGAAGATTTCCTTGCGGTAGATGTCCATATCGGTGGTGACATGATCGAACAGATGCGGCCCGACGAAGAACCCGTCCTCGTAGCCCTGCAACTTGAAGCCGCGGCCATCGACGACCAGCTTTGCCCCCTGATCGATACCCGACTGCACCAGCTTCTCGATATTGGCTTTCGCCGCGGCGGTGACCACCGGACCGTAATCGACGTCATTGCCGGCGGTGTAGGGCGCGACCTTCAGCTTCTCGATCCGCGGCACCAGTTTCTCGATCAGCGCGTCGGCCGTTTCGTCGCCGACCGGTACGGCCACCGAGATCGCCATGCACCGCTCGCCGGCAGCACCGTATCCCGCGCCGATCAGGGCATCCGCCGCCTGATCCATGTCGGCATCGGGCATGATGATCATGTGGTTCTTGGCCCCGCCAAAACACTGCACCCGCTTGCCCGCCGCACAACCGCGCGAATAGATGTATTGCGCGATCGGCGTCGAGCCGACGAAGCCGATCGCCTGGATCGTTTCGTTGTCGAGGATCGCGTCCACCGCTTCCTTGTCGCCATTGATGACCTGCAACACGCCATCCGGCAGCCCGGCCTCCTTGAGCAGTTCCGCCAGCATCAGCGGCACCGACGGGTCGCGCTCGGACGGTTTGAGGATGAATGCGTTGCCGCAGGACAAAGCCGGCGCCATTTTCCACATCGGGATCATCGCGGGGAAGTTGAACGGGGTGATCCCCGCGACCACGCCAAGCGGCTGGCGCATTGAATACATGTCGATGCCGGGACCGGCGCCATCGGTATATTCGCCCTTCAGAAGATGCGGCGCGCCGATGCAGAACTCGACCACCTCGAGCCCGCGCTGCACATCGCCCTTGGCATCGGGGATGGTCTTGCCGTGTTCACGGCTCAGCGCCTCGGCCAGCTTCTCCATGTCGCGGTTGATCAGCCGGACGAATTCCATCATCACCCGGGCGCGTTTCTGCGGGTTGGTGGCCCCCCACGCGACCTGCGCCTCTGCCGCCGCCGCAACCGCCGCGTCCAGTTCCGCCTTCGAGGCCAGCGGGACCTTCGCCTGCACCTCGCCCGTCGCCGGGTTGAAGACATCCGCGAAGCGGCCCGATCCGCCCTTGACCCGCTTGCCGCCGATGAAATGTGATAGCTCGTCCATCTGATCTCTCCCTGATGAGGTTCCCGGCCAGCTTAGTCTTGCATATCTGCCCGGAAAAGGGGCAGCTTGCCAAAACCGTTTTGCAATTATGCAGGGATGACTATGGATATCAAATGGGACGACCTGCGGATTTTCCTTGCCGTCGCCCGCGCCGAAAGTCTGTCCGGGGCCGGGCGGGCGCTGAAGCTCGACCCGGCCACGATCGGCCGCCGCATCCAGCGGCTGGAGGATGACCTCGGCCAGCCGTTTTTCGCCAAATCACCGCAGGGCTACCGGCTGACCGAGCCCGGCCAGCGGCTGCTGGCCCATGCCGAGGCCGCCAAACAGGCGGTTACCCGTGCTGCAGAGGACACGCCGGGGCTAAAAGGCCAGCTGACCGGGCAGGTTCGGATCGGTGCGCCCGATGGCTGCGCCAACTACCTGCTGCCGCAGGTGGCCAGCGCCATCGTGGCGGCGAATCCGGGGCTGGAGATGCAGATCATCGCCCTGCCGCGGGTCTTCAACCTGTCGAAACGAGAGGCCGACATGGCCATCGCCGTCAGCCAGCCCGCGACCGGGCGCCTGACCGTGCAGCGCATCACGGATTACAGGCTGCACCTTGCCGCCAGCCGCGACTACCTGGAAAAACATCAGAAGATCAATGCGCTGAAGGACCTCGGACAACACCGCATCGTGGGCTATATCCCCGACATGATCTTCGACAAGGAACTTGATTACCTTGCAGAACTGGGCGTCCTGCGCACCGATCTTGCCTCGAACTCGGTCTCGGTCCAGTTCAACCTGCTGCGTCAGGGGGCGGGGGTCGGCGTTGTGCACGACTTCGCGCTGCCCGCCGCCCCCGACCTGGTGCGCATCTTGCCCGACCAGCTGGAACTGACCCGCAGCTTCTACCTGATCCGGCATTCCGATGACCGCCGCTCGGACCGGCTCAATCGCCTGGCCGAGGCCCTGACGACGGGCCTGCGCGCGGAACTCGCGCGGCTTGAGGCTTCGCTTGACAGATCCCCCGCATTGGGGTGACGCTGGGATAGTGCAACCAAAGCAGGAGTAAGGCCCATGCTGGTAAATCAGATCCTCAAAGGGAAATCTGAAGAAGGCGTCATGACCCTGCCGCCCGGAACGACGGTTTCGGCTGCGGCCGAATTCCTGTCCTCCAACCGGATCGGCGCGGTGGTCATTTCCAAAGATGGCAAGGCGCCGCTGGGCATCCTCTCGGAACGCGACATCGTGCGCGAACTGGGCAAGCGCGGCTCGGGCTGTCTCGCCGAACTGGTGGACGACCTGATGACCGCGAAGCTGGTCAACTGCACCCGCCAGGACAGCGCCGACGCCGTGCTCGCGATGATGACGGTCGGCCGCTTCCGTCACCTGCCGGTGATGGAGGGCGACGAAATGGTCGGCCTGATCTCGATCGGCGATGTGGTCAAGGCGCGGCTTTCGGAACTGTCGATGGAAAAGGATGCGCTTGAAGGCATGATCATGGGCCATTGAAATGCGCGCGGAACCTGTTCCGCCAGTTTCTCATCTCTCGTCTTCAAATATCCCCGCCGGAGGCACGATCTTTGCTTGAATGATCGGTCCCTTGAAATCCGCCGCGCAATATCGTTGCTTGGCGTCAAAGCGAAAGGGACAGCCATGCGCATCGGCCTCTATCCCGGTACTTTCGATCCGGTCACGTATGGCCATCTCGATATCATCCGCCGCGCCGCGGTGCTGGTGGACCGTCTGGTGATCGGCATTGCGATCAACCGGGACAAGAGCCCGCTTTTCGCGCTCGAAGAGCGCGTCACCATGGTCGAGGCCGAATGTGCCGGCATCGCCTCGGCGACCGGCGTTCAGATCATCGCCCATCCGTTCGACAACCTGCTGATCGACTGCGCCCGCGATGTCGGCGCGGGGGTGATCGTGCGGGGCCTGCGCGCGGTGTCCGATTTCGAGTACGAATTCCAGATGGTCGGCATGAACCGCGCCCTTGATTCGTCGATCGAGACCGTCTTCCTGATGGCCGAGGCAAAGCACCAGGCCATCTCCTCGAAACTCGTCAAGGAAATCGCCCGGCTGGGCGGTGATGTTACCAAATTCGTGCCCTCGGCGGTGAAATCCGCGCTCGACCGGAAATTCGGCTAGGCATGTCCTGACAGCCCCCCGCGAAAGGAATCGCACCATGCCCGCCCCGTCGATCTACGCGATTCTCTTTGCGGCCATCGTGGCAGAGGTCATCGCCACGACCGCACTGGCGCGCTCTGATGGTTTCACCCGGTTCGTGCCGGGACTGATCGCCACGCTCGGCTACGCGATCTCGTTCTGGCTTCTGGCGCTTACCTTCCGGGTCTTGCCCACGGGCATCGTCTACGCGATCTGGTCGGGACTCGGCATCGTGCTGATCGCGGCGGTCGCGTGGATCTGGTACGGCCAGCGGCTGGACCCGCCGGCGCTGATCGGAATGGCGCTGATCCTTGCGGGTGTGCTGGTGATCAATCTCTATTCGAAGACCATCCTGCACTGACGGCGGGCACTGGACTTGCCGATATCCAGATCAGCTGCAACACGCCACGGCAGCCGCCTCTGTTCGGGCACGCTGCGGCGACAAGCAACCCGGCTCTGGACGACGGTTGGCGGCGCCGCCCATCCGAGGGGATCAATTCTGCATTATTACAGATACTTGCCCATGACAGCCGCGGTGTCCGCCATGCGGCAGGAAAAGCCCCATTCGTTATCATACCAGCTTAGTACCCGCACGAAATTGCCCGGCAGCACCTTGGTCTGCTCGGGCGCGAACGTGGATGAGGCACTGTTGTGGTTGAAGTCCGTTGACACCAGCGGCCGCGGCTCATAGCCCAGAACGCTCTTCATCGGACCGTTCTCGGACGCCGCCTTGAACGCCGCGTTGATGGCCTCGACGGTGACGGATTTCTCGACAACCAAGGTCAGGTCGATGCAGCTGACATTCGGTGTCGGCACCCGGATCGCCGCGCCGTCGAGCTTGCCCTCGAGTTCCGGCAGAACCAGCCCCAACGCCTTTGCCGCCCCGGTCGATGTCGGTATCATCGACAGCGCCGCCGCCCGCCCCCGGTAGAGATCCTTGTGCAGCGTGTCGAGCGTCGGCTGGTCGCCGGTATAACTGTGCACCGTGGTCATGAATCCGGTGACGATCCCGAAATTGTCGTTCAGCAATTTGGCGACCGGAGCCAGGCAGTTGGTGGTGCAGGAGCCGTTGGAAACCACCAGATCATCGCCCGTCAGGATGTCGTCGTTGACGCCATAGACAATTGTCTTGTCCGCACCTTTGGAAGGGGCGGAGACCAGAACCCGGCTTGCGCCATTCTCGAGGTGGATCTTGGCCTTGTCCTTGTCGGTGAAGATGCCGGTGCATTCCATGACGATGTCGACATGCTTCCAGGGCAGTTCCGCCGGGTTGCGGATCGCCGTGACCTCGATCGGGCCGCGTCCCGCGTCGATCGTGGTTTCGGTGGTTTTGACATCTTGCGGAAACCGGCCATGGACGCTGTCGAATTGCAGCAGATGCGCGTTGGTCTCGACCGGCCCAAGGTCGTTGATCGCCACGACCTCGATGTCCGTCCGACCGGATTCGATGATGGATCGCAACACGTTACGCCCGATCCGACCAAATCCGTTGATCGCGACTTTGATGGCCATATCTTGCACTCCTTCAATCAATGAAAGGCGGATCACCTGCGGCGTCCGATTGTTAACGCTAACATGTTCATTTGAGGCGAAAGGTCAACCGGAAAGGCCGGTATTCAGCGCCAGAATGCCAGGTACTCGATCAACATCATGAATTTTCGCGCCAGGAACACGCTCATGTCCCAGCCATAGATGGTGTAATCGACGATCAGAAAGGCCAGGATCAACAGCCCCAGGCCAAGTGCAATTTTGTCGGTGATCGCTAGCGCTCCTTAGTGAAGGAGCCGCCCCATTGCCGCCGCAACGTCCGCCATCCGGCAGGAAAAGCCCCATTCGTTATCGTACCAGGCCAGCACGCGAACCATGCGGCCGCCGATGACCTTGGTCTGGTCTGGTGCGAAGATAGACGAATACGTGGTGTGGTTGAAGTCGATAGAGACCTTCGGCTCGGGATCATAGGACAGCACCGACCGCATGTGTCCGGCGGCGGCCTCTCGCACAATCTCGTTTACATCGGAAACGGTCACATCCTTCGATGCCTCGAAGGTCAGATCAACGGCCGAGACGTTCGGCGTTGGAACCCGCATCGCAGTACCGTCGAGCTTGCCCGCAAGCTCTGGCAGAACCTCGCCAAGTGCCTTTGCCGCGCCGGTCGAGGTCGGAATCATCGCCATCGCCGCGGCGCGGGCGCGGTAAAGATCGTCGTGCCGCCGGTCCAGCGTCGGCTGGTCGCCGGTATAGCTGTGGATCGTGGTCATGATCCCACGCTCGATGCCGATGGCGTCGTTCAGCACCTTGGCCAGCGGGGCCAGGCAATTGGTGGTGCAGGACCCATTCGACACCATCTTGTCTTCGGCCAGAAGGCTGCGATGGTTGACGCCGTAGACCACCGTCCGGTCGACATTTTTCGCCGGGGCAGAAATCAGCACTCGCTTGGCGCCGCGGTCGAGGTGAACGGCGGACATGGTGCCGTCATTGAACTTTCCGGAGCATTCCAGAACGACATCCACACCGGACCAGTCCAACTCTGCCGGATCATAGGTCGAGAACATCTGCATCGGCCCGCGGCCAAGATCCATGGTGTTGTCCGAGACCGTGATCTCGCCGTTGAACCGGCCATGGACGCTGTCGTATTTCAGCAGATGCGCATTGGTCGCGATGGGGCCGGTGGCGTTGATCTTGACGACCTGGACATCATTACGCGCCGCCTCGGTGATATGCGCCAGCGTACAGCGCCCGATGCGACCGAAGCCATTGATTCCGACTGTCACGGTCATTGTCGTTCTCCTGTCCCCCAACGGCGCGTATCCTGTCACCCTTGCGCGCGGTATACAGACCCATCATGACGCAGAAAAGCATTTAACGCCAATATGATAGCGTAAACATGGCGTGTTAGCGCAAACTTCGGCGCTAATCCGGGCGCAGCAGGGTCATGGTCGCCGCTGTCAGGACATTCGCATCGCTGCCGGTCGTTACCGCGCAACTGGCAGATGTTCCCTCAGCGCCGCCGTCAGTTCGGGGCAGGGGACAAGGCCGGGCATCTTCTTGGTGCGGTTTCCCTTCCAACTGGTCGATGTCGCAAAACAGTGCCAGAACCCGAAACCCTTGCGGATAGACAGCGGGTAGAACAAGCCGGCGGGGCGGTGGATTGCCCAGCTGAATCGTCCCGCCGGGCTGTCGGGGACCAGGCACCATTTGGGGTTGGGGATCATCTTGCGCCCCTTGCGCATCGAATGGGCCCGCTGCGGCTGCGCGACACCCGCCTGGGTTGGATAGACCCAATGCCCGAAGAACGCGACCATGCCAAGCCGCGACCCCACAGCCGCGTCGAAGATCGACCCGTTCTGTGGCCAGACCAGTTCGTCGATATCGACCGATAGCACCGCGCGCGCCCGGTGCAGAAACCGCAATTTCGCAAGGTTGAACATCGAGGTTTGCAGGAATTTGGCCGGCACGTTAAGCCGCCCGCCACTGCGGCCGCCATATGGAAACGGTGCTGAAACGACGCGGCAGACCTTGATGCCGGGAACGGCCGAGAGTCGTTTCTGCACCTCGCCGGGCGTGTATTCGGTGGAGCCGTTGTCAACCAGGAGCAGCGCGTCGGCGGCATGCGCCGAAACATGGTAGCGCGCCCAGTCCTCGATCCATTCCAGAGGGTTATTCCTGGAAATCGCCATCAGGACATTGCGGCCGCGAAATGTCCCGAGATCCCGCGACAGAACCGGAATCTGTAGCGACTCGTGGGCGACGCGAAGCTCAAGCGTCTCTGGGTGCCTGGACGCCGGAATACGCAGGATTTCCACACGCAGGTGTTTGCGGCGTTTCAGGATGCGACCGACGGGTTGGCCGTTCAGCATCAAGCCGTCGCGCAGGACCGGCCAGAGATTGAGAAGCCTTGGGCAGACCAGAACGACCTGTCGTGCCTGATCGTCATAAAAGCAGTCATAGATCAGCGTATGGGCGTCGAAACTTTCCGCGTAGCCCTTCGTGCGCTTGTCAGGGCGGGCGGGCATATCCCGTCTCAGGCCATCCGTTTCGGGCAGCCGCAGGCTCGATAAGCGGATCACTTGCGCATCGGGCTCCCCCATTGCGCCTTGACCTCAGATCAATTTCTCGACCTTGGTCACGACGTTTTCGGCGGTGATCCCGAACTCCTCGTAAAGTGTCGGGGCCGGGGCGGAGGCGCCGAAGCTTTCCATCCCGACGAACGCTGCCTTGGCCTCGCGGCCGCGTTCGCCCAGAAGCCACTTGTCCCAGCCGCTGCGCACACCCGCTTCAATCGCGACACGAACCGGGCCGGCTGGCAGGACCTTGCGGCGATAGGACAGATCCTGTTCGGCAAACAGTTCCATGCAGGGCATCGAAACGACGCGCGTGCCGATGCCTTTTTCCTGCAGGATGTCGCGAGCCTTCAGCGCGATTTCGACCTCGGAGCCTGTCGCCATCAGGATGACCTGTCGCTTGCCCTCGGACTCGGCCAGAACGTATGCGCCCTGCGCGGAAAGGTTCTTGAGTTTGTGTTCGGTGCGGACGGTCGGCAGGTTCTGCCGCGACAGTGCCAGTACCGAGGGCGTCCTGATCGAGGTCAGGGCAATCTCCCACGCTTCGGCCGTTTCGACAGTGTCGGCGGGCCGGAAGGTCCAGGTGTTCGGCGTAGCCCGGCAGATCGCCAGATGCTCGACGGGCTGGTGGGTCGGGCCGTCCTCGCCCAGGCCGATGCTGTCATGGGTCATCACGAAAACGGTTGGGATGCCCATCAGCGCGGCCAGCCGCATGGCGCCTCTGGCGTAGTCGGTGAAACACAGGAATGTTCCGCCATATGGCCGGATGCCGCCGTGCAGTACCATGCCGTTCATCGCGGCGGCCATAGCGTGTTCGCGGATGCCGTAATGAATGTAGCGCCCCTTGCGATTTTCGGGGCTGAAGATGCCGAGGTCAGCGGTCAGCGTGTTGTTCGATCCGGTCAGGTCGGCGGATCCACCGATGGTTTCGGGCATGATCGGATTGACGATTTCCAGCACCATTTCCGAGGATTTCCGCGTTGCGACCTTCGGCAGGGTTTCGGTTGTCTGCTTTTTCAGCGCCTTGATCGTCGCGCTCAGCTTGCGCGGTGGGTTTCCCGAGAAGACCCGGTTGAATTCCTTTTTCCGGCTTTCGGAAAGCCCATCGAATCGATCCTGCCACTCGGCACGGTCCGCCGCGCCTCGGCTGCCGATCGCTTCCCAGGATTTCTTGATGTCCGAGGGGATCTCGAACGCGGGGTGCGACCAGCCATAGATTTCGCGAACTCTGGCGATCTCTTCGTCGCCAAGCGGCGATCCATGCGCCTTGGCGGTATCCTGCTTGGCCGGCGAGCCGAACCCGATATGGGTGCTGCAGGCGATCATCGTCGGTTTTTTCGATTTCTTCGCGGCCGTCAGCGCGTCGTCGATCGCCTCCGGGTCATGGCCGTCACAGGCCAGAACCTGCCAGCCCGCCGCCTGAAACCGCTTCTTCTGGTCGGTGATGTCGGAAAGCTTGATCTCGCCGTCAATCGAGATGTTGTTGTCATCCCAGAACACGATCAGTTTCGACAGCTTCTGCATGCCAGCGAGGCCGATGGCCTCGTGGCTGATGCCCTCCATCAGACAGCCGTCGCCGGCGATGGCATAGGTGTAGTGATCAACGACCTTCTTGCCGAACCGGGCGCGCAACGCCTCTTCGGCGATGGCAAAACCGACTGCGTTGGAAATGCCCTGCCCAAGCGGGCCGGTCGTGGTTTCGATGCCTTTGGCATGGCCGTATTCCGGATGCCCGGCGGTCTTCGCGCCCCACTGGCGAAAGTTGCGGATCTCGTCGATGGTCATTCCGGCATAGCCCGTCAGATGCAGCAGGGCGTAAAGCAGCATCGAGCCATGGCCGGCCGACAGGATGAACCGGTCGCGATCCGGCCAGTCGGGATTCGCGGCATCGAATTTCAGATGCTTTTCGAACAGCACCGTGGCGACATCGGCCATGCCCATCGGCATGCCGGGATGCCCCGAATTCGCGGCCTGAACGGCATCCATCGCCAGCACGCGGATCGCGACGGCCTTTGTCCAGTGATCGGGGTGCTGTCGGCGCAGGGTGTCGATGTCCACAGGGCATGTCCTTTGATAAGAGGGTCCGGGAGTTGATAGCAGCCAAATCGCGAAGATCAAGAAGGCTGGCCGCGCTTCGCGGCGGAATGACGGGTTTATCGGCGAACGGCGGGCTTTGGGTTGACTTTGCGCTGGTTGATTTGAATTCTTCACCTATTGTGAGCACGGCAATCAGGCGGGGCAGGGATCAGGATGAGTGACATTACCGAGTTGGAGCGAAGGATAAATTCGGCTTTGGACCGGATCGGCGCGGGCCTGGGCCATATCGGCGGGTCGAGCGGCGGATCGGCTGAACTCACACGGCTGCGCGAGGCGCTTGAGACCGAGCAAAGCGCCAATGCCCAGCTTGAAGAGCGGGTTCGGGCCATTCGCGACCGGCAGGAAGAGACCGTCGGCGCGCTGGAGGCAGAGGTGGGTCGACTGCGCGAAGCCGCAGCCCGGCACGGCGCAGAGGTGCAGAGACTGAAGCGGATCAACAGCCAGTTGCGCCAGAACAATCAGGCGCTGCGAGAGGCGAACGAACAGGGCGTCGGCGACCCGCACCTGATCAACAAGGCGATGCTGACAGAACTTGACGCCCTGCGTGCCAGTCGCGAAGCCGACCGGGCGGAACTCGATGCGGTTCTGGGAGAGTTGAAACCATTGCTGGAAGGGGGCGCCAATGCCTGACGTGAAAGTTTCCATCGGCGGGCGGGAATTCGAAGTCGCCTGTCAGACCGGAGAAGAACATTTCCTCAAGGCTGCCGCCGCCCTTCTGGATGCCGAAGCCTCCGTGCTCAGCAATCAGATCGGACGGATGCCGGAAAGCCGGATGCTGCTGATGGCCGGGCTGATGCTGGCGGACAAGACGGCCGGTATCGATGAA
This sequence comes from Brevirhabdus sp., assembly GCA_024637315.1. GTDB lineage: Bacteria > Pseudomonadota > Alphaproteobacteria > Rhodobacterales > Rhodobacteraceae > JAHEAO01. Next base: position 16,823 of record JAGXFH010000023.1, read on the forward strand.
CAGTTGCGCTTGCTGGAGCAAAAGCTGTCATCGCAAGAGAAGCTGATCGAGGAATTGCGCGGCCGACCCGAATCGCAAGCCAAGACCGTCGAAGTTGCGGTTATCCCGCCGCAACTGACCGAGTCGCTCGCCGAAATCGCTGCCAGGGCAGAATCGATTGCGGCGGCCGTGGAGGAACGGGCGGCGTCATGACGCCGGATTTCCAGCAGGATGTGGTCAGGGGCGGACCCGCCGGGTCCGATCCCGGGATCTAACCGTTGGCTTCGCGGATCTTTTCGGCCGCTGCCTTGTCGTAGGCGACACCCTTGGATTCGAACAGCTGGTCCAATTCACCCGACAGGGTCATTTCGGTAATGATGTCGCAGCCGCCGACGAATTCGCCTTTGACATAAAGCTGCGGGATCGTCGGCCAGTCCGAGTAGTCCTTGACACCCTGGCGGAGGTCTTCGTCGGCAAGCACGTTCACATCCGCATAATCGATGCCCATGAAGTTCAGGACCCCCGCCACGCGAGAGGAAAATCCGCATTGCGGCATCATCTTGGTGCCCTTCATGAACAGAACGACGTCGTTGCTGGTCACGGTTTCCTTGATCTTGGTTTCTGCGTCTGACATTGCGCTACTCCGGTGCTTTGGTGGTCAGGGCCAGCGCGTGCAGTTCGCCTGCGCTGCCGTCCATCTTTCCCTTTAAGGCGGCATAGACCGCCCGTTGCTGCTGAACGCGGTTCATGTCCTGGAAACTGGCGTCAATCACTTCGGCCGCATAGTGGTTCCCGTCGCCCGCCAGATCGGTGATCGTGATCTCGGCATCGGGAAAACTCTCGCGGATGAGGTCTTCGATTTCGCGGGCTTCGAGGGCCATGGGGTACTCCGTTCGATCTTGTCCCCTGATGTAGAGCGCAGCAGGGGGCGACGCAAGTGGCAGGCGCGGATGGGCTCAGGCGACGGTGGCCGCGAAACTGGCGCGGTAAAGCCGCGACAGGTCCTCGAGCGGCGCCGAGGTGCCGCCAAAGCTGACCTGGTTGCCGCCGAACCGTCCGACCCAGTGAATCGGCACCTCGGCCTGACCCGCCGCGACCATCAGCGCCTCGGCCTGATCGAAGTTGCAGGCGACCAGATAACGGGCCTGATCCTCTCCGAACAGCGTTGGCGTATCGTGCGCGTCCAACTTCACGCCGACGCCGCCCGCTTCGGCCATTTCGAAGGCGGCAAGGGCCAGGCCGCCATCCGACAGATCGGTACACGCCTTTATCAGCTGATGCTGCGCGCGGATGAAATCACCGTTGCGCCGCTCTGCCTGAAGGTTCACAGGCGGCGCGTCGCCGTCTTCCCGATGGAAGACCTCTGCCAGAATCGCGGACTGTCCCAAATGGCCGTGGGTGTCACCGATCACCAGAGCGACGTGACCCTCGCGGGCATGACCGGCGATCAGCTTGTCCTGGGTTGCGATCAGACCGACCGCCCCGATGGTCGGGGTCGGCAGGATGCC
>JAGXFH010000024.1 GCA_024637315.1 Brevirhabdus sp.
CGCCCCAACCGTCTGCACACTTTCCCCATAGGATGATCCAAGACCCCCGCGGCTTCCTCCTTCCGAGGTTTGTCAACGTGCGCCGCCAGCTCTTGGCCGCCAATGTCGTGCCGCGGCCCACATCGAAAAACCTTCAGGAAGCCGAGAAGCAGCCATTGGCGCAGCCGCGGCAAAAGCTCACTTCGTCCCGCACTTGCCGACAAAAGCTGACATTTTCCGAAACCTCGAGCGGCCCCTCCTGTCCAAGCCTAGATTGGTGCACACAAGGCGGTCAGCTTGAGCTTGCTGCAGAATGCCGGAGAAGAGCGAGAAGAGTAGAAAATTGTGCACGTCGCGGGATACTAATTTGCCGACATGCGCGTCTCTGTCTCGGGGTCGAACAGATGCGCGTGGGCTGCCGGGATCGCCAGACTCACGTCTTGTCCCTCTTGCAATAACAACCGTTCGTGGAAGACCGCCGTGAGTTCGGTTCCGGCAATGTCGAGATTGACGTGAAGCTCGGCGCCTGTCGGCTCAATCAGCTTTACCACCGCCGGGCTTCCGCTGTCTGAAATCGTCACATCCTCGGGCCGAATTCCCAAGATAACCGGCTGGCCGGGCCGGGCGTCCAGCGCCGAGTCGAATTGCAGCGCCCCGCCTGCATCGAGATCGAAGGACTGCGTATCGGCGCCGATACGGCCTTTCAGCAGGTTCATTGCGGGAGAACCGATGAACCCCGCGACAAAGACGTTGGATGGCGCGTCGTAGACCGCCATGGGGTTGCCGATCTGCTCGACATGGCCGCCGCGCATGACCACGATCTTGTCGGCCATTGTCATCGCCTCAATCTGGTCGTGGGTCACGTAAACGATCGTCGTCTTCAGCGCCTTGTGTAGCGACCGGATCTCGGCGCGCATCTGCACCCGCAACTTGGCGTCAAGGTTCGACAGCGGTTCGTCGAAGAGAAAGACCTTGGGGTCGCGCACGATGGCGCGTCCCATGGCAACGCGCTGGCGCTGGCCGCCAGAAAGCTGCCGGGGATACCGGTCGAGCAGCGGGCCGAGGTCGAGGATGCCCGCTGCCTCTTCAACCTTTCGGTGCTGCTCGCCGCTATTGGCACCGCGCATGCGCAGCGAGAAGCCCATGTTCTCGGCTACGGTCATGTGCGGGTAGAGCGCGTAAGACTGAAACACCATAGCGATGTCGCGGTCCTTGGGATGCAGTCGGCTGATATCCTTGCCGTCGATCAGGATGCCGCCGGTGGTGATGTCCTCGAGCCCGGCGATAAGGCGCAGCAGCGTGGACTTGCCGCAGCCAGAGGGCCCGACGAGCACTACGAATTCGCCGTCGTCGATGTCAATGTCGATGCCGTGCAGGACCCGAACCTCGCCGAAGGATTTGGTGGCCTGCTGGATGGTCAAGGGTGCCATGTCGTCGTCTCCATGTCCGGGTGGGTCTGGCGGACTTCCTGCGTGTCGCGTTTCATCCCTTCACGGCCCCCGCGGTCAGGCCGCGCACAAGGTGGCGCTGCAGAAGCAGCATGACCACGACGATGGGCAGCATGATTCCGATCGCGCCTGCGGCAGAAAGCGACCAGGACGAGATGTCCTCGCCGCCGAAAGACGCAATTGCAACGGGCAAGGTTTTGGTATCGGTGCCAGTCAGGACCAGCGCGAAGAGAAACTCGTTGTAAGACAGCAGCAGGCTGAAAAGTGCAGCCACCGTCATGCCAGGCCTTGCCAGCGGAAGAATGACGATGCGAAAGGCCTGCCAGTTTGAGCAGCCGTCGATGGCTGCCGCTTCGTCCAGGTCGCGCGGGATCTCAAGAAAAAAGCCATGCATCAGCCAGATCGTGAAAGGCTGGTTGATCGCCACCAGCGCCAGGATCAACAGCGGATAGGTGTCGATCATGTTCAGGAAAGTGCCCATCACGAAGAACGGGATCGCCAGAAGCATGTGCGGAAACATTCGGATCGTGAACAGCGCGGTGAGGATTGGGCCGGAACTGCGCCTCGGAATGCGCGAGAGCGCATAGGCGGCAAGGCTGCCCGCCGGAACGGAGATCAGGACCGTACCCGCGGAAATGATCAGGCTGTTCATCAGATAGAAGACGAAGTCGTTCTCGGTCCAGACTTGGATGTGATACTTGAGGGTCGGCTCGAAGATGATTGTCGGCGGAATAGTGAATGCGTCGCGGGGGTCCTTGAGCGAGGTCAGCACCGCCCAGATCAGCGGCGTCAGGTTGATGAAGGTGAACACGCACATGCCGATGAAGATCAGCCAGGTCGTTCTCTGCCGGCCAAGATGGGATTGGGCGCTCATCGATCGCCCCCCCGGTAGGCCTTGTTGAGACTCCTATTGATTGTCAGGAGCAACATCGCCACGACGATCAGCGTGATAACCCCCAGGGCCGAGGCCTTGCCGACTTCCAGCATGCGAAAGCCCAGCTGGTAGGTGTAGATCGTGATCGTTTCCGTCGCGGTGCCTGGCCCACCGCCGGTCAGCACATAAATCAGGTCGAAAAAGCGGAAGACATCCATCAGCCGGATCGAGATAACGAAGATGATCGCGGGGATCAGAGCGGGGACGATGACATGACGCAGCGTGTTCCAGCTGCTTGCACCATCGATCTGCGCCGCCTCGATCAACGTGGTATCAAGACCCTGTAGCGCTGCGTAGAGCACCATCATTACCAGTGGCGTGAAGACCCAGGCATCCGCCAGAATAACGCTGACCTTGGCCCAGACAGGGCTGCCCAACCAATCGGGCGGCTCAATGTTGAAGGTCAGCAGCGTGGCATCGACGAAGCCCCAGTTCGAAGCGAGCATCCATTTCAGGAACAGCGCCGCCACGACCGGCGTCACGATATGCGGCAGGAAGAGCAGGACGGAAAAGATCTTTGCGCTGCTGTGCAGCCGGTAAAGCGCGAGCGCCAGTGCAAATCCAACAACGAATTCCACGGCGACTGATCCGAAGGCGATGATGATCGTCGTCCACATGGAGTTCCACAGGCGCGCTTCGGTCAGCAGGTCAATATAATTGGCGAAGCCGACAAAGGTCCGCTCGCCCGATCCCAGGTAGTAGTCGAAGAAGCTCAGAAATATGGCATAGCCCAGTGGCCAGAGCAGCACCACGGCCAGCAAGCCAAAACTGGGCAGGAAGAACAGCCAGAGGCCGCGTTGCCAGCTCGCCATATCGGAACGTTCCTTTCAGGTGGAGTTCGGCACGCGCCGCGGGGGCGGCACGGGCCTGGTTGCGAGCGGCGGGATCAGTTGTAGTAGCCGCGGCTGGTCAGCAGTTCCTCGGTCTCGGCCGCGGCTTGATCGAGCGCTTCCTGAACCTCGGCCTCGCCGGTCACTGCACGCAGGATGTGCCGGGTGACGATCTCGCCAACGTCGTTAAAGTCAGGCATCGCCGGGAAGGCCTTGCCGTTCTCCAGTGCTTTGCGGGCGGCCGGGTACCAGCGGTATTGCTCGGCCAACTCGGCGTTCTCGAGCACGGACAGACGTGGCGGCATGGCGTATTGAGCTCCCTCTCGCATGCTTTCCTTACTGGCGGCCTCGGCCAGCATCTTGAACATCTCATCGCGGTCAGCGGAAGAATAGGCCGAGATCGCGAAACCGTCGTTCGCCGTCCGCGCGCCGCCGCCCGGAGGTGCGACCCATTCGATCTGGCCGACGACACGGGACTGTTCGGTGTTGTCCATCGCCGCAGCACGGGTGAACCATTGCAGGCCCATCGCGGCCAGCCCCTGCTGCAAGTTGATGGTGGATTCGTCGTTGGCGTGCGCGGTGAAGCCGCGCGGGGCGTATTCCGTCATCTCCTTGAGCTTCGTGATCGCCTCAACGCCGGCTGCGTTGTTGAAGATTGGCTTCCAGTTCTCGTCGAACCAGCCGTCGCCAATCGCGTTCATGTACCAGTGCGACTCGTTCAGGGCCGCGTCCACCGGCTTCAGCGACATGATCGTACCGGCCATCCGCGCCGAATCCAGCTGAGCTGCGGCCGCCATGTAGTCTTCCATCGTCTGCGGCGGCTCGATCCCGGCTTCCTCGAGCAGATCCTTGCGGTAGAAGAACAGCTCGGTGTTGGTCAGGATCGGCATCGCGTAGATCTTGCCGTCATAGCTGACCGCGTCGATCACAGATTGCGGGAAATCGTCCAGGTCGTATTCGTCCCTATACTTTTCCCAGAGGTCGTCGATGGGCTCGAGCCAACCGTTGGACGCGAAGCGCCGGAAGGACGAGTCGTTGAGATAGAGCACGTCGATGGCGTCGGATTCCGCCGACATCGTGATCGAGGCCAGTTCCAGTTGCTTGTCGATCGGCATCAGCTCGACGGTGACCCGTCCTGCAGGTAATGCGTCGACCATCTGCTGGGTGTAGTATTCCAGCGCTGGTTGACGGTGGCTGATGACGCGGATGGCGTCCTGCGCCAGCGCGCCGGTCGCGACCGAGGACAGCATAATCGCCGCTGTCGCGCCCTTCATCGTCTTCAAGATGTTCAGTTGATTGGTCATATCTTCCTCCCTTGGAATGATTGATCCGGGCCACGTTTGCTGCCCGGCGGTTGTCGCTCTGCTTGTCAGGTCACCCCTTCTCAAATCACATGGTAAGTTGACTACGGTTGTTGCACGAAGCTTTGTTGGCCACGGGTTACTCCTCAACAGGTTTTCAGGTCATCCGGCAACAATTGGACTGGCATGTTCTGGTAACAGACCGGCCGCAGGAAGCGGCGGATCGCCAGCGTCCCGACCGAGGTTGCACCAAAGGTTGTGGAGGCCGGGTACGGCCCGCCATGCACCATCGCATCGGCCACTTCGACCCCCGTGGGAAAGCCATTGACCAGCACACGCCCGGCCTTGCGTTCAAGCACCGGCACAAAGGGGCGCGCGGTGTCGGTATCGGCATCGTCCATTTGCAAGGTCGCCGTCAGCTGGCCTTGCAGACTGCGCGCCACCTCCAGCATCTGCTCTGGCCCGCTGGCGGTCACGAGGATGCCCATGGGACCAAACACTTCTTCGGCCAAGGCGTCATTGGCAAGCCAGGTATCGGCATCGACCTTGTACACGGCAGGTGCTGCGTTGCGTCGGTCGCAGGTGGATTTCAAAAGCTCCTGCACACCGCTTGCCGATCCGACCTCGGCCACACCGCGCCGGAACGCGTCGGCGATCCCGTCGGTCAACATGACGGATTCCCCTGCCGCGTCCAACGCGTCGGTTGCGGCCTTTGTGAACGCGTCAAGATCCGACCCTTCAGGCGCGACGACAATGCCCGGATTGGTGCAGAACTGACCAACCCCCATCGTCAGCGACCCGGCCCAGGCCGCGCCCAGCTCTGCCCCGCGTTGGGCAAGTGCATGTGGCATGACGAAGACCGGGTTGACCGACCCAAGCTCACCAAAGAACGGGATCGGAACAGGCCGCGCCGCGCACAGGTCGAACAGCGCGCGCCCTGCGCCCAATGACCCGGTGAACCCGACCGCATTGATCAGGGGATGCTGAACAAGCGCACCGCCCAATTCATGGCTGGTGCCCTGGATCAGGGAAAACGTGCCCGCAGGCATGCCGCAACGCGCAATCGCTGCTGCGATGGCGTCGGCGACGATCTCTCCAGTGGCGGGATGGGCTGGGTGGCCCTTGACGACAACCGGGCATCCGGCCGCCAGCGCCGAGGCGGTGTCGCCCCCCGCCGTCGAAAATGCGAGCGGGAAGTTCGACGCGCCGAACACGGCAACCGGGCCGATGGGCCGCTGCACCATCTTCAGATCAGGGCGCGGCAAGGGCTGCCGGTCGGGCAAAGCGGTGTCATGACGTCGGTCCAGATATGCGCCGTCGCGGATATGCTCGGCGAAAAGGCGCAGCTGACCGGTCGTGCGCCCCCTTTCGCCCTGAAGGCGCGCTTCGGGCAGACCGGTTTCGGCACAGCCAAGCCGCGTGATGTCGTCACCGCGCGCGTCAATCTCTTCGGCAATGGCCTCCAGGAACGCGGCGCGCTCTTCGCGGCTGGTCCATCCGTAGGTGGCAAACGCCTCTTCGGCCGCACGCACCGCGCGATCAACCTCGTCAGCGCCACCTTCGGAAAAGGCCTGACCATCGCCGGATACGGGTTGAGACATGAAAGTCTTCTTGCTGGGCGCCCAATCGCCAGCGATCAAATGTTTGCCGTGTGGTTCATAGCCCATCGAAACTCTCCTTTATTTTCCCCAACGCAGCGCAATCACATCGCGCTCGGCTGCCAATTGCAGCAACCGTGCACGGGTTCGCTCTGACATCGGTTTGAGCGGGTGTCGCACATGATCCGAACCGATCACCCCGCCTTCCTTCATCACGACCTTGGTGGCACGCAGACCACATTGCCGGTTTTCGTGATTGATCAATGGCAGACAGTCGCGCCATTGCGCCAGCGCCGCGTCGATGTCGCCCGCAAGGTAGTTCGTGACAATCGGCTTGATCAGCTCGGGCTGCAGGCCGGACGTCATCGTGCCGGTACAGCCCGCATCCAGATCAGCGAGCAGTGTCACCGCCTCTTCGCCATCGAACGGTCCGACGATATGCTCGCCCCCCGCTTCGATCAACGCGGCCAGCTTGTCGGCGGCAAAGGGCGTTTCCATCTTGAAATAACTCACATTCTCGATCTCTTTCGCCATCCGCACAAGCAGCGGGACAGGCAGCGAGACCCCCGACAGCGGCGCATCCTGCACCATGATCGGGATTGAGATGGCGTCGGAGACTGCCGCGAAGTGTTCAAAGATACCCGCCTCGGCCGGGACAATTCCAACGCCGTGATAGGGCGGCATCATCATCAGCATCGCCGCCCCCATCGCCTCGGCCTCGCGGGCGCGGTCGATGACCACCTGCGTGCTGAAATGGCTGACCGTGACGATCATCGGCACCCGGCCCGCCACATACCCAAGCGACAGCTTGGTCAGCCTGGCGCGTTCCGTATCAGACAGCAGGAACTGTTCTGAGTAGTTGGCAAGAATGCAGATCGCATCGACGCCCTGATCGATCATGCAGTCGAGCACACGGGTCATACCTTCTGCGTCGATAGAGCCATCGTCGTGAAATGGGGTCGGAGCCACGGGCAGAATGCCGGTCAGCGGCTTGGTCATGTGGTATCCTTTCGGATGAAACGAAATCGAGAGAATTGGCGGAACGGCGTTCCGGGCCGCAGCGCGATCGAGGGGAAGCCAGCGTGGTTGGGCGCATCAGGCCAAAGCTGAGGCTCCATCGCGATTCCCGCATGCCTGCCGTAGGAGAGGCCATGATGCCCTCTGGAAGGGGCCGTATTCAGGCGCGCTGCGTCATAGACTTGCAGGCCGGGCGCATCGGTTTCGACGATCATCGCCAGTGCGTCGGTTTCGAGCCGTGCGACCTGGCGCAAACCTTCGCCGTTGAGGCAGAAGTTCATGTCCAGATCGATGGTCGCCGGCAAGGGCGTCGGCCGGCGCAGGTCGAAGGGCGTGCCCTCGACGGGCGTGATGTCGCCGGTTGGAACAAGCGCGTCATCGAAGGGAAGGTAGTGATCGGCATCGATATGCAGGCGGTGCCCTGCCAGGCCTGTGCCGGTCAGCGACCAATAACCGTGAAATGCGGGATTGCAGAGCGTTGCGCGGTCGCTCCGAGCCGTGATGTCGATCTCAAGTGTGCCGTCCGCGTCGAGCGCATATGTCGCCGACATGTCGATTGGCCCGGGAAGACCGTCCGCGCCATCGGGAACCCTATGGCGGAAGGTCACGCAATGTGCATCCCTTGCCGCAATGGTCCAGACTTGCTGCGAAAGCCCGTTGGAACCACCATGCAAGGCGTTGCCATTTTCATTCACGGCAAGCTGCAACACATTGCCGTCCAGAGGTGCGACTCCGCCGGCGATCCTGTTGGCAACAGGCCCGACAATCGCACCGAAATAGCGCATCTGCGAGAAGTAGCTTTCGACCTCCGGACTGCCGAGAGCCAAAGACGTGTCAATCCCGTCGAGATGAAAACGGCACAGCGTTGCACCATAGGTCATCAGCAGCGCCCCCGCCGGGCCGTTGGCGATCTCCACGCCTTCAATCTCGGTCCTGTCAGGGGTCGCGCCAAGGATCATTGTGGAACTTCAAAAAAGGGTGCAACCGCATTGCGACGGCCAAGCGCCAGCGCATCGGTGGCAAGCGTCATGGGGCGCAGGTCCATATCGATCCCGCCCTTGCTGACAAGCTGTGCCATGCGGGCATAGAGCCGGGGATATTCCCCGCCCAGCGGTGCGGCATCGCCGGTTCGGGTGCCGTCAACCTCCATTGCCGCGCCGCCATCGCGCAGCGTGAGCGTGCCTGCGTCGGTCACTGCCTCGATCTCCCAGGTCTGATCGCCGTCCTGCCGCCAGTCGAACACGGCGCTGACCTGCGCGCCCTTGGGGTGGTGGAACGCAATCCGCGCGCCAATCGGCGTCTGGCAGTTCTCGGGCACGTCCAGTTCGGCTTGGGTCACGTGAATGTCGTCGGGCAAAATCTCGGTCACGATGGACAGCGCGTTGATGCCCGGATCGAACACGCCCAACCCGCCCGGTTCCCAAATCCAGGCCTGTCCGGGATGCCAGCGGCGCACGTCCTCGATCCAGGTCACGGTCAGCGACCGCAACGCCTTGTCGGCCAGCCACGTCTTGGCAGCGGCCACCATCTCGCCATGGCGTGAATGCCACGTCGCATAGATCGACAGCCCCGCATCACGTGCAGCGGATTCAAGCGCATGGCATTCGGCAATCGTGGCACCGGGCGGCTTTTCCAGCATCAGGTGCCGCCCCGACTTCAGTGCCTGCATCGCATAGTCGAACCGTGGCACCGGCGGCAAACACAGAGAAACGACGCGAATGTCGGATCTCGCTGCAAGCATCTCGGCCATGTCGGTGAAAGCCTCGACGCCCTCGACCGATCCATGCCGGCTGACCGTTGCGGCCAGTTCCCAATCCGAGCCGTCCGCGATGGCCGGGACATGCTGATCCACCGCGATCTTTCCAATGCCCACAAGCGCGATCTTCATCAGTGGCTGTCCTTTCCGACCGGTGCGCCGCGGCATCCCTTGAGGAAATCCAGGTCCGCGCCGGTATCGGCCCCTTCGACATGTTGCTGGTGCAACCACGCATAGCCGTTTTTTGGGCGCTCGTGGATTGGTGTCCACCGGGAAAGCCGCTCGGTCAGGTCGGCGTCGGAGATGTCCAGATGCAAACGTCGGTTCTCGACATCGACCTCGATCATGTCACCCGTCCGGACCACCGCCAGCGGCCCACCCGCCGCCGCCTCGGGTGAGGTGTGCAGGATCACGGTACCGTAGGCGGTGCCCGACATGCGCGCATCGGAAATGCGGATCATGTCCTTGATGCCCTTCTTGAGCACCTTGGGCGGAAGCCCCATGTTGCCCACCTCGGCCATGCCGGGATAGCCCTTGGGACCGCAATTCTTCAGCACCATGATGCAGGTCTTGTCGATGTCGAGCGCGTCATCGTTGATCCTCGACTTGTAGTCGTCGATATCCTCGAACACGACGGCGCGGCCGCGATGCTGCATCAGATGCGGTGAGGCGGCCGAGGGTTTGAGGATCGCGCCATTGGGCGCAAGATTGCCCTTGAGCACCGCGATGCCGCCTTTGTCCGTCAACGGCTTGTCGACCGGGCGGATCACGTCCTCGTTCCAGTTCATGGCGTCCTTGACCTCGTCCCAGAGCGTCTCGCCCGAGACCGTGAGCGCCTCCTTGTACAGCTTTCCGGCTTCGGCCAGCCGTTTCAGGACAACCGGCAATCCGCCCGCATAGAAGAACTCCTCCATCAGGTATTCACCCGAGGGCTGCAGGTTGAGGATCGTGGAGATATCGCGCCCGCAGCGGTCCCAGTCATCCAACGTGATGTCCACGCCGACACGGCCCGCGATGGCCAGCATATGCACCACCGTGTTGGTCGATCCACCGACCGCGCCATTGCAGCGGATGGCGTTCTCGAACGCCTCGCGGGTCAGGATATCCGAGGGTTTCAGATCATCCTTGACCATCTGCACGATCCGCCGACCGGAAAGCTGTGCCATGACGCGGCGACGGCTGTCGACAGCCGGGATCGCCGCGTTGCCCGACAGCGCCATGCCAAGCGCCTCGGACATGCTGGCCATCGACGACGCCGTTCCCATCGTGTTGCAGGTGCCCGAAGAGCGCGTGACCGCGGATTCGGCGTCGAGGAATTCCTCTTGCGTCATCTCACCTGCCTTCACCGCCTCGGAAAAGCGCCACAGATGCGTACCCGCACCAACGCGCTCGCCGTGGAACCAGCCATTCAGCATCGGCCCGCCGGTGACGATGATCGACGGCAGATCGCAGGAGGCGGCGGCCATCAGCAGCGATGGCGTAGTCTTGTCACAACCGACCATGAGCACGCAGCCATCCATTGGCTGGCCCCGGATCTGTTCCTCGATGCTCAGCGCGGCAAGGTTGCGGAACATCATCGCGGTGGGTCGGAACGTGTTTTCCGACGCCGAAAACACCGGCACCTCCAACGGGAAACCGCCAGCTTCCCAAATCCCGGCCTTCACCTTTTCGGCCAGTTCCCGCAGGTGGCCGTTGCAGGGCGTCATATCGGACCAGGTGTTCAGGATGCCGATGACGGGCCGCCCGTCGAACAGGTCGTCCGGGTAGCCCTGGTTCTTCATCCAGCCGCGGTGGTAGATCACGTCCTTGGTGCTGCCGGTGTACCACTCGGCCGATCTCAGCTTGCGGGGCCATTTTGCGGGTTTGAATGTCATAGCTTTACCCCTTGACACCAGCCGATATCATCACTGCCTCGGTCACGCGTTTCTGGAAGATGAGGTACCCGATGATCACTGGGGCAGCGGCAAGCAGCGCCAGCGCCATCATCCGGGCATAGGCCACGCCGAAGGAGTCATTGACCTGTGTGATGCCCACGGGAATCGTCATCATGCTCTCGCTTGTGACAATCAGGAACGGCCAGAAGAAATTGTTCCAAGTGGTGATGAAGGTGATGATCGCCAGCGCCGCCGTAATCCCCCAGTTGAGCGGAAGGTAAAGCCGAAAAAGCAGGGTGAACTCTCCCCCGCCATCCAGCAGCACCGCCTCGCGCATCTCCATGGGTATGGCGTCGAAGAACTGCTTGTAGACGATAACCACGACCGGCACGATCAGCTGTGGGAGGATGATGCCCCACCAGGTGTTGACCAGTCCCAGATCGCTCATAAGGATGAATTGCGCGACGTAGAGCGCGGGTACGGGAACCATGAAGCTGGCCACGACCAGCAGATAGAGCGCCTTGCGCCCCGGGAAGCGCAGCTGCGACAGTGCATAGGCACACATCATGCCGGTCAAGAGCACGATCGCTGTGGTGATTAACGACGTCGCGACAGAATTGAGATACCAGATCGGAAGTTTGGAGGTCGACAGGACGTCGACATAGGCCGAGAAATTCAGCTCGTCGATGAAAACGCCTGCGTTTGAGACGATGCGGTTTTCACTGCGCAACGAGGTTGTCAGCGCCCAATAGAGCGGGAAGATCCAGATCATCGCCGCGATCAGAACAATGCCGGAGAAAGCCAAGTTGCGTGCGCGTTTGGCGGTCATTTGCGACCACCGATGCGCAGCAATTGAAACTGCAGGACCGATACGATGACGATGACCAGAAACAACACCATCGCGATGGCCGAGGCATAACCGCCGTTGTTCAATTGGAACGCCTCGCGGTACATCTGCATGAGCACGACATAGGACGAGTTGAACGGGCCACCGTTGGACAGCAGGTAGACCTGATCGAACAGCTTGAGTTGAAGGATTAGTTGCAGGGTGAGCACAAGCGCGGTCACAGGCCAGAGCAACGGCCAAGTGACGCGCCAGAATCGCTGCCAGGGCGTCGCCCCATCAAGGGCGGCTGCCTCGTAGAGATCTTCGGGAATATTGCGTAGACCCGCGATCAGCAAAAGCACGTTGAACCCGTTGGTCCACCAGATCGTAACGACCGCAATCATGGGCATGACCCAATGCGGGTTGTTGAAGACAGGAACCGCCTTTCCGGTCACCGCAGCAATGAGCGGCTGAAGGATGCCGAACTGGAAATCCAGCATCCAGGCCCAGATCAGTGTGACCACCGAGACCGGCAGAACATAAGGAAGAAAAAACAGTGTCAGCACAAGTGCCTGCATGCGACCCTTGAGCTTGCTCACCGCCAGCGCGATCAGCAGTGCGATCACCGTCGTTGGCACAACAGTCAGCAGCACGAAGTAGAGGTTGTTCCAGAGCGATGTAAAAAACAGCCTGTCGTTTAGGAGCTTGGCATAGTTGGCAAGGCCGATCCATTGCCCCTCGCCGATCAGCGGCGCGTCGGTGAAACTGAGCGCGATGACCTTGTAGGTGGGGAATAGGAAGAAAACCGTGAAGACGAAGAGGAAGGGCGCGGTCAGCAGACCTGCGGCCCGAATCTCGCGGCGACGTCTTTTCAATTTAGACATGGCGGCCTCCCCCCTTTTGAAGAACTGTGTCGGGGGCGCACGTGGCGCCCCCGAGTTCAGACGATCAGTTCAGCAGGCCTTGCAACTGATCCTTCATTTGCGCGACGGCGTCCTCGGCACTTAGGAAACCGTGCACGGCGGGCGCGATCAGATTGTCGACCGCGTCATAGATCGGCGAGGCCACACCCGCGATCTTTGACCGTGGATCGAAGGCCGCATTGTCGGCCAGCGATGCATAGGTCGCGTTGGGCTCAAGCGCGGCGTATTCTGCGCTTTGCACCGTCGGCTTGTAGGCCGGGATGTGGCCCGCACCCGCCCATGCCAGCGAATGCTCCTGCATCCAGCCGATGACGGTCAGGACCGCATTCCGCTTCTCTTCGCTCATCTCGGGATCGTTAGGGATGGCGAAGGCATGGGAATCCGCCCAGGTTGCAGGCTGGTCCATCATCTGCGGAACTTCGTTGGCGAACCATTCAAATCCCAGCGTTCCCGCCTCGGTTTGATCCTTGAAGGTCGGTACTTCCCAAACACCATTAATATGCAGCACTGCCTTCTTTCCCGAGAAGAGTGCGACTCCTGCCTCATACGAGGCCTGTTCCGGGATCAGCCCTTGCGAGCGCCAGTCGGCCATGGCCTGTATGGCAGTCACGGCCTTGTCAAAGTTGTCTCCAGCCATCACTTCGCCATCGGTCAGGATTTCTCCGCCCTGCTGGCTGAACAGAGTGTAGAACACGCGCCAAGTGCCGCCGCCGCCCGAGGTCTGATAGCTCAGCGGATCCGAGAAGCCGTTTTCCTTCGCCCAGATAAGCATTTCGGTCATGGCCTCGATAGAGTTGAGGTTGGTCAGATTGCCATCCTCGTCCAGCCACTTCGTTCCTTCCAGCGCGGTGCGGTTGTAGTGCGCCACAATGGAGTGGATATCGAAGGGGATCGCCATCAGCTGACCGTCATCGGTGGACGCGGCAGTGATTGACGCTTCGAAGAAATCGCTCGCGGAAATACCTGCCGTTTCCAGGTCCTCTGCCGAGATCGGTGAAAGTACGTCTTCTTCCAACGCCAGCGGGAGGCGTGAGAGGTGATAGGTCATGATATCCGGACCTTGACCGACCGCGACCGCAGTCCGGACCTTGGTGTAGAAAGGCAGGCCCCATTCTAGCGTCGTGCCGCTGATCTCAATGTCAGGATGTTCGGCATTGAACTCGTCGATCAACGCCTTCATGCGGACGCCGTCACCACCGGCGAGAAAATCCCACCATTCGACTTCGACCTGAGCCCAGGCCGGGCTGGACAAGCTCACGACAAGTGCCGTGGTCGCCGCCAGTTTGGAAATAACACGTTTCATTTCAGTTCTCCTCCTTGTTGTCAGTCAGTTCACCGGATGCGTTCGCCTTCAGTGTCGAAGACGAAAATACGCCCCGGTTCGGGCGTGACGGTCTGTACTGTGCCATGCATGCCGTGCCGTACGCCGGCCTGTTGAAAAATCACCGCATCGCCGCCTTCCAACGTGCCGTGCTGATACGAGACACCGCCCAGTTCCTCGGCCACATCGACGGTGACCCGCAGGCCCTCTGCCTTGGTCACGATCAGATGCTCGGGCCGCATGCCCAGCACGACCGATGCCCCCATCGAGGGTGGCTTTGAGAGAGGGACGTTCAAAGTCAGGTCGGGCTGCCCGCTCAAGCGGATTACTACGCCATCTTCGGTGCGGTCATCGACCGTTGCGTCGAAAAAGTTCATCGACGGTGATCCGATGAACCCGGCGACAAAGCGGTTCGATGGATCGTCATAGAGATCCAGCGGCGCACCCGATTGCTGGACATGCCCGCCCTGCAGCACAAAGATCGTGTCTGCCAGCGTCATGGCCTCGACCTGATCGTGGGTGACATAGATCATCGTGGCACCGAGCTTTTGATGCAGGCGCGCCAGTTCCAGACGCATCTGGACCCGCAGCTCCGCATCGAGGTTCGATAACGGCTCATCAAACAGGAAGACATCCGGCGCACGCACGATGGCGCGGCCAATGGCAACGCGCTGGCGCTGCCCCCCTGACAATTGCGCCGGTTTCTTTTGCAGATGATCAGTCAATTGCAGTATGTCGGCAGACTCGCGGACTTTGTCGTCGATCTCGGTCTTCGGACGTTTGGCCAGCCGCAGGCTGAATGCCATGTTTTCGTAGACCGACAAATGAGGATAGAGCGCATAGGATTGAAAAACCATGGCCACGCCACGATCCGCCGGGTCTTCGTGCGTCACATCGCGATCACCGATGAAGATCTGACCGTCGCTTGTCTCTTCCAGTCCCGCAATCATGCGCAGAAGCGTCGACTTGCCACAGCCGGAAGGGCCGACAAATACGGCGAACTGCCCGCGGTCGACATCCATGTCAACTCCGCGAATGACATCAACGACGCCAAAGCTTTTCTTGACCGCCTTTAAGTGGACGCCGGTGGCTTTCATGACCTCTTCTCCTCTTGCACTCCCTCCGAGCTTACCCGACCGACAGCCGGATCATGTTGTATGAGAAGGCGGGCAGTTCGCCCTTGATGCCGCCATCACCGACGACCAGTTTTTCACCCTTGCGCGGTTTGATCCTGTCGGGCGCTGCGCTGGTGTTGGCAATGCGGGCCTCGGTGCTGTCACCGCCCATGACCTTGTGCTCGACCAATTCGAGATTCTCGAACCCTTGCAGCGCCACGTCCAACTCCATCGTTTCTTCCAGGCTGCGGTTGATGGCAAAGATTGTAATCGACGTCCCGTCCGGCGACAGGACCGCCGCCACATCCAGGTAGTTCACGTCGTGCGCGGCATCCGCGTCATAGCGCGGCCCGTCCACTGCGACGTTCAGCGCGGTGCCACGGCCGTGGAGGCTGGCGAACTGGTAAGGATAGTAGATCGACGTGGCCCAGGCTGCACCGCCCTTTTCGGCGCGGATGGGGGCGATGACGTTTACCAGCTGTGCGATGCAGGCGATCTTGACCCGGTCGGACCGGCGGATGAATTCATTCAGCAAGCCGCCGACAAAGATCGCATCTTCGAGATTGTAGTCTTCTTCGAGGAGCGCAGGTGCTTCGGGCCAATCCCAGGAACGCCAGTTTTTGGCGTCCTGCTCGCGTTTATGATACCAGACATTCCATTCGTCAAAGCATATATAGACATCGTTCTTGGCGCGCTTCTTGGCCTTCACGAAGTCGATGACGCCACCAATGGTTTGGATGTAGCGGCCGGTTTCCTCAATTTTGGCGAAGTAGTTCAAAGTGTTGTGGCTGCTGTTGCCAAAATACTTGTGTAGCGAGATGTAATCGACATTCTCATAACACTCTTCCAGGACCTGACGTTCCCAGTCGGGATAGGTCGGCATCCCGTCGTTGGATGACCCGCATACAACGGTCTCGATTCCGCCGCCGAAGGCCTTGACCGCCTTCGAGGTTTCATCCGCAAGCCGCCCGTATTCCTTGGCCTCCATATGGCCGATCTGCCAGGGACCGTCCATCTCGTTGCCAAGGCACCACATTTTTACACCATAGGGTTCCTCGACAGCGTGGCTGCGGCGCAAGTCACTCCAGTAGGTGCCCGAGTGGTGGTTGCAGTATTCGACGAAATTGCGTGCCTCTTCGATCCCCCGTGTCCCGAGATTTACGGCCAGCATCATCTCGATATCGGCGTCCTTGGCCCACTGGGCGAATTCATTGATCCCGACTTGGTTGGTTTCCTTGGACCGCCATGCCAAGTCCAGCCGCACCGGCCGGTCTTCCTTGGGACCGATGCCGTCTTCCCACTTGTAGGCCGACACGAAGTTGCCGCCCGGGTAGCGGATCGCCGGGATGTTCAGGTTCCGAACGAGATCCATAACGTCTTTTCGGAACCCCTGCGCATTTGCCGTCGGGTGATCGGGTTCGTAGATCCCACTGTAGATCGCACGCCCCATATGCTCGATAAAAGCGGAATAGAGTCGGTCGTCGATCTTCGCGAGCGCGAAATCCCGGTGAATCGTGGCGCGAGCCTTCATATCCCCTCCCAGTGGCAAATCTTCTCGTTATGCCACCGTAAGGCAAATTTGTGTTGTCAAACAATTTACATTTCAGGCTATCGCGTTGACAGAATTGGTAATTCGTCAACTGCTGACTTGAGTCCTGACATGGTCAAGCAGGCGCTCTGCGGCTGCCGACAACAACCGGTCGCGCGGACACAGGATGTAATAAGGCTCGATCAATATGGGTCGGGCCAAGTCAAGTACGACAAGATCGGCACTGTAGGGCGGCGAGAGAAGGAGATCGGCCACTTCTTCGGTCACCACCGCGATGACGTCGGAATCGCGCATCATTGCCATCATCGCCACAACCGACGGCGTTTTGATCAGACTGGCGGGAATGTCGGTGCCTTCCTCGTGAAAGGCAATTTCAATTGCATGACGGATCGGAGCACCACGATCTTGCATAGTCCATAAGTAGTCCAGCAGGTCGCGAAGGCGCACTTGCCCTGCACCATCCACCGGATGGCCACGGCGCACCATCAGCCGGACTGCTTCGCTCCCCGCAGGATGGATGTCGAAATGGCGCGTAAAGTCCTGAGGCCCCACGCGGCTAAGGGTGAAATCATACTCGCCGGCTTCAAGCCCGCGCATGAGCTGCGCCGAGGATGCGACATCCAGCGAGACATCCACCAAGGGCGCATGGCGTTGCAGTTCCAATATGGCAGGGATCAGTACGGCCAGTGCCCCTCCGGTCACCGCACCCACCCGGACGCTACCACCCGTGCCGTCGAGATGGTCCGCGAAGGCCTTTGTCATTTGATCAATGCCGCTTACCAGTTTCCTGGCGTGATTGGCCAGCACATCGCCAGCGGGCGTGGCAAACATGCCTTTCGGCTTCCGCTCAAACAAAATCGTGCCAAGCTGGGTTTCGATGTCCGCCAGCATGCGCGATGCGGCTGGCGTGGTCATCGAGCAGGCATCCGCTGCGAGGCTTAACTTGCCCAGGCGCGCCACAGCAGCGATCAGGTTCAATTGAACCGGGCGAAGGGAACGCAGAATTGTCTTCATGAGTGTAATCGATCCGCGCGGGCCGTGCATTGGCCGGTGAAACAGGATGTTAACATTGCCGATCTCCTGTTTCGAGCGATAATGCTTTCGGCCTGCTATCGTCAGACAATTCATGAAGGTGATATGTCGCCTGGCAGTCAAGAGATGGTCAAACGTTGCAACGGACTTGAGCCAATGCTTCGCCGCTGTTCAAGCCAATGACACCCATGCAGACCGCAGCAGCAAACTTCCAGAAGGCTATTGGGAATGCCCACAGCAGAAAATAGGGAAGCCAAAGCGGTAATGAAGGTGGTTGCCAACTATGAAAAATTGTCAAAGGCCAAAAAATATGATGAGGCCCACGCTTCCATGAGCAAGAAATTGGACGCTTTAAAAAAGGAACACAAAAAGGCACTCGGCATTGTAGCAACTCTAAAAAGAATCCGCTGCAGCCGCACTTAAGAATCCGTACAAGTAGTTTCGTTGTGGCTACACGACTCAAGACAGGACGAACTTACTGACAAACCACCTCGATGGATAAGACCATCGGACATAACTGGGGGAAGTCTTGGGGGAAGGTTGTCCAGGAAATAAGAAAAAACTTATTACAGACAATACCTTAAATAAAAAAGGTGGTGGAGCCGAGGGGGATCGAACCCCTGACCTCGTCATTGCGAACGACGCGCTCTCCCGTCTGAGCTACGGCCCCAACGGGGGGAGATTTGGGCAATCCGGCGCGACTTGTCAAGGCGCCGGGCTGTGGTTCGGGGGCGGCGTTCCTTGACGCGCCCTCCATAGGTTTCATTCTCCCGACTTGTGCGTTTCATCCCCGGCAGCCGGATTAGGCGCTGGCGGGGCTGTGCGAGCGGACGAAGGCCTCGATCTCGGCTGCGGAACGGGCACCGGGCAGGCGCGCCACCTCTTTACCGTTCCGAAACATGATCAGCAGCGGAATGCCGCGGATGCCGCGCTCGGAGGAGACCGCGGGGAAATCCTGGGTGTCGATCTTGGCGAAGCGCGCCTTGCCCGCCATCGCCTGCGACGCCTTGGCGAATTCCGGTGCCATCATTCGGCATGGACCGCACCACGGCGCCCAGAAATCGACGATCAGCGGAAGGTCGTCGGTGGCGACCGCCTTTTTCAGCGTTGCAGGTTCCAGTGCCGCGACCTTGCCGTCGGCCAGCCGGGCCCCGCACGTGCCGCATTTCGGGCCGGAGCCAATCCGGTCGCCGGGTACCCGGTTGGGTTGGCCGCAGGTCAGGCAGGTCAGTTTCAGCGCGGCAGACATCATGGCTCTCCGATTTTACATTCTATTATACGAATATATAGCGGGCGCGGCGCGGTTCAATAAGGGCACGGCGCGAGCTCATGCCGACTTTGAGGCGTTGGGCGTTGGAGGCTACCGGCGGTGGCGTCGCTCTTACGCGCGACGCAGGGCCTCCGGCGGGGATACTTTCCGACAAATGATGGGCTGTCCCGTCATTCTGCCGCCTCCATGTAGCTTTCCAGCGGCGGGCAGGTGCAGACGAGGTGGCGGTCGCCGTAGACATTGTCGACGCGGTTGACCGGGGGCCAGTACTTGTCGACGCGGAATGCGCCTTTCGGATAACAGGCCTGTTCGCGGGTATAGGGGCGGTCCCAGTCGCCGACCAGGTCCTCGACCGTATGGGGGGCCCGTTTCAGCGGGTTGTTTTCGGGGTCGAGATCGCCCTTTTCGATGTCCTCGATCTCGGCCCTGATCGAGAGCATGGCGTCGCAGAAGCGGTCCAACTCGGCCTTGGTCTCGGATTCGGTGGGTTCAACCATGAGGGTTCCGGCCACCGGCCAGCTCATCGTGGGCGCGTGAAACCCGTTGTCCATCAGGCGCTTGGCGATGTCATCGACGGTCACATGGGCGCTGTCGTCGAAGGGTCGGGTGTCGAGGATGCATTCATGAGCGACCCGGCCGCCCCTGCCCTTGAACAGCACCTCGTAGGCGCCTTCGAGGCGCTTGGCGACGTAGTTGGCGTTGAGGATCGCGATCTTGGTGGCTTGCGTCAGGCCCTGCCCGCCCATCATCAGGATATAGGCCCAGGAGATCGGCAGGATCGACGCCGAGCCATAGGGGGTTGCCGAGACCGGGCCTTCGCGGCCGCCGGTCTCGGGGTGGCCGGGCAGGAACGGGGCAAGGTGCGCCTTGACGCCGATCGGGCCCATACCGGGACCGCCGCCGCCATGCGGGATGCAGAAGGTCTTGTGCAGGTTGAGGTGGCTGACGTCGGAGCCTAGCTCACCGGGTTTGGACAGGCCGACCATGGCGTTGAGATTGGCGCCATCCAGATAGACCTGACCGCCATGCCTGTGGGTGATGTCGCAGACCTCGCGCACGGTTTCCTCGAACACGCCATGGGTCGAGGGATAAGTGATCATGCAGGCCGCCAGACTGTCGCCCGCCGCTTCGGCCTTGGCACCGAAATCGTCGAGGTCGATATCGCCATTGGCAGCGGACTTGACGACGACGACCCTCATGCCGGCCATCTGCGCCGAGGCCGGGTTGGTGCCATGGGCAGAGACCGGAATGAGGCAGACATCGCGTGCGGTATCGCCGCGCGAGCGGTGGTAGGCGGCGATGGTCAAGAGGCCCGCATATTCGCCCTGCGCCCCGGAATTCGGCTGCAAAGACATCTTGTCATAGCCGGTGATGATGCAGAGCTTCACGGCTAGATCGTCGAGAAGTTCGCGGTAGCCTTCGGTTTGATCGGCAGGCGCGAAAGGATGGATATTGGCGAATTCAGGCCAGGAGATCGGCATCATCTCTGCCGCCGCGTTCAGCTTCATCGTGCACGACCCCAGCGGGATCATTGCGCGGTCAAGCGCAAGGTCCCGGTCCGAGAGGCGGCGCATGTAGCGCATCATCTCGGTTTCCGCGCGGTTCATGTGGAAGACCGGATGAGTGAGGTAGTCGGTTTCGCGCACAAGCTCAGTGGGGACGCGGTGGTAGTCGGCGGCGAAGTCATCCTTTTTGTGCAACAGGCCGAAGGCGCGCCAAACCGCTTCCAGCGTGGCGGGGCGGACGGTTTCATCAAGGGTGATGCCGATCCGGGTGTCGCCGACCTTGCGGAAGTTGATGTGTTCGGCGCGGCCCGCGGCAAGGATCACCCCCTGCAAAGAGCCGACCTCTACCGTGAAGGTGTCGAAGAAGTACTCAGGTTCGACGGTGAACCCGCCCGCTTCCAGCCCGCGGGCCAGACGGTCAGTCTTGCGGTGGATGCGCTGTGCGATGGCCTTGAGACCCTCGGGGCCGTGGAAGACGGCATAGAAGCTGGCCATGACCGCCAGAAGCGCCTGCGCGGTGCAGACATTCGAGGTCGCCTTTTCGCGGCGAATATGCTGTTCGCGGGTTTGCAGGCTAAGCCGGTAGGCCGTGTTGCCGCGCGCGTCCACGGAGACCCCGACGATGCGCCCGGGCATGTTGCGCTTGTAGGCGTCCTTGCAAGCCATGTAGGCGGCCGACGGGCCGCCATAACCCATCGGCACACCGAACCTTTGGGTCGAGCCGACGGCGATGTCAGCGCCCATGGCGCCGGGTTCCTTCAGCAGCGTCAGCATCATCGGGTCGGCGATGACGATGCCGATGGCTCCGAACTCGTGCAGTTTTGCGATATGCGGAGTGAAATCGGTCAGGTGGCCGTGCGTGCCGGGATACTGGAAGATTGCAGCAAAGACTTTGCCGGCGTCCAGCTCCGCCGGATTGCCGATGATGACCTCGATGCCGAGGGGCTCGGCGCGGGTCTGCATCACGGCGATGTTCTGCGGGTGGCAGTTTTCGTCGATGAAGAAGCCCGTGGCCCTGGATTTGGCGACCCGCTGAGCCATCGTCATGGCTTCGGAGGCGGCGGTCGCCTCATCGAGAAGCGAGGCGTTCGCGATATCGAGGCCGGTGAGGTCGGCGACCATGGTCTGGTAGTTCAGCAGCGCCTCGAGCCGACCCTGCGAAATCTCGGGTTGGTAGGGAGTGTAGGCGGTATACCAGGCCGGGTTTTCAAGAATGTTGCGCTGGATAGCAGGGGGCGTCACGGTGCCGTGGAATCCCTGCCCGATCATCGAGGTAAAGACCTTGTTCTTGTTGGCGACCTGCCGCATGTGCCACAGCAGCTCTCGTTCCGACTTGGGCTTGCCGAAATCCAGCGGAGCCTTCTGGCGGATGCTCTTGGGCACCGTCTGGTCGATCAGCTCGTCCAGATCCTTGACGCCCAGCACCTTGAACATCTCCTGCATTTCGGCGGGCGACGGGCCGATGTGGCGGCGGTTGGCGAAGTCGTAGGGCAGGTAATCGGTGGGGGTGAAGGGCATCGGAAGGCTCCGGCGGTTGGGTGGGTCACGGCCCCGGACCGGGTCCGGGGTCTGTGAGGGGGCGGCCAAGTATGGGACCGGACCGAGATCCGGGAATGAGCCTAGCCGATCAGATCCTTGTATTCCTTTTCGTCCATGTAATCGTCGACGGCCGCCAGGTCTTCGACCTTGAGCTTGAAGATCCAGCCATCACCCTGCGGGTCTTCATTGACCAGCGCGGGATTGTCGGTGAGCGCTTCGTTCACTTCGACGATTTCGCCGTCGAGCGGCGCGAGGATATCAGAGGCCGCCTTGACGCTTTCGATCACCACGACCTCTTCGTCCTTGGTCACGGTCTTGCCCTCTTCGGGGAGTTCGACAAAGACGATGTCGCCCAGTTGCTCGCTGGCATGCTCAGTGATACCGACGACGACCAGATCTTCCTCGACGCGCAGCCATTCGTGTTCTTCGGTGTATTTCATTGGTGGTGTCCCTGTCTTACCGTTTGAAGGTGGAAGCTCTGAAAGGCATCGGCGCAACAGTTGCGGGCATCCGCTTGCCGCGCACTTCGCCGTAAATCTGGGTGCCATCGACGGCATGGTCAATGCCGACATAGCCCATCGACATCGGCCGTTCGATGCTGGGGCCGAACGCGCCCGAGGTGATGTTGCCGATCGGCCCGCCGCCTGTTTGGGCGGCATAAAGAGGGGTGCCTTCGCGCATCGGGGCGCGACCATCGGGCAGAATGCCGACGCGACGGCGCGAGGGTCCGGTTTCCAGTTCGCGCAGGATGCGGTCGGCGCCGGGAAAGCCGCCTGCCCGCTCGCCGCCGCGGCGGCGGGCCTTCTGGATCGCCCAGTCCAGCGCGGCCTCGACCGGGCTGGTGGTCTGGTCGATATCGTGGCCGTAAAGGCAAAGGCCGGCCTCGAGCCGCAGGGAATCGCGGGCGCCGAGGCCGATAGGTTCAACATCGGGGTCGGCCAGCAGCGCACGGGCCAACGCCTCTGCATCCTTCGACGGCACCGAAATCTCGTAGCCGTCCTCGCCGGTATAACCTGAGCGTGAGATGACGCAGTCGACGCCATTGATCGACAACGCGGTCACATCCATGAACTTCATCGTTACCACTTCGGGGGCCAGTTTGGCCAATGCCGCTTCGGCAGCGGGGCCTTGCAGCGCCAGCAGGGCGCGGTCTTCCAGCACCTCGATCTTGCAGGTGTCTGAGAGGTGGTGGCGCATGTGCGCGATATCGGCGTCCTTGCAGGCGGCGTTGACCACGACGAAGATGTGGTCTCCGAGATTGGCGAGCATCAGGTCATCCTCGATCCCGCCAGCATCGTTGGTGAACATCGCGTAGCGCTGGCGTTTGGGCTTGAGGTCGAGGACATTCACCGGCACCAGATTTTCCAGCGCCAGGGCCGCATCCTCGTACTTTCCCGATTCCGGCCAGAGAACCACCTGCCCCATATGGCTGACATCGAAAAGTCCAGCCTTTTCAGTGGTATGAAGATGTTCCTTCATCACGCCAGACGGATATTGCACCGGCATTTCATAGCCGGCGAAGGGTACCATCCTGGCGCCGAGTTCGATGTGCAGGTCATAAAGCGCCGTGCGGTTCAGATCGGCCATGCCGTCCCCATCTTGTCTGGCCGGTTCGTTCCGGCATTGGTTGCCACGGGCATGCCCCCGTCCAATGCCCCCTCTGTCCTTTCGCCTGAGATCGTTATCCCTTCGGCGGGTGTCATGCACCACTCTCCAGAGTACGTCGCCGATGCGGTCCGGTAGCCTGAGAGTTTCCGGGGCGGTTGCTCCTTCGGCACTGGCTTTCACCAGATTCTCCCACAATCAACGGGTCGACGCTATGACAACATAAAGGCTGCGGCAAGCCCTTGTGTTCTGTCGCATACCGCAGCAGATTTTGCGCCATGAGCAAGGATTGCTTCTTTGGTTACGGCTCGCTGGTGAACCGGACGACGCATGATTATCAGGATTGCCGCAGGGCGGTTCTGGCCGGTTGGCGGCGCGCCTGGCGGCATACCGATCTGCGCCCGGCGGCGTTTCTGACTTCTGTGCCTGCCGAGGGGTCGGAGATTGACGGGCTAACAGCGTTGGTGCCGGGCGGCGACTGGGCGACCCTAGATACCCGCGAATACGCCTATGCGCGGTCGGATATCGCGCATCTTCTGCGCCATGACGCGGCAGAGCGCAGGGTAGTTCAGGTCTACAGCATCCCCGAAGGCGCGCATGGCGCGCCAACCGAGCGGCATCCGATCCTGCTCAGCTATCTCGATGTTGTCGTGCAGGGTTATCTGCGCGAGTTCGGCGAAGATGGTGTGGCGCGGTTCTTTGCAACCACCGATGGCTGGGACGCGCCGGTCAGGAACGATCGCCGCGATCCGGTTTATTCCCGGCATCGGTCGCTGACGGGCGACGAGCGCGATTTGGTGGATCAGTATGTGCGGACGCTCGATATGCAGATCATTTGAGGGTCGGCGCGACCTGCATCAACGGCATCACATCGGCCATTTCCGGCCCGTGCGCCCGGCCCGTCACCGCAAGGCGCAACGGCATGAACAGCGCGCGGCCCTTGCGCCCGGTCTTTTCCTTCACCGCATTGGTCCAGTTGCTCCAGGTATCCGGTCCGTAGGGCAAAGGCGGCAGCAGGTCCAGTGCCTCGGCCACGAAGGCGCGATCCTCAAGCGGGATCGAGGGTTTCGGACCCTCTCGGAACAGGTTCCACCAATCCGACATATCTGCCTTGACGGTGATGTTGTCGCGCACCACAGTCCAGAATTGTTCTGCGATATCAGACGGAACGCCGATGTCCTTCACATCCTGTGCCACCGCAGCATAAGGCAGAGATTGCAGGTGGTGGGCGGTCAGCGGAAAAAGATCCTCGGGGTCGAGCTTGGTCGGCGCGGAGCCGAAGCGCGAAATGTCGAAGCCTTCGATCAGCTCGCTCATCTCGCTACGCAGTTCCACCGGATCGGCCGACCCGAGACGCGCCATCAGCGACAGGATCGCCATCGGCTCTACACCGCGGTCGCGCAGGTCTTTAAGGGCCAGCGTGCCCAGCCGTTTCGAGAGCGCCTCGCCCTGCGGCCCGGTCAGAAGCGAGTGATGCGCGAATTCAGGGGGCGTTCCGCCAAGCGCGCGGATGATCTGGATCTGCGTCGCTGTGTTGGTGACATGGTCCGAGCCGCGCACGACATAGGTGATGCCAAAGTCGATATCGTCGCAGACCGAAGCCAGCGTATAGAGGAACTGTCCGTCCGCCCGGATCAGCACCGGGTCCGAAACGCTGGCAGCATCGAGCGACAGGTCACCCAGAATGCCGTCGGTCCATTCGATCCGCTGGTGATCGAGCTTGAAGCGCCAGTGGCCAGGACCACGTTCGGCGCGGAGTTTTTCCTTGGCGACTTCATCAAGCTCCAGCGCGGCGCGGTCATAGACCGGCGGCCTGCCCATGTTCAGCAGTTTCTTGCGCTTCAGGTCGAGCTCGGTCGGCGTTTCGAAACATTCGTAGAACCGTCCTTTGGTGCGAAGTTCGTCAGCGGCAGCATTGTAGCGATCCAGCCGGTCGGACTGTTTCTCGAACCGGTCCCAGGTCAGGCCCAGCCATTCGAGGTCGCGCTGGATCTGGTCGGCATATTCCTGTTTCGAGCGTTCCGGGTCGGTATCGTCGAGGCGCAGGATGAACTGGCCACCCGCTTTTCGGGCGATCAGATAGTTGAACAAGGCCGCACGCAGGTTGCCGATATGCAGGTAGCCGGTGGGCGAAGGCGCGAAGCGGGTGACGGTCATGTGCGGGGTCTCCTATTCGCGGGGTGCTCTTTCACATTGCCCGGCTTTTGTCCATATGAGCGCAGGGGAGGTGTCGTTCATGACAGGGAACTGGGCCGGGGCCGAGGCGCCCGGCGAGGATGTGATCGCCGATCTGGCCGAAGCCACCATCGCCGCCCTTGCCGCGCCTTACCGGGATGCCGCGCGGGACGTGGCGCTGCGAATAACGGATTTTGCCAGCGACGACATGCTGGACGCGCTCGGAATCGAGGATTGGGCCGATCTGACCGGGCTTTACGAGGGTATCCCGCTGACCGAAAAATCGGTGATGGATCAGGCCGATCGGCCCGATGCGATCTGGCTGTTCCGCCTTCCGATCCTGTACGAATGGACGGAGCGCGGCGATGTCACGCTGGGAGCGCTGGTCGCGCATGTCCTTGTGCATGAACTCGCGCATCACTTCGGCTGGTCAGATGCCGAGATCGCCCGGATCGACCGCTGGTGGGAATAGCGGCTGTGTGGACGAAGTGCGCTGCGGTTCTATCTTGACGGATCAGCATCAAACGACAGAGAGGATCACCGAATGACACACTCCCGCATCACCCGCCGCGCCGCCCTGACCGGCGCCGCCGCCCTGCCGCTGGCCGCCGGACTGACAGCAACCACCGGCCCGGCCCGCGCCGCGGCCGAGATGAAGGGGATGGCGATCGCGCCTTACCACCGATTCAAGCTGGGCGCATTCGACGTCACGGCCCTGCTGGCCGGTACCCGCACAGTCGAAGAGCCGCAGTCGATTTTCGGGATGAACGTCTCGTCAGAGGAGTTCGCCGAGGTCTCGGACCAGTCCTATCTGCCCGTGGACAAAGCCCAGTTCTTCTTCACCCCGACCATCGTCAACACCGGCTCTGAGCTGATCCTCTTCGATACGGGTCTGAACCCACAGGGCATCACTGGGGCGCTGGAAGCAGCGGGGTATTCGCCCGATCAGGTCGATACGGTGGTCATCACCCACATGCATGGTGATCACATCGGCGGCTTGATGGACGAGACCGGGCCAACTTTCGCCAATGCCCGTTACCTGACCGGATCCGCCGAGCACAATCATTGGGCCGCGGCCGAGAACGAAACCTTCGACGCGAAGGTCAAGCCGCTGAATGACAAGATCGACTTCCTCGAAGACGGGGGCAACGTCGCCAGCGGCATTACAGCCGTGCTTGCACCGGGCCACACGCCGGGCCACATGGCTTATATGCTGGAAAGCGACGGCGCGCAGTTGATGCTGATCGCCGATCTGGCGAACCACCCCGTCTGGTCTCTGGCCTATCCCGACTGGGAGGTGAGGTTCGATATGGACAAGGCGATGGCGGCGCAATCCCGGCGCAACGTGCTTGGGATGTTGGCGGCGGACAAGGTGCCGATGATCGGCTATCATATGCCCTGGCCCGCGATAGGCTATGTCGAGACCCGCGACGACGGGTTCCGCTATGTGCCGTCGAGCTATCAGCTGTTGATGGAGTAGCCGTTCGGCGGACGGCCACACTCTGTTTCCAGAGCGCACCCGCTTTACGACTGTCGGTTCGGTGGAAAACACGTCAGAATGGCTCCGTTCCAGTTGAAACGGTAGGCCGGTATGGCGGATATCATGACGATCACCCTGAATCCGACGGTGGATATTTCCACCGCGGTAGATGTGGTGCGGCCAGGCCCGAAACTGCGCTGCGACATGCCTGAGGCCGATCCGGGTGGCGGTGGCATCAACGTGTCGCGCGCGATCCGGCTTTTGGGCGGTGAAAGTCAGGCTTTCGTGGCCCTGGGCGGCGTCACTGGGCAGAGGCTGGCGGGATTGCTGGTTGACGAGGGCATCCGTTTCGACACATTCCCGGTCGAGGGCGAGACCCGGCAGAGCTTCGCCGTGACCGATCGTGCAAGCGGCGGGCAATACCGCTTCGTCATGCCGGGGCCGGATTGGAGCTTGGGCATGGTCGATGATGCTCTGGCCGCGATCGGCGCCACCATCGCGTCAGGAAGCCTTGTGGTCCTGTCGGGCAGCAACCCGCCCGGCGTGCCGGATGATTTCGCCCCGAGATTGTCGGCACGGCTGCGCGGCACCAGCGCAAGCGTGATTGTCGATACGTCCGGCCAGCCGTTGCAGTATCTGGTGAATCACCCCTGCGGGATTTCGGTTCTGCGCATGGATGCCGCCGAGGCCGAAGACTTGGCAGGTCACGCGCTGACTGACCGATCCGAGGGCGCGGCCTTCGCACGAATGCTGGTCAGACGCGGCGTCGCCGAGACGGTGATCATCGCCCGCGGTGCCGATGGCTCGACACTAGTGAGCAAGACCGAGGCGTTACATTGCGCCCGTCCGGTCAGCACCATCGTCAGCGCGGTCGGTGTCGGCGACAGCTTCGTTGGCGCCTTCGCGCTGGCGCTGGGCCGGGAAATGTCGATGTCCGAAGCTCTGCGCCACGGCACTGCGGCGGCGAGTGCGGCTGTGCTGACTCCGGCAACGCAACTCTGCAGCCGGGAGGATGCAGAGCGCTTGTTGTCGGGGTGCCAGTTGACCGAGCTTTAGGCGGCGGCCGTTTGGGCCTCGAACTGGCCACCGGCCAATTTCGCGGCTACATCTATCAGACGTTCAGTCTGATGCACGACGGCCGCCCTGCCCTTGTCGTCGAACGCGCCGGCATTGGTCGAGAAGCCGTAGGGATTGCCACCGGCTTCCGAAACCGCGGCGTCGGTATAGCCCGGCGCAACGATCACCGTGCCCCAATGCATCAGCGTGGTGTAAAGACCAAGGATCGTTGCCTCCTGCCCACCATTCGTGTTCTGCGCGCTGGTCATCGCGCTGACCGCCTTGTTGGCCAGCTTGCCTTGCGACCAGAGACCACCCAAGGTGTCGATGAACGCGCGCATCTGCGACGGCACGCAGCCAAAGCGGGTCGGTGCAATGAACAGATAGGCATTGGCCCAGTCGAGGTCGTCAGGTTTGGCGACGGGGATATCCTGCATCTTTTCCAGCTGTTTAGCCCAAGCCTCTTGGCCTTTGACGACCTCTTCGGGCGCGGTCTCCGCGACGCGGACAAGCCGGACATCAGCGCCGGTGGCGCGGGCGGCTTCAGCGGCGGTTTCGGCGACCTCGTGATTGGTGCCGTAGGTGGAATAGAAAACAATTGCTAGCTTGACGTTGTTCATTTGAGCCTCCTTGGATCAACCTTCAAGCTGCATATAGGTTCCGCAGGGGTGCGCAAAACTGCTGAAAAGCAGTAGGATGTGTGCGGAGATGCAGAGAGCCAGAGCGACCACAGGACGTCCGATTCAATCGGTCCGCATATTTGAAACGAAAGACCGAACAGCGTCAGCGTCAGGACGGGTCGCGCCAGCGGTTGACGATCGGGTAGCGTCGGTCGAGCCAGAAGGCTCGCGGTGTCAGGCGCGGGCCGGGAGCCGATTGGAATCGCTTGTATTCTGAGATGTAGATCAGGTTTTCGACTCTTTTCACGGTATCTCGGTCAAAGCCCATCTCGACCACTTCGGCCACCGAGGACTCGTGGTCCACCAGCAGTTCGAGGATCACGTCGAGATCCTTGTAGGGTGGCAGACTGTCTTCGTCCTTCTGGTCCGGGCGCAATTCGGCCGAGGGCGGCTTGTCTATGATCCGGGGCGGGATCACGGTGCCGGCGGGCCCTTTCATCCACGGTCGGTGATTTGAGTTGCGCCAGCGGCAGGTCTCGAAGACCCGCATCTTGTAGAGGTCCTTTATCGGGTTGTAGCCCCCCGCCATGTCGCCATAGATCGTGGCATAGCCGACCGCGACTTCGGATTTGTTGCCGGTGGTCAGCAGCATCTCGCCGAACTTGTTCGAAAGCGCCATCAGAAGAAGGCCCCGCAAACGGGACTGGATGTTTTCCTCGGTCAGGCCCGGTTCGGTGCCCTCGAAGATCGGCGCAAGGGTCCGGGTGACGGCCTGCCGCGCCTCGCTGATCGGCACGGTATCGAAGTGGCAACCAAGGGTTTCGGCGACAGCCTCGGCATCATCCAGCGAGTATTGCGAGGTGTATTCGGATGGCAGCATCACACAGCGGACGTTTTCGGCCCCCAGTGCATCCACGGCGATGGTGGCGACGATCGCTGAGTCGATGCCCCCCGAGAGGCCGAGCAGCACTTTCCCGAAGCCGGTCTTTGCCATGTAGTCGCGCAGGCATTGCACCATCACGCGGTAATCGCGCTCCCAGGCGTCCGGGTGGGTGGTTTTGGGGCCGTCCTGAATCACCCAGCCATCGGCCGTTTCGGTCAGATCGACATGCTGGATCGTTTCGTCGAACAGCGGCATCTGCACCGCCAGCCTGCCGCCAGTGTTGAGCGCGAAGGACCCACCGTCGAACATTTGGTCATCCTGCGCGCCGACGGTGTTGAGGTAGATCATCGGCAGATCATTCTCGACCACGCGCGAGACCATCATCGACATCCGGCGGTCGAACTTGTCGCGGTAATAGGGCGAGCCGTTGGGAACGAAGAACACCTGTGCGCCGCTTTCGGCGAGCGCCTCGCAGACATCAGAGGCCCAGGCATCTTCGCAGATCGGAATGCCGAACCGCAGCGGGCCGACGCGGACAGGGCCGGCGATCGGGGCGGAATCGAAGATGCGCTTTTCGTCGAAGACGGCGAAATTCGGCAAATGATGCTTGCGAACCTTCGCTGCGATTCTACCGTCTTTCAGAATGAAATAGGCGTTGTAGAGCTTGTCGATCTCGGCCAGCGGGCCGCCGATGCCGATGGCCGGACCGTCGGCTGTCGCGCGGGCCAGTGTGGCGACCGCCTCGAGGCAGGCGATGCCGAAGGCCGGTTTCATCACCAGGTCCTGCGCCTGATAACCTGCGATGAACATTTCCGGTAGCGCCACCATATCTGCGCCCGCCGCTTTGGCCAGACGCCATGCCTCCAGCGCCTTGGCGGCGTTGCCTTCAACATCGCCGACGGTCGGGTTCAACTGCGCAAGGGTCAGGCGAAAGCCTTGGGGCATGTTCATCATCCTAGAAATCTGCCACCGTCTTAGCAGACCGGACGCCAAGGGAAAGCATCGCATCGGCAAAAAGCGTTGTCAGCCCGAGGGCCGTCTACTAGGTTGATATGGCATCCGAACGGCGATGCCGGGTGCAGGGCCAATGGGGGGCGACGTGCGGGTAATATTGAACGGTGCAAGGCTGATGCGCGGCGCGATCGCGGCAACGGTGCTCTTGGCGGCCAGTGGCGGCGCGGGTCTGACGCAATCGGATGACGTGCTGGTCAAGCAATATGACGATGGTGGTGTCTACGAGGGCACCTTCAAGGACGGCAAGCAGCACGGCCAAGGCAGCTACCGCCTGCCAAACGGCTACGAATACGAAGGCGAGTGGGTCGAGGGCGAGATCCGCGGCGAAGGCATCGCCAGGTTTCCCAACGGATCTGTCTATGAAGGTACATTCGCGAAGGGCAAGCCCGAGGGCTTCGGCAGGATCACCTTCGCCGATGGCGGCACCTACGAGGGCGATTGGGTCGATGGCAAGATCGAAGGATCGGGCGCTGCGGTCTATGCAAACGGCGTCAAGTACGAAGGCGGCTTCAAGGAGGCGCTGCATCACGGACAGGGCCGGATGGAAAGCCCGAACGGTTATGTCTACGAGGGATCGTGGGTCAACGGAATCAAGGAAGGTTCAGGCCGGATCACCTATCCCGATGGCGCGATCTACGAAGGCGATCTGGCCCAGAACGAACGCCACGGCGAGGGCACCCTGACGATGACCGATGGGCTGACCTATACTGGCCAGTGGGCTGGCGGGCAGATCAACGGCACCGGCCGGCTGACCCAACCCAATGGCGATGTCTACGAGGGCGAGCTGGTCAATGGCGAACGGCTGGGCCGGGGCAAGGTGACCTATGCCAACGGCGACACCTATGAGGGCGAATTCGCCGGCGACAAGCGGCATGGCCTGGGCACCTTCACCGGCACCGACGGCTATGTTTACGAGGGCACCTGGGTCGAGGGCCGGATCGAGGGCGACGGCAAGGTGACCTATCCCGATGGCTCGGTCTACGAGGGTCAGTTCAAGGACGATCTGGCCAATGGGCGCGGCAAGATCACCTATCCGGACGGCAATACCTATGAAGGCGAATGGAAGGCCGGGGTGATCGAGGGCAAGGGCATCGCGCGCTATTCCAACGGTCTGGTCTATGACGGCGAGTTCAAGAACGCGCAGAACCACGGGCAAGGCACGATGACCTATCCGGACGGCTACACCTATACCGGCCAGTGGGTCGAAGGTCAGCGCGAGGGGCAAGGCCGCGCGGTCTATGCCGATGGCTCGGTCTACGAAGGCGCGTTCGTTGGCGGTCAGCGCGAGGGAAAGGGTACGATCACCATGGCTGACGGGTTCACCTATACCGGCCAGTGGAACGCCGGCGAGATCGAGGGTGAAGGCATCGCCACCTATGGCAATGGCGATGTCTACGAAGGCAATTTCGTCGATGGCAAGCGTCAGGGCGCAGGGACGATCCGCTACGCCACCGGGCAGGAAGCCAGCGGCGAGTGGCAGAACGGCGCGCTGGACGCTCCGGAACCAGAGGCCGGCCCGAAGGCCGATGCGCCGGCGGCCAGCGAGTAGTCAGACGACCTCTGCCGCGTCAAGTGCCGCAAGTACCGCGTCGCCTGCGGCAAGGATGTCCTCTCGGTCTTCCCGCTGCATCCGGTCCCAATTCCCATAGACCAGCGCCATGCGCGGATTTTCCTTGAACCTGTCGCGGTGGCGCTCGAGGAAATGCCAGTAGAGGCTGTTGAACGGACAGGCCGTTTCGCCATGCCGTTCCGTCACCGCATAGTGACAGTTGCCGCAATAATCCGACATCCGGTCGATATAGCTGCCACTGGAGATGTAGGGCTTCGAGGCGACGATGCCGCCATCTGCGAACTGGCTCATTCCGATGGTGTTCGGCGCCTCGACCCATTCGAAAGCGTCGATATAGACCGACAGGTACCAGTCATGCACCTCGGCCGGGTCGATACCGGCCAGAAGCGCGAAATTGCCGGTCACCATCAGCCTCTGGATATGATGAGCATAGGCCAGATCACGGGTTTGCGCCACGGCATGTGCCAGGCAATTCATCCGGGTTTCGTCACCCCAGTAGGCGGCGGGCAACTTGCGATCATGCTTCAGCGCGTTTCGGCCGGTGTAGCCGGGACCTTCCATGAAATAGATGCCACGCAGGAATTCACGCCAGCCGATGATCTGGCGAATGAAGCCTTCAGCCGAATTCAGCGGCACTTTGCCATCCTTATAGACCCGTTCCACCGCTTCGCAGACCTCGAGCGGCGCTAGAAGGCCGGTGTTGAGGTAGGGCGAGAGCAGAGCGTGGTAAAGGACCGGGTCATCCTGCAGCATGGCGTCTTGATAGGCGCCGAATTCCGGCAGCGCATGTTCAACGAAATGATCGAGCGCCTGCACTGCGCCGGCCCTGTTGGTGGCGAGGGCGAAGGGCCGCAATCTGCCGAAATTGTCTGGAAACTCCTGTTCCACCAGATCGAGAACCGCCGAAGTGATATCGTCGGGTTCGAGTTCAGCCGGGCCTTTGCGGAAAAGGTCGGGGCTGGCGGGTTTGCGGTTCTGCTTGTCGAAGTTCCATTTTCCGCCCTCTGGCGCATCGCCATCCATCAAAAGGCCAGTCTTGCGGCGCATCTGGCGGTAGAAATACTCCATCCGCAACTCTTTGCGGTCCTTGGCCCAGCTTTCGAAGCCTTCCTGCGAGCAGATGAACCGGTTATCGGGCTGTTGCGTGACCTTCAGCGGTAGATCGTCGAGGGCGGCAATCACTCGCCATTCGCCGGGACGTGTGGCGATAACCTCCCTGGCTCCAAGTTCCTCGGCGCGGCGCAGAAGTTCGCCTGAAATCGTATGGCTGTTCTCGGCCTCATCATACGCGGTGTAAGCGACCGTCCAGCCCGCGTCGCGCAGGTCCTTGGCGAAATGGCGCATGGCGGCGAAGACGAAGGCGATCTTCTTGGGGTGGTGGGCGACATAGGTCGCCTCGCCCCGGACTTCGGCCATCACGATGACGTCGCCGTCCCTGTCGGCCTCGCGAAGAGCGGCGACATCTTGGCTCAGCTGGTCGCCCAGGATCAGGATCAGACGGGTCACCAAGGCACAGGCTTACCTGCCCAGTCGAAAAATTTTCCGGTCTGGCTGGCGTCGAGGCCGGCGACCACCGAAAGCAGGTTCTGCGCCGCCTCCTGCGGCGGGACCGAGGGGTGGCGGCCAAGGTATTTCCGGGTGAACGCGGTTGCCACGGTGCCCGGATGCAGCGCTACACAGATCAGCCCCTTGTGGCTGCGGGCGAGTTCGATGCCGGCGGTGCGGATGATCTGGTTCAGCGCGGCCTTGGCCGCCCGGTAGGAATACCAGCCGCCGAGCCGGTTGTCGCCGATCGAGCCCACACGGGCCGAGAGGGCGACGAAAACGGCGCGACGGTCCTTGGGCAAAAGGCGCCTCACATGCTTGAGTACCAGCGCAGGGCCGATCGCGTTCAGGCTGAACTGATCCATCATTGCAGCGGCCGACAACGCGCCGAGCGATTTTTCGGGCTCTGTCCCGTCGATCTCAAGTGCACCGGTGGCAACGAAGATCACATCATAGGGGCCAGAAAGCGGGGCCAGCGCAGCCTCGACCGAGGCCTCATTGGTGAGGTCAAGCCCGTCTTGCGAACGCGACAGCGGTGTCACTTCGGCACCCGCCCTTTCCAATGCATCGCAAAGGGCGCGGCCGATCCCGCCGGAGGCGCCGATCACCAGCGCGCGCTGGTTGGCGTAAGGATCAGGCACCGCCATTCAGCCCGCCATGTCCTTCTTGCGCAATTCCGTCTGCGCTTCGGCGCTCTTTTCCAGATCGAGGCCCATCGCGCGCAGCACGGCGTCGGCCTTGGTGAACTGAAGGTCACGGTATTCAACAACCTGTACGCGATTGCCCCAGGGATCGCGGAAATCGAGAAACGGCGTGTCGAGAATTTCGGCACCGGCTTTTTCGGCAAGGTCGCGCACCGACGCAGCATCATCGACGACAAGCCCGAAATGACGGCTCTGGTCCGGGCCGCTCGACTTGCCCGTCATCAGCCCGAGGAACTGATCGCCCATGTCGATAAACGCGTGTCCATTGCCCCGCCCGCGAAGTTCGAAGTCGAAAATGGCGCCATAGAATGACAGCGCATCGTCGATGTCCGCAACTTCGAGCACCAGATGATTGACTCCGACGAGACGTGGTTTCTGTCCTTCCTGCATCTCAAACCCTCCTTTCGCTTGCCAACAGCTAGGGCGGCAGAGGAGGACGAAAAGGGGGCTTGGCCTTGGCCAAAAAGCGTTTATAGTTTCTGCTATGAGCAATGCGGCGAACAATCACGACCTCGTCCTACTCCTTAGCAGCCTCTGAGCGCGCCGGGGGGTCCGGGCGCGTGCGCTCAGGGGATGTCCGCCGCGCCGGGGCCGCCAGATCGAAGCTCAAGGAACACCAGAATGACCAAGATGACGACCGAACAGGACCGGGTCCTGATATTCGACACGACCCTGCGCGACGGCGAGCAAAGCCCCGGCGCCACCATGACCCATAACGAGAAACTGGAGATTGCCGGGCTTCTGGACGAGATGGGAGTCGATATCATCGAGGCCGGGTTTCCGATCGCCAGCGAAGGCGATTTCCAGGCGGTGAGCGAGATCGCAAAACTCGCAAAGACGTCGGTCATCTGCGGACTGGCGCGGGCCAATCCCGCCGATATCGATCGCGCATGGGAGGCGATAAAGCATGCCAAGCGGCCGCGGATTCACACCTTCATCGGCACTTCGCCGCTGCACCGCGACATGCACGGACTGGATCAGGATGCGATGGCCGAGCGAATTCACGATGCCGTCACACGGGCACGGAACCTGTGCGATGACGTGCAGTGGTCGTCGATGGATGCGACGCGGACCGAGCATGACTACCTCAAACGCACCGTCGATATCGCCATCAGGGCGGGAGCCACGACGATCAACATCCCCGACACCGTGGGCTACACTGCGCCGCGGGAAAGCGCTGATCTGATCCGGATGCTGATCGCCGAGGTCGAAGGCGCCGAAGATGTGATCTTCGCCACGCATTGCCACAACGATCTGGGCATGGCGACGGCGAACTCGCTGGCGGCGGTGGAAGCGGGGGCGCGGCAGGTCGAATGCACCATAAACGGGCTGGGCGAACGCGCCGGCAACACCGCGCTGGAAGAGGTGGTGATGGCGCTGAAGGTACGCAACGACATCATGCCCTACCGGACCCGGATAGACACCACGAAGATCATGAACATCTCGCGCCGTGTCGCCACGGTCAGCGGCTTTCCGGTGCAGTTCAACAAGGCCATCGTCGGCAAGAACGCCTTCGCGCATGAAAGTGGCATCCACCAGGACGGGATGCTTAAGAATTCCGAAACCTTCGAGATCATGCGCCCCGAGGATATCGGCCTGACCGAGACGAACCTTGTCATGGGTAAACATTCGGGCCGGGCCGCCCTGCGCGCCAAGCTCAGGAATCTGGGCTATGAACTGGCCGACAATCAGCTGAACGATGTGTTCGTTCGGTTCAAGGCGCTGGCGGATCGGAAAAAGGAGGTCTACGACGATGACCTCCTGGCGCTGATGCGCGATACCAGCATGGATGGTGGGGTGGACCGCCTGCAGGTGAAGTTCCTTCGGGTGATCTGCGGCACCGAGGCACCGCAATCGGCTGACCTGATTCTGTCGGTCGATGGCAAGGACCACCAGGTCACCGCCACGGGCGACGGTCCGGTAGACGCGACTTTCAATGCAGTAAAAGTGCTATTCCCTCACGAGGCCCGCCTGCAGCTTTATCAGGTTCACGCCGTCACCGAAGGCACGGACGCGCAGGCGACGGTCAGCGTAAGGATGGAGGACGGCGGCTTGATTTCAACGGGTCAAGCGGCCGATACCGATACGGTGGTGGCCAGCGCCAAGGCCTATGTGAACGCGTTGAACCGGCTACTGGTGCGGCGAGAGCGGGTCGCGCCCGATACGGACGTAAAGTCGGTTTCGTACAAGTCTGTATCCTGATTGGCAACGCGGCAACATCACGCTGAATAACGCCTCGGGGCCTCTTTCGCCCACGCCACAGCCAGCCTATAAGGACAGACGGCCCGCGACATCGAGCGTCGCGGGTCTTTTGAAATTTAGGCAGCAGGACGGCTGGAATGGCAAGTTGGGGTGGTCTTTTTTCGTCTGATATGGCGATCGACCTGGGGACGGCGAACACTTTGGTATACGTGCGCGGCAAGGGCATCGTCCTGAACGAGCCTTCGGTCGTCGCGTATCACATAAAGGACGGGCGTAAGCAGGTACTGGCGGTGGGTGAGGATGCCAAGCTGATGTTGGGCCGCACGCCGGGTTCGATCCAGGCAATCCGGCCGATGCGCGAGGGGGTGATAGCCGACTTTGACACCGCCGAAGAAATGATCAAGCACTTCATCCGCAAGGTGCACAAGCGGACGACCTTCTCGAAGCCGAAGATCATCGTCTGCGTACCGCATGGCGCAACGCCTGTTGAAAAGCGCGCGATCCGGCAGTCGGTGCTGTCGGCAGGCGCGCGCCGCGCCGGGCTGATCGCGGAACCGATCGCGGCGGCCATAGGCGCAGGCATGCCGATCACCGACCCCACGGGCAATATGGTTGTCGATATCGGCGGTGGCACCACCGAGGTTGCGGTGCTGTCGCTGGGTGACATCGTCTATGCGCGATCCGTAAGGGTCGGCGGCGACCGGATGGACGAGGCGATCATCAGCTACCTGCGGCGCCAGCACAACCTGTTGATCGGTGAATCGACCGCAGAGCGGATCAAGACCAGCATCGGCACAGCGCGGATGCCCGATGACGGGCGAGGTGCCAGCATGCAGATACGCGGTCGCGACCTGCTTAACGGTGTGCCCAAGGAAACCGAAGTCAATCAGGCGCAGGTCGCCGAGGCATTGGCCGAACCCGTCCAGCAGATCTGCGAGGCGGTTATGACGGCGCTGGAAGCCACGCCGCCCGACCTCGCCGCGGATATCGTCGACCGGGGCGTGATGCTGACGGGCGGGGGCGCATTGCTGGGCGAGTTGGACCTTGCGCTGCGCGAGCAGACCGGGCTGGCGATTTCGGTGGCAGACGAGTCACTCAATTGTGTTGCTCTGGGAACCGGCAAGGCGCTGGAATATGAAAAGCAACTTCGGCATGTGATAGACTACGATAGCTAACGGGCCGGTGCTGCCGGTTCTTTGGGGAACGTCGTGGCGAAAGACAGAGGAAGCAGTGACCAATATGTCCGCCCGCTCAGACGCATTCTGGTCGGGGGCCTTGTTCTGTTCCTGTTCGCCGTCTTCCTGTTGTGGCGTATCGACAGCCCCAGGGTAGAACGGTTCCGCGCAGCGCTGGTCGATCAGATCGTGCCGTCCTTCGACTGGGCCCTGGTGCCGGTAACCAAGGTCGCGGACATGGTCGAGGGCTTCCAATCCTATACCCGCATCTATGAACAAAATCAGGAGCTTCGTCGCGAATTGCAGCAGATGAAGGCCTGGAAGGAGGCGGCGTTGCAGCTGGAGCAGAAGAACGCCAAGCTTCTGGACCTGAACAATGTCCGGCTGGATCCGAAATACACCTTCGTGACTGGTGTGGTGCTGGCTGATAGCGGATCGCCATTCCGGCAATCCGTGCTGCTGAATATCGGCGAGCGCGACGGCATCGTTGACGGCTGGGCGACGATGGACGGGATCGGCCTTCTGGGGCGGATTTCCGGCGTCGGCAAGAACACATCCCGGGTGATCCTCTTGACCGACAGCAACAGCCGGATCCCGGTCTCGATCCAGCCCTCGGGACAGAAGGCACTGCTGTCCGGAGACAATACCGCCGCACCGCCGATCGAGTTTCTGGAAAGTCCCGAAGTGGTGCGGCCCGGCGACCGGGTAGTCTCTTCGGGCGATGGCGGGGTGTTTCCTTCGGGTATTCTGGTGGGTCAGGTCGCGATGGGAACCGACCGGCGGCTGAGGGTACGGTTGGCGGCGGATTATGGGCGGCTTGAATTCCTGCGGGTCATCCGCAGTCATTCCTCGGAAAGAATTACCGATCCAGGCGCGCTCCTGACCCCCTCGACCCTACCGATTCTGCCGACGGTTCCGATCCTGCCGGGTCTGCCCGCGCCTGGGCCCCGGATCGAGGAGGCGGCGGATGGCTGATCCGATCACCTCGCGTCGCTGGCTGTTTCGCTTGTTGTTTCTTCTGATCAGCGCGGTTGTGGTGTTCTTTCAGTTGCTGCCGATCGATCTGACGGCCGGGCGCTGGCCGGGGCCGGATCTTGTGGTTGCCCTGGCATTCGCCTGGGTGTTGCGTCGGCCGGACTTCGTGCCACCGCTGTTGATCGGGGCGGTCTGTCTGGCGATGGATTTTCTGTTCATGCGGCCGCCGGGACTTTGGGCCGGGCTGGTCGTGCTGGGGGCGGAGTTCCTGCGATCTCGCGAACCGCAATCGCGTGACCTGCCGTTTCTGGTGGAATGGGCGCTGGTGTCAATGGTGCTGATCGGAATGGTGCTGGCGGCGCGCTTGACACTGCTGATCTTTGTCATCAACCAGCCGGGTTTCGGACTTGTGATGCTGCAGCTGACGGCGACGATCCTGAGCTATCCGATTGTCGTCGGGGCATCGCGCATGGTATTCGGGATCCGCAAGATTGCACCCGGAGAAGTGGACCAATTGGGGCATCCCCTATGAGACGCTCGCCCAAGGATACCGCCGAAAGCGCGCGCCGGATAACCCGCCGGGCGTTACTTCTGGGCGGCTCACAACTTGCCTTCATGGGCGTTCTGGCTGCTCGAATGCGGTTCATGCAGGTCGATCAGGCCGACGAGTTCCGGATGCTGGCCGATGAAAACCGGATCAACATGCGGCTTTTGCCCCCCGCACGCGGACTGATCTATGACCGGACCGGCATATTGATCGCCGGAAACGAGCAGAATTACCGCATCGTCATTGTCCGCGAGGATGCCGGCGATGTCGATGAGGTGCTGCAGCGGATCACCCGGCTGGTCGATCTGGATCCGGGCGACCTGGAGCGCGCGCGCCGGGAACTGAAACAGCTGTCGCCGTTCATGCCGGTGACGATCGCCGACCGTCTGAGTTGGGAAGAAGTGGCCGAGGTGGCCGTCAACGCCCCTGCCCTGCCCGGTGTCTCGCCCGAGGTCGGCCTTTCGCGGTTCTATCCGCTGGTCGAGGATTTTGCCCATATCGTCGGCTATGTCGGTCCGGTCAGCGACTATGACCTCGGCAGGTTGACCGATCCCGACCCGATCCTGCGGATCCCGAAATTCCAGATCGGCAAGATTGGTGTCGAAGGCAAGATGGAGGATGCATTGCGCGGTCGCGCGGGGA
Organism: Brevirhabdus sp.; assembly: GCA_024637315.1. Taxonomy (GTDB): domain Bacteria; phylum Pseudomonadota; class Alphaproteobacteria; order Rhodobacterales; family Rhodobacteraceae; genus JAHEAO01. Next base: position 40,011 of record JAGXFH010000024.1, read on the forward strand.
CCCGCCGGATCGAGGTCAACGCGTACGGGCGGGTGATGCGGGAACTCGATCGGATCGACGGGATCAGCGGCGAGAACGTGCAGTTGACCGTCGATGCCGGTTTGCAGAACTTCGCGCAGGCGCGGCTGGCCGGCGAAAGTGCGGCGGCCGTGGTGATGGATGTCAACACTGGCGACTTGCTGGCCCTGGCCTCTGCTCCGTCGTTCGATCCCAACAAGTTCGTGCGCGGCATTTCGGTGCCCGACTATGCCGACCTGACCGATAACAAATACCGCCCGCTGGCCAACAAGACCGTGCAGGGCACTTATCCACCGGGTTCCACCTTCAAGATGGTGGTGGCGTTGGCGGCGCTGGAAGCCGGAGTTATCGGGCCGACCGAAACCGCCTGGTGCCCCGGCTTCAAGACGCTCGGCAACAGGCGATTCCATTGCTGGAAGCGCGGCGGGCATGGTCATGTCAACCTCAATGCCAGTCTTCAACAATCCTGCGATGTGTATTTCTACGAGGTCGCCGAGCGGGTCGGGATCGAGAGGATCAGTGCGATGGCCCGCAAGTTGGGCATGGGTTTCCAGCACGATCTGCCGTTGTCGGCGGTGGCCGAGGGCAACATGCCGACGATGGACTGGAAGCGCGCCAAGCACGGCGAGGGCTGGATGGTCGGTGACACGTTCAACTCTGGCATCGGGCAGGGATTCGTTCTGGCCTCGCCGCTGCAACTGGCGGTGATGTCGGCGCGTCTTGCATCTGGACTTGCGGTCAGCCCGCGACTGATCAAGACGGTGAACGGCGTCGAGGTGGATTATCCGGCACCTGAACCGCTTGACGTCAACGCGGCGAACCTGCGCGCGGTGCAGGGCGGCATGATCGCAGTCTCGAACAGCCAGCGCGGCACTGCCTATCGCTCGCGGATCGATGCCGAGGACATGCGGATGGCGGGCAAGACCGGCACCAGCCAGGTGCGCAACATCACTGCCGCGGAACGGGCACGGGGCGTCACCAGCAATAGCGATTTGCCATGGGAACGACGCGACCATGCGCTTTTCGTCGCGTTCGCGCCGATCGACGCGCCGCGGATTGCCTGTTCCGTCGTGGTCGAGCACGGCGGCGGCGGATCGACTTCAGCAGCGCCGATCGCTCGCGACATCGTGCTGAGGGCGCTCTACGGCGATGTGCCGCCGCTGGAGGCGTATCCGTCGAGCGAACGCGCCAAGGTCGAGGCGATGCTTCAAAACCTTGTCCTGCGCGATCTGAGCCAGGAAAGCGCCGGAAAGAGCCGCGCGTGAGCTATCTTGAATACAATGTGACGCGCATTCCCACCGGGCTGCGCAAGACGCTGCACCTCAACTGGCCGTTGATCATTCTGTTGACTGCCGTCGCCAGCATCGGGTTCCTGATGCTCTATTCCGTCGCCGGAGGATCGCTGCGCCCCTGGGCCGAACCGCAGATGAAACGATTCGGTGTCGGTATGGTGGCGATGTTGTTCGTCGCAGTCGTGCCGATCTGGTTCTGGCGCAACATCTCGGCGCTGGCCTATGCAGGTTCGCTTGGCCTTCTCGTGCTGGTCGAACTGATCGGCGTGACCGGGATGGGCGCGCAAAGATGGATCGATCTTGGGTTTTTCATGCTGCAACCCTCGGAACTCGCAAAGATCACCCTGGTGATGATCCTGGCGGCCTATTACGACTGGTTGGATATCAAGAAGACATCGCATCCATTGTGGGTGTTTTTCCCGTTGGTCATGATCCTGGTGCCGACCGCACTGGTGCTGAAGCAGCCCGATCTGGGAACCGCGCTGCTGTTGATCATGGGCGGCGGGATCATGATGTTCGTCGCCGGTGTGCACTGGCTTTATTTCGCCGCCGTGATTTCAGCCGGAATCGGCACCGTCTATGCGGTGATCGTATCGCGCGGCACCGAGTGGCAGCTGCTGAAGGATTATCAGTACCGACGGATCGACACATTTCTTGATCCGGCCAATGATCCACTCGGCGCTGGCTACCACATCACCCAGTCGAAGATCGCCTTGGGATCGGGCGGTTGGACCGGCCGGGGCTTCATGCAAGGCACGCAGAGCCGACTGAACTTTCTGCCCGAGAAACATACCGATTTCATCTTCACAACGCTGGCCGAGGAATTCGGCTTCATCGGCGGCATATCGCTCTTGACGCTTTATGCGATGATCGTCTTTTTCTGCATCGTCTCGGCGATGCGGAACAAGGACCGCTACGGCTCGCTGGTGACGCTTGGGATCGCAGCGACATTCTTTCTATATTTCGCGGTGAACATGTCGATGGTGATGGGCCTCGCACCTGTCGTTGGGGTTCCGCTGCCGATGGTGTCCTGGGGTGGGTCGGCGATGCTGGTTCTGCTGGCGGCGTTCGGGCTGGTTCAAAGCGCGCACATCCACCGCCCGAGGGCCAACAAATGACACTGAATGTCCTGTTCGCAGCAGCGCCAGAACGCTGGGACTTCTATCAGGCCGCGCTGGAAGATGCCTTCCGACAGGCGGGGCTGGACGCGATACTGCGGCAGGAATTCGCCCCCGGCGAGGTCGATTACATTATCTATGCGCCGAACGGACCGATCTCGGATTTCAGCCCGTTCACGCGGGCCAAGGCGGTGCTGAGCCTTTGGGCCGGGGTCGAAGGCATCGTCACCAACAAAAGCCTGACGCTGCCGCTGGCCCGGATGGTTGATCGCGGATTATCCGAGGGCATGGTCGAATGGGTGACTGGGCATGTGCTTCGGCATCATCTGGGGATGGATCGGCAGATCCTGCGGCAGGATGGGGTCTGGGATCCGGTCATTCCGCCCTTGGCGCGCAACCGCAGGGTGGCGATGCTGGGACTGGGCGAATTGGGGCGTGCCTGCGCGCAAGCGCTCGCAGCGTTGAATTTTCGCGTGTCGGGATGGAGCAGGACGGAGAAGCGTATCGACGGGATAGACTGTCGATACGGTGATGACGGGCTGCGCGAGGTTCTGACCAGCGCCGGGATTGTCGTGCTGCTGTTGCCGCTGACAGCGGCGACCCAGAACCTGATGAACGCGGACCGCCTTGCGCTGTTGCCCAAAGGCGGCTTCTTGCTGAACCCAGGACGCGGCGCACTGATCGACGATGAGGCGCTGCTGGCGGCTTTGGATGACGGCAGGCTTGCGCATGCCACGCTGGATGTGTTCCGCACGGAACCCTTGCCGCGGGATCATCCGTTCTGGGCGCATCCCGGCATCACCGTGACGCCGCACATTGCATCCGAAACCCGCGCCGAGACGGCATCCGAGGTGATCGCCGAAAACATCCGCCGCGGCGAGGCGGGCGAACCGTTCCTGTTTCTGGTGGACCGGGGCGCCGGGTATTAGCGCAGTTTTGGCGGTCGGTCGGGGTCCATTCCGGGCGGCGATGGGCGGGGCGTGGATTGCAATGGCTCTGGCAGGTCGAAGCGCAGGGCGATTCGGCCGAGGCGGGCGCAGATCGGATCGCTGGCGGCAAAGAAGGCCACGTCGATTTCACCGATCTCGATACCCGAAAACACCAGTGCTTCGGACGCCGCCTGACCAAGTGCTTCTTCGGCGCCGGGTATGGCATCGACAAAGGCCAGCAGATGGCCATCGCGGCCGTCATCATATCGCACTTCAGCTAGGTAAGCGACGCGCGCAAGTCCCCCTGTGAGAGCGAGCTTGATGTTGAGGCCGGTCAGAACTGCTTGCGGGACGGATCTTGGCGGGCGCAGTTCCGTCGGGCGCCCGGTCAGTTTCTGCGGTCGTGCGGTCAGGGTTTCGGCAAGCCAGTCGATGGCCGTTGCGGGCAGAAGGATGCTGGACGGGGCGACGCCGAGATTGACGCCGAGGCCAACGCCCTGCCCCGAGAGCATCGCGGCAATCGCGCGGCCCGACAGCGCCGCATAGGGCGTGATCTGGCCCGCGAATTCGGCCAGCCGCTCGATGCGGTCGAAGACGAGGACGTAATTTTCACCCCCGACCGGAAAGACCTTTGGGTCGATCCGGTCGCCCTGCGCCTCGGCGGCCAGCATAAGGAACAGTTCGGCGTCGGCGAGGCGTTCGTAAAACCGCAGGCGGTCGGCATCGCCGCCCGTCTCCATCACCCCATGGGCGCGGTCGAGGGGTGTCAGCTTATCCATGCAGCACCTCCTGCACACGGGCGCGAAGGACCGGAAGAAGTTCAGCCTCGAACCACGGATTCTTCTTAAGCCACGCGGTGTTGCGCCACGAAGGATGCGGCAGCGCAAAAACCGCCGGAGCGTGGTCGCGCCAACGGGTCACGACCTCGGTGACAGTGGATTTGTCCCTGAGATGCCATTTGATCGCATGGCCGCCGACCAGAAGCGTCAACGGCACCGCTTTCAGCTGGTCCATGATCCGGCCGCGCCAGGTACTCGCGCAAATCGGCGGTGGCGGCAGATCGGCTCCCTTGGCGTTGTAGCCGGGGAAGCAGAAAGCCATCGGTACGATGCCGATCCGCGATTGGTCGTAGAAGGTCGCCTGGTCAATGCCCATCCAGCCACGCAGCCGGTCACCCGAAGGATCGGTGAAGGGCCTTCCCGAAGTATGCACCCGCTGCCCCGGCGCTTGACCCGCGATCAGGATGCGCGCATCGGCGCGGAACCAGACCACCGGCCGCGGCTCATGCGCGGTGGCGGTGGCGGCAAAACGATCCTTGCAGATCTTGCAGGCGGACAAGTCCGCTTTGAGTCGGTCGAGCGGGTCGGTCATGGCAACCAACGGCCTAGCGCCTTCGGGCGGTGGTTGCAATTTCCGGCTTGGCAGATCTCCATGCCTCTAGGCTTTTTGATGTGTCGATGATGCTCCTTTCGGGTGACCGAGCCTTTTCGGTGCTGCGACGGCGTTTCCAGCACTTGGCTCGGAAAGACCAGCAGGCCGCAGGGCGCGTCTTTCTTCGCGCGGGACCGGACGGGCTGACGATCGGCGACGTCGCCACCGCGATTTGCGGTGCCGGGATCGCCGACCTCGCCGGCAACGCCATCAGCTGATCCTGTCGGATCCAACCGGTTGCCCCCCTGTACCAATCTGCACTATTGCGAAAGACGGCACGCGGGCGGAGACAACTGATGTACCGGGTTTGGAATTTTGTAACCAACTATTCAATTCTACTGATCATTGGCGCGGCGATCGCCCTCGTTTGGGCAAATACCGATGCCAACAGCTACCATGATTTCGTCGAATTCATTCTGATCGACAATTCCATTATCGGCCATCCACATGACGATGGCCAAGGCCAGGTCATCCGAACGCTTACGGTGCACTATCTGGTCAATAACGTGCTGATGGCGTTCTTCTTTGCGATTGCAGCGAAGGAAGTCTGGGAGGCCATGATCTTGAAGAACGGCGCATTGCGCGGACGCAAGGCGGCGACGCCGTTATTTGCCACGCTTGGCGGGATGATCGGGCCGATTGCGGTTTATCTGGGCATCGCTGCTGCGCTTGGATCGGAAACCTATGACGCCGTGGTGCGCGGCTGGACGGTTCCCACGGCAACAGATATCGCGTTTTCATATGTGGTCGGGCGAATCGTCTTCGGCGCGGGCCACCCTGCGGTGCGGTTCCTCTTGCTTCTGGCAATTACCGACGACATCTTGGGATTGATCATCCTGACCGTGCTCTACCCTTCCGGAGCGTCCGCACCGATTTGGCTGCTGCTGTCGGTCGCCGCGGCGGTTGGCGTTTATGTGCTGTTCAACTGGTTGCCACGCACGCTGGATCGCAGCGATCAGTTGCGCCCGAATTCAACCTGGATGCGCGAGAAACTGTCATTCTGGCCCTATCTTCTAGCCGGCGTAGTCAGCTGGTATGGCTTTCAAGAGGCGGGCCTGCATCCCGCGCTTGGCTTGCTGCCGGTTGTGCCCACCCTGCCCCATGCAGACCGAGCCTTCGGGATATTCGCGGAAGCGGAGCAATACCTGACCGATCTTCTGAACCAGGCCGAACACCTGCTGAAACACCCTGTCGAGGTCATTCTGTTTTTCTTCGGGCTGGTGAATGCAGGGGTCGAATTCGCGTCGATCGGATCGCCGACCTGGTTGGTCTTCTTTGGACTGATCATCGGCAAGCCTTTGGGCATATTGCTGTTTGGCTGGGTTGCTGCCCATCCGATGAAATTCGGCCTGCCTGTCGGGATGCGGACCAGTGATCTTTTCGTGATCGGCTGCGTCGCGGCGATCGGCTTTACCGTGTCGCTGTTTATCGCCTCTGTTGCTTTCGAAGGGTCGGTGGCGATCGACGGTGTCGATGTCAGGGGAGCCGCCAAGATGGGCGCGCTGTTCAGCTTTGTCGCAGCGCTGATCTCGATCATCGCCGGCAAGATGTGCCGGGTTGAAAAGCGGGCGGACTGATCCGGGCGATATCGGGTCAGCGCGCCCGAAAGCACCAATTCGCCGATCAGGGAACCGGGCTGGCAGGATCCAGCCGAATAGAGTTGGATTCTGCCGGTCCGTTCCGACATAATGTCTTGGAGGCGGACAATTGAAGTTAGACTTTAACCAAGGCCCGCCAAGGGCTGACAGGCAAAACAGGCAGTGCCGGGACGCGTGAATGCTGGAATTCGATAACGTCAGCAAGTCCTTCTGGACGGGCAAGCAGCGCAAGGTGATCCTTGACCGCGCGTCGTTTCGCGTCGAACTGGGAAATTCGCTGGGGATTCTGGCGCCGAACGGTACCGGAAAGACAACCGTTATCAACATGATGGCGGGATTGGAGAAGCCTGACGAGGGCACGATCCGGAAATCCTGCCGGGTATCATTTCCGCTCGGTTTCATGGGCGGCGTGGTGAACAAGCACACCGCCCGCGAGAACGCGCGCTTCATCGCCCGGCTCTACGGCATCGACCCCGACTACATGGAGGCATTCAGCCGCTGGCTTTCGGGGATCAACGAGTATTTCGACATGCCTGTTGGCACTTACAGTTCGGGCATGCGGGCGAGGTTCTGCTTCTCGTTGCTGCTGGCGCTGGAATTCGACATTTATCTGATTGACGAGGGTATGCCGGGCACGACAGATGCGGAATTCAATCGTAAAGCCGGTTCGATTCTGCGGGAGAGGCTTGAAAACGCGACCGTGGTCATTGTGTCGCACCAGGCCTCGACGCTCGAAAAGTTCTGCAAATCGGCGGCAGTCATCAGGGACGGACAGTTCGTGATGTTCGACTCGCTGGAAGAGGCAAAAGCGACCTATGACTACGAAACCTAAAGCCCAGAAGTACCGTATTCGCCGCAGCGGCGAGACCGTGGAACCTTTGGACCCGCCGGTCGATGCCAAGGGGAGCCCGAAGACGCCCTTCGACGGCGATGCGCACAAGCAGCCCACCGAAGACGGGCTGGGCCAGAAGCCCTATCCAACCTCGCCCCGTGAGCGGGTGGACGACGACGCGGTCAATCTTGGCCCGACGGAGATCGAGGCGATCCAGAAAGAGGGTCTGACCGGGCGCCAGCTGCGTATGGCCCGGAGGGTGGCGCAGAAGCATGGGCTGTCCCCGACCTCGGATTTCGATGCGGTTCGACAGTTGCGGTTGAAGGGGATCGACCCGTTCCAGCGGGCCGCGATGCTGGAACTGGTGGTTCCGGATCCGGTGAAAAAGCCTGAAGGCAACACGCTGCCGCAAAAGGTAGAGAAAAAGCAGGTGCCGTCGACCGAGGTGCTGAACGATGACGGACGCGCCCGCGAGGTCTATCAGATCCAGCAGGACATCGCCCGGCGTCGGCGGCGCAAGCTGCTGCTGCTGGTGACACGGCTGACAGCCTTCGTGTTCCTGCCGACCTTCCTGGTCGGGTTCTATTTCTACCAGATCGCGACCCCGCTTTATGCCACCAAGTCGGAATTTCTTATCCAGCAGGCCAATTCGCAGGGCGGAGGCGGCGGCAATTTGGGCGGGCTGTTCTCTGGCACCGGGTTCGCGACGTCACAGGATTCGATCACCGTGCAAAGCTATCTGCAATCGCGCGACGCGATGTTGCGGCTGGACCAGGATATCGGCTTCAAGAGCCATTTTGGCCAGGATTTCGTCGATCCCTTGCGGCGGCTGGAACCCGACAGCACGAACGAGGAAGCCTACAAGCTTTACAAGGAATTCGTGAAGATCGGCTACGATCCGACCGAGGGCATCGTGAAGATGGAGGTGGTAGCCGCCGATCCGCAGGTCAGTGCCGAATTCTCTCGTGCGCTGATCGACTATGCGGAAGAGCAAGTCGACAACCTGACCCAGCGCCTGCGTGAAGACCAGATGCAAGGAGCGAGGGAAAGCTATGTCGATGCCGAAAACAAGATGATCGCGGCGCAAGGCCGCGTACTGGACTTGCAAGAAAAGCTGGGGGTCATCGATGCGGTTTCCGAGACCTCGGCGCAGATGGGCCAGATCGCCACGTTCGAGACGCAGCTGCAAGAGAAAAAACTTCAACTTCAGCAACTTATGGATAACGCCAACCCGAACCAGGCGCGTGTCGACGGAGTCAGAGGCGATATCAGGCGGCTCGAAACCGTGGTGGCCGATCTGCGGTCGGGGCTGACCCAAGGCGACGCGGACTCGGTCTCGCTGGCGCGGATCAGCGGCGAGTTGCGGATGGCCGAGCTCGATCTGGAAACCCGGCAGGCGATGATGCAGCAATCGCTGCAACAGCTGGAAACCGCGCGGATCGAAGCAAATCGTCAGGTCCGGTATCTGTCGCTTGGTGTCAGTCCGGTGGCTCCCGATGAGCCGACCTATCCGCGCTCCTTCGAGAATACGATCGTGGCATTCCTGATCTTCTCCGGTATCTATCTGATGGCGTCGCTGACAGCGTCGATCCTCAGAGAGCAGGTTTCCGCATAGAATGAAGACCATCCAGATCGGAAAACTGGCTGTCGGCAACGACCAGCCGCTGACGGTGATTGCAGGCCCGTGCCAGCTGGAGAGCCTGGATCATGCGCTGATGATCGGGCGCGCGATGAAGGCCGCGTGCGACAGCGCGGGTGCGCAGTATGTGTTCAAGGCGTCCTATGACAAGGCGAACCGCACCTCTCTGGGTGGCAAGCGCGGCATGGGCATCGAGGCGGGGCTGGACATATTGGACCGAATCCGCCGCGCGCTGGACGTGCCGGTGCTGACGGATGTGCACACCGCCGAGCAATGCGCCGTCGCGGCGCGGTCGGTGGATATCCTGCAGATCCCCGCCTTCCTGTCGCGCCAAACCGACCTCTTGCTGGCCGCGGGCGAGACGGGTGCAGCGATCAACGTCAAGAAGGGCCAATTCCTGGCCCCGTGGGACATGCCCAATGTCGTCACCAAGATCGAATCCACGGGCAATACCCGGATCCTGCTGACCGAACGCGGGACCAGTTTCGGCTATAACACTCTGGTCGCCGACATGCGCAGTCTGCCGCAGATGATGCAGACCGGCTATCCGGTGGTGATGGACGCAACCCATTCGGTGCAACAGCCGGGCGGCAAAGGAGGCTCTTCCGGCGGTCAACGGGAATTTGCCCCGGTGATGGCGCGGGCGGCGGTTTCGCTGGGGATCGCGGCTGTGTTCATCGAAACCCACGAGGATCCGGACAATGCGCCCTCTGACGGGCCGAACATGATCCCACTGGGCCGGATGCCCGCCCTGGTCAGGGGGTTGATGGCGTTTGACAGGCTCGCAAAGGCAGACCCGATAAGACTTTGAATTGACCCGTATTGAAAGGTGGCGTTCTTGAAAAAGCCGATTCAGACCGTCCAGCAGAATTGCTGGGACTTCCTGTCCGAACCGATGATCGCCCCAACGGGGTTTCGCGAATACGATGCGCGCTGGAAGTACCCCGACGAGATCAACCTGCCCGGCGTCACCGCCCTTGGCCTTGGCATCGGAACACAGATGCACCAGCGTGGTATCCGGCCAGAAATCGCGGTCGGCAACGACTATCGAGATTATTCGCTGTCAATCAAGAATGCGCTGATCGTCGGCCTGATGCAGGCGGGTGTGCATGTGAAGGACATCGGCCCTGCCCTGTCGCCGATGGCTTATTTCAGCCAGTTCCATCTGGATGTCCCGGCTGTGGCGATGATCACGGCGTCGCACAATCCGAACGGCTGGACAGGGGTCAAGATGGGCTTTGACCGGCCGTTGACACATGGGCCGGACGAGATGTCGGAACTGAAAGGCATCGTGCTGGATGGCAAGGGCGTGGCGCGCGACGGCGGACGCTACGAGCGTGTCGAGGGTGTACGCGAGGCCTATCTGGACGATCTGGCCGGCGATTTCCGTCTGACGCGGCCCTTGAAGATCGTTTGCGCCACCGGCAACGGCACCGCATCGGCCTTCGCGCCGCAGCTTCTAGAGCGGATCGGGGCCGAGGTCGTTCCACTGCATACACGTCTGGATTATACTTTTCCGCATTACAATCCGAACCCCGAGGCGATGGAGATGCTGCATGACATGGCGGCGGCCGTGCGCGGCTCTGGTGCCGACATGGCGCTGGGATTCGATGGCGATGGCGACCGTTGCGGCGTGGTCGATGACGAGGGAGAAGAGATTTTCGCCGACAAGGTGGGCGTGATCATGGCCCGCGACCTGGCGCGGCTCTATCCTGGCTCGACCTTTGTCGCGGATGTGAAATCGACCGGGTTGTTCGCCTCTGACCCCGAGTTGAAGAAGTACCACGCCAAGGCCGATTACTGGAAAACCGGCCACTCTCACATGAAACGCCGGGTGCGGGATCTGGGCGCGCTGGCCGGGTTCGAGAAGTCCGGTCACTACTTTCTGGCCGAGCCGATAGGCCGCGGCTACGATTGCGGCCTGCGGGTGGCCGTCGAACTCTGCAAACTGATGGATCGCAACCCCGAGAAATCCATGTCGGATCTGCGCCGGGCCCTGCCGCCGACGTTTTCCAGCCCGACCATGTCGCCCTATTGCGGAGATCTTGAGAAATACGACGTTCTGGATCGGATCGTGAAGCGGCTGCAGGCGCATCATGCAGACGGCGGCAAGATCGCGGGGCGCGCAATCGCAGAGATCGTGACCGTAAACGGCGCTCGCGTCATTCTGGACAATGGCGGATGGGGTCTGGTGCGAGCGTCCTCGAACACGCCCAATCTTGTTGTCGTTTGCGAAAGCTCGGAAAGCGAAGCCGAATTGCGGGCGATCTTCGCCGACATCGACGGCTTCATCCGCACCGAGGATGCCGTTGGAGAGTATGACCAGCGGCTCTGAATGACCAGGTGAACGCGCTATCGCAAAGGTTCCGGAAATCTGCTTTGCTGACGGCATGATCAAGCTTGTTCGTCTTCTTCCAGCGATCGTCTGCCTGGCCCTGATGCTGGCCCTGCCCGGCATCGCGCAAGACACTGCGCCCGAACCCGGTCGCACCATCGTTCTGGATGACAGCGCCGATGCCGACCGCGCCATCGAGCGCCGTATCCGGTCTATCCTGAACGAGCTGGACGGCTACGCGAATATCGAAATCAGGGTGCAGGCCGGCGTCGTGACGATGACGGGGCGTACGCTGGACAAAGAGTCCCTGGACCGCCTGGAAACGCTCGTCAACCGGGTCGACGGTGTCGTCGCCATCGAGAATGAAATCGCCGAGTCGACCGATCTTGGCGAACGGCTCACCCCCGCCTATGACCGCTTTCTGACCCGCGCGACGCAACTCATCGCGTTCATTCCGCTGGCGCTTGTGGCTTTCACCGCTTTCCTGCTGGTCGCCGGGATAGGGTTTTTCATCGCATCACGCAAGAGGCCTTTGGACAGGATCGCACCAAACCTGTTCATTGCCGATATCTACCGCCAGGTGCTGCGGATCGCCTTTGCCGTCGTGGGCATCGTGGTCGCGCTCGACATTCTCGGCGCGACGGCGCTTCTGGGAACCATTCTGGGTGCAGCCGGGATCCTGGGCCTGGCTATCGGCTTTGCGGTGAAGGACACGGTCGAGAATTTCATCGCCTCGATCATGCTCTCGATCCGGCAGCCGTTCCGTCCGAATGACCTGATCGAGATAAATGGCGACATAGGCAAGGTGATCCGCCTGACGTCGCGGGCGACGATCCTGCTCTCGCAGGATGGAAACCACATCCGGGTTCCGAACTCGACGGTGTTCAGCAGCCGGATCGTGAACTTCACCCGCAATGTCGAACGCCGGTTCCAGTTCGACCTCAGCGTCGATCCCGGTTGCGATCCTGGCGCCGCGCGGTTGCTTTGTCAGGGCACCGTACAGGACCTACCCTTTGTTCTGGCCGAACCATCCGCACTGGCCTGGATCGAAGCGATCGACGATGCCGGGATCGTGTTGCGATCGACAGGGTGGATCAACCAGAATGATACCAGCTTCTTTCTGGCGCGGGGCGAGGCGATCCGTCAGACGAAGGCGGCGCTGGAGGCTGCCGGGATATCCTTGCCAAGCAAGACCTACACCCTCAGCGTCGCCAGCGGTGCCGCTGGTCTGGCCGTCCCCAGGCAACACCCTGCTCATGTCGAAGAAGAATTGCCGCGCCCGATCGAGGACGTGAACGCGACCGAAACCCGGGAACTGGACCAGTTGATCGATGCCGAACGGAACGATCCCGGAAATGAGGATCTGCTGAGCCCGGATTCCCAAGAAGAGTAGTCGCCGATTTTGCCAAAACGGGTCTTGAACCCGCCCCCCCTTGCGCGTAATTACCCGCCAGCACTGGGGTGTAGCCAAGTGGTAAGGCATCGGTTTTTGGTACCGTGTATCGTAGGTTCGAATCCTACCACCCCAGCCA
>JAGXFH010000025.1 GCA_024637315.1 Brevirhabdus sp.
CCAGGGCGCGGTGCAGCGATGACAGTTGCACCTGAACCCCTTCGGTATCGGACAGCGCAGCGGCCAACTCCTTGAGCGTGATGTCCGGCTCCGCACGCACGATGTCGAGAAGAAAGTCGAGATGCGGGGCCAGCTTGCCAAACCGCCCCGGCGGCCTGCCTTGCCGTTTCGCAACGACAGTGCCCCGCGCACGATGCTCCGCGACAAACCGCACCGCTGTCGCGGCACTGACACCAAACACCCGTCCCGCAGCACGCGCGTAATGCCCCAGGGACACATACGCACAAATCCGTTCCCGAAGGTCCAAAGAGTAAGGCTTGCCCATGATCCACCTCCCGAAGGAAGTGAATCAGACAAAAGCCCGTTTGGGAATCCCCGACCGATTCAGATCAAGCGCAAAGTGCTTTAGTGGCTGTGCGTTGTCGCGCAAGAAGCGCAGGCAGAAGCAAAGTGGGGACACCAAACATGTTGAACGAGTTCAAGGATTTCATCGCCAAGGGCAATGTCATGGACATGGCCGTCGGTATCATCATCGGCGCGGCATTCACGGCGATCGTGACCTCGCTGGTCGAGGATCTGATCAATCCGATCATCAGCCTCTTTACCGGCGGGATCGATTTCTCGGGGCTGGGCATGGCGCTGGGCGACGGGCCGGATGCGGCGATGTTCGCCTACGGCAATTTCATCATGGCGCTGATCAACTTCCTGATCATTGCCTGGGTGGTGTTTATGCTGGTCAAGATGGTGAACCGCGTCAAGGCCTCCGCACAAAAACCCGATGATGTCGCACCAGAAGTCGAGACCGGCCCGTCCGAAAAGGATTTGCTGATCGAAATTCGGGATGCGTTGCAGAAGAGCTGACTCTTGGATCGAGATGCAGCAAGGCCCGCCAGATCGGCGGGCCTTCTTCACTGAACTTCAGCCTTTCAAGGCTGCTTCGGGCGTGATCACGTCGATCCCAAGCGCCTTGCCGACCGCGGAGTATGTCAGTTTTCCGGCATGAACGTTCAATCCGTTCAGCAGGTGCGGATCGTCCTCGCAGGCCTTGCGCCAGCCCTTGTCGGCCAGTGCCAGCATGAACGGCATCGTGGCGTTTCCAAGCGCGATGGTCGAGGTGCGGGCGACAGCGCCGGGCATGTTGGCGACGCAATAATGCATGATGCCGTCGACCTCGTAGATCGGATCCTGATGTGTGGTTGCTTTCGAGGTCTCGAAACATCCGCCCTGGTCGATGGCGACATCGACAAGCGCGGCGCCCGGCTTGAGTTCCGCCAATTGCGCCCGGCTGATCAACTTTGGCGCAGCGGCGCCGGGGATCAGCACCGCGCCGATGATCATGTCGGCGGCTTGGGCCAGCTCGATCGTGTTGCCGGCGCTGGCGTAAGAGGTCTTGAAGCTGCCGCCGAACACGTCGTCAAGATAGCGCAGCCGCGGCAGCGAGCGGTCAAGCACGGTCACATCCGCGCCCATGCCCGCGGCGATCTTGGCCGCATGGGTTCCGACGACCCCGCCGCCGATCACCAGCACTCGGGCTGGGCCCACGCCCGGAACGCCGCCCATAAGCACGCCGCGCCCGCCATTGGCCTTTTGCAGCGTCCAGGCACCGACCTGCGGCGCCAGACGGCCCGCAACCTCTGACATCGGCGCCAGAAGCGGCAATCCGCCTCGATCATCGGTGACCGTTTCATAGGCGATGCAGGTCGCACCCGAGGCCAGCAGATCCTTGGTCTGTTCAGGATCCGGGGCCAGATGCAGGTAGGTGAACAGAACCTGTCCCTCGCGCAGCATCTTGCGCTCGCCCGATTGCGGTTCCTTGACCTTGACGATCATGTCCGCCGAGGCGAAGACATCCTTGGCGTTTGGGGCGATCTCTGCCCCTGCGGCGATGTAGTCTGCATCCGGAAATCCGGACCCGGCGCCAGCATTGGTTTCCACCAGAACGCTGTGCCCGTTGGCGACCGCCTCGTGCGCGGCATTGGGCGTCAGACCGACGCGGAATTCCTGCGGCTTGATCTCTTTCGGGCAACCGATCTGCATTGAAACCTCCCTGTCATGCTGCCACAGAATGCGGTTTTGTGGCTGCAATTGCTTTGACATTTCAGGCGTCTATGCGATGTTTTCAGGCCGAATATTCGAACAGATGAACAATAATCACAGGATTCTTGCATGGAAGCCGAACTCGACCGGATAGATCGCCATATCCTTGAAGTGTTGCAGAAGCGCGGGCGGATATCGAATGCCGACCTGTCCGAAAAGGTGAACCTGTCGCCCTCGGCCTGTCACCGGCGGGTCCGGCATCTGGAGAAGGCGGGCTATATTCAGGACTATGTGGCATTGCTCGACCCGCGCAAGATCGGACGCTCCTCGACGGTATTCGTCGAGATTACGCTGGCTGGTCAGGCCGACGAGGTGCTGGATGCGTTCGAGCGCGAGGTGGCCAAGGTGCCTGACATTCTGGAATGTCATCTGATGGCCGGAACGGCCGACTACCTGCTTAAGGTCGTGGCCCAGGATACCGAACATTTTGCTCTGATTCATCGCCGCCATCTGGCGCGTCTGCCGGGGGTTGCGCAGATGCATTCCAGCTTTGCCCTGCGAACCGTTTTCAAGACGACGGCATTGCCGGTCTGACCCGTAGGGCGTCCAATTCAGGTTTTTGGTCGGATAGTGTTATCATGCCGTTCTTCGAATCCCAAGAGGGCGAACATGTATAAAATCGAAAGATTCGTCGAGGATTGCAGGGCGGCATGGCGGCAAGATGGATCGCACGTGCCAGTTGCGGAATTGACCCGCAAACTGATGAGGGATCCGTCAGGTCTGGTGAACCAGATTGGAACGCCGGACAGGGCCGGACTGACGCCGCTTTACCATTCGCCCGACCTGACCATTCTGAACGTGGTCTGGAAGCCGCACATGATGGTCCAACCCCATAATCATGAAATGTGGGCAGTCATCGGTATATATGGCGGGCGGAAAGACAATATATTCTGGCGGCGAATTGCGGACGATCCGAATGGCCACATCGAAGCTGCGGGTGCCAAGGCCCTGACGAGCGGTGACGTTGCCCCGCTTGGCAAGGACATCATCCACTCTGTTTCCAACCCGATCGACCGGTTGAGCGGCGCCATTCATATCTACGGAGGCGACTTCTTTGAAGCCGAGCGAAGTGAGTGGGACGCAGAAAACCTGACCGAGCGACCGATCGACATGGCACGGGTAAAGGCGCAATTCTCGGATTGAGTGCCCCGGAATGACAAACCCCCGAGCTTTCGCTTCGGGGGTCGTCTGAATGGCGGGTTGCCCCGCCCAGTGCATCCGGAGGGCCTAGAGCCCGCCTTCGCGCTGTGCTTTCTTCCGAGCCAGCTTGCGTGCACGGCGGATGGCTTCTGCCTTCTCGCGCGCTTTTTTCTCGGACGGTTTCTCGAAATGCTGCTTGAGCTTCATTTCGCGAAAGACACCCTCACGCTGTAGCTTTTTCTTCAGGGCACGAAGCGCCTGATCGACATTGTTGTCGCGAACACTGACCTGCATGTGGTTTTCACCACCTTCCTAAGTTAGAGTTTGCATAAATTGCAGGAAGTGGCCGTATAGCAGGGCCGCCCTACCTTGTCCACTGGACAAATCGGATCAAGGATCAGGTGAAATGACACAGGAAATCAAGGACATGATTCTGGATGCCGCGCTGGACCACGTGCCTTTTGACGGCTGGAGCGAGGCGACGTTTCAGGCCGCCGCGACCGATGCCGGACTGACTTTGCAAGAGGCCCGTGCGGTCTGCCCTCGCGGGGCCGCAGATATCGCCGCCGCGTTCCACCGGCGCGGCGATGCCCAGATGCTGGCGCGCATGAAGTCCGCGAACCTGTCGGCGCTGCGCTACAGCGAAAGGGTCGCTGCAGCCGTGCGGTTCCGGCTGGAGGCGGTTCCGGACAAGGAACTCGTGCGGCGGGGCATGACGTACTACGCTTTGCCGCAGCACGCGGCAGAGGGATCGGCACTGATCTGGGGAACTGCCGACAAGATCTGGACCGGCCTGGGGGACACGTCCGACGATCTCAACTGGTACTCGAAACGCGCGATCCTGTCGGGCGTCTATGGATCGACAGTGCTGTTCTGGCTTGGCGATACCTCCGAGGGCCATGCCGCCACCTGGGCCTTTCTCGATCGCCGGATCGAGGATGTCATGCGGTTCGAGAAGTTCAAATCCAGGCTCCGCGAAGCGCCGGCGTTAAAGCCGCTGGTCGGCCTCGCCGATTCCATGTTCGGCAGCATTCGCGCGCCCAGGGCGACGCGCACCGATCTGCCGGGACACTGGCCGCCCGCGAAGAACGACGGATGAGCCTGCCCAATTCCATGCGCGCCGTCGAGATCAGCGCTCCCGGCGGACCCGAGGTGCTGAAACTGGTCGAGCGTCCGGTGCCGCAACCGGGCCACGGCCAGATCCTGCTCAAGATCGCCTATGCCGGCGTCAACAGGCCCGATGCCCTGCAGAGGGCCGGCAGCTATGCGCCGCCGCCCACGGCCTCGGACCTGCCGGGGCTTGAGGCATCCGGCACTGTCGCGGCGCTTGGCCCCGGCGTCAGTGGATGGTCGGTCGGCGACAAGGTCTGCGCGCTTTTGCCCGGTGGCGGTTACGCCGATTACGCGACGACCGCGGCGGCCCATGCGCTGCCGATCCCGAACGGAATGGACCTGAAATCGGCCGCCTGCCTGCCGGAAACCTTCTTCACAGTCTGGTCCAACGTCTTCATGCGGGGCGGGCTGAAGGCGGGTGAACGGTTTCTTGTCCATGGCGGATCATCCGGCATCGGAACCACCGCGATTCAACTGGCCACCGTGATGGGAGCCCGGGTGTTCACCACGGCAGGGTCCGACCCGAAATGTCGCGCCTGCCTGGATCTTGGGGCAGAGAAAGCGATCAACTATCGCAGCGAGGATTTCGTCGAGATCGTTCGGGCCGAGGGGTGCGCACATCTGATCCTTGACATGGTCGGCGGCGATTACCTGCCCCGCAACATCAAGGCGCTGGCGGATGACGGCCGACTTGTCCAGATCGCGTTTCTGCAAGGCGCCAATGTCGAGCTGAACTTTTCCGAGGTCATGGTGCGCCGACTGACGATCACCGGATCTACCTTGCGACCGCAATCCGAACTGGCCAAGGCGCGTATCGCGAAAGCGCTTGTCCAGAAGGTCTGGCCACATCTCGAATCAGGGCGCGTCGCACCAGTGATGGATTCCGTTTTCGATCTTGCCGATGCACACAAGGCGCATGCCCGGCTGGAAAGCAGCGATCACATCGGCAAGATCGTGCTTCAGGTCGGTTGACCGGTCTGCCCGGTCAGGCGGCTTATTTCCTCTTTTCCTTCTACCCGAGGGCGTTTATACACTACCCGACTTCCCCGAAATTGAGTGAAGGGTCCGACCGGACCAGCCGATTTCCCGGCCCGGGGCGAATTTGTCGAAGGAGACCTAGTATGGCCAAACCGATCATGGCGAAAGCGACCGCTGTCTGGCTGGTGGACAACACCACGCTGACATTCAAGCAGGTCGCCGATTTCTGCGGACTGCACGAGTTGGAAGTGCAGGGCATCGCCGATGGCGATGTGGCTGCCGGCGTCAAGGGATTTGATCCGATTGCGAATAACCAGCTGACCGCAGAGGAAATCGGGGCCGCCGAGAAAGACCCGACGCACAAGCTGAACCTCAAGTACAACGCCGCCGCCGTCGGCGAGGAAAAACGCCGCGGCCCGCGATACACGCCGCTGTCGAAACGTCAGGACCGCCCGGCCTCGATCCTCTGGCTGGTCAAGTTTCACCCGGAACTCAGCGATGGCCAGATCGGCAAGCTGGTCGGCACGACCAAGCCGACGATCCAGGCGATTCGTGAGCGTACCCATTGGAACATCGGCAACATCACCCCGATTGATCCGGTCGCGCTGGGTTTGTGCAAGCAGTCCGAACTGGATGCAGCGGTGCAGAAGGCCGCGTCGAAAAAGGTCACAGAGGGTCCGGTCATGTCCGACGATGAACGCCGCAAGCTGGTCTCGACCGAGCAGTCGCTGGGAATGCCCGCCGATCCGAAGATCCCGACCGCGATCTCTGGGCTGGAAACCTTCACGCTGTCTGGCAACGACGATGAAGAGGACGAGGACGGTCGCCACAAGCCGGTCGACGCCGACAGCTTTTTCAATCTGCCTGACGATGACGGCGACGACGACGAGGATTGATCGCCGCGGCTGACAAGACGAAAACCCCGGCCCTGGTGCCGGGGTTTTCGTCTGCGGATCATGGATTGCGATCAACTTTTCTGTTCAACCCTCGGCCCGGCAGATTTCGTGGCGCACGATCCCCCGAACCAAATCCGTATCAGAACGATTTTCGGGCCTTCAAGGCAGCCGAGATCGTTCCGTCGTCGAGATAATCCAATTCGCCTCCGATAGGCACGCCTTGCGCCAGTGACGTCACCGCGACCCGCCCTTCAAGCTGCTCGGCGATGTAATGCGCCGTGGTCTGGCCATCGATGGTGGCGTTCAGCGCCAGAATCACTTCGGTGATCCCTTCGGCCTCGATCCGGTCACGCAGTTTCGGGATCCGCAGTTCTTCGGGGCCGATCGCGTCGAGCGCCGACAATGTCCCGCCCAGAACGTGATAGCGCCCTTTGAACGCCTGTCCGCGTTCCATCGCCCAGAGGTCGGCCACGTCCTCAACGATGCACAACTCGCCGGTGGCCCGCTTTTCCGCGGCGCAGATGTCGCAGATATCCGTGGTGCCGATATTGCCGCAGTTCAGGCATTCGCGCGCGCTGGCCGAAACCCGATGCATCGCATCCGCAAGCGGTGTCATCAACGGCGCGCGCTTCTTGATCAGATGCAGGACCGCGCGGCGCGCCGAGCGCGGACCGAGCCCCGGCAGCTTCGCCATCATCTCGATAAGGGTTTCGATGTCGCGGGTGGCGTCCGACAAGGGTCAGGCCTAAAACGGCAGTTTCATGTCGGCAGGCAGGCCCATGCCTTCGGTCAGCTTGCTCATTTCCTGCTGTGCGCGTTCGGTGCCCTTCGCCTGCGCATCCTTGATCGCCGCGAGGATCAGATCTTCGACGACTTCCTTGTCGTCTGCGTTGAAGATCGACGGGTCGATATCAAGCGATACCAACTCGCCCTTGGCCGTGGCGACGGCTTTCACCAGACCGGCCCCGGATTCGCCGGTGACTTTCAGATTGTGCATCTCTTCCTGCAACGCCGCCATCTTGGTCTGCATCTCCTGCGCGGCTTTCATCATCTTGGCCATGTCACCAAGGCCGCCAAGACCTTTCAGCATTTCACTCTCCACTCGGTGTTTTCGGTTGCCACCTAGATACGGACGGCAGCGCTGGCGCACAAGGCCCCGGCGATGGGATCGAGACCGGCAGCGGTCACTGGCGTCGGCTCAGTCTTCCTCGAACGGGTCCCATTCGTCTTCGACCTCGGGCAGGGCTTCAACCGCGGCCTCGGCGACAATCTCTTGCGGGGTGCGGATATCGGTGATCCGCGCATCCGGGAACGCCTTGAAAACAGCGGCGACCAGCGGATGTTCAAGTGCCTTGGCCTCGGCCAGCAGACGGTCAGCATCGCGGATCTCGGCGATGGTCTTGCCTCCGCCCTCGTTCACCAGGCTGACGCCCCAGCGCACGCCGGTCCAGGTCTGCAGCCGCGCGCCCAGCCGTTGCGCCAGATCGGCGGGCGCATCCGTCGTCGGCACGAATTCGATCCGACCCGGCGAATAGCGCGCAAGGCGGAGCGTGTTTTCGACTTCGACCAATAGCTTCACATCGCGGTTGTGGCGGATGAGTTCGACGACCTCTTCGAAAGTCGCGTAGCGCGCCAGCGCATGGTCGGGCGCAAGCGCCACGGCGGTGGCCGCGCCATGCGCCGTCGGGCCGTGGCTGGGCTGTGGGCTGCGCGATTGCGGTGCGGATTGGGTGACCGATCCGCCGCCGCCCGGTCCGGGCGCGCTGCCACCGCCCGAGGGCGGCGGCGGTGGCGGTGGCGTGTTCTGCAATTTGCGGACCAGATCCTCGGGCGAGGGCAGGTCGGCGACATGGGTCAGTCGGATCACCGCCATTTCGGCAGCCATCATCGCATTCGGCGCCAGCGCCACCTCTTCCAGCGCCTTCAGCAGCATCTGCCACATCCGCGTCATCGCCCGCATCGGCAGACGTTCGGCCAGATCCTGACCGCGGCTGCGTTCATCCGGCCCGACGGTAGGGTCTTGCGCCGCTTCCGGCGTGATCTTGATCACCGAGATCCAATGCGTCAGCTCGGCCAGATCGCGCAGCACCGCCATCGGATCGGCGCCATCGGAATATTGCGACCCAAGCTCGTTCAGCGCGCCGGCGGCGTCGCCCTGCATGATCATGTCGAACAGGTCCATCACCCGGCCGCGATCGGCAAGACCCAACATGGCGCGCACCTGATCTGCGGTGGTCTCGCCGGCCCCGTGACTGAGCGCCTGATCGAGCAGCGAGGTCGCGTCGCGGGCCGACCCCTCGGCGGCGCGGGTGATCAGCGCCAAAGCCTCGTCGCTGATCTGCCCACCTTCGGCCTTGGCGATCTTCTGCAACAGCGCGATCATCACCTCGGGCTCGATCCGGCGCAGATCGAACCGCTGGCAGCGCGACAGCACCGTCACCGGAACCTTGCGGATCTCGGTGGTGGCGAAGATGAACTTTACATGCGCGGGCGGTTCCTCCAGCGTTTTCAACAGCGCGTTGAACGCGCTGGTCGAGAGCATGTGAACCTCGTCGATGATGTAGATCTTGTAGCGCGCCGAGGCCGCTCGGTAGTGAACCGAGTCGATGATCTCGCGGATGTCACCGACGCCGGTGCGCGACGCAGCATCCATCTCCATCACGTCGACATGGCGGCCCTCGGCAATCGCCACGCAATGCTCGCACACCCCGCAAGGATCGGTAGTGGGGCCACCGGTGCCGTCCGGCCCGATGCAGTTCATGCCCTTGGCGATGATCCGGGCGGTGGTGGTTTTGCCGGTGCCGCGGATGCCGGTCATGATGAAGGCCTGCGCGATCCGGTCGGCCTTGAACGCATTTTTCAGGGTGCGCACCATCGCATCCTGACCGACGAGATCGGCAAAGGTCTCGGGCCGATACTTGCGGGCCAGAACCTGATAGCTGGTGGCGGGGATGTCTGTCATCGGGATGTGGAGATTCGTGTCATTTCGCCAAGGTAAGCGTCCCCTCGTCCGGCGTCCACCTGCTTACAGCCACCAGAGGATCACCCCGATGGCGACCGAACCGAACGACAGCAAGGCGGCGAGGATCGTCATCCTGTGATGGGGCTGCACCGAGGCGCTGTGCGAGGCGATGCGCTTTTGCGCCCTGCGGGACTGCAGCGCCGCCGCCCAGAAGATCATCACCGCGATGGCGACGAAGACCGTGGCGACGGATTTCGCAACCCATGTCGGGTCGAAGGCGCCGAACACGGCCTTGAGTCCGATCGCAACGGCAAGCGACGCCATTCCGGTGCGCATCCAGCCGGCGAAGGTGCGCTCGTTCGCGAGGATCGTCCTGTCTTCGGCCCAGTCGGTGCGATCCTCGGCCATTTCATCTTTGTCGGTCATCGCAGCAGCTTAGACCGGCCCGGCACGGTTGGCGAGGGCAGCGTGTATTGCCAGTGAAAAATCTGGCGGCTAGGATTTCGCGGTTTTCAGAAGAGGACCTGCGGCATGGCCGGAACCGGCGTCGAGATGCGGAAATTCGCGGTCATGGCGCTGCTGGCGCTTTGGGTCGCGGCCTGGGGATATTCGCTGGTGCCTCTCTTTTCGGACATCACGGGCGACGGCCTTACCCGAGGGCTGAACCGGCTGAAGGGCTTTCTGGGCTGGCAGGCGATCGCCGGGATGATCGCGCTGGCGCTTTGGGGCGTCGGGCGAGGGTTGCCGAGACGCTCGGGCGCCCGACGGATCAGTGGCGTGCCGCTTGGGATGGCCCTGGCTTTGCTGCTGGCGCTGGTCGCCACTGCGCTTTGGGCACGACTGAACCATCCCTGACCGGCTTCACGGCACGTCGCCGCGCTTGGCCTTGCCGCGTTTCTTGCCCTCGCGGTAGATCTTCTGCATGCCTCGGTTTCGGGCGCGATGTTCAGCGACGCTTTCGGTGTTGTGCCGGTCCTCGCGCACCAACTTCTGCCAGCGCAGCAACCGGGCGGTGTCGAGCGTGCCCGTTTCGATGGCGGCTTGAACCGCGCAGCCGGGTTCAGTTTCATGCGCGCAATCGTTAAACCGGCAATTGGCGGCGAGGTCGACGATGTCCTCGAACACCTCACCAAGCCCCTCGCCGACATCGAAAAGCCGCAACTCGCGGATGCCGGGAGTGTCGATCAGCCAGCCGCCGCTGCGGGTGCGGTGCATCGAGCGCGCGGTGGTGGTGTGGCGGCCTTTGGCGTCGTCTTGCCTGATCTCCTGCGTGGCGGCGGTATCGTCGGTCAGGGCATTGGTGATCGTCGATTTTCCGACCCCCGACGAGCCCAGCAGCGCCACCGTGCGGCCCTTGGCGCAGAACGGCGCAAGCCGGTCGACAACCTCGCCAGATTTCGCATCGATCACCTCGACTAGGACTCCCCGCATGATCGCCTCGGCGCGGCGGCGCCAGTCATCCGGCGCGTCGGTCAGATCCGACTTGGTCAGCACGATGATCGGGTCGACCCCGGCCTGCAGCGCCAGCGCGAGGTAGCGTTCCAGCCGCGCCGGGTTGAAATCGGCATTGCACGACGAGGTGATGAAGAGCGTGTCGATATTGGCGGCGATCAGTTGCGCCGAGGGTTCGTTACCGGCGGCGCGGCGTTGCAGCAGGCTTTTGCGGTCAAGCACGCGCGCGGGTTGACTGCTGGCGGCGTCGATCAGGATCCAGTCGCCGACCGCGATGCCGTGATCGGCGAAACTGCCGGTCATCGGTACCCTTTGCGGACCGTCCGGCCCAAGGGTGTCGAGCGCGTTGCGGTGCACCTCGGTGACGCGCAAGGGGCGATGGCTTTCGCATTCCGCAAGCGACAGTTGAGATTGATAGAACGGCGTCCAGCCGAGATCGGCGAGGGACAGGGGATTTGTCATTTGAAACAAGCCTTGAAGATCACGGGGAGACCCCGTCCCGCGTGCGGCGGGCAGGGTCGGGTCATCGGGCTTGCGGATATGGCGACGTTACGCGGCCAGATGGCGCGCCCGGAGGGATGCAAAGACAGTCATGATCGCCCTCCTCTGCTGGCGCGTGATCTGGGTGAGAGGCTGGACAACGACCCAAGCGGGGCTCGTTACGGCTGCTTCCTTCCGGACCTGACCGGGTTGGCGAGGTGCCTGCCCGCGCCAACCTCTCAAGGCTCTATCTAGGACGGTTGCGATGGATTCGCAAGGGATTGCGATGCGCGGTGCGCTCCGCGCGGGGATATTTGCCGACAAGCGATGACTGAAGCAGGTTTAGGCGGCGAGAGTGAAAAGACCGGCCCGTTCGGCGCCCTCGGTGAGCGTTCGGGCGCTGAAATGCGCCCGGTTGGTGCGGCTTGGAACAAGATCAGGCACTTGCACAACGGTCATGCCCGCGGCGAGGGCGGCGGCGGTGCCGGGATCGGAATCTTCGAAGGCGAGGCAATCGGCTGGATCGACCCCAAGCAGTTCCGCGGCCCTGAGATAGACGTCCGGGGCGGGTTTCGGCGCGGCCACCAGATCGAAGCCGACGACATGGTCGAAATGCCGGTCAAGGCGCGATTGCCCCAGTTTGCGCCGGCCGGCCTCGGCGCGGGAATTGGTCGCGACGGCGCGGGGGATGGCGGCGGCGGCAAGGCCGCTGAGAAGCGCGTCGGCCCCGGATTTCTGCGGGATGCCTTGGGCATGGCGGGTGCGGCAGGTTTCGCGCCAGCGGGCATCGAAGGCGGCAAAGTCCAGCCCGTCACCCAGATGCGCCCGCATGATCGCGACGCATTCGACCTCGTCGACGCCGATCATCGACAGCATGAAGTCGCGCTCGACCCGGTGACCGAACTCGGCCAGCGTGGAAATGCCGACCTCGACCGACACCGACTCGGTGTCGATGAGCAGCCCGTCGAGATCGAAGATGACAGCGGCGTAATTTCGGGACATGCGACACTCCGGACCGGGCTGCGAAATGCGCCCGGCCCGGATTCTAACAGCTACAGCTGGATTCGGAAGAGGCTGAAGCCGTCATCGTTCGATCCGGCTTCCTCCATCGTCACGCCCTTGACGTCGCCGATATAATCCTTGGCCTTGGGGCCGGTCTCGAAAATCACCGAGGTGCCGGGCAGCGGCGCGAAGGTCCAGTTGGCGTCAGCCGAGGGGTTGATCGTGCCCTGTTCGACGATGTAGCGCACGATCACGTCGCGGTTGGTGTCGGGCGCCTCGAAGATGATCGTGTCGCCCTTGGCGCCAGGGAAATCGCCGCCGCCGCCGGCGCGGTAATTGTTGGTCGCCACGACGAATTTCATCTCTGGCGTCACCGGCTGGCCATCGTGCTGGAGGTTGACGATGCGATTCGCATCGGGGTTAAGATCCTCACCCTTGGGGCCGTATTTCGACGGCTGCGACAGGTCGATCTGGTAGGTCACGCCGTCGATCACGTCGAAGTTGTAGCTGGGGAAGTCGGGGTTCAGAAGCGGCTGGTCGGCCGCGCCGGGTGTGATCTGGTTGAACATGCCAGCCGAGCGTTCCAGCCAGTCCTTGAGTTGGCCGCCATCGACAAGCACCGCGCGCACGGTGTTGGGGTAGAGGTAGAGATCGGCGACGTTCTTGATCGCCACGTCGCCGGCGGGAACATCGGTGTAGTATTCCGCGCCACCCCGGCCCCCGGCCTTGAACGGCGCGGCGGCAGAGACGATGGGCAGGCCCTCATACTCGGTGCCCTTCATCATTTCCTCAATGTACCATTTCTGCGCGATCGAGACGATCTGCACCGACGGGTCATCAGCGACCAGCGCGAAGTAGCTGTGCAGCGGCGCCGAGGTCTTGCCGACCGCGCGGCGGATATATTCGAGCGTGGCTTCATGCTCGGCGGCGACGGAGTCGAGCACCGCTTGATCGCTTTCCACCAGCGCCGCGATCGACCGGTCCTCGTTTCGCTTCGAGATCGGCCGGGTTTCGACCGAATGCGTGACGACCTTCCATTCGTTGCCGTCGCGTTCCAGCATCAGGTCTATGACCCCAAGATGCGAGCCCCAGAAGCCGCCCATCGTGGCAGGCTTGCCGTGGATCGTGCCGGTGGCCACATCGACGCCGGCATAGTCGGCATAGGTGTCGGACGGGAAGACAAGGTGACTGTGACCGGTCATGACCCCGTCGATACCCTCGACAGCGGCCAGGGGCACCGAGGCGTTTTCCATCCCCTCGCTATGGTCGGCGGCACCGATCCCGGAATGCGACAGCGCGATGATCACATCCGCGCCCTGCTCTCGCATCTGCGGCACATACGCCCTGGCGGTCTCGACGATATCGCGGGCGCTGACGTTGCCCTCGAGATGGCGGCGGTCCCAGGTCATGATCTGCGGTGGAACGAAGCCGATCACGCCGATCCGGATCGGATGTTCGGTGCCGTCGCCGTCAATCACCGTGCGGTCAAGGATGACGTAAGGCGGCAGCAGCGTCTCGTCGCTGGTCGGACTGGCGCCGAGGTTTTTCACCACATTCGCCGAGACAATCGGGAAGTCGGCGCCGGCGACGGATTTCATCAGGAAATCGAGGCCATAGTTGAACTCGTGGTTGCCAAGCGTCGAGGCTTCGAACCCGACGGTGTTCATCGCTGCGATGATCGGATGGATGTCGCCTTCTTTCATCCCGCGCTCATAGGCGATGTAGTCGCCCATCGGGTTGCCCTGCAGAAAATCGCCATTGTCCAGCAGCATCGAGTTCGTCGCCTCGGCGCGGATATCGGCGATATGAGCGGCGGTGCGTGCCAGACCGACCGTGTCGACCGGCTTGTCGGAATAATAGTCATACGGATAGACATGAACGTGCAGGTCAGTGGTTTCCATGATCCGCAAATGAGCCTGGTTCGTGGCGGCGCGGGCCGAAAATGGATGCAGTGCGATCAAGGACGCCCCTGCGATCGTACCGGACAGAAAGCCCCGGCGGTCAAGATGCGAATGTGTGCGGAATGCCATCTGATTATCCCCCCTGTTTTCGGAAATCTGAAAATAGCTTACGCCCCTTCCCAATACATCTTGACGGCGTTTTGCCACGTCGGCGATTTCTTGCCAATACCTCAAAAGTTGATGAAGCATCAATGAAGCACCTTTTGGGTTGCACGTTCCGCCGCGCTGCGGCCGCGTTTGCAATGGCGGCAGCCGCATGGCAGACAGGCCGAAAACGGATAGCGCATGAAACTTGCCGAGACGGTCACTTTTGGCGGCTCCGCGCTGGACCGGGCAGCACATCTGCGCGGCGACCGCGACAGTATCGCGAACCTTCTGGCCAAGCCGACCACCCGGGCGCTGGCGGTCTGGCGCGGCAAGCCCCTGATACACGGTACCGATCACGTTGCAGCGGCCTGGCTGGCGCTTGGCAACCCGGTTTTTCGACTGGCCGACGAGGCCCCGACGTTCCTGGGACTTGGCGAAACGGGTGCGCATTTCGCCTATGACATCTCGGGTTGGGAGCCGCAGGAGGTGCCCGACACACTTGGCGCATTCTTCGATCCCAGCGAACAGCGCCGCCCCGGCCTGCCCGAAGATCACCGCTTTGCCGAACTGCGCAGCGTCATGACCCGGCTGACCCCACGCGATGCCGAACTGGTCGCGACCGCCCGCGCCATCCTGGGCTGGCACGAAAGCCACGGTTACTGCGCCAAATGCGGTTGCAAGACCGTGGTCGCGCAGGCCGGATGGCAGCGCGATTGCCCGGCCTGCGGCGCGCACCATTTTCCGCGCACCGACCCCGTCGTCATCATGTTGATCACCTACGGCAACAGCGTGCTTCTGGGCCGATCGCCGGGCTGGCCCGAGGGCATGTATTCGTTGCTGGCCGGCTTCGTCGAGCCCGGCGAAAGCATCGAAGCCGCGGTCCGCCGCGAGGTTTTCGAAGAGGCCGGGATCACCATCGCCGAGGTCGGCTACCTCGCCTCGCAGCCCTGGCCGTTCCCATCTTCGCTGATGCTGGGCTGTTCCGGGCGTGCGACGAGCGACCAGATCGTGATCGACCCGCACGAGATCGAAGAGGCATTATGGGTCAGCCGGGAAGAACTGATGCAGATCTTTGCGGGCACGAACAGCCGCATAAAGCCGGCTCGCGGGGGTGCGATCGCGCATTTTCTGTTGCGAAACTGGCTTGCGGACAGGCTCGATTAACCGCAAAACCTCAGTACGCAACCGGGCGGACAGAGCGCAATGAAGTTTTCGACCAGACAGGACATCGATGCGCCCGTCGAATTTGTGTTTCGCCGGGCTTCTGATTTCGCCGCCTTTGAAAAGCAGGCCCTGCGCCGCGGGATCGAGGTGTCGCGGATCGACGACCTGACGGAAACCCGCCCCGGAATGCGTTGGGATGCCGGCTTTGCCTTTCGCGGCAGGCCACGCCGGGTCAAGGCCGAGCTGGCGAAGTACGATGATCCGAACGCCTACCTGATCCAATCGATGTCGAGTGGCGTCGATATTGATCTGACGGTCGATTTCATGGCGCTCGCGCGCGGCAAGACCCGGATCATTGTCGGGCTCGACCTGCGCCCGACGACCTTGTCGGCGCGGCTGCTGATCCAGTCGCTGAAATTCGCCAAGGCCAATCTCTACAATCGGTTCGAAGCGCGGGTGGAGAGATTCGGCAAGGATATCGAAGAGCAATACAACCGCTCGATGGGGGTCCGGCTCTGACCGTCAGTGACGCCGCGCATCGGCGGGATAAACCCCCAGAAGCGTCATGTGCGTGGTGAAGAATTGCAGCTCTTCCAGCGCCAGTTGCACGTTTCGATCATCGGGATGGCCCTCGATATCCGCATAGAACTGGGTCGCTGAAAAGACGCCGTCGACCATGTAGCTTTCCAGCTTGGTCATGTTGACGCCGTTGGTGGCAAAGCCGCCCATCGCCTTGTAAAGCGCCGCCGGAATGTTGCGGACCCGGAACACGAACGACGTGATCATCCCGTGCTTGCCGCGCCGTTTGAAATCCGGCTCGCGCGCCATGATCAGGAACCGTGTGGTGTTGTTGTCGTAATCCTCGATATGCCGGGCCAGAACCTGCAACCCGTAGATTTCGCCCGCCAGTTCCGATGCCAGCGCGGCCTGTTTCGGGTCGCCGAGCTTGGCGACATGCTGCGCCGAGCCGGCGGTATCGGCGCCGGTGACCGGTCGGATACCCTTTGAGCGCAGGAAATCGCGGCACTGGCCCAGCAGCACGGTATGGCTCATCGCGCTCTCGACGTAATCCAGCCGCGCGCCCGGCACGCCCAGAAGATTGATGTGAACCCGCACAAAGGCCTCGTCGACGATATTTAGCCCAGAGGAGGGCAGCAGATGATGGATGTCCGCTACCCGGCCATATGTCGAGTTCTCGACCGGCAGCATCGCCAGATCAGCCTGACCCTTGCGCACGGTTTCGATCGTGTCCTCGAAGGTCGCGCAGGGGATCGCTTCCAGGTCCGGGCGAGCCTCGCGGCATGCCTGATGAGAATACGCGCCCAACTCTCCCTGAAAGGCAATCCGGTCCGGCATGGGTAAATTCGTCCCTGTTTTCGCATCTGCGCGTTTGGTCGCGGGTCTTATACCTTGAAACTTGTCGAGGGAAACGGATAGATAGCGGCAAATTCAGCACAAGACGGATCGCGACATGTTCGACACAATGACAATGACCAAGATCATCGGCGGCCTTTGCGGCACCTTCCTGGTCTTCCTGCTGGGCAAATGGGCGGCCGAAAGCCTGTATCACGTCGGGACTGTAAGCCACGCCGAGGGTGAAGAACACGCAATGGCCTATCCGATCGAGGTCGACGGCGACACCGGAGGCGGCGAGGCCGAGGAAGTCGTGGATTTCGCCACTCTGATGGCGTCGGCCGATCCGGCGTCAGGCGAAAAGGTCTTTGGCAAGTGCAGGGCCTGCCACAAGCTGGACGGCTCGAACGGTACCGGCCCGCATCTGGATGGCGTTGTCGGCCGAGAGATTGCCGCGGTGGGTGATTACAGCTATTCGTCGGCGCTCGCCGAATTGCCGGGCGGCTGGACGCCCGAGGAACTGGATGGGTTCATCGCCGACCCGAGGGGCTATGCGCCGGGCACCAAGATGACCTTCGCTGGCATTCCGAAGCCCGAGGATCGCGTTGATCTGATCGCATACCTGGAAAGCGTCGGCGGCTGATCGGCACACCGCTTTCGACACCCTTGTCAGGCCGCCCGTCCGGGCGGCTTTTCTGTTTCCCGCAACTGCGAGGCCGGTATCGGATTCAGCCCGGTCCGCCGAGCGAGGCGTTCACAAGAGCTTCACGTATATTCAACTTGATTGTTCGCCGGCGCCCCCTTTAGCCTTGGCGTGATGCTTCGGTCACGCCCCAGACCGCCCATGATGAAGGAGACGAAGATGCAGCCAGACCCACGGACCGCCAGGACGCTTGCTCGGTCGACAAGTGCACGCTTGGGGCAGCGTCTGATCCTGGGATTGTCGCTGATCTTCCTGACGCTGCTCTGGGCCGCCAGTGGCGGAGCAGAGGAGATCA
This sequence comes from Brevirhabdus sp., assembly GCA_024637315.1. GTDB lineage: Bacteria > Pseudomonadota > Alphaproteobacteria > Rhodobacterales > Rhodobacteraceae > JAHEAO01. The sequence goes on from JAGXFH010000025.1 coordinate 17,684, forward strand.
TCGAAGCCGACGGGTACTCGACCTTCGGCGAGTTCAAATACGGCCCCGATTTCGAGCATCTGGACTACGTGAACCCGGACGCCCCTAAAGGCGGCGAAATCTCGGTCTGGGCGCAGGGCACGTTCGACACGTTCAATCCCTATTCGTCAAAGGGCCGCGCCGGGGCGCTGTCCACCATCGGCTACGAATCCTTGCTGGTCGGCACCGCGGATGAGGTCAGCGCCGAATACTGCCTGCTTTGCGAAAGTCTTGAATATCCCGAAAGCGAGGATTGGGTGATATTCCACATGCGCAAGGATGCCAGGTTTTCGGATGGCACGCCGGTCACCGCGCATGACGTGGTGTTCAGCCATTTCCTGCTGCTGGAACAGGGCCTGCCGTCCTATGCTTCCGCCGTCAAGGCGCTGATCCCCGAGGCCGAGGCGCTGGACGATTACACCGTCAAGTTCACCTTTGCGCCGGACGTGCCGCGCAAGAACCTGATCAATCAGGCCGGCGGGGTGCCGGTCTGGTCGAAGGACTGGTATGAAAGAACCGGCACCCGGCTGGATGAAAGCTCGCTGGAAATCTCCCCCGGTTCGGGACCCTACGTGCTGGACAGCTACGACATCAACCGCCGCATCGTCTACAAGCGCAACCCCGACTACTGGGGCAAGGACCTGCCGATCAATGTCGGGCGGCACAATTTCGATACGATCCGGGTGGAATATTTCGCCGACAGCCAGGCCGCGATGGAGGCGTTTAAGGCCGGCGAATACACCTTCCGTCAGGAGACCAGCAGCCTGAGTTGGGCCACGGCCTATGACTTTCCGGCGGTGGACAAGGGCTGGGTGAAGCTGGAAGAGTTGGACGACGGCACGCTTCCGGGCGCCACCGGTTTCGTATTCAACCTGCGCCGCGAAAAGTTCCAGGACATCCGCGTGCGCGAGGCGCTGGCGCTGATGTTCAACTTCACCTGGACCAACGCGTCACTGCAATACGGTCTCTTTGAGCAGCGCGACAGCTTCTGGCAGGGCAGCCAACTGGAGGCGAAAGGCGTACCGGAAGGCGATGAACTGGCGCTTCTTGAATCTGTCGGCGATCTGATCGACCCGGCCATCCTGACCGAGCCGGCAGTGATGGCCCATACATCCGGCGACCGCCAGATGGACCGCACGAACCTGCGGCGTGCATCGGGATTGCTTGAAGAGGCCGGATGGATCGTTGGCGATGACGGCGTTCGCCGCAAGGATGGCGAAACGCTGAGCGTCGAGTTCCTGTCGGTCAGCCCGACTTTCGACCGGATCATCATGCCCTATATCGAAAACCTCAAGCAACTGGGCGTCGATGCGATCTACAACCGGGTTGATCCCTCGCAATACACCAATCGCGAACGCGCCTTCGACTGGGACATGATCTTTGACGGCTACACCGTCGGCCTTGAAGAGGGTCTTGGCCTTGACCAGCGTTTCGGCAAGGGCGGCATAGGGGATGTGTTCAACCCGGCGGGTTATTCCTCGGAGGCGGTGGACAAGCTGATCGAGGTCGCCGTCGATGCCGAAACCTACGATGAAATGGCAACGGCCGTCCGTGCCATCGACCGGATCATGCGCGCCGAACGCTTCATGGTGCCGGTCTGGTATCTGGGCAAGTACTGGGTCGCCTATTACGATATGTTCGAACATCCCGAATTGATGCCGCCCTATTCGCTGGGACATCTTGATTTCTGGTGGTTCAATGCCGAAAAGGCCGCCGAGTTGAAGGCAGTCGGGGCGCTGCGCTAGGCGCAGCGGACAGGAAGGCCAGATGGGCGCATATATTCTCAGGCGGCTGTTGCTGATCATCCCGACGCTTCTCGGAGTCATGATCATCAACTTCACACTCACCCAATTCGTGCCCGGCGGCCCGATCGAGCAGATCATCGCCAACATGCAGGGCCAGGGCGATGTTTTCGCGACCATCGCCGGCGGTACGGGCGATGCCGCGGTCGGCGCGCAGGGCGGCGACAGCGAATATGCAGGCGCGCGTGGTCTGCCCCCGGAATTCATCGAGCGGCTGGAAAAACAGTTCGGTTTCGACAAGCCGCCACTGGAACGCTTTTTCAGCATGATGTGGGATTACATGCGCTTCGATTTCGGCGAGAGCTATTTCCGCTCGATCGGCGTGCTGGAACTGGTCTGGGAAAAGCTGCCGGTCTCGATTTCGCTCGGGCTGTGGTCGACGATCATCGCCTATGCGGTCTCGATCCCGCTGGGCATCCGCAAGGCAGTGCGCGACGGGTCCGGGTTCGACACCTGGACAAGCGGCATCATCATCGTTGCCTATGCGATCCCCGGATTCCTGTTCGCGATCCTGTTGCTGGTGCTGTTCGCCGGAGGGTCCTACTGGCAGGTCTTTCCCCTGCGCGGCCTGACCTCTGACAACTGGGAAAGCCTGTCGTGGTTCAGCAAGATCGTCGACTATTTCTGGCATATCGCCTTGCCGGTTGCCGCCTCGACGATCTCGGCCTTTGCGACGCTGACGCTTCTGACCAAGAACAGCTTTCTGGACGAGATCAAGAAGCAGTATGTGATCACCGCCAAGGCCAAGGGACTGGCTGAAAGCCGGGTGCTTTACGGTCATGTCTTCCGCAACGCCATGCTGATCGTGATCGCTGGCTTCCCGTCGGTTTTCATCGGTGTCTTTTTCGGCGGCTCGCTGATCATCGAGACGATCTTCTCTCTTGATGGCCTCGGCCGACTGGGGTTCGAGGCGGCGGTGGCCCGCGATTACCCGGTGATTTTCGGCACTCTGTTCTTCTTCGGGCTGATGGGCCTTCTGATCGGCATCCTGTCTGACCTGATGTATGTCTTCGTCGATCCCCGCATCGACTTCGAGGTGCGCGAGACATGATCCTTTCGCCGCTGAACCAGCGCCGCTGGCGCAACTTCACCCGCAACCGTCGGGCCTACTGGTCGCTGATCATCTTCTCGGTGCTCTTCGGGCTGTCGTTGTTTGCAGAGTTCATTGCCAACGACAAACCGATCCTTGTCAGTTATCGCGGCGAATTGCGGATGCCGATCTTCCAATTCTACCCCGAAACCGCCTTTGGCGGCGATTTCAAGACCGAGGCGATCTACCGGGATATCGAGGTCAAATGCCTGATCGTGTCTGGCGGCCTTGACGCCTGTTGGGACGATCCCCAAGGCGTATATGAGCAGGCGCAAACCGGCATGGTGGATGGCGAGACGATCGAGAAGGGCTGGATGCTGTGGCCGCCGATCCCCTACAAGTTCAACACCATTTCGGATGTACAGGGTGTGGCGCCGGCACCGCCGAACTGGGACAATCACATCCTGGGCACCGACGACACCAAGCGCGACGTTCTGGCACGGGTGATCTACGGCTTCCGGCTGTCGATCTATTTCACCATCATGGTCACGGTCGCCACTTCGCTTCTAGGTATCCTCGCGGGCGCGGTGCAGGGCTACTTCGGCGGCTGGACCGACCTTCTGTTCCAGCGGTTCCTGGAAATCTGGGGCTCTACCCCGTCGCTCTACGTCATCATCATCCTCTTCGCGATCCTCGGACGAAGTTTCTGGCTTCTTGTCTTCATCACCATCCTGTTCGGCTGGCCTGCCTTGGTCGGCGTCGTGCGTGCTGAATTCCTGCGCGCCCGGAACTTCGAATATGTTCGCGCCGCCCGCGCGCTGGGCGTGTCGAACTGGGTGATCATGTTCCGCCACATGCTGCCGAACGCGATGGTCGCCACCGTCACCATGCTGCCGTTCATCATCACCGGCACCATCGGCACGCTGGCCTCGCTCGATTTTCTCGGCTTCGGCCTGCCCTCCTCGGCCCCGTCGCTCGGCGAACTGACCCTGCAGGCCAAGCAGAACCTGCAGGCGCCCTGGCTCGGCTTCACCGCCTTCTTCACCTACGCGATCATGCTGTCGCTGCTGGTCTTCGTCTTCGAGGGTGTGCGCGATGCCTTCGATCCGCGAAAGACCTTTCAATGAGCGATATCTTGAAGGTCGAAAATCTGTCCGTCAGCTTCCGGCAGGACGGTGAGGATCATCCGGCGGTGCACAACGTGTCCTTCAGCATTGCCAGGGGCGAGACCGTGGCCCTGGTGGGCGAAAGCGGCTCCGGCAAGTCGGTGACGGCCTTGTCCACCGTGGCGCTGTTGCCCGACAGCGCCACCATCACCGGCTCGGTCACATATGATGGCGAGGAGATGGTCGGGGCAAAGGAGGCGCGGCTGCGCAAGGTGCGCGGCAACGATATCAGTTTCATATTTCAGGAACCGATGACCTCGCTGAACCCCTTGCACACGTTGGAAAAGCAACTGGCGGAATCGCTGGCGTTGCATCAGGGACTGGCCGGGCAGGCGGCGCGGACGCGGATCCTCGAACTGCTCGACAAGGTCGGCATCCGAGACCCCGAATCCCGCCTTGGCGCCTATCCGCATCAGCTTTCCGGCGGCCAGCGCCAGAGAGTGATGATCGCAATGGCGCTGGCCAACGGACCCGAGCTGCTGATCGCGGACGAGCCGACGACGGCGCTTGACGTGACCATCCAGGCGCAGATTCTGACGCTGCTGGCCGATCTGCAGAAGGCCGAGGGCATGTCGATGCTGTTCATCACCCATGACCTCACGATCGTGCGCAAGATCGCCGACCGGGTCTGCGTGATGAAGGACGGCGAGATCGTCGAGCAGGGCGTGACCGGGGAAATCTTCGACAACCCACAGCATGAGTACACCCAGAATCTGCTCTCTGCCGAATCCACCGGCCTTCCCGGCCCGGTGCCCGAGGATGCAGTGGAAATCGCCCGAACCGAGGATCTGCGGATCTGGTTTCCGATCCAGCGCGGGCTGCTGAAAAAGACCGTGGGCCATGTCAAGGCGGTCAATGCCGCTTCACTGAGCGTCCGCGAGGGCGAAACCCTCGGCATCGTCGGAGAAAGCGGGTCCGGAAAGACCACGCTGGCGCTGGCGATCATGCGGTTGATCTCGTCCGAGGGGCCGATCCTGTTCCTTGGCGAGAACATCCAGAAATGGAAATCGAAACAGCTCCGCCCGCTGCGCCGCGACATGCAGATCGTGTTCCAGGATCCCTTCGGTTCGCTATCGCCGCGGATGACCGCCGAGGAAATCATCGCCGAGGGTCTCGGCGTCCACGGCACCAGAAAAGGCCAAAACAAACATGACATGGTGGCCGAGATCATGGAAGAGGTCGGCCTCGACCCCGCCACCATGCACCGCTACCCGCATGAATTCTCCGGCGGTCAGCGCCAGCGCATCGCCATCGCCCGCGCGATGATCCTGCGTCCCCGCCTCGTGGTGCTGGACGAACCGACAAGCGCCCTCGACATGACCGTGCAGGTGCAGATCGTCGATCTGCTGCGCGAATTGCAGCGGAAGTACCGGCTGGCGTACCTGTTCATCAGCCACGACCTGAAAGTCGTGCGGGCGCTGTCGCACAAGGTTCTGGTGATGAAAAATGGCGATATCGTCGAATCCGGCGATGCCGCGGATGTCTTCGACGCGCCGAAGTCCGACTACACCCGCACCCTGATGGACGCCGCCTTCAAGATTGCCGCCCGCAGCGCCTGAACGGGTCCGGCGCGCGGTCAGCCGCTACGACAAGGTCCGCATTCTTCTGTTCGAAAATATGCTGGCCGAAAGCATGGCGAGCGTTCGGCAGGATGCGCAACAGGATCTGTGTTGCCGCAAGGCTTCTCGATCTGAAAAGCTTCAGCTTGGCCCGACCGTGTCGCAGGGCAGACTGCGCGCCGCAAGTCTTCGGCAGGCAAGCGCCGCGGTTTCCTGGGTCATGCCGACGAAGTTGGCGTCAAAGCCACCGCCTTGGGCGACCACCTTGCGCAACGCCTCGTCCAATGTCCCAAGCTCGTGCAGGGCGGTCTTAAGCAGCACCCGTTCGGCCTCGTATCGGGAATTATAGCGCCCGACATTGATCCCCCAGAACCGCCCGCCAGAGGTCGAAATCCGGGTCACGACCTCGGGTTCGTTGGTGACCGGTTCGGCAATCATGATCTGTTGCGCCGGACTGGCCGAGGCCAGGATCAGTTCTGCCGGGCGCGGCTCGGGCGCCGGCAAGCCGCTTTCGGCGGCTGCCGCGACGATCCAGGTGGCTGGTTGGGCGGGGGCGGGCGCTGGCGCGGGGCCGATAACTTCGGGACTGGCCTCGGCCACGACCATAACCTCCTGCGTTTCGGTCTTGGCCGGAGCCTCTGGCTCCGGCGCTGCCTCTGCCACCACGATCTCGGGCCTTGGCTCGGGCGGGATCACTGAAAGTGGTGCGGCTGTCGGTTCAGGCTCGGCCACTGGCTCCAGCGCTGCATGCACTTCCTGCAAGGCCGACTGGATATCGTCGGCCATGGCCAACAGCACTTCGTTGGAGGGCGGATCTGGCACAGGGCCGGGGCGCGGCACTGGCCTCAGACTCTTGCTCGGCGCGCCGACCAGACGCAACACCTTGCCGGCAGCCAGGCTCTCGCCATTGCCAGAGGGCGCGATTTCAGGATCGGCGTTCACGTAGTTCGGCAAGGGTGGTTTGCTTGTCCGCACACTCGATGGCGCCCGGCGAAAGCCCATATCCATCAGTTCGGCCACCTTGGCATTGCGGTCGCTGGTCGAGCGGCCGCCGAAAACCGTGGTGATGATCCGCACACCGTCGCGTTCGGCCGAGGCGACCAGATTGAACCCTGCGGCATTGGTATAGCCGGTCTTGATCCCGTCCGCGCCGCGATAACTGGCAAGAAAACGGCGATTGGTGTGCGCCACCTTCTGCACCCCGGCATCGGTCGTCAGGCGCGAGAAGAGGTTGTAGTACTCTGGAAAGTCATAGAACAGCCGCCGCCCCATCACCGTCATGTCGCGCGCCGTCGAAAGATGCCCTGCCTCGGTCAGCCCGTGGGCGTTCTTGAAGGTCGTGCGGCTCATTCCCAGCGCCTGCGCGGTGCGGGTCATCCGGCGCGCAAAGGCCGCTTCAGAGCCTTCGATCGCCTCTCCGATGGCGGTCGCGGCATCGTTGGCCGACTTGACCGCGGCGGCCCGCACAAGGTAGCGCAGCTTTATCTTCTGTCCGGGCTTCAAGCCCAATTTCGACGGCGGTTCGCTCGCGGCCGTCCTCGAGATCGTGACAATCGTATCCATCGAGATCTCGCCGCGGCGCACGGCCTCGAAGGTGATGTAGAGCGTCATCATCTTGGTCAGCGAGGCGGGATGCAGCCGGGTATCGGCATTGCGCGAATGCAGCACCTCACCGGATCGCGCATCCATCACCATTGCCGCATGCGGCGCCGAACGGGCCTGCAACGGCGGCAACAGGGCCAACACGGTCAATGCCAATAAGAATAGCCCGAACCGGGCAATCTGCCCCAGACGTTTTTCCACGTCGCTCGCCTTCTACTGCCTCAAGATGCCGGGATCTTTTGTCCCTGACTTTCTTTTATTGCGAACACGCTAGCACAAGTCGCACAATCGGAAAACACCTTATTTTCAATACCTTTGAGCCTGTTTCTAAGATACCTCACCGACATCTAGTGGTTAATGCCGGTTCACCTACAACATGCTCAATCATGACCGGATTGTGGCGTCAGCGGCTTCGGATCTCGTCGATCACTTCGGCCAAATCGCCCAGATCGGGTATCTCGCGGAACCGCGCATGGCCTTTGGGCGGCGCGTGATGCTCCAGTTCCCAAGTCAGATGATGCGGCACATGCACACCCCAGCCGCCCGCCTCGATCACCGGCACCACATCGGATTTCAGCGAATTGCCGACCATCAGCGCGGCCTCTGCGCCGCCGCCATGGCGGGTGAAGATCTGCCGGTAGACGACTGCAGTCTTGTCCGAGACGATCTCGACGCCGTCGAACAGTTCGCCCAGACCCGACTGCGCCAACTTGCGCTCCTGATCCAGAAGATCGCCCTTGGTGATCAAGAGCAGGTGAAATTCGCCCGCGAGCGCCTCGACGGCCTGGCGGGCATTGGGCAGAAGTTCGATCGGATGTTGTAGCATCTCCTGCCCGGCGGCGATCAGTTCTCGGATAACCGAGGCCGGCACCCGGTCATCGGTCACCTCGATCGCGGTCTCGATCATCGACAAAACAAAACCCTTGATGCCGAAGCCGTAATTCCCAAGGTTGCGCCGCTCGGCGGCCAACAGTCGCTCGGCCAGGTGATCGGCCTCGGCATAGTCTGCCAGAAGTCCCGCGAATCGGTCCTGGGTCATCCGAAAGAACTGTTCGTTCTGCCAAAGCGTATCATCCGCATCGAAACCGATTGTCGTCAGTTTGCCTGCCATACCGCCCCCATGCCCCAGCAATTCGACCTTCGCACCCGGCCCGCCCCTTTTCTCTTGGTTGCCAGCGCTTATATAGTCCGCCCAGAGCCATGCAAATTCAAACCCCCGGAGCCTGCCTGTTGAATCCGCTTTTTCACATGATGTCTGACAAGACCGACCAGACGGATGGCGAGAGCGGGGTCGTCACCAAGACCAAACCAAAGACCAAGCGCCCGCCGCTTTACAAGGTGATGCTGCTCAATGACGATTTCACCCCGATGGAATTCGTCGTGCATGTGCTGGAACGCTTCTTCGGCCTCAACCATGCGCAGGCGTTCGAGATCATGCTGACAGTCCACAAGAAGGGGCTGGCGGTGGTCGGCGTGTTTTCCTACGAGATTGCCGAAACCAAGGTCAGCCAGGTGATGGATTTCGCGCGCCGCCACCAGCATCCGTTGCAATGCACGATGGAAAAGGAATAGGGCCGCCGCCCTTGCCATGATCGCCCCGCGCCTCTCCCTTGCGATCGACGACGGAATCCTGTCGGTGCCCGAAACCGGCCGCATTGCGTTGTTCCGGCCGCGCGCCGGAACCGACCTGTCGGCCTTGCCGAAGGATCGGGTGCAGGTGGTGCAGGGGTTCCGGCCCGACCACGATGCGTTTCAGCGTGAAGGTTACGACACCGCGACAGCGGCCGAGGGCGCTTATGCGCTGGCGGTCGTCTTCCTGCCCCGCGCCAAGGCCGAGGCGCACACCCTGATCGCCGAGGCGATGCAGGTCACTGGCGGCGGACCAGTGGTCGTCGATGGGCAAAAGACCGATGGCGCCGACAGCATCCTGAAGGAGTGCCGCAGACGTGGCGCAGAGGTCGGCGCGGTGCTGTCCAAGGCGCATGGCAAGATCTTCGTGGCCGAAGGCGGTGACTTTGCCGACTGGGCCGCGGACCGCAACGAAATTCGCCTCGCCGAAGGCTTCGCCACCGCACCAGGTATCTTCTCGGCCGATGCGATCGACCGCGGCTCTGCCGCGCTGGCCGCCGCCTTGCCGCGCGAGATGTCGGGCCGCGTCGCAGATATTGGCGCTGGCTGGGGCTTTCTCGCGCACCAGGTGCTGCGAAGCCCCAAGGTCACCGAATGCCACCTGATCGAGGCAGACCATGCCGCGCTTGACTGCGCCCGCCGCAACGTCACCGATCCTCGTGCGCGTTTCCATTGGGCCGATGCCACCAGCTTTCATCCCGAAGCGCCGTTTGACATCGTGGTGATGAACCCGCCCTTCCACGCCAGCCGCGCTGCCGATCCCGACATTGGTCGAGCCTTTATCCAGGCGGCTGCCCGCATGACGAAGCCAAATGGCACTGTTTGGCTGGTCGCCAACCGCCATCTGCCCTATGAAGCAGCCCTGTCCGCCGCCTTTCACGAGGTGATCGAAGCGGCAGGTGAACCGTCGTTCAAGGTGTTTCGCGCCGCAAAACCTCGCCGCAAGCCGGCCTGACCCGGCCTCAATCAGGAACCCGCTCCATGTCCTTCTCGATCAACGGAAAGACCGCCATCGTCACCGGGGCCGCCAACGGCATCGGGCTGGCCATCGCCCGGCATTTCGTCGCCCAGGGCGCCAATGTCATGTTCGTCGACATGGACGAGGCGCGGCTGACCGAGGAATGCGGCGATGCGGCCAGAGAAGACGATAGCGGCCTGCGGCTGTTCTGCGGCGATCTGCGCAAGAAGCTGACCCAGGCGAATCTCTTGTCGGCCACGATCGACGCTTTCGACCGGGTCGATATCCTGGTCAATGCCAGCCGCCAGATCACTCCGACCGACCCGCTCGATCCTGATGACGATTCGCTTGACGTGATGATGCAGCAGAACCTGATCACCAGCTACCGGCTGTCCCAGACCGTCGCCCGCAAGATGATCGCGCGGGCCGAAAAGGACGAGGACAGCGACCGCCAGATCGGTTCGATCATCAACCTGTCGTCGATTGCGGCGACACGCACCCATCCGCAATTGCTGGCCTATTCGGTCAGCGTCGCGGCGCTGGAGCAGATGACCCGCTCGATGGCGCTGGCGCTGGCGTCCAAGGGTATCCGCGTCAACGCGATCTCGTTTGGCAGCGTGATGAGCAACAGCCTGCAGACCGCGCTTCGCGAAGATGCCGACCTGCGCGACATGCTGATCCGCCGCACCCCGCTTGGCCGCATCGCGGGCGCAAGCGAACTGGTGGACACGGCGCAATACCTCGCCTCGGACGCCTCGAGCTTTGTGACCGGGCAGGTGCTGGCGGTCGATGGCGGGCGCGGACTTGTCGATTCCGTGGACGCGCCGACGCAGTAAGGCAGCTTTACTCGACCGGATACGCGGCGTTGCAGGCGGCGATCTGTGGGCCAAGTTGCCGTGCCAATTCGGCGCGCTTCCGGACCATCGCGTCAAGCTGTCGTTGTTCCGCCGTCAGATCGACCGCGACCGGCACCCGTCGGGTCCTGTCATAAGGTTCCCAGCAATAGTGGAACGAGCCGTCCTTGCGCCGACCGCAAACAACGAAATCCCAGGTCGTATAACGCTCTGTGCCATAGCCGTAGCCGCGCTGGATATTGCCTTGGCTTTCGGCGATCAGCCTGTCCAGCACCCGGATATCCTTGGTCGCCCCCGCGATGCACCGCTCGCGCGGGGTGGCGCAGGCAGCAAGCCCGATCAGGGCCAGAAGAAGAAGACGTTGCATCTTGGCACCTTTGACAAATCCTACCACTGCTAGAATAAGTCGCGGGCCGCCGCTGTCAAAGTCTGGCTGCGCGCGGCATCACCGACTGAAACAAAACCGCGGAGACCGGGAATGAGCGAAGCGTTCGACAGCCAGAAACAACGGGCCTCGGACTGGTTCCGAAACCTGCGCGACCAGATCACCGCAGCTTTCGAGGCGCTGGAGGACAGCCAGTCCGCCGGCCCCTTCGCAGGCGGGCCTGCCGGACGGTTCGAGGTCAGCCAAACTCGTCGCGCGTCGGATGACGGCAGCGATGCGGGTGGCGGGCTGATGAGCGTGATGCGCGCCGGCCGGGTGTTCGAAAAGGTCGGAGTCAATGTCTCGACTGTCTACGGCACCCTGGGCGAACGCGCGCAAGCCGCGATGGCCGCGCGCGGCGTGCCTGGAATGGACAGCGATCCGCGCTTCTGGGCCTCGGGGATCAGTCTTGTCGCGCATATGCAGAATCCGCACTGCCCCGCCGTCCACATGAACACCCGGATGTTCTGGACCCCCGGCGCATGGTGGTTCGGCGGCGGATCGGACCTGAACCCCTGCATCGAATACCCGGAGGACACGGCGCATTTCCACGCTGTCCAGAAGGCGCATTGCGATCCGCATGGGGTCGAGATCTACCCGCGCTACAAGGACTGGGCCGACGAGTATTTCTTCATCCCGCACCGGAACCGGGCCCGTGGCGTCGGCGGGATCTTTTACGACGACCACAATTCCGGCGATTGGGAGGCTGATTTCGCCTTCACCCAGGACGTCGGCCGCGCCTTCCTGCCCGCCTTTCTGCCGATCACCGAGTTACGGCGGAACAGCCCCTGGACCGAGGCCGACAAGGACGTTCAGCTGATCCATCGCGGGCTTTATGCCGAATACAACCTTGTTTACGATCGCGGCACCAAATTCGGTCTGGCAACCGGCCATGACGCAAACGCGGTGCTGATGAGCCTGCCGCCGCTGGCCAAATGGGTCTGACCCCGGCCTGACGAAGACTCCCGCAACCTGCAGCGCGGAGGTTGGAAAGCGAAGGGCGGATGAGGGCCGTCAGCCGCCCCGGACGGTATCGACCATCAGTTGTACATTGTCGGGGTCGGCATCCGGCGTGATGCCATGGCCGAGATTGAAGATATGCGGCCCGTTCGAGAATGCCTTGACGATGGCACGGGTCTCGTCGATCAGCGCCGGCCCGCCCGTGACCATGTGCGAAGAGGCAAGGTTGCCCTGCACGCAGCCGTCCTTTTGCACATTCTCCGCCGCCCAGATGGCGGAGACCGAGTTGTCGAGCGCCACGCAATCGGCCCCGGTCGCCCTTGCAAAGCCGATATAGTTGTCACCGGCTTCGCGGGGGAAGGCGATGACCGGAATGCCGGGGTGCCGGGATTTAAGCGCTGTGATGATCTTTCGTGCCGGATCCAGTGCGTATTGGCTGAACGCTTCGCCCGAAAGCGATCCGGCCCAGCTGTCGAAGAGTTTCACCACCTCGGCCCCTGCCTCGATCTGCGCCGAGAGATATTCGATCGTGGCCTCAGTCAGCAAGTCGATCAGCGCCGCGAAGGTCGCGGGATCCTCCATGCGCAGCTTGTGCGCCGGTGCCTGATCGGGTGTGCCTTGCCCGGCGATCATGTAGGTCGCAACCGTCCATGGCGCGCCGGCAAAGCCGATCAGCGTCGTCTCGGGCGGCAATTCGCCGGTCAGGATGCGCACCGTCTCGTAGATCGGGGCAAGAGTTTCGTGGATCTCCGCGACCGGCTTCAGCCGGGCCAGGTCGGTCGGACCGGTGACTGTGGAAAGCCGTGGCCCTTCGCCCTGCACGAACCACAAGTCAGCGCCCAGGGCCTGCGGCACCAAGAGGATATCGGCGAAGAGAATCGCCGCATCGAAGCCGTAGCGCCGGATCGGTTGCAGCGTAACTTCGGCGGCGAGGTCAGGGTTATAACAGAGCGACAGGAAATCCCCGGCCTTGGCCCGCGTCGCGCGGTATTCTGGCAGATAGCGCCCGGCCTGCCGCATCATCCAGACCGGCGGTGTCGGCAATACTTCGCCGGCCAATGCGCGCAGGATCGTCTTGTCTTCTGTCATGCTCTGCCCTTCCCCGCTTACTTTGCGCTGTCGTCGGGTGCCGGCAACAGTTTGTCAACCCGGCCCCGGTTGTAAGGGAGCCAAGTCGCGAGTAGAGACAGCCTATGAAATCAGAGCTTCCTTCTTCGGCGCATCCCCTGAAAATCGGCACCCGCGGCTCGCCGCTGGCAATGGCGCAGGCGCATGAGGTGCGGCACCGGCTGATGGAAGCGTTCGATCTGCCTGACGAAGCCTTCGAGGTCATCGCGATTTCGACGACCGGCGACCGGGTACAGGATCGACCGCTGAAAGAACTTGGCGGCAAGGGTCTCTTTACGCGCGAGATCGAGAATGACCTGCTGTTCAAGACCATCGACATCGCCGTTCACTCGATGAAGGATATGCCGGTCCTGCAACCCAAGGGCCTGCAGATCGACTGTTACCTGCCGCGCGAGGATCCGCGAGACGCATTCGTGTCGCTGCTCTCGGGAGGGCCTCTGGATCTGCCCGAGGGGGCGGTGATCGGCTCGTCCAGTTTGCGCCGCCGGGCGCAGCTTCTCAGCCGCCGTCCCGATTTTCAGGTGGTGGAGTTCCGCGGCAACGTCCAGACCCGGCTGAAGAAGCTGGAAGCCGGGGTCGCCGGGGCGACGCTTCTGGCGATGGCGGGACTGAACCGGCTGCGGCTGGCCGATGTGCCGCATGTCCCGATTCCCGAGCATCAGATGCTTCCCGCTGTCGCGCAAGGCGCCATCGGGATCGAGCGCCGAGCCGATGACCTTCGAGCCGCAGAACTGCTCGAGGCGATCCATGATGTGCGGACCGGTCAGCGGCTGGCGGCCGAACGTGCATTCCTGACTGCCCTTGACGGATCGTGCCAGACGCCGATCGCTGGACTGGCAGAACTGGATGGCGGCAGCTTGCGCCTGCGCGGCGAGATCCTGCGAACCGACGGGTCGGAGGTGCACAGCGACGATCAGACCGGCGCTGTCGAGGATGGTGCCGAGATCGGCCGCGCAATGGCCGAGGGCCTGCTGGGTCGCGCCGGCGAGGGGTTCTTCGACTGGCGCTAGCAACTGTGTCTATGTGATTGGCCTTGCTTGCCATGGGATGCCTGATTTGAGGATCGCGCTTGCGATGGTGGCGAGTCTGCGCGCTCTGCAGCGTGCCGACACACAGGATCGACAGCGCAACGAGGCTCTGCATCGGATCCTCTGCGATCCGACGGAGCGATCTAGGCATCCGGAATCACTTTTCCCGGGTTCATGATTCCCTTTGGGTCCAGCGCCTGCTTGATCTTCCGCATCACCGCCAGCGCCACCTTATCCTTGCGGCGCCGCATCGAGGGCAGCTTGGTCAGCCCGATCCCGTGTTCCGCCGAGAATGATCCTCCTAGCGCCAGCGTCACTTCCTCGACCATCTCGCGGATCAGATCTTGCGTGGCCGCGTCACGGCTGGTGGGCCAAACCGTGAAATGCAGGTTGCCGTCGCCCAGATGGCTGACCGTGATGGTTTCGGCCTCCGGGTCCATCTTCTCAAGCCGCGCCAGCGCGTCATCCATGAACGCCGACACCTGGTCGACCGGCACGCAGATGTCGGTGTCGATGATCGGCTGCCGCCCCAGCGTGATCTCGGCGGCACTTTCGCGGATTTTCCACATCGCCAGCCGCTGACCCTGCGATTGCGCCACGGCGGCATCGAGCGCCAACCCCTCGTCGATCAGTCCGGCCAGCGTCTCTTCAAGCAGCCCGGCCACGGGAACCGAGCCATCCGCGAGCGGCTCAACGTCACGCGGTGCGGTCGCGCCCAACTCGACCAGTATCGTGACGTCGTGATCGTAGCCCAGGGGCGGCCGGAGGTCGGGCAGCACCTCACGCAATCTCGCCATGTAGGTGCGCGGCATGAACTCGAACCCCTCGACCATGCCGCCCGTCGCCGACTGCAGCCGGTTCAGTAGCACCAGCGCATCCGGCAGCGACCGAGCGGCGACCATCGCCGTGGCATAGGCGCGGGGTTTTGGCACCAGTTTCAGGACGGCGGCGGTGATGATCCCCAGCGTACCCTCGGATCCGATGAACATGTCCTTCAGGTCATAGCCTGAATTGTCCTTGTGCAACTCGCTCATCAGATCCATCACCTCGCCATCCGGCAGGACCACCTCCAACCCAAGACAGAGGGCGCGGCTATTGCCATACCGCAGCACGTTCGAGCCGCCGGCATTGGTCGCCAGATTGCCGCCGATCATCGCCGAACCGCGGGCCCCGAAGAACAGCGGGAAGGCCAGCTCGTGCGCCTCGGCGGCGTCATGCAGCGTTGACAGGATCACGCCGGCCTCGACGATCGCGATCCGGGCGTCGGGCCGGATCGCGCGGACCCGGTTCAGCCGCTCGACCGACAGCATCAGCGCGCCCGCCGCATGGGTGCCGCCGACCAGCCCGGTATTGCCCGCGATCGGCACCACCGGCGTGCCGGTGTCATGCGCCAGCCGCATCACCGCCGCAACCTCGGTTGTATCGCCCGGCCTCACCACCGCCAGCGGCTGAGAGACATATTTCCCCATCCAGTCACGGCCATAGGGAGCCGCATCCTTGCCGCTCAGGACGTTGCCCGCGCCGCAGATCGCTGCCAAGCGCCTGATCAAACCCCCGCTCATGCAAAACTCTTCGCATAGCTCTGCCGCAGCAGATTCTTCTGTACCTTGCCCATGGTGTTGCGCGGCAGCGCCTCAACCACGACCACCCGCTTGGGCAGCTTGAATCTCGCAAGCCGGATTCCGGCCTCGGTCAATATCGTCGCCTCGTCCAGCACCGCGCCCTTTCGCGGCACCAGAATGCCCACGACAGCCTCGCCGAAGTCCGGATGCGGTACGCCGATCACAGCGCTTTCCAGCACCCCGGGCAGTTCATCGAGCACCAGCTCGACCTCTTTCGGATAGATGTTGTAGCCACCCGAAATGATCAGATCTTTTGCCCTACCGACGATCACCACATAACCGTCCTCGTCGGTCCGCGCGAGGTCGCCGGTGATGAAGAACCCGTCCGCCCTCACCTCTTCGGCGGTCTTCTCGGGCATCTTCCAATAGCCCTGAAATACGTTCGGCCCGCGAACCTCGATCACGCCGATCTCGCCCTCGGGCAGCGTCGCGCCGGTTTCGGGATCGGTGATCTTCAGTTCGACCCCCGGCAGCGGCTTGCCCACGGTCCCCGCCTTGCGCGGCCCGTCATAGGGGTTCGAGGTGTTCATGTTGGTTTCGGTCATCCCGTAACGTTCGAGGATCCGGTGCCCGGTCCTTGCCTGGAACTGCTCATGCGTTTCGGCCGCCAGCGGCGCGGATCCAGAGGTAAAAAGACGCATATGCGCCACCAGATCGTGGCTGAAGCGGGGATCGTCCAAAAGCCGCGTGTAGAAAGTCGGCACGCCCATCATGCTGGTCGCGGCAGGCAGGGCGGCAATCACCGCGTCGGTGTCGAACCTGGGCAGGAAGATCATCGTGGCCCCGGTCAGAAGCGCGATATTGGTCGCCACGAACAGCCCGTGCGTGTGAAAGATCGGCAATGCGTGCAGCAGCACGTCCGCGCCGGTGAACCGCCACTCCGCCGCCAGCACCTCGGCATTCGACAACAGGTTCGCATGACTCAGCATCGCCCCTTTCGACCGACCGGTGGTGCCTGATGTGTACAGCAGGGCCGCCAGATCGTTCGGTCCCCGGTCGACGGGCGAAAACCCCCCCGGCTTGCCAGCAGCGAGGTCGCGCAATCCGCCGGCGCCGTTGGCATCCATCGTCAGGACCTTGGCGCCCAACCCTGCCGCGATCGGGCTCAAGGCCGCCGCCCGGCCGCTGTCGCAAACCAGTAGCCTCGCGCCGGAATCGTCAAGGAAGTAGTGCATCTCGGCAGCCGTGTAGGCGGTGTTCAGCGGCAGATAGACCACGCCTGTCATCACCGAAGCCGCGTAAAGCGCCAACGCCATCGGCGATTTCTCAAGCTGTGCGACCAGCCTGTCGCCTGGCGTCAGCCCCAGATCCGCCAGCACATGGGCCAGCCGTGACGCGGTGTCCAGGAATTCGCCGTAACTCGTGCCGCCCGCCCCGCCAGCAGCAGCCAGAAAAGACCGTTCGCTGCCCAGGTGCGGTGCGAAAAGTGCGTCATGAAGAGGATTTGCCATCTGCCGCCCCGTTGCCTGCCCCGCTGTTCTAGGATCTCTCGCGTGGCAGGGCAATCGGGTCAGATGGCGGTGCTGTGTCCGGAGGTGGCCATCGCATAGGCGTCGAAATGCCGCGCGATCATCCGCGTCAGCGGCCGCCCCTCTGGCAGGATTTCAAGCAGCGTCTCGCCAAGCCGCAGCACCCCTGGAAACGCCTCCTCGATGCCGTCGGCGTAGTGGCGCAATGTGTCCGACGGAGCGTCCAGTTCGGTTGCCAAAGCAGCAAAATCTACTGCGAAATCGCACATCAGCACCTCGATGATCCGACCGCGCTGGATGTCTTCCGTTGAAAAGGTGTGGCCCTTGCGCACCGCCAGATCGCCGCCCCGCACGGCACCCTGATAGGCCGAAGTCGCCGGCGCGTTCTGCGCATAGCCCTGCCGGTAGCGGGAAATCGAAGACGCCCCGATTCCGATCAGCGTTTCCGAAGTATCTTCGGTATAGCCTTGGAAATTCCGCCGCAACCGCCCGGCGCGCTGCGCGGTTGCCAATCCGTCCTCGGGCCGGGCGAAATGGTCGATGCCGATTTCTGTATACCCATCCCAGATGAACAATTGCTGCGCAGTCTCGCATAGCGCCAGTCGCTCTTCGGGTCGGGGCAGGGCGTCGGTCGGGATCAGTGACTGCCGCTTGGCCATCCACGGCACATGCGCATAGCCGTATAGGGCGACCCGGTCGGGCGAGAGCGAAAGCACCTGCTGCACACTTTCGGCGATCCGCCCCGTGGTCTGATACGGCAGGCCGTAAAGGATATCCATGTTCAGGCTTCGGACACCGCGCGCCCGCAACCCCTCGACAGCGTCACGGGTGATTTCGTAGCTCTGCTGTCGCCCGATCACCGCCTGAATTTCGGGGTCGAAATCCTGCACCCCGATCGAGGCGCGGTTCATCCCCGCCGCCGCTAGCGCGTCAAGTCGCGCCTCGTCGATCTCGCTGGGGTCGATCTCGACCGAAAATTGCGCCGCCTCGGCCAACGGAACCACATCAAGGACCGCCCCCGCCAGATCGCGAATCAGCCCTGGCTCCAACAGCGTCGGCGTACCGCCACCCCAGTGCAGATGTTCGAGCCGCACACCCTTGGGCAGCAATTCCGCCAGCAGCGCCAGTTCGGCCTTGAGCGTTTCGACATAGGCCACGACCGGCGACAGCGTGCTGGTGCCCTGTGTCCGGCAGGCGCAGAACCAGCACAGGCGGCGGCAGAACGGGATATGCACGTAGAGCGAAACAGTGGCACCCTCGGGAATCGCGCGGATCCAGCCCTCGACCTCTGACGCGTTGCTGCGGGCGCTGAATTGTGGTGCAGTCGGATAGCTGGTATAACGCGGCACACGCGCGTCAAACAGTCCCAACTGGCGGAGTTGCGATACCATCTTCATGTGCCTAACTAGGCGCATGAACCAATTAGAATTCCTTGATTTGGATCAATCGAAAGCAGAGGCATGGCAGAAATCGCCTACAAGACGAAAGATTGCGGAACTTGCCCGATTCGGCACCGGGCTGTCTGCGCACGCTGCGAAGCGGATGAACTCGTCTATCTCGACCAGATCAAGTATTACCGGAACTACGAAGCCGGCCAGCCGATCGTCTGGTCCGGCGATCACATAGATTTCGTGGGCTCGGTCGTCACCGGCGTCGCGGCCCTGACCCAGACGATGGAGGATGGTCGCACCCAGATGGTCGGCCTCTTGCTGCCGTCCGATTTCCTCGGCCGTCCGGGCCGCAACAACGTGCTTTACGATGTCACCGCCGTCAGCGACCTGACCCTGTGCTGCTTCCGCCGGAAACCGTTCGAAGAGCTTTTGACCACGCACCCACATGTCAGCCAGCGCCTGCTGGAAATGACCCTGAACGAACTTGACGCCGCCCGCGAATGGATGCTGGTCCTCGGCCGAAAGACCGCCCGTGAAAAGATCGCGAGTCTTCTGTTGATCATCGCCCGGCGCGAGGCATCGCTGCATCTATCAAGCATCGTTGACGGCTCGCGGTTTGATCTGCCACTGACGCGAGAGGCGATGGCGGACTACCTGGGCCTGACTCTGGAAACCGTCAGCCGGCAGATCTCGGCGCTGAAACGCGACGGCGTCATCGAATTGCAAGGCACACGGCAGGTCCATATTCCCGATTTCGCCACCCTTCTGGCCGAAACCGGTGATGATGCCGATGGCGGGATGCCGGATTAAGGCAGATCGCCTTCACGGGGACATGACCCGGCGCACCACGATCCCCGGAAAATCCTGATAGGCACCAAGGTCATGCACAATGGTGGCCTGAAACCGGATCCCGTCGGGGTCGGTATAGGCGACCGACGCTGCCAGCTTGGTGCTTCGCTCGCGGGCAAAGAAAACCTCGGCCCGGTCCAGCGGCACTTCGATCACCCGGCCGGGTGCCAGAAAGTCCAGCTTTTGCCAAAGCGGCAAGGCTGCGATATCGACCACCCCGCCCAGACCCGTCAGTTTGCGACGGAAAGTCACTCTGACATCGCGCACCGGATGGTCGCGCCGATTCGACAGCACCAGATAGAGCACCCGGTCGCGCAACAACACATCCAGAATCACGTCCGGATCATTGGTCCTCTTGTTGCGTTCAGGCGCTCGTCCCATGCAAAAAGCTTACCAGATGCCGCCGCCGGCGCGCAGCGCAAAAATAATCCACGCTCGCCTGACCGCGCGAAACCGGGTAAACTCGGCGGGCATCCAAGGCGAGGACGGATATGGCCCATCGTGACGGCGACCCCTATGGCAATTTCAATTTCATCGTCGAGATCGAGGGCGTTGAGGCTGCTGGTTTCGCCGAAGCCTCTGGCATCAGTTCCGAAACCGAAATCATCGAGTACCGCACCGGCGACAGCCGCGTCGGGTCGGTCCGCAAGTTGCCCGGCCTGCACAAATTCGGCGACATCACCCTGAAACGCGGCATCACCCGCTCGGATGCGGTGTGGCAGTGGCGCCAGTCGGTCGTCGATGGCGATGTCCAGCGTCGTTCCGTCTCGATCATCCTTCTCGACGAGGCCCGCGAAGAAGTGCTGCGCTGGAACCTGTTTGAGGCTTGGCCCGCAAAATATGTCGGCCCTGATCTGCAGGCCACCGGCAACGAGGTCGCCATCGAAACGCTGGTGATTACCTGCGAACGGATAGAGCGCGGCTAGCACGCTTCACCCGTTCGGGATCAGACGAAAGACGCAGTCTCCTCGCGCGCCTGCCTCGCCAGTGCCAGCGCATCGCCGAGGTCGATCGAGTGATCGAAGAACGCGCGCCCGACAATCGCACCGGCCACCCGCGGTACGTATTTCAGCCGCGAAAGATCATCCAGCGACTGCGCCCATCCGCGCGCGATCACCGGCGCTTTCGCTACGCCTGCCAGCCTGGTGACCAAGGCCAGCGAATCGTCGGCATCGCCGACATTCGCATCGATGTCGGTGACGATGATCGCAGCCAGCGGATCGTTCTCGTAGGTGCGGATGAAATCTTCGGGCGTGATCGCGCTCGGCTTGCGCCAGCCGTCGCTCATCACGCTGCCCTGGTAGACATCGACCGAGATCACGATCTGGTCGGGATGGTGCTTGGCAGCCGCCTTCACGATATCGGGCTGGAACACCGCCAGTGTTCCAATCACGATCCGCCCGGCCCCGCGGTCGATCCATTCCGCGATCTGCCTGGCAGAGCGGAACCCGCCCCCCAGTTGGACCGCGGTCTCGCAATGGTTGATGATGTCCTGCACCAGAGCGGCATTCCGATCATCGCCCTGCACGCCGTCCAGATCGGTCAGGTGGATCCACTCGGCCCCCGCTGCGGCGAAGGCTTTGGCTTTGGCTAGCGGATCGACATGCCAGATCGAGGGCTCTTCGATTCGACCGCGATTGAGGCTGACGCAGCGGCCATTCAGCAATTCGATGGCGGGGAAGACGATCATGGGGATTCTCCGGTTGATACCAGAGATCAGTATAGCACGGATCGACTGTCAAGTATTGCCCGCCTTGCGCTGCCCGGCGCTGCCCTGCGAAAATCCGCGCCCCAGCTCCGCGGCACGTGTCGCCGACTGGTTTCCCCATGGGTGTGCAGTGGTGACGATACATTCGTCGTCGGGGTCGCCCCGACGAAAATGATCCCTCAGGCGTGGCCTCGTGTCAGCGTCGGTGACCCGTTCGATCCGCAGGGCCTTTGACAAGACCTCGAAGAACCGTGCGTTCAGCGATACGTCTGATCCTCGGTCGGAAAGCTGCGGTCGCGCACTTCGGCGGCATAGGTCTTGACCGAGTTCTCGATTTCTTCAGCCAGCGCGCCGTAGACCTTGACGAATTTGGGCGGTTTCGGATTGAGGCCCAGCATGTCCTCGAGCACCAGGATCTGGCCGTCGCAATCGACCGATGCGCCGATGCCGATGGTCGGGATCCCGACCGCGTCGGTGATCTTGCGAGCCAGGGGTTCGACGACGCCCTCGACAACCATGGAGAACGCTCCGGCGTCCGCAACGGCCCGGGCATCCTCGATGTGGATCGGCCAGCTATCTTCCTCGCGGCCCTGCGTCTTGAATCCGCCCATTGTCAGGCTCGCCTGCGGCGTCAGGCCGACATGGCCCATCACCGGCACGCCGCGCTCGACCAGAAAATGCACCGTTTCGGCCATTCGCTTCCCGCCTTCCAGCTTGACCGCGCCGCAGCCGGTTTCCTTCAGGATCTTGGCGGCATTGCGGAACGCCATTTTCGGCGATTCCTCGTAGGAGCCGAACGGCATGTCGACGACGATCAGCGCGCGTTTCGTGCCACGCACCACGGCCTTTCCGTGCATGATCATCAGGTCGAGCGGCACACCGACGGTGGTTTCCATGCCGTGCATGACCATGCCGAGGCTGTCGCCCACGAGGATGAAATCGGCATACTTGTCGACGATCGCGGCGGTATGCGCATGGTATGAGGTCAGCGAGACGATCGGGTCGCCACCCTTCATCGCGGTGATTTGCGGAGCGGTGATCCGGCGGACGGGCTTTGGCGCTTCGGTGCTCATCTCTGGCCTTTCTGTGGGGAAACAACACGTTGGTCTATCAGTAGGACATCCCCGAACCGGACCGCAAGCAGGACGACGACCGGCGCGGTGATCCGTCCCCCGACGCTGGCCACTGTCTCGGCGTCGCGCACGTCGACGGATTGCACATTGGCGCGCGGTTCGGCGTCGATCCGGTCGCGGACCTCGCGTTCAAGCTGTTTGGCGGTGATGCCTTCGGCGACCAGCTTGTCAGCCATAACCAGCGCCTTGTTCAGCACCGGTGCCGCCTTGCGATCCTCTGGCGTCAGCCTGACATTGCGCGACGACATCGCCAGCCCGTCCGCCTCGCGTACCGTCGGCACTCCGATGATCCGCACCGGCATGTCCAGATCGCGGACCATTGTCTTGATGACCCGCAACTGTTGGTAATCCTTCTTGCCGAAGAACGCGCGGTCCGGTTGGGTGATGTTCAATAGCTTTGTGACCACCGTCGCCACACCCCTGAAATGGCCGGGCCTTATCTTGCCGATCAGAATTTTCGACAGCGCGGTCGCGTCAACGATCGTTTGCTTGTCGGCATGATACATCTCTGCAGGGCTTGGCATGAACACCACATCCACCCCGGCGGCGCGTAGCATTTCAAGGTCCCTGTCGGTATCGCGCGGGTAGCTTGCCAGATCTTCTTTCGGCCCGAATTGTGTCGGGTTCACGAAGATTGACACTGCCACCCGGTCGCATTCCGCGGTCGCCGCCTTGACAAGCGCCAGGTGGCCGTCATGCAGGAAGCCCATCGTCGGCACGAGGCCGATCGTATCGCCCGCTTTACGCAAGGCTGCCAGGGTCGCGCGCGTCTCGGCCTTGGTCGTACAGACTTTCATTGCGCCCCCTGATGCGGTCCTCCGATCTATACGACTGCGCCAATTGCAGGGCAAGCGCCGGCCACTGTCGGTTTCGTGTCATGTTGGGTCGGCTCTTTCTTCCCTTCGCCAAGCGCTTTCGGCAATTTAGGCGCAGCAATGTACCGGGGAGAGTCGGCCCATGAAAACGCATGTCAAAGCAGTGGTGGTCGGCGGCGGCGCCGTTGGAACCGGGATAGCCTATCATCTGGCAAAGGCCGGATGGGATACGATGCTGCTGGAACGGGACGAATTGACCAGCGGCTCGACCTGGCATGCGGCTGGCCTCTTGCCCTTGTTCAACATGGGCTATGCGACCAGCCACATCCACGATTATTCTGTTGAATTCTACAAATCGCTGGAGGCAGAGACTGGGCTGAACGCCGGTTTCGCCGTGGTCGGAAACCTGCGGATGGCGCAGACCGACGCGCGGATGGACGAATACATGCTTTATGCCTCGATCGCCGAGACGGTTGGTATTCCCTATGAGTGGCTGACCCCGGCGCAGATCAAGGAGCGCTGGCCGCTGGTGCGGACCGAGGATCTGAAGGGTGCGATCTTTCATCCGACGGACGGCTATATCAACCCTGCCGACGTTACCCAGGCAATGGCCAAGGGCGCGCGCCAGCATGGCTGTACGATCGAGCGCAAATGGCAGGTCGATGGCTATCGCTGGACCGGCTCGGAATGGGTCGTCTCGATCACCAAGATGGTCGAGAAGGGCGGCAATCTGGTGCCTTCGGACGAGACATCGCAGATAACTGCCGAGCATGTCGTGACCGCCACCGGCAACCATGCGCAGCGCACCGCGAAACTGCTGGGCATCAAGATCCCGGCGATCCCGGTCGAGCACCAGTATATCGTGACAGAACCCGACCCGGCGCTGATCGAATGGCGCAAGACCCACGACGAACACCCGGTGCTGCGCGACGCCGACGCCAAGTGGTATGTCCGCGAAGAGCGCAAGGGCTGGATCCTTGGCCCCTACGAGGACGGCGCCCCGGCGCGGTTCGAATACACCGTTCCCGACAGTTTCCGCGCCGATCTGTTCCCGCTCGATCTGGAGCGGATCGAAGAGGAATACATGTCGATGATCCATCGGATCCCGTCCTCGGAAGAGGTGGGGCTGAAGGACGATTTCAACGGCCCGATCTGCTACACGCCGGATGGCAACCCGCTGGTCGGACCGGCGCCGGGGCTGCGCAACATGTGGCTGGCCGAAGGCTTCAGCTTTGGCATCACTGCGGCGGGCGGCACCGGCAAGTACCTGGCGCAGATGATGACCGAGGGCGAGGCCGAGATCGACATGGCGGCGCTCGACCCGAAGCGCTACGGATCCTGGATAACCACCGAATATGCGGCGCGGAAGAACGAGGAATGCTATTCCCACGTCTTCATCCTGCATCACCCCGACGAGGAGCGTGAAGCCTGCCGGCCGCTGCGCACCGCCCCGGCCTATGACCGGCAGAAGGCGCTGGGCGCGCAGTTCGGCTGTGTCAACGGCTGGGAGCGGCCGAACTATTACGGGCCGCTGGATGCGCCCGCGGATTTCGACCATGCGGCGCGCAGCTT
The DNA here is from genome assembly GCA_024637315.1 of Brevirhabdus sp. Taxonomy (GTDB): domain Bacteria; phylum Pseudomonadota; class Alphaproteobacteria; order Rhodobacterales; family Rhodobacteraceae; genus JAHEAO01. Next base: position 42,401 of record JAGXFH010000025.1, read on the forward strand.
CCGGCGCGGCGGCTGGTGGCGATATGCGGTGGACGAGGCGAAGGCGATCCGCGAGGGTGCCGGGCTGATCGACGCCACCGCCTTCACCAAGCATCTGGTGCGCGGGCCGGGGGCGACGCAGTTCCTCGACTGGTTCACCTGCAACAGGCTGCCAAAGGTCGGCCGGATCAACCTGACCTATGCGCTGACCGAGACCGGCACGACGCGGACCGAATACACCATCGTCCGCTATGCCGAGGATGAATACGTGCTGATTTCCGCCGGCGCGTTGACCGCCTATGACGGTGATTACCTGCGCAAGGCGGCGGCCGATGCCGAGGCCCGGTTCGGCCATATCGACATCCACGACATCACCACGCAATACGGCGTGTTCGCGATCGCCGGGCCGAAATCGCGCGACGTTCTGAACGGTCTGATCCGCGATGCCGAGCCCGCGACGGCGCTGTCCAACAAGCGCTTCCCGTGGCTTTCGATGCGCAATATCGAACTTGGCATGTGCCCGGTTCACGCGGTGCGCGTCGCCTATACAGGCGAACTGGGCTGGGAGCTGCATCATCCGATCGAGATGCAGACCTACCTGTGGGACCAGCTGATGAAAGCCGGCGAGACGCATGGGCTGAAGCTGGTCGGGGCGCGGGCGCAGAACTGGCTGCGGCAGGAGAAGAGCTACCGGGCCTTCGGCACCGAACTGGGCCGTGACGCGACCCCGCTGGAGGCCGGGCTGGACCGGTTCGTCGATCTCGACAAGCCGTTTCACGGCAAGGAGGCGATGCAGAAGACCGGCATCCGGTCGATGTGCGTGACGCTGCTGATCGACGGGCCCGACGATGCCGACCCCTGGGGCCGCGAGGCGCTTTACGATGGCGACACCAAGGTCGGGCGGCTGACCTCCGGCGGCTATTCGGTGCATTTCGGCAAGCAGATCGGGATGGGCTATGTGAAGCCAGACCTGGCCCGGACCGGGCAGAAACTGAAGGTCAGGATGCTGAACCGGCTCTGGGATGCCGAGGTCGTCGAGGATAGCCCCTATGATCCGACGAACGCGGCGATAAGAGTCGACGGCTAGGCCGGCTTGCGGGCCGACAGGATCAGGTTGTTGGCCGGCATCTCGATCACGTCGACGGGGTGCAGCCAGGCCCCGGCTTGCCATGCCTGCACGGTCTGGAACGCCTTGTAGCCGATCGACGGATCCTGCGCCGCAAGGTCTTGATGGAACCTGAGGTCGCCGTCGCTGGCGAATCCGTCACCCCGTTTGAACGGGCCATAGACCAGCAGGATGCCATTCGGCGCCAGCAAGCGGCCAGCTTCGGTCACGCAGGTGCGGGCCTCACTTTCTCCGATCAGATGCAAGAGGTTCGAGAGGAAGATCAGGTTGGGCGGATCGAACTTCTCGGACCAACCCGGCACCGTCGCGTCAAGCCGGATCGGCGGGCGGACATTGGCCAGATCGGTGGTCCAGGCTGCAATGCTTGCCAGCCGCGCCTCGTCGATATCGGTCGGCTGCCAGATCAGTGCGGGCAGGGCGGTGGCGAAAGCTGCGACATGCTCGCCTGTGCCGCTGGCGATTTCGAGGGCCGTTCCGCGTACGGGGGCGACCCGACGGAGCACCTCTAGAATCGGCTGGGCGTTGCGTGCGGCAGAGGGGGCATGGATCCGCCCATCGACGTCCGACACGGCAATTTTGGCTGTATCGGGCAGGTTCAATCGCCTTGGCGTCATGTTTTGGGTTTCCCGGATATTTGCGTTAGGCACTGATTTAAAAAGGTATTTTCAGAAATACCGTAAAAAGGAGAATGAATCCACTCATTGTCCCAATTTCGGACACAGTTTCTTAGAATTGTTGACGTCAGGATGGGGGGCGCACTTAAGAATACGAGGTGGGCGCATGAGTTACTTGAAGAAGATCAAGGGCGATGCTGACGTCATCGTCGGCTTTGCCGGCGGCATTGTTGAAGGCGCGAACGTTCGCACGCCGTGCGGTCCGAGGCGAGTGGAACTGGTGCGCCCGGGTGATCTGATCGTCACCCGAGACACCGGGCTGCAGCCGGTGCGAATGGTGTGGAAGCGCGAGCTTTCCGCGACGCAGATCGCCGTGCATCCCGATCTGGCGCCAATCCGACTGAAACCCCGCGCCTTGGGACCGATGATGCCGCAACGCGATCTGTGTCTGGCCCCGGATCACCGTGTACTGGTGCCCGGCTACAGATTGGCTGGCGTGGACCAGAAGCGCGGTTGCCTTATCGAAGCACGCGAACTGGCCGGGTCAAGCGATGGCGCCTATGTAGACCGCTCGGCCGAAATGGTGCGCTGTTTCACGCTGGTGTTCGACAGTCATCAGATCTTCTGCGTGAACGGCTTGCCGGTGGAAAGTTTTCTGCCGACCGCCAGTTCGGTAGCCGGTCTCAGCGAAGAATTCCGTGACGCGCTGGTTCAGCGCTTCCCGCAACTGCGCCGCGAACCGAACGCCTACCCGCCCGCCGAATATACCGCGCTGAACGGCATCGAATACCTGACGGCACAAGCCTGAAGCGTTTCGGGAAAACATAGCCCCGGAGGCTCGTTGCCTCGCGCTGAGCATGAACGTGACGTCCGGCGCTTTCGTCTCAGGGATTTCCCTGGACGCACTGGATCGCGCCGAAGCGCCCGGGAGAGAGACCGATGACGACGTCGGGCGGCAAGTCCGGTTCCCGTCCTCCGACAAGATCGGCAATCAGTTGGCTGGCTGCGGGCGAGGACTGAAAGCCGTAACCGCCTTGCCCTGCGACCCAGACGAAGCTCGGATCCACCGCATCCGGCCCCAGTACCAGCGACCGATCCGGCGCGAAGGTGCGAAGGCCCGCCCAGCTGCTGTCCAGCCGGGTGACGGGTTCAGTAACGAAGGCTTCGTAACGCGCCAGACCTTCTGCCAGCACCATGTCATCGGGCCAGGCATCATGCGGATGGCTGGGATCTTCCTCGGCGGGTGAAACAATCAGCTTGCCCGCATCGGGTTTGCAGTACCATGTTTCGCCGGTGCCGAAAGCCAACGGCCAGTGCGTGACGTCATGGCCACCGGGAGCCGGGATACGGGCCATCGAACGGCGAAGCGGCGTGAATCCCAGCGGCGCGATACCTGCCAGTCGGGCGATCTCATCGACCCAGGATCCGGCAGCATTGACCAGAACCCGCGCCTCGAAGTCGCCCTTCGCGGTGCTGACTGCCCAGCCGCTGTCGGTACGGGTGATGCGCTCGACCCGCTGGCCGGTCAGGACTTCGCCGCCATTCCCGCGCACTTCACGCGCGAAATTCTGGATCAACCGGTCGGTGTCGATGTCCCACGCCTCGGCGTCATAGGCGGCTTGGGTGATGACCTCGGTATCAAGGATCGGCACCATGGCCTGCGCCTCCGCGACGCTGATCTGGTCAAGCGCCATCTGGGCCAGGTCGGTCGCGAAGCTTTCGGCCTCTTCGGCGCGGGCGAGAAGCAGCAACCCGCGGGGTGACAGGACACCGCCATTGGCGGATTGCAGATAGGCCTTGCTGGCCCGGTTGAGAGCAACGGTCGTCGGTTTGCCGTAGCTTTCTTCGAACAGGGCCGCTGACCTTCCCGAGGTGTGATAGCCAAGGCCCGCTTCGGCCTCCAGAAGCGTGACCTGGCCGAGATGCGACAGCCGAGCTGCGGCAGAAATCCCGGCAATGCCGCCGCCGATGACAAGAAAATCGCTCATGCTTCCTCCAGCTTGTCAGTGGCCGGGGGCGGGGCCGGCGAAAGGGCGCTGATCCGGGCATGGAGCGCATCATCCATCTTGAAGTCCAACGCATCCAGCGAGGGTTCGAGCTGCTCGGCGGACCGTGCGCTGATGATCGGCGCGGTCACAGCCCGGTTGCGAGCCACCCAGGCAACCGCGAGGGTGGCGGCACTGGTGTCGAGTTCCGCGGCGATCTTCGACAGTTCGGCCGCTGCCTCTCGCATCCAGCCGGGGGCATAGCGCGCGGCATACATTTTGTCGCTGTCCAGACGGCCCGACTGTCCGGCGGCGTATTTTCCGGTCAGAAGTCCGCCGCCAAGCGGCGAGTAGGGAAAGATCGCCAACCCTTCCGAACGCGCCATCGGCAGGATCTCGACCTCGGCCTGGCGTTTGACGAGGTTGTACATCGGCTGCACCGCGGCAATTTCAATGCCAAAGCTTCGGGCCACCTGATTGGACTTGATCACCTGCCAGGCGGCATAGTTCGAGACGCCGATGAAGCGGGTCTTGCCGCTTTCGACGAGTCCGGCCAGCGTCTCGAAGGTTTCTTCCAGCGGGGTCTTGTCGTTCCACATGTGAATGTAGAGCAGATCGACGCTGTCCATGCCCAGACGCTTCCGGCTTTGATCGAACTGGCTGTGAATGAGTGCGCGGTCGGATGTATCGCCATTGGCGCATTTGGTTGCGATGAAAAGCTTGTCGCGATCCGTTGCGGCGAGCTTTCCAAGGATCTGTTCCGATCGACCCTCGTTGTAGACATAGGCCGTATCGAAGAAGTTGATACCAGACGCGCGGCATGCGGAAAACATATCTGCGGCGGCGGCTTCATCGGCGTTGCGGCCGAATTGCATGGTGCCGAAGCAAAAACGGGAAATCGGGGTTCCGTCGGGGGTGGTGAGTTCTTGTGTCATGGACACGACGGTCGCATGCGCTGAGACAAAGTAAAAGGGGCCGGGCAAGACCCGGCCCCTGTTTTTATGTCGATTGGATCAGTTCGGGATGTCGCCGGTCAGGCCTTCGACGTAGAAATCCATGCCAAGCAGAGTGCCGTCATCGGCAGTTTCGCCCTCGGCGAGCCATGCGGAGCCATCCTGCTTGTTGATCGGGCCGGTGAACGGGTGATACTCGCCCGATGCGATCTGGTCGCGAAGCGCGAGGGCTTGCGTGCGCACCTCCTCAGGCACGATATCGGAAATCTCGCCGATCTCGACCATTCCGGACCCGATACCACCCCAGGTGTCCTTGCTTTCCCAAGTGCCGTCCAGGACTGCCCCTACGCGCTCGATGTAATAGGGCGCCCAGTTGTCGATGATCGACGAGACACGCGGCATCGGCGCATATTCCGCCATGTCGCTGGCCTGGCCAAAGGCATAGACGTTGCCCGCTTTTTCGGCTGCGGCATGCGGTGCGGTGGAATCGGTATGCTGAAGGATCACATCCGCACCCTGCTCGATCAGCGCCGTCGCGGCGTCCGCTTCCTTGGCTGGGTCGAACCAGGTGTAAGCCCAGATGATGGAAAATTCGACGTCCGGGTTGGCTTTCTTGGCGTGGATGAAGGCGCTGTTGATGCCACGAATAACCTCGGGGATCGGGAATGATCCGATATAGCCGATCTTGTTGGACTTGGTGATATTCCCTGCGATCAGCCCCTGTATGGCGCGGCCTTCATAGAACCGCGCGCCGTAAGTCGCGGCGTTGTCAGCCCGCTTGAATCCTGTCGCATGCTCGAATTTCACGTTCGGAAACTTCTTGGCGACGTTGATCGTCGGATCCATGTATCCGAAGGATGTGGTAAAGATGATGTCCGCCCCTCCCAGCGCCATTTGGGTCAATGCGCGCTCGGCGTCCGCACCTTCGGGTACGCTTTCCTGATAGACGGTCTCGACCTTGTCGCCAAATTCCTCTTCGACCGCCAGCCGGGCCTTGTTATGCTCATAGGTCCAGCCACCGTCGCCGATCGGTCCGACGAAGATGAACCCGGCCTTGACCTTGTCCTGCTGGGCGAAGGCGGTGCCTGCTAGTCCGACAGCCAGAACGGCCCCGGCAAGAATTGATCGTCTGTTCATAAGTCACTCCCCTTTGGTATGGGCGTTTCGCCCGGATTTTCGAGTATTGCCCCTAATGCGAGGCATGGAAAACGCGACCCAGCGCGGCCGGCGCGCCCAGGGCGGCGCGGCTGCGATTGGCCGACATGATGACCAGCACGAGGATGGTTATCAGATATGGCGACATCGACAAGTACTCGACCGGGATTGCGACGCCTGCTGCCTGCAGATTCAGCTGCAGAACCGTGACCCCGCCGAACAAGTAGGCACCGATCAGAACGCGCCATGGTCGCCAGCTTGCGAAGACGACGATGGCAAGTGCGATCCAGCCCGCGCCGGCGGTCATTCCTTCGGTCCATTGCGGGACGCGGATCAGGCTGACATAGGCGCCGCCAAGACCGGCGCAGGCGCCCCCGAACATGATAGCCAGCAACCGGATCAGCACGACCTGGTAACCTAGCGCATGCGCCGCATCGTGGCTTTCGCCGACCGCGCGCAGGACCAGCCCGGCGCGGGTGAACTTGAGAAAGGCCCAGACCCCGGCAATCAGCGCGATCGAGAAATAGACCATCAGGTCGTGCTGAAACACGATCCGTCCGATCACGGGGATGTCGGACAACAGCGGGATGTTCACATCTGCGGTGACTGGGGCCTTGATGCCGACATAGCCCTGCCCGATCAGCGCCGAAAGGCCGAGACCGAAAAGCGTCAGTGCAAGGCCGGTCGCCACCTGGTTCGACAGAAGGTACTGCGTGAGGATCCCGAATAGCAGCGACAGGACCGCGCCACCAAGAGCCGCGGCAACAAAGCCGATGGCGGGACTGCCGGTCTCCACCGCGACGACGAAGCCGCAGACTGCGCCGGTGATCATCATGCCTTCCACGCCCAGGTTCAGGACGCCGGATTTTTCGCAGACCATCTCGCCGATGGCGGCCAGAAGGATCGGCGTGGAGGCCACCATGATGGAGGCCAAGAGAATGAGCGGGTTGATCGAGGACAGATCCATCACGCGGCCTCCGTCTTGCCAAAGCGAATGCGGAAATTGGTCAGCACGTCGACTGCCAGAAGGAAAAACAGCAGCATCCCTTGCAAAAGCTGGATCGCCGCGGCCGGCAGGCCGAGCGTGCTTTGCGCAGCCTCGCCGCCGATATAGGTGAGCGCCATCAAGAGGCCGGCCAGAAGGATTCCAACCGGGTGCAGCCGGCCAAGGAAGGCCACGATGATCGCGGTGAAGCCGTAGCCGGAATTGAAATCGATGCTGATCTGGCCTGCGGGGCCGGTAACCTCGAACATTCCGGCCATTCCGGCCAGGGCGCCAGAGGTGCCGAGGCAGAACAGGATCAGCCGCGACGGGTTGACGCCGGCAAAGCGTGCCGCGCGGGGCGATTGCCCGGTGACGCGGATCTGGAAGCCCAGAATGTGACGCGACAGCAGGACATAGGCGAAGATCACCGCGATGAAGGCCGCGACCACACCCCAGTGGATGCCGGCGCTTTCGATCAGGTAGTCATTGTGGGCGGCGGGGAAATCCTTGAAGTTACGGCTGCCCGGAAAGCCCATGCCTTCGGGGTTCCGCAGCAAGCTGGACGAGACCGAAGCCAGCATCGATTCGGCCACATAGACCAGCATCAGCGAGACGAGAATTTCATTGGTGCCGAACATCACCTTGAGCGTCGCCGGGATCATCGCCCAGGCCCAGCCGCCGAGCGCGCCGGCAAAGATCATCAGCGGGAAGATCAGCGGGTTTTCAGTCGGATAGAAGGCCAGACCGATGCCCGCGCCGCAGATCGCACCGACGATATACTGGCCTTCCGCCCCGATGTTCCAGATCCCGGCGCGGAAGCCGAGCGAGAGGCCGATGGCGATCAGGATCAGCGGTGCGGCTTTGACCAGAAGCTGGCCGCGATAGTAGAAGGCGAATTCGCCGAACACCGGATCCCAGAAGATCGTGCGGATCGATTCGACCGGGTTCTTGCCGAGGAAGGCAAACAGGATGCCGCCGGCGATCATCGTCAGCACGACCGCCAAGGGCGGTGTCAGCAGCGTCCACATCCGCGACGGCGAGGGGCGTTTTTCAAGCGTCAACATGAGCCACCTCCATATCATGAGCGCCGCCCATCATCAGGCCGATCTCGTCCACCGTCAGCGTTTTAGCCGGGCGCGGCGAGGTCAGCCGACCCTCGTTCAAAGCCGCGAAGCGGTCGGAGATTTCCATCAGTTCATCAAGATCCTGAGAGATGCAGATCACTGCAGCACCGCGTGCCGCGATATCGAGCAATGCCTGCCGGATATCGGCGGCGGCAGAGGCATCGACGCCCCAGGTGGGCTGATTCACCACCAGCAGGTCGGGCTGTTGCAGAACCTCGCGTCCGATGACGAATTTCTGCAAGTTGCCGCCCGACAGCGACCGCGCCGCGTTGTGCGGCCCCGGTGTGCGCACGTCGAAGGCCTTGATGATCTCGTTGGCGAAATCCTCGGTGGCGCTCCAGTTGATGAAGCCGTTCTTGGCGAGGTTTCGGCGGATCGTGCCGGTCAGGGCGGCGTTTTCGGTCAGGCTCATGTCCGGCGCGGCGGCGTGGCCGAGACGTTCCTCTGGCGCGGCCAGCAGGCCCAGGGCACGGCGGGCATTGGGGCCGAGATGGCCGATCTCCTGGCCTTTCAGCTTGACCGCGCCGCGCGGCGCCAGGCTCTCGCCCGAAAGGGCTGCCAGCAATTCGTCCTGGCCGTTGCCGGCGACGCCGCCGATGCCCAGAACCTCGCCGGCCTGAACCGACAGCGAGACAGCCTTCAGCGAGGTGCCGAAGGGGTTCGAGGATTTGACCGACAGGTTGGTCAATTCCAGCACCACATCGCCGAGATCGGCGCTGTCGCGGCTGGGCGTGTGCAGGGTCTGGCCGACCATCATCTCGGCCAGTTCGCGGGCCGAGCTTTCACGCGGATTGGTGGTGCCCACGACCTTGCCCAACCGAAGGATCGTGGCACTGTCGCAGAGCGAGCGGATCTCTTCGAGCTTGTGCGAGATATAGAGGATCGCGGTGCCCTCGTGGCTGAGCTTGCGCAGCGTTTCGAACAGGATCAGCACTTCTTGCGGTGTCAGAACCGAGGTCGGTTCATCCATGATCAGAAGTTTGGGGTCCTGCAACAGGCACCGGATGATCTCGACCCGCTGGCGTTCCCCGGCGCTGAGTTCGCCGACCAGACGGTCGGGATCGAGCGGCAACCCGTAGGTTTCCGACACCTTGCGGATGCGCTCTGACAACTGGCGCATCGGCGGCGGATCTTCCATGCCAAGGGCGACATTCTCGGCGACGTTCAGCGCCTCGAACAGCGAGAAGTGCTGGAACACCATCGCCACGCCGGTGGAGCGCGCCGCATGTGGGGTGGCGGGTTCATAGGGCGCGCCCTTCCAAAGCATGCGGCCGGAATCGGGGCGCACCAGCCCATAGATCATCTTGACCAGCGTCGATTTGCCGGCGCCGTTTTCGCCCAGAAGCGCGTGGACCTCGCCCGGTGTCACGCTGAACGACACCTTGTCATTCGCGATAACGCCGGGATAGGCCTTGGTCACGCCTTCGACGGCCAGAAGCGTTTCATCGTTGTCCATTCAGCTTACCCTGTCCCTTTTGGCCTCTGTCCGGGCCTTGTGTTCAAGCAGATCCGCCGCCACGCCGATGGCGATGGCCTGCGGGTGTTTGCCGAGGTCCGGACGCCCGATCGGGCAGCGGATCCGGGCGATCTGCGTCTCGGTATGGCCGAGATCCCGCAGCCGTTTGCGGAACCGCGCCCATTTGGTGCGGGATCCGATCAGCCCGGCCGCCGCAAAGCCGTGGCCGAGCAGGCGGTGGCAGAGTTCCAGATCGAGCGCATGCGAATAGGTCAGGATCAGGTGTTCGGCGTCGGCGGGGGCATAGTTCACCAGATCGGCGGGGTTGGCCGCGATCAGCTGGGTCACACCCGGCGCGAGGGTTTCGGGGAACCGGTCCGGCGCGGTGTCGATCCAGGTCAGGTCGAACAGGTCGAGCGGTGCCAGCACCGATATGATGGCCCGACCGACATGGCCGGCGCCGAAGATCCAGAGCGGCCTGCGCGGCACCGATACGGGTTCCAGAAGCCAGTTCTCGGCAAAGGTCAGGCCGCTGGCCTGGCGAGCGTTGCGGACCTGTTGCAGCCGGCGCTGGATGACCAGCGGCGGCTCTGCCGCGCGGCCGAGATTGCGCAGGACATAGGGTTCGGTCAGGGCCGCGACCCGCGCGCTGTCGTAGATCTCGGAGACCAGCACCACCGCGCCGCCGCAGCATTGCCCGAGGCCGGGACCGAGCGGCACCCGGTCGACGCGGTCCACGGTCAGGCCGCGCGCCCGTTCCGCGGCTTCGAATTCCAGCGCGCCGCCGCCGATGGTGCCGCTTTGCCCGCCGGACCAGACCAGCATCGCCGCCCCCGGTTCGCGCGGCACCGAGCCCGCGACCTCGGCGATCACCACCCGGATGACGCGGCCGTGTTCGGTGACGGCGTCGCGCAGGGCTTGCAGATCGAAGCTCATGTCTTGACCCGGTCGAGTGTGGTCAGGATGCATTCCGCGGTGGCGGGTGCGTCGAGCGCCGGATAGCTGTCGCCGCAGGCGGCGATCGCATCCGACAGCGCCATCAGCGCCGAGATCCCGAGCATGAACGGCGGTTCGCCAACCGCCTTGGAGCGGTAGATCGTGTCCTCGCGGTTGCGCCCGTCATGCAGCGCCACGTTGAAGATGTCGGGCCGGTCGGAACAGGCCGGGATCTTGTAGGTCGAGGGCGCATGGGTGCGCAGGTTGCCCTTGTCGTCCCAGACCAGTTCCTCGGTTGTCAGCCAGCCCGCGCCCTGCACATAGCCGCCCTCGATCTGGCCGATGTCGATGGCCGGGTTCAGCGATGTGCCACAATCGTGCAGGATGTCGGTGCGCAGGATCCGGTTCTCGCCGGTCAGGGTGTCGATGACGCATTCGGTCACCGCCGCGCCATAGGCGAAATAGTAGAACGGGCGGCCCTTGCCGGCGACCCGGTTCCACTCGATCTTCGGGGTCTTGTAATAGCCGGTGGCCGACAGGCTGACGCGGTTTTCATAGGCGAGTTTGACGGCCTCGGCGAAGGTCAACACCTCGCCGCCGACCTCGACCCTGTTGTCGGCAAAGCGGACATCGCGGGTCTGGTAACGCTCGCCGAGGAATTCGGCGATGCGGTCGCGGATCGTGTCGCAGGCGGCCTTGACCGCCATCCCGTTCAGGTCCGAGCCCGAGGAGGCGGCGGTGGCCGAGGTGTTCGGCACCTTGGCGGTATCGGTCGCGGTGATCTTGACCGATGCCAGATCGACGCCGAACGAGGCGGCGGCCACCTGCGCAACCTTCTGGAACAGGCCCTGGCCCATTTCGGTGCCGCCGTGGTTCATGTGGATCGAGCCGTCCTGATAGACATGCACCAGCGCGCCGGCCTGGTTGAGATGGGTCAGCGTGAAGCTGATGCCGAATTTCACCGGGGTCAGCGCGATGCCCTTCTTCAGCACCTCGTTCTGCGCGTTCCACTCCGCGACGGCCTTGCGCCGCGAGCGGTAGTCCGAGGTCTGCTCCAGCCTGTCGCAGAGGTGGTTCAGGATGAAATCCTCGACCGCCATGTGATAGGGCGTGGTCTGGGCATCCTTGGGCGGCTGCGGCGCCCGTCCGGCGGTCGCGGGTGCGCCGCGAGAGGTCAGGTCGGCATCGCTGTCGGCGGGCACCGGGCGGCCTTCGTTGATCGGGGCGGGTCCGGCTTCGGCGCCGGCGCTACCGGTCGCATCGGCATAGAAATTCGCCCGCCGCACGTCATAGGGATCGCGCTCCATCGCATGGGCGATGTGATCAAGCACCCGCTCGATCCCGAGCATCCCCTGCGGCCCGCCGAAGCCGCGATAGGCGGTGGCGGACTGGGTGTTGGTCTTCAGCCGGTGGCTCTCGATCCGGGCGGCGGGCAGGTTGTAGGCATTGTCGGCATGCAGCATCGCGCGGTCGGCGACCGGGATCGACAGGTCCAGCGCCCAGCCGCAACGGGCATATTGCCGGAACTCGATGCCGGCGATGCGGCCGTCGTCGTCATATCCGACATCGTATTCGATGCGGAAATCGTGGCGCTTGCCGGTGATGATCATGTCGTCGTCGCGGTCGTAGCGCATCTTGCAGGGCCGCCCGGTCAGCCGCGCGGCCACGGCGCAGCCGACGGCCAGAGCGTTGCCCTGGCTTTCCTTGCCGCCGAAACCGCCGCCCATGCGCCGGGTCTCGACCCGCACGGCGTTCATCGGCGCGCCGATCGCCTCGGCGACCTTGTGCTGGATCTCGGTCGGGTGCTGGGTCGAGGAATGCACCAGCATGTCGCCGGCTTCCTGCGGCAGCGCGAGCGCGGCCTGGCCTTCGAGGTAGAAATGTTCCTGCCCGCCCATGGTGATGCTGCCCTGCAGGCGGTTCTTCGCGCCCGCCAGCGCGGCGGCGGCGTCGCCCTTGGACCAGACGATCGGGCCATCCTCGAACCGGCTGTCGGCGGCGAGGGCGTCCTCGATCGTCAGGATCGCGGGGCGTTCGGCATAGTCGATCTTGCCCAGACGGGCCGCCTTGCGGGCGGCAAGGTGGGTTTCGGCGACAACCAAGAAGATCGGCTGGCCGACATAATGCACCGTGCCCGTGGCCAGCAGGGGTTCGTCATGCACCGAGGGCGAGACGTCATTGGCGAAGGGCAGGTCGTCGGCGGTCAGGACCGCGACGACGCCGGGCGCGCGGCGCACCGCATCAAGCTCGATCGCGGTAACCTCGCCGCGCGCGACCGTGGACAATCCGAAGGCCAGATGCAGGCAGTTCGCGGGCACCGGAATGTCATCGACATAGCGGGCCTGACCGGTCACATGCAGCGGCGCCGCGTCATGCGGCAGGGGCTTGGCGACAGTCATGGGGCGACCTCCAGCACGCGGGTCGGCTGGCCCTGATCTTCGAGGAAATAACGCATCAGCAAGTTCTGCGCGCTCTTCATCCTGTAGCCGGCCGAGGCGCGCATGTCGGACATCGGCGTGAAATCCTCGGCCATGGCCGCCATGGCCGCCGTCACGGTTTCGCGGGTCCAGGGCTGTCCGGCCAGCGCGGCCTCGGTGGCTGCGGCGCGTTTCGGGATGCCGGCCATGCCGCCATAGGCGATCCGGGCCTCGGTGACCTTGCCGGCTTCGGTGCGGATGCTGATGCAGCCGCAGACGGCGGAAATGTCCTGATCGAAGCGCTTCGTCAGCTTGTAGCATTTCAGCCGGTCGGGCTGGCGGGGAAAGCTGACGGCCTCGACGAATTCGCCCGGCGCGCGGTCCTGCTTGCCGTAGTCGAGAAAGAAGTCCTGCAGCGGCAGGTCGCGGCGGCTGTCGCCCTTGCGCAGGTGCAGCGTTGCCCCCAGCGCGATCAGCGCCGGCGGGCTGTCGCCGATCGGCGAGCCATTGGCGATATTGCCGCCGATGGTCGCGGCATTGCGGACCTGGACCGAGCCGTAGCGGCGCAGCATCTCGGCGAAATCGGGGTGCAGCGGGGCGATGGCTTCCATCAATTCGGTCACGCTGGCGCAGGCGCCGATGCGGACGGTGTCGTCGGTGATTTCGACGGACTTGAGATCATCGACGCGCGCCAGGAACGCGACTTCTTTCAGCTCGTCGAGGCGCTTGGTCACCCAGAGCCCGACATCCGTCGCGCCGCCGATCAGGACGGCATCGGGATGCGCGGCGTACCATTCGGCGAGCTCATCGGACGAGGTGGGGATCGCGATGTCGCTGGCGCCGGCGTCGAGCCTGGCCAGATCCTCGGCCATCCAGTCCGGCACGGGCGCGCCGGCCGCGGCTTCTGCGGCGCGGATGATGGGCGCATAGCCGGTGCAGCGGCAGAGGTTGCCGGCAAGCTGATCGTCATGGTCGCTGCGGCCGTTCTTGTGAGCCGCGGCCATCGAGACGATGAAGCCCGGCGTGCAGAAGCCGCATTGCGAGCCGTGATGCTCGACCATCGCCGCCTGTACCGGATGCATCTGGCCGTCGGGGCCGGAAATCCCCTCGACGGTGCGCACCGCCTTGCCATGCAGTTGCGGCAGGAACAGGATACAGGCATTCACCGCGCGGCTGCCGCGCTGATCGGAGACGATCACCGTGCAGGCCCCGCAATCGCCCTCGTTGCATCCCTCCTTGGTGCCTTTCAGCCCGCGAATTTCGCGCAGCCAATCCAGCAATGTCCGGGTCGGGGCCTCCCCCTCGACGCGAACCGTCTCTCCGTTCAGAAGAAACTCCACTCCCATGTCGTTTATCCGCCGCTTTCTTTTCAATCAGACCTGCGGCGCGACTGCCCGATGCGGCGTAAAGCAGAGGCGCGGCCCGTTGACTGTCGTGTAGCAAAGCGTGAAAAAATCGTTATGGCAAGAAATGATTCTTTCGCTGAACCTTAAGGTCTTTCAAATATCCGCGAAAGGTTGGACGGCTCTTCCGCTGCGTGACGGGCTCGCATAGAGTTTAGGAATGAAGAGCTCTCCCCGATTCATCCATCTGCGCGTTCATACCGAGTACTCGCTTCTGGAAGGGGCCGTGCCGGTCAAGAAGCTGGCCGGATTATGTGCCGTGAATGCGATGCCTGCGGTGGCCGTCACCGATACGAACAACATGTTCGCAGCATTGGAGTTTTCGGTCGCGGCAAGTGCTTCGGGTGTGCAGCCGATAATCGGCTGTCAGGTCGATCTGGCCTATGATCCCGCTGGACCCGGAGAGCGCGCGCGACCGCCTGCGCCGGTGGTGCTTCTGGCACAGAATGAGGCCGGGTATGGAAACCTGCTCAAGCTGAATTCCTGCCTCTATCTCGATTCGGGCGGCGAGTTGCCGGTGGTGACCGTCGAAGAGCTGACAGCCTATTCCGATGGGCTGATCTGCCTTGCGGGCGGGCCGGACGGGCCGGTGGGTCGGTTCTTGCAGCAGGGGCAGGCGCCGAAAGCACAAGCGTTGATGACGCAGCTGGCGGCGATTTATCCGGGACGGCTTTATGTCGAGTTGCAGCGCCATCCGACCGAGTCGGGACAGCCCGAGAATGAACGTCTGACTGAACGCGGATTCGTTGAAATGGCCTATGCCATGGACTTGCCCTTGGTGGCGACCAACGACGTCTATTTCCCCAAGCCGGACATGTATGAGGCCCATGACGCTCTGATCTGCATCGCGCAGGGCGCCTATGTCGACCAGCAGGACCCGCGCCGACGGCTGACCGCGCAACACTACTTCAAGACACCCGAGGAAATGGCGACGCTGTTTGCCGACCTTCCCGAAGCGATTGAGAATACGGTCGAGATTGCTCGCCGCTGCGCTTTCGCCGCGCAGAAACGTGACCCGATCCTGCCAAAATTCGCGGATGACGAAGTTCAGGAACTGCGGCGTCAGGCGGTGCAGGGTCTGAAGGACCGGCTGGCGATCATCGAACCTTCGGCCCCGGTCGAGGAATACGAGAAACGTCTGGAATTCGAGCTTGGCATCATCGAGGGGATGGGCTTCCCGGGTTATTTCCTGATTGTGGCTGACTTCATCAAATGGGCCAAGGAACATGATATTCCGGTCGGGCCGGGACGAGGGTCGGGCGCCGGGTCGTTGGTGGCCTATGCGCTGACGATCACGGATCTGGACCCATTGCGCTACTCGCTGCTGTTCGAACGCTTCCTCAACCCCGAGCGGGTGTCGATGCCGGATTTCGACATCGACTTCTGCATGGATCGCCGGGAAGAGGTGATCCAGTACGTTCAGGAGAAATATGGCCGCGACAAGGTGGCCCAGATCATCACCTTTGGCGCGCTTCTGTCGAAAGCCGCGGTGCGTGACGTGGGCCGGGTCTTGCAGATGCCTTACGGACAGGTCGACCGGCTGTCGAAGATGATCCCGGTCGAGGGCGTCAAGCCCGTCAGCATCGAGAAGGCGCTGGCCGACGAGCCGCGGCTGCGCGAAGAGGCCAAGAACGAAGAGGTGGTCGACCGGCTCTTGAAATACGGCATGCAGATCGAGGGGCTGTTGCGTAACGCCTCTACCCATGCCGCCGGTGTCGTCATCGGCGACCGGCCGCTCGATGAACTGGTGCCGCTCTATCAGGATCCGCGGTCGGACATGCCGGCCACCCAGTTCAACATGAAATGGGTCGAGGCGGCGGGGCTGGTGAAGTTCGACTTCCTTGGTCTGAAGACCCTGACGGTGATCCAGAACGCGCTGGATCTGCTGAAACAGCGCGGTGTCGAGATCGACATCAGCCTGATCCCGCTGGATGACGAGAAAACCTACCAGCTTTATGCCAGCGCCAAGACGGTCGCCGTGTTCCAGGTGGAAAGCTCGGGCATGATGGATGCGCTCAGGCGGATGAAGCCGACCTGTATCGAGGACATCGTGGCGCTGGTGGCGCTCTACCGCCCCGGCCCGATGGAAAACATTCCGACCTATTGCGAGGTCAAGAACGGGCTGCGCGAGCTGGAATCGATCCATCCCCTGATCGACCACATCCTTGAGGAAACCCAGGGCATCATCGTCTACCAGGAACAAGTGATGGAGATCGCGCAGGTCATGGCGGGCTACTCGCTGGGTGGCGCTGACCTGCTGCGCCGGGCGATGGGCAAGAAGATCGCCGAGGAGATGGCAAAGGAGCGTCCGAAATTCATCGAGGGCGCCAAGGCCAACGGGGTCGAGGCGAAGAAGGCCAGTGAGGTATTCGACCTTCTGGAGAAGTTCGCCAATTACGGCTTCAACAAATCCCACGCAGCGGCCTATGCGGTGGTCAGCTACCAGACCGGCTGGCTGAAGGCGAACCACCCGGTCGAATTCATGGCCGGGGTGATGAACTGTGACATCCATCTGACCGACAAGCTGGCCACCTATGCCGAAGAGGTCCGCCGCGGTCTGGATATCGAGATTGTACCGCCCTGCGTGAACCGGTCCGAGGCGACGTTCAGCGTGTCAGAGGGGCGGGTGGTCTATGCGCTTGGGGCGCTGAAGAATGTCGGTACGGATGCGATGCGGCTGCTGACAAGGTTGCGCGCCGGCAAACCGTTCGTGAATCTTTACGATTTCGCCCGCCGCGTGGATTTGAAGCGCATCGGCAAGCGACCGATGGAAATGCTGGCGCGTTCGGGCGCGTTCGACCAGCTTGACGCGAACCGCCGTCGGGTGTTCGAAAGCCTTGATGTGCTGGTCAACTATTCAGCCGCAATCCACGAGCAGCGCAATTCCGATCAGGTCTCGCTCTTTGGCGAGGCGGGGGACGACCTGCCCGAACCCCGCCTGTCACCGGTCGAGGACTGGCTGCCGAACGAACGCCTGGCCGAGGAACACAAGGCGGTCGGCTTCTATCTCTCGGGTCATCCGCTTGACGACTACATGACGCCGTTGAAGCGTAAGGGCGTGATGACCTTGGCAGAGGTTGCGGCGCAGGCGGAACGGGCACCGCATGTCGCCAAGATGGCCGGTGCGATCAGCGGTCGGCAAGAGCGCAAGTCGGCCCGCGGCAACCGCTTTGCCTTCGTGCAGCTGTCCGATCCGACGGGGCTCTACGAGGTCACGGTCTTCTCTGACACTCTTGAGGCGGCGCGTGAGCATCTGGAAACCGGAGCCAACGTCGTCCTGACGGTCGAGGCGACGATGGAGTCCGAACAGTTGAAGTTGCTGGCCCGGTCGATAGTGCCGATCGACGCCGTGGCGGCTCAAGTCGGCGGCATGGGTCTGAAGATATTCGTCGATGAGGAGTCCGCGATTTTCAGTGTCAAGTCCTTGCTGGATCGGATGGCCGGCGCTTCCGGCGGGCGGGGGCGCGGCCCACTGACGTTTTGCGTTTCGGATCGCATATCGGGTGCTGAATATGACATCACCCCCGCTGCGGAATTCGCGCTGAATCCTCAGATCAAGGGCGCGATCAAGTCGCTGGGCGGGGTGGTGATGGTCGAGGATATGTGACTCGGCGGCGGGGCCGGACTGCGCGGCATTGCGCCGTGCGTGCACTCACCAGTGCGGCGGCCGCTGATCGGCCAGTGGCACGGTGCCGCCTTCCTGCATTTCGCGGTTCGCCTCGCGCTCCATCAGCATCGCCTGTCGCCGGGTCAGCCGGGCGATCTCGGCTTCCTGCCGGGCGATCACGTCCGACAGATCCTCGGCCACCCGCGTCAGATGCGCCACCTGTTCTTCCAGCCGCGTGATCCGGTCTTCCATCGCCGTCCTCCGTTTGGTGCCTGCCCGCTTGCCCCCCTGTCGCCCTTCGGCTAGACCGCCCCGCGAACCGACCCCTGAGGGAAAGCCAATGGCAAAGGACAGAAAGCAGCCCAGGCCCAAGGCCGAGACGCCCAAGGGCTTCCGCGACTATTTCGGCGCGGAAGTGGCCGGGCGCAAGGCCATGCTGGACCAGATTGCGGAGGTTTACCATCGCTACGGCTTCGACGCGCTGGAAAGTTCCGCCGTCGAGACCGTCGAGGCGCTGGGCAAGTACCTGCCCGATGTCGACCGCCCGAATGCCGGGGTCTTCGCCTGGCAGGAGGATGCAGAGGGCGACAAGCCGGGCGATTGGCTGGCGCTGCGCTATGACCTGACGGCACCCCTGGCGCGGGTCTATGCGCAGCACCGCAACGACCTGCCCACCCCCTATCGCCGCTATGCGATGGGGCAGGTCTGGCGCAATGAAAAGCCGGGGCCGGGGCGATACCGCCAGTTCTATCAATGCGATGCGGATACCGTCGGATCGGCAAGCATGGCCGCCGATGCCGAGATCTGCGCGATGCTCTGTGACACGCTGGAGGCGGTAGGCATCCCGCGCGGCGATTACATCGTGCGGGTGAATAACCGAAAGGTATTGAATGGGGTGCTTGAGACGATGGGTCTCGACGATGACGAAAAGCGCGCGGCGGTGCTGCGAACCATCGACAAGTTCGACAAGGTGGGCGAAGCGGGCGTACGCGAACTTCTGGGCAAGGGGCGGCTGGATGTTTCGGGAGCCTATATTGATGGAGTTGGACTGAGCGATGCGCAGGCCGAGCCCGTAATAGCGTTCTTATTAGCAGGCAAAGTGGTTGATCGGCGATTGATCGACGCATTGGCTAGCGCGAAAGATATGCCGAAGGGAATTCAAGCGCACATCCAAGCTGCCAGAGATGCTGGTGATATCTATGCTGCAAAGGGATTGGGTATTGAAGCCGAGAGCTTTGCAGTTCGTAACCGCATGATGCTCAACCACCTCCAAGAAATCATTGGAGAGTCCACCGTCGGCGCGGAAGGAGTGGATGAGTTGAAGCAGATTGTAAACTTGCTGGACGCCCAGGACTACGGCTCCGATCGCATCGTTATCGACTCCTCGGTCGTCCGCGGCCTCGGCTATTACACCGGACCGGTTTTCGAGGCCGAGCTGACCTTCGAGATCACCGACGAGAAGGGCCGGCCGCGGCAGTTCGGCAGCGTGGCCGGCGGGGGTCGCTATGATGACCTCGTGAAACGCTTTACCGGGCAGGAAGTGCCGGCCACCGGGATTTCCATCGGAGTCGACCGGCTCCTGGCCGCGCTGCATGCCAAGGGCCGGATCGAGGCCACCGAGGCGGGACCGGTGGTCGTCACGGTGATGGACCGCGACCGGATGGCCGATTATCAGGCGATGGTTGCAGAGTTGCGCAATGCCGGCATCCGCGCCGAGGTCTATCTGGGCAATCCGAAGAATTTCGGCAACCAGTTGAAATATGCCGACAAGCGCAACGCGCCGGTCGCGGTGATCGAGGGCGGCGATGAAAAGGCCAAGGGCGTCGTGCAGATCAAGGATCTGGTCCTTGGCGCCCGGATCGCCGCCAGCGCCACGCATGACGAATGGAAATCGCAGCCGGCGCAGTTCGAAGTGCCGCGGGCGGAATTGGTCGGCCAAGTGCGCCGCATCCTGACGGGCGAAGGCTGATGCCGGGCAAGGCCGCGGTGCGGGCCGAAGCCGAACGGCTTCAGGCCGGGTTTCTCGCCGCCGGGGCCGTGGCGGTCGAGACCGGCATCCTGCAACCCGCCGACACGCTGCTGGACCTTTACGGCGAGGACATCCGCGCCCGGGCCTTCGTTACGCATGACCCGCTGAACGGCGAACAGATGCTGCGGCCCGACTTCACCGTGCCAGTGGTGCAGATGCATATGCAGGGCGGCGCCGAGCCCGCGCGCTATACCTATCTGGGCGAGGTCTTCCGCCGTCAGGAAACCCCGGAGCAAAGCGCCAGCGAATATCTTCAGGTCGGCTACGAGGTGTTCGACCGCACCAACCCCGCCGCCGCCGATGCCGAGGTCTTTGCGCTCTTCGCCGAGATCCTCGCGCCGCTGAAGCTGCGCGCCACGACCGGCGATATCGGCATCCTGATGGCCGCGGTCGAGGGGCTTTCGACCACGGACCGGCGCAAGGCGGCCCTGTCGCGCCACATCTGGCGGCCGCGCCGCTTTCGCGCGCTTCTGGACCGCTTCGGCGGCCGCAGCGCGGTGCCGGAAACCCGCGCCGCCCTGATGGCCGAGGCCGACCCGCTGGCCCGCGCCGTGCCGCTGATCGGCCTGCGCAGCCGCGACGACATCGAGGACCGGATCGCGGCCCTGCGTCAGGATGCGGCCGAACCGCCGATCAGCAATGCAGAGGTCGAGCTTCTGGACGATATCCTGAAGCTGCGCGCCAAGAGCCCCGCAGCGCTTGAACATCTGCGCGACCTCTCTGTCGATCTGCCCGCGATCAGCCATGCCGTCGCCCGGATGGCGCGGCGTCTGGATGCGCTGGACCAGCGCGGCATGGATGTCAGCGATCTGGATTTCGAGGCCAGCCACGGCCGCACCTCGATGGAATATTACGATGGCTTCGTCTTCGGTTTCACCGCTGAAACGCGCCCCGACCTGCCGCCCGTGGCCACCGGCGGGCGCTATGACGCGCTGACCCGGGTGCTGGGGCAGGGCCACTCGATCCCCGCCGTCGGCGGCGTCATCCGGCCCGGGCTGACCCTGCAATTGCAGGAAGCCGCGGCATGAGCGTGAAACTCGCGGTGCCCTCCAAGGGGCGGCTGATGGACAAGACTTTCGACTGGTTCGGCGCACGCGGCGTTGCCTTGCGGCTGTCCGGGTCTGACCGGGAATATGCCGCGACCGTCGAGGGCGTCGACGGTGTCGAACTGGTGCTGATGGCGGCGGGCGAGATCCCCAAGGAGCTGGCGGCGGGCCGGATTCATCTGGGCGTGACCGGCGCGGATGTGGTGCAGGACAGGATCGCGGTCTGGGACCAGCAGGTCGAGCCGATGGCCGAGCTTGGCTTTGGCCGGGCGGATCTGGTGCTGGCCGTGCCCGCCGCCTGGGTCGATGTCGACACGCTGGAGGATCTGGATGCGGTCGCGGCGCAGTTTCGCGCGCGGCACGGCTTCCGGCTGCGGATCGCCACCAAGTATCACCGGCTGGTGCGCGATTTCCTGCGCGAGAACGGGGTGGCGGATTACCAGCTGGTCGACAGCCAGGGCGCGACCGAGGGCACCGTCAAGAACGAAGCGGCCGAGGCGATTGCCGATATCACCTCGACCGGCGAGACCCTGCGCGCCAACCACCTGAAGCTGCTGGCCGACGGGCTGATCCTGAAATCGCAGGCGGTGCTGTACCGGTCGCGTAAGGCCGACTGGTCCGATGCTGACCGCGCCACCTGTCAGGCGCTTCGGAAGAAGCTGAAGCTGGTCTAGGGGAAGGAATCGCTCCATGCACCATATCCGCTGCATCGCCTGGGATTTCGACGGGGTTCTGAACCGCGGGATCGAGAATGGCCGGTTCGTCTGGCAGGACCAGCTGGGCGAGGCCTTCGGTATAGATGCAGCATTGTTCGCGCGCAGGGTCTTCGGCGATTTCTGGGCGGTGATGCGCGGCGAGAAGGATGTGCTCGACCATCTGCGCGACTGGCAAAACGAGGTCGGCTTTGACGGCGATGTCGAGGAAATCCTGAACTTCTGGTTCCGCGCCGATGCCAAGCCCTGCGCCGATGTGCTGGGACTGGTGGACCGGGTTCGCCATGCCGGGCTGATGCAGGTGATCGCCACCAACAACGAAGACCGGCGCACCACGTATATCGAGACCGAGATGGGATTTTCGCGGCATGTGGATGCGGTGTTCTCGTCGGGCCGCATGAAGGTGGCGAAGCCCGATGCGGGGTATTTCCGGCATATCGAGACCGCGCTGGGGCTGATGCCGCACGAGATCCTGCTGGTCGATGACCATGTCGAGAATATCGAGGCCGCCGAAGCCTGCGGCTGGCATGTGCATCACTTCCCCGAGAATGGCCACGGCGCGCTGGCGGACAGGCTGCGGCCGATCCTCTGACGCCTATCTCACGCCGATATCGGCCAGGGCCTGGCTGAGTTCGGTGGGCAGGGTGGGTTCACTCTTGCGCGATTCGCGCAGGTCGCGCGGCGCGTCCGCCGGGTTCAGATAACGCCAGCCCTGGAACGGGCGGCGCGGCGCGGCCTCGGTGCGGATCACGTTCGGATCCATGACGATGCCGCAGCGCAGGATGCCGTCCTTGCCCTCGACCTTGTCAAGCCGCAGGATGCGCTGGCGGCAGAGGATCACGCCCTTGACCACCCAGTAGAGCGAGCCGCCGTTCAACAGTTCCTCGGCGCGGCGCGGCCACATGCGCGTCACGTGCCGACGCTCGCCGGTCGGAAACGGCGAGGGATGCGTGCGATGCCAGTCGATCAGGTCCTCGACGCTGTCTGCACCCACACAGAGTTTCAAGATGTTTACGCAATCCACCGGAAGATCCCCACCACATCTCGTTTCATTTGCAGATATATCCACAAGATGGAGATTTCATCTCCATGCTTGATCATAGCTCGTTTGACACGAGTCGCAAGTTGACCGGTATAGCCATTGCGCCTATCTTCTCAGTCCCGAAGCGCGCTAACTTATCCACAAGAACATACATTTTGCGGTGTGCGAATTGGGGATGTATAAATATAGATACGCGGTATGGCTCAATTGGATAGAGCGCCTCGCTTACTAATAGATTGAAGTCTTGCAACTAAAGTCTATGGCGGGGAGGTTGCAGGTTCAAGTCCTGCTGCCGCGCTAAACCGCATGAAAGCATAACATGAGCCGATTCTCCACTCCCATCGCCGAACAGATCTGGGACATGAAATATCGCCTGAAACAAGCGGATGGCACAGCCGTGGACAAGACCGTCGAGGATACCTGGCGGCGGATCGCCCGGTCACTGGCCGCGGTCGAGAACGACCCGGATGTCTGGGAAGACCGATTCTACGCCGCACTGGAGGATTTCAAGTACCTGCCCGCTGGGCGGATCACGGCGGGCGCCGGCACCGACCGGTCGGTGACGCTGTTCAACTGCTTCGTCATGGGCACGATCCCCGACAGCCTGTCGGGGATCTTCGAGGCGCTGAAAGAGGCGGCGCTGACGATGCAGCAGGGGGGCGGCATCGGCTATGATTTCTCGACGATCCGGCCCAAGGGTGCGGATGTGAAGGGCGTGGCTGCGGATGCCTCTGGCCCGCTGTCGTTCATGGATGTCTGGGACGCGATGTGCCGCACGATCATGTCGGCGGGGTCGCGGCGCGGCGCGATGATGGCGACGATGCGCTGCGATCACCCGGATATCGAGGATTTCATCACCGCCAAATCCGATGCGGCGCGGCTGCGGAACTTCAACGTCTCGGTCTTGGTGACGGACGCCTTCATGGAGGCTGTGAAGGCCGGAAAATCCTGGGATCTGGTCTTTGGCGGCAAGGTCTACCACACCGTTGAGGCATGCGATCTGTGGAATCGGATCATGAAGTCGACTTATGATTATGCCGAACCCGGCGTGATCTTCATCGACCGCATCAACCAGATGAACAACCTGGCTTATTGCGAGACCATCGCCGCCACCAATCCCTGTGGCGAGCAGCCGCTGCCGCCCTATGGCGCCTGCCTGCTGGGGTCGGTCAATCTTGCGCGGCTGGTGAGCGACCCGTTCGGGGCCGAGGCGCATCTGGATGTGGGCGCGCTGGACGATCTGGTGCGGCTGGCGATCCGGATGATGGACAATGTGGTGGACGCGTCGAAATTCCCGCTGCCGCAACAGGCCGAGGAGGCGCGGAACAAGCGCCGGATCGGGCTCGGGGTGACCGGTCTGGCTGACGCGCTGCTGATGCTGGGGCTGCGGTACGGGTCCGAAGAAGCGGCGAAGCAGACCGAGGCGTGGATGAAGGCGATTGCGCGGTCGTCCTATCTTGCCTCGGTCGATCTGGCAAAAGAGAAGGGCGCGTTTCCGCTGTTCGACGCCAAGGGGTATCTGGCCTCCGGCAACATGCGGCAGATGGACAAGGATGTGCGCGAAGCTGTGAAGACGCATGGCATTCGCAACGCGCTGCTGACCTCGATCGCACCAACCGGCACGATCAGCCTTTACGCGGGCAACGTGTCGAGCGGGATCGAGCCGGTCTTTGCCTATGCCTATACCCGCAAGGTGTTGCAGAAGGACGGATCGCGGACCGAGGAGGAAGTCGTCGACTACGCGGTGCAGATGTGGCGCGATATGTTCGGTGACGCACCCTTGCCCGAGTATTTCGTCAACTCCCAGACCCTGCCGCCGCTCGAACATGTGCGGATGCAGGCGGCGGCGCAGAAATGGGTGGATTCCAGCATCTCCAAGACGATCAACTGCCCCGAGGACATCTCGTTCGAAGGGTTCAAGAATGTCTACATGGAGGCATGGGACTCCGGCTGCAAGGGCTGCACGACCTATCGGCCGAACGCCGTGACGGGCTCGGTCCTGACGGTCAGCGAAGCCAGCGAGACAGTGCCGGGCGAAGCGCCGGATCGGGTAACGGAAGGCGAGGTCATCTATATTTCCGAGCCACTCGACCGCCCGCAAGAGCTTGAGGGCAATACCTACAAGCTGAAATGGCCCGACAGCGAACATGCGATCTACATCACCATCAACGACATCTTCATCGGCGGGCACCGGCGGCCGTTCGAAGTGTTCATCAACTCCAAGAACATGGAGCATTTCGCCTGGACCGTGGCGCTGACCCGGATGATCAGCGCAGTCTTCCGGCGCGGCGGCGACGTGTCATTCGTGGTGGAGGAACTGAAGGCCGTGTTCGATCCGCGTGGCGGGGCCTGGATGCAGGGAAAATACGTGCCGTCCATCCTGGCGGCGATCGGGGGCGTGATCGAACGGCACCTGATCGCGATCGGGTTCATCGAGGGCGAGGGCTTGGGCCTGAAGGTCGATCCGCGATCGGATGTCCCGGGTCTGGCGCGCGCGCGGGGTAAGGCCTGCTCGTCCTGCGGTTCGTTCGAAATGCGAATGGTCGAGGGCTGCATGACCTGCGCAAATTGCGGCTATTCGAAATGCGGGTGAGTCTTGCCGGCCACAGATCGGCCATTGATCGACATGGGGATTCCCAGCGCTGACCGTCTTTGTTAACCTTTCGTTAATAATAAAGAAACGACGGCAGGTAGATACACATGAATACGGGCTTTGGCGGCGCGTTCGTCATTTCGTGGACGCAGGCGAAACTGGATGGTCGGGCGGGCGCACCCGTCAGTGCGGTCACCGTCGGATCGACGTGGCGGTGGAGCGGGAGGGCCGCGCGGGTCGATTCACCAGGTGACGTGCTGGTGCTCAGGAACCCTGTTGCAACAGACACTTCTTCCAGGCTGCCGTCCATCGATCTGCGCCAGTTGACCAGTGCGGCCGACTTCAGGGATGAAACCGAAGCGTCATTGTTCGACGCATGGTTCGACGTCACTGACGGATTGCGGCGGTTCAGGGCTACATTGGTGAAGTCTGACCAGAATCATCACCCGCTTGTGCTGTTCCGAAACGAGGTGCCGCCGGCCGCGACTGACCTTCGGATTGTCGGCGTCATGACGGAACCCTATCTCGCCTCAGCCCAGGCACGGGCGCCCGAGGGCACGATCTGTTTCACGCCCGGCACGCGGATCAGCACAGCGGACGGGCCGAGCCTTGTCGAGGATCTGCGGGAAGGCGACCGCGTTACTACCAAGGACAGTGGCAGCCAGCCGGTGCTTTGGGTTGGCAGCCGGCGGATCACCGGGGCGCGGATGCACGTGATGCCGCATTTGCGGCCCATCCGGTTGCGCGCGAACGTGCTGGGGCAGGACCAGCCCGACGCCGACCTGATTGTCTCTCCCGATCACCGGGTCCTGTTGAAGGGACGGATGTCAGAGGCGCTGTTCAATACAGATGAGGTGCTGGTGGCGGCCAAGGATCTGGTCAACGACGCCACGATCACCGTAGATCACGCCCTGCGCAGCGTAACCTACATTCACTTGATGCTGCCGGCCCATCAGATTGTCTGGGCCAACGGCATCCAGACCGAAAGCTTCAACCCTTCCTTGGCGGCCCTGCACGAGGTCGATCCGAAGCAGCGCCAGCGCCTTTATGACTGCATGCCGGTGCTCGAGCAGGACCCCACCGCCTACGGCATGCCGGTCAGGCGAACACTGAACCGGTCTGAAGCCGCTCTGATGCGGCACGAAATGGCATGAGGTCCTGTTGACTCTGGGCTTGCGCCGAGTATAAGCGCCCTCTGTTCAGGCCCCGAAAGGTGGCTGGTTCATACATTATTGGTGTTGGTGGCCCCCGCAAGGGGATGCCTGTCGGGTCGAACGGCCAGAGGACAACGCCCTTCACATCCGCCCCAAAGGGCCACAGAAGGAGATCAGCCGTGACCAAACGCACGTCTGCCAAGTACAAGATCGACCGCCGGATGGGCGAGAACATCTGGGGTCGTCCGAAATCCCCGGTCAACCGCCGCGAATACGGCCCCGGCCAGCATGGCCAGCGCCGCAAGGGCAAACTGTCCGACTTCGGTCTGCAGCTGCGTGCCAAGCAGAAGCTGAAGGGCTATTACGGCGATGTCACCGAAAAGCAGTTCCGCCGCATCTATGCCGAGGCCGAGCGTGTGAAGGGCGATACCGGCGAGAACCTGATCGGCCTGCTGGAACGTCGCCTGGATGCCGTCGTTTACCGCGCCAAGTTCGTGCCGACCGTTTTTGCCGCCCGCCAGTTCGTCAACCACGGCCATGTCAAGGTGAACGGTACCCGTGTCAACATCGCGTCCTACCGCGTCAAGGAAGGCGACTTGATCGAGGTTCGCGACAAGTCCAAGCAGATGGCGATGGTGCTGGAGGCCGCTGGTCTGGCCGAGCGTGATGTCCCCGACTACCTCGACGTGGACCATTCCAAGATGACCGCGACCTTCGTGCGCACACCGGCGCTGGGCGATGTGCCCTATCCGGTGATGATGGAGCCGAACCTCGTGGTCGAATATTACGCCAAGAACTAAGGTCTGAACGACCATTGCAGGGGGCCGCGCCGAACCGGCGCGGCCTTTTTCGTTTCAGGGGTCGAAGTGCCCGCCCGAACCGGAAGGATCCGAAACATGGCCGTAACTCATCCCGTTTACCACAGCATCGACGGTCCCGTCGTCCTGATCGGATACGGGTCGATCGGGCGCGGAACGCTGCCGCTGATCGAGCGGCATTTCGACTTCGATCGCAACAATGTCGTGGTGATCGAGCCGAACGAGGCCGCTGAGGGCGAGCTTTCGGCGCGCGGCGTACGGCACTTGCCTGTTGCCATCACCAAGGCGAATTATCGTGACGTGCTCGGCGGCGTTCTGCAGCCGGGCAAGGGATTCTGCGTCAACTTGTCGGTCGATACATCTTCGCTCGATCTGATCAAATACTGCAGGGAAATCGGCGTTCCCTATATCGACACCGTGGTTGAGCCCTGGGAAGGGTTCTACTTCAAAACCGAAGACAACTCGCATCGCACCAACTACGCCCTGCGTCAGGCAGTGCGCGACGAAGCCGCCGCCAATCCAGGTGGAACGACGGCTGTGTCCTGTTGCGGGGCCAATCCCGGCATGGTCAGCTGGTTCGTCAAGGAGGCGCTGCTGACCCTCGCCCGCGATCTGGGGAAAGAGACCCCGGCACCGTCGACGCGTCAGGATTGGGCAAAGCTGATGCAGCGGCTTGGCGTCAAGGGCGTACATATTGCCGAACGTGACACCCAGGTCCGGTTGGAACCCCGTGCGCCGGGCCATTTCGTCAACACCTGGTCGGTCGAGGGGTTCACCGCGGAAGGCTATCAGCCTGCTGAACTTGGCTGGGGCACACATGAGAAATGGATGCCCGAAAACGCGAGCGGACATACCCTTGGCTGTCGGGCGGGCATCTGGCTGGCGCAGCCCGGCGCAAACACCAAGGTCAGGACATGGTGCCCGACGCCGGGCCCGCAGTTCGGATTTCTGGTCACCCATAACGAAGCGATCTCGATTGCCGACTATTACACGGTCGGCGATCCGGTAGCACCCGAGTTTCGCCCGACTTGCCACTATGCCTACCATCCCTGCGACGATGCGGTGCTCAGCCTGCACGAGATGTTCGGGTCGAACCAGATCCCGGAAGTGCATCATATCCTCGAGCCCGAAGAGATCATCGACGGGATCGACGAACTGGGCGTACTGCTTTACGGCCACCCGAAAAACGCACTCTGGTATGGCTCGCGGCTTTCGAACGACGAGGCGCGCCAGCTTGCCCCCGATCAGAACGCGACCGGGCTTCAGGTCAGCTCTGCCGTTCTGGCCGGCATGGTCTGGGCGCTGGAGAACCCCAACGCTGGCATCGTCGAGACCGACGAGATGGATCACGCCCGATGCCTGGAGGTGCAGCGCCCCTATCTCGGTCCGGTCGAAGCGCACTACACGGACTGGACGCCGCTGACTGACCGCCAGACACAATTCCCCGAGGACATCGACGAAGGCGACCCATGGCAGTTCCGCAATGTGCTGGAGCGGTGAAACATCTGGCCTTGCCGTAGCGGTGCCGCTAGAAGACCCCGGAACATCGAGGCTGCTCAAATGAACCAGACCATCGCCCCGCAATCCGGCATCATGGAGATCACGCTTTACCAGGGCGGTGAGGCGCATGTGGACGGCGTGGCCGAAGTGGTCAAATTGTCATCCAACGAAAACCCGTTCGGTCCCGGCGAGAAGGCGCGAGAAGCCTTTGCGAAGACGGTTCACAAGCTGCACCGTTACCCGTCAAGCGACCACGCGGCGCTCCGCCGTGCCATTGCGGAGGTGCACGGACTCGATGCCGACCGGATCATTTGCGGCGCAGGATCCGACGAGATCATCACTTTCCTCTGTCAGGCCTATGCTGGTCCGGGCGACGAGGTGATCCATACTGAGCATGGGTTTTCGATGTACCGCATCTCGACGCTGGCCGCTGGGGCGACCCCGGTCGAAGTGGCTGAACGAGAGCGGGTGGTGGATATCGACGCGATCCTTGCCGCCAGCACTGACAAGACCCGGCTGGTCTTCATCGCCAACCCGGCCAATCCGACTGGAACGATGATCGACGAGAACGAAATTGCGCGACTGGCAGTCGGACTGCCTGCGCAGGCAATCCTGGTGCTGGACGCTGCCTATGCCGACTATGTCGAAGGTTACGACGGTGGTGCGGCATTGGTCGAGCAGCGTGAAAATGTCGTCATGACACGCACCTTTTCCAAGCTTTACGGGCTTGGCGGTTTGCGGATCGGCTGGGGCTATGGCCCGCGCCCGATCATCGACGTTCTGAACAGAGTGCGAGGGCCGTTCAATCTGTCCGCCACCCAGCTTGAAACCGCCGAGGCAGCGATCCGTGACCGCGACTATGCCAAAAAGTGCCGCCTGGAAAACGCACGTCTGAGGGTTTGGCTGGCGGAGGCATTGGCCGAACTCGGTGTGCCATCCGACCTGTCCTGCGCCAACTTCATTCTGGCCCGGTTCCACGACCAGGCCGAGGCCGAGGCTTGCGACGACTACCTGAAGTCGCGGGGTCTGATCGTACGACGGGTCGCGGGATACAAGTTGCCGAACTGTCTGCGGATCACCATCGGCGACGAGTCGAGCTGTCGCCGTGTCGCACATGCCATTGCCGCCTTCAGAGAGGGCAAGGGATGAGCGTTCACTACGAACGCATCGCCCTGATCGGGCTGGGCCTGATAGCATCCTCGATGCATTGGGCCATCAAGCGCGGGAACCTGGGCGCACATGTGGTGGGCTACGCCCGTTCGGCCGAAACCCGCGATGTGGCACGCGAGATCGGCCTTTGCGATACGGTCGTCGATAGCCTCGCCGAGGTGGTCCGGAATGCCGATCTGGTTGTGCTCGCGATGCCCATCGGGGCGATGGAGGACGTCGCCCGGAACATTGCGCCGCATCTGAAACCGGGTGCCACTGTCACCGACGTCGGATCGGTCAAGCGCGCCGTGATCGAGGCTGTCGCGCCGCACATACCGGACGGCGTTCATTTCATCCCTGGCCACCCACTTGCGGGAACCGAACATTCCGGGCCGCGTTCGGGATTTGCCGAACTCTTTGACAACCGCTGGTGTTTGCTTGTCCCGGATGAGTCGACCGACCCCGATGCGCTCGGCCGACTGACCGAATTCTGGGAAGCGCTCGGCGCGCATGTCGATGTGATGGATCCCGACCACCACGATCTTGTACTGGCCGTCACCAGCCACGCCCCACACCTGATCGCCTATACGATGGTTGGGGTCGCTGACGATCTGCGTCGCGTGACGGACAGCGAAGTCATCAAGTACTCTGCCGCCGGGTTTCGCGATTTCACCCGCATCGCCGCCTCCGACCCGACAATGTGGCGCGACGTCTTCCTGACCAACAAGGATGCGACGCTGGAAATCCTTGGCCGCTTCACCGAGGAACTGTTTGCACTGCAGCGGGCCATTCGCACCGGTGATGGCGAGCATCTGTTCGACTATTTTACCCGCACCCGGGCGATCCGGCGGGGCATCATAGAGGCTGGGCAGGACACCGCTGCTCCGGACTTCGGTCGGGGTGGGTCGAAAGGATGAGGGCGCGTATCTCTGTCCTTGCAACGATCTTGGTCGGACTGACGATGCAGGCGGGATGGGCCGATGCGCCCGAGACATCGCCACGACCGCTTGCGCGACCGGGTGCAACGGCATCCGCGCCGTCGGTTGAGGTGGCGCGGGGGGTCAACAACGCTGTCCAGCCGCCGCCCCGACCGGATACATCTGTGACGGCGTTGCCGGGCCCCGATAAGGTCGTGCTGATTTCCAGCGCCGCTGCTGTGACGCGGTCGATCCGGCCCGCTCTGCGGCCGGAAAACATCAGGCGGCGCAATGTGGTGCAGGCCTCTGGCATGCGAACCCAGCCGATCCCGGCAATCATCCATGGCCGCAAGGGTGCGATTTGCGGCGTGGACGCGATCAAGGGCGTTCAGCTTTCACCCATTGCGGGCCGCATCGAGGGCTGTGGCGTTGGCGAACCGGTGCAGGTGACGTCCGTTGACGGGGTCACGCTATCGCCCTCTGCGATCATGGACTGCACGACGGCGAAGGCGCTGAATCTCTGGGTCAACAAATCGGCCAAACCGGCAGTCGGCAGGCTTGGCGGAGGAGTGACCGAGTTGAAGGTCGCTGCGCATTATGCGTGCCGGAATCGCAACAACCAAATGGGCGCAAGGATATCCGAACACGGTCGCGGTCGCGCCATCGACATTTCCGCCATCATCCTGAAAAACGGCGCGGCATTGACCGTGCTGAAGGGCTGGCGTGACCCGCAGCAGAGCAAGATCCTGAAGGTCATGCACAAATCCGCCTGCGCGTTTTTTGGAACCGTGCTTGGTCCGAGCTCCGACAAGTTCCATCAGGATCACTTTCACTTCGACACTGCGCGCTACCGCAGCGGCAGTTATTGCCGCTAATCGCGCCGCCATCCGTCCAGAAACGCTACCCTCTCCATCCCCGCGAACCTGGCGGTGCGGTCCAGCGCAGCCTGCAGTTTTTGCATTCGGGTGCGGCCAAGTTCCAGGCCCGGCTCCGGCCAGAAGGCATAGACGTTCAGCACACCCGCCGCCCGATCACATTTCATGTCAATTCGACCGATCAGGCGATCACCTTCCAGGACTGGAAAGACATAATAGCCATACTGCCTTTTTGGCGCCGGTACGAAAACCTCGATCCGGTAGAAGAAACCAAACAGCCGTTCGGCCCGGTTCCGATCGCGCAGCACCGGATCGAAGGGGCTGAGGATGCGGATCATGCCGGGTGGCTCGGGCAGGTCGGTCGAATTCAGCAGATCGGGCCGCGCGACGACGCCGCGCAAGCTGCCATCCGCGTTTGTCACGTCGACCTCGATAATCGCGCCACGGGCGAGTTGACTGGCGCACCAGTCCCGAGCCTCTTGCGGGGTCACTTTTTTCCAGAAGGCAGCAATCTCGCCATGGGTGGCGAAGCCCAGCCGGTCGAGCGCTGTGGAACAGGCCCAATCAATCGTCTCTGCCGCGGTGGGCTGATGCGCCAGAGTCGCCGTCGGAATCACGTTCTCGGTCAGATCGTAGATCTTGCGGAAGGCTTCACGTCGGGTGACGCAAAGCTGGCCAGAGCGCCACAGATATTCCAGCGCGGTCTTAGAGGGGTGCCAGTCCCACCAGCCGCCCGATCCGCGGGCCTCGCCGGCGCCAACATCGGCGGATCCGGCGGGGCCGTGCTCTGCGATATGGTTCAGAACCTCGTCGAACCGCTCCTCGAAACCATCGCGACGCCAGTTCTTCCACCGCGCTTTCAGGGCGTCGGCATCACGATCGAAACGCAGCCGCCAATACGGGTAGAATTCCATCGGGATGATCGCGGCATCGTGGGTCCAATGCTCGAACAGACTGCGGTCGCGTTCCAGCAGCGACCGCAGGTGCGCCGGGCGATACTTGATGCGGCGGGCATGCAGGATCATGTGATGCGCCCGTTCCACCGTGTTGATGCTGTCGACCTGCACGAAGCCGAGGCAGCGGATGACGTCCAGCAGGTCGGCGCCCCGTGAAGGACCGCTGGGAGCCGTGGCAAGGCCGTGGCGATCGAGGAAAACCCTGCGCGCGGCCTGGTTGGACAGAACCGGACGCGTCGGCATCAGCGGATCACCAGATGTGGGGCGGGGCCGAGCGGGATCGGGCCGAACGACATCAGTCCGTTCTGAAACGACAGTGGCGCGTCAAGTGTCTTGGGATTACCCGACATTCCCGCCAGCAATTCGAGCGCCCGCTCGATCGTCGGGGCCAGGCCTTTGGCGACAACGCCACTGGCAACGGCCAGTTGAAGCATTTCACGCCAGTTTTTCGCCCGCACCGTGATCCGGCCGGTCGGCACCCCGTTTTCATCCACATCCAGTTCCCCGGCGGCGTACAGATCCATCCGCCCCCAATTGGCCTGAAGGATATCGAGGTCGAGGCTGGTGATCTGCGGTCGCCGCTCTTCGATCGCGAAGCGGTCCCAAGGCGCGTCGAAGGCGATCGTCGTTTCGACATGCATCGTTTCGAAGACATCCGGCAGCGTGCCGCCGGGGTTCATCGCTGCCAGCAGGTCGCGCGAGGGGCGTAGGCCCGTAGCGTCAAATTCGATGTCATACGTGTCAGGCTTGCCAACGGTCGGTCGGGTGCTCAGTTGGCCTCTGTCCAAACTGGCAGACCAGCCGAGTGACGAGTCGAGTCGGAAACTCTCCAGCTCCAACACGGACCGATTGAGTTCCAGCGACGGGCCGGGCCACAGCACGACAGAGCCAAGCATACGATCATTTGTCACGGTGATCGTCTGGAACGGTGTGCCGATGATCTGCTCGTCCGACCAGACAGCGATGACGTGATTGGGTTTGTAGGACAGCGCGAGGATCTGGAAGAACGGTGCGCTCCACGCCACGCCGGTCTGGGGATCGGCCAGTTGGATATCGCTGATCGTGGTGTCGAAGCGATTGGGAAAGCCGCGGGTATTGAGCGTGCTGTAATCTGCGACCCAACCCTCGGTCCGGCGCTGGTCGATCCAGATTGCAAGACCGGACTCGACCGCCCGAGCACCGATGAACCAGTAGCCGCCGTAGGCAATCGCCGCGACAACCACCACAACCAGCAATCTGCGCATCTTCGCCCCTTTCGTCCAACCACTTGCTGGTGTTTATAGGCGACGCAACCCAAGGACCAGAGTGATGACAGACACGCCTTTGTGGGTATTCGGCTATGGCTCGCTCATGTGGAATCCCGGTTTCGATTTCGACGAGCGCGCGATCGCGCGGCTGGACGGGTTTGCCCGGACGTTCTGCATGCGCTCGATCCATCATCGGGGCACACCGCAGGCGCCGGGTCTGGTGCTGGCGCTTGACCCTGCTGATCACGCCGCTTGCGAGGGGCTGGTTCTGCGCGTCAAGCAGGGAACCGAAACGGAGACCCTTGACTATCTTCGGGAACGCGAACTGATCTCCTCGGCCTATCTGGAACTCACGCATCAGGTGACGCTTGCCGACGGACGGCGGGTGGACGCCGTAACCTTCGTGGTCGATACCGACCACGTCCAGTATTGCGGCGGACTGTCGCTGGAAGAGCAGGCAGGCATCATCGCGACCGCGATTGGCGGACGCGGCCCGAACACGGAGTATCTCTACAATACTGCCGTGCATCTGACCGAACTGGGCATCCATGATCCGGATCTCGAATGGCTCTCTCGCCGGGTTCGTCAGCTTACCGGGACTGCCTGACAATCGGCTGTTGGCAGTCGCAGCAATGAGCCCTATCCTTCGGCCAAGAATAATAGCGTCAGGAAACGTCCACATGGACCAGCCGGATCGCGAGGCCGAGTTGTTCTTTGCCCAACCCGTTCGCCAGGTCAGCGTCATGCTGATCGTTCTGGCGCTGGTATGTTTTGGCGCCTATGTCGCGTTTCCGCGCGTCGCCCCGGTCTTTCTTGCCAATCCGTTCCTGAACGGTTTCATTCTTTTCGTTTTCATCATCGGTGTCCTGGCTTGTTTCTGGCAGGTGCTTCAGTTGATCAGTTCTGTCAACTGGATCGAAGGCTTTACCAGCGGACGCCCAGGCCACGCGATGGTGAAACCGCCACGCTTGCTGGCACCGCTTGCCGCCCTGTTGCGAACCCGCGGCGCGAAAATGCAGATGAACTCTTCGTCGGCGCGCTCGATCCTCGACTCTGTCGCGACCCGGATAGACGAGGCGCGCGACATTACGCGATACTTGACCAGCCTACTGATCTTTCTTGGCCTTCTGGGTACATTCTACGGCCTCGCGACTACGGTTCCGGCCGTTGTAGAGACCATTCGCTCGCTTGCGCCGCGCGACGGCGAAGGCAGCATGGAGATCTTTTCGCGCCTCATGACCGGGCTTGAAAAGCAGCTAGGCGGCATGGGCGTCGCCTTCAGTTCCTCGCTTCTTGGACTTGCCGGGTCGCTGGTGGTGGGTTTGCTCGAACTCTTTGCCAGCCACGGTCAGAACCGCTTCTACCGAGAGTTGGAGGAATGGCTGTCCACGATCACCCGGTTGGGATTTTCCAGCGGTGAAGGTGACGGGCATGCCGATCAGGGCGCGGCCAGCGCCCTTCTGGAGAATCTCGCCGAGCAGATGGACGTGCTGCTATCGGTCCACGCGCAGTCGGATGCCAGCCGGTCGCAACTTGACGCGCGGCTTGGAAGGCTGGCCGAGGGGGTCGAGGGTCTGGTGACCAAGCTTGAAAGTGCCGACCATACGACGGCAGCGCTGAACCGCGTGGCCGAAGGTCAGGAACGCCTGCTGGATGTGCTGGGCGAAGGAGCGCAGAGCGGCAATGCGCATGTCGACGCTGAAAGCCGGATGCGCTTGCGGTCGATCGACGTGCAACTTTTGCGGATACTCGAAGAAATGTCCGCCGGTCGGCAGGAAACCGTAGCCGACTTGCGTTCCGATCTCGGTGCACTGACCCGTGCGGTACGGCAAATGACGACTTCGACGATGCGGAAAGGCTAGACGATGGCGCTGTCTCGCCGGGCGATGAATCGCATGTCTGGTAGCATATGGCCCGGATTTGTCGATGCGATGACGGCGCTCTTGCTGGTGCTGATGTTCGTTCTGACGATCTTCATGATCGTGCAGTTCATGTTGCGAGAAACCATCACCGGGCAAGAGAACGAGTTGGACGAACTCAGCAGCGAGATGAACGCCCTGGCGCAGGCCTTGGGTCTCGAGCAGCAACGATCGTTTCAGCTAGAGGAACAGGTCACCTCACTTGAAACGAACCTGGACGATGCGAGGGTTGAATCCGAACGCCAGCTGGCGCTGATCGCGTCTCTGTCAGCCCAGACCGATGCGCAGGCTGATGAGTTGGCGCAAAGGGCTGCCCAGATCACTTCATTCGAGGCACAGGTCACGTCCCTCTTGGCCGAGCGTGACGCTGCACGTGCAGAGGGAGAGGCTTTGGCGGCGGACGTTGCCGAGCTGGACGCCGAACGCACGCGGCTGATGTCCGAGCAGGAGGCCCTGCAACTTGCCCTTGCCTCTGCTCGGGATGAGATCGACGCGCAGGCCGAAGTCGCCCGCCTTGCCGCCGCGCGGCGGGAAGCGCTGGCGGCGCTGATTGACGATCTGCGGTCGAAATCCGCAGACCAGGAAGCGTCATTGACGGACGCCTTGGCCAGATTGCAGACCAGCGAAGAGCGGTCGACGGCACTTGCGGCGCAACTTGAAGACACCACGCGCACGCTTACCCAGGAAGAGGCCGCCCGACTGGCCGAAGCGGCGGCGGCAGAGGCGTTGCGTGAACGGCTTGCCAATGTCGAAACCGCCCTTGGTGAAGAAGAAAGGGTCCGGTTGGCCGAGGCCGCCGCAGCCGAAGCGCTGCGAGAGCGCTTGAAGAACGCCGAGGATGAACTGACCGCGATGACCCTGGCGCTCGAGGAAAAGCGGCGCGAGGCAGAAGATACGCTGACCTTGCTGGCTGCAGCTCGCAACGCTGAAGAGGACTTGGATGCCCGCCTTGCCGCAGCCTTGCTAGACCGTGAGCAGGCCGAGGCCGAGCTTGCCGCTACGGATACAGCGCGGGAGGATCTCGAGGCCCGGTTGGTGCAGGCCGAGGACGCCCTGGCGCAGGCGGCGGCCGAGACGGCCTCACTTCGTGACAATCTGGTTGATGAAAGCAGCTTGCGAGATCGATTGGCGGCGGCGTTGGCTGCAAAGATTGCGGCTGAACAGGATGCCGCTCGAACGCTCAGCCGGGCCGAAGAACGGGCCGCCCTGCTGGCGGCGGCCAATGCGCAACTGGCGACCGAGGAAGCGAAGTCAGCGGAAAGTCAGCGCAAGATCGCGGTGCTGAATGAGCAATTGGCCGCCCTGCGCGCGCAGCTGGGATCGCTGCAGGCGCTTCTTGACGACGCCGCCGAGCGGGACGAGGCGGCACAGGTACGCATCGAGGCGCTTGGCACGAACCTGAATACCGCGTTGGCGCGGGCTGCGGCCGAACAGAAGAAGCGCGCCGAGCTTGAAGAGGCGGAACGGAAGCGGCTGGAGGCGGAGGCCAAGCAGCTGCAGCGGTACCGGTCGGAGTTCTTCGGCGAGATGCGGGAGATATTGGGCAACCGGGAGGGGATCAGGGTCGTCGGTGACCGGTTCGTCTTTTCGTCAGAAGTGTTGTTCGAGCCGGCCTCGGCGACGCTGGCGCCCGAGGGCAAGGTTCAGATCGAGCGGGTCGCCCGCATCCTCGATGACGTCGCCGACAAGATCCCGCCAGAGATCGACTGGGTGATCCGTGTCGATGGCCATACCGACAAGACTCCGCTTTCCGGCGGCGGGCGCTATCGCGACAACTGGGAGCTGTCGCAGGCGCGGGCCCTGGCGGTCGTGAGATTCATGACCGACGAGCTGGGTTTTCCGGCCAATCGTCTGGCCGCGACCGGGTTCGGAGAGTACCAGCCGGTGGCCGAAGGGGACAGTCCGGAGGCGCTGGCGCAGAATCGGAGAATCGAGCTGAAACTGACCGAAAGATGAGTGTCCACATGTGGACAAAATGCCAAGTCATTGAAAAGAAAAGAAAAGCACTGTCGACGTTAACCCGATCTTAACCCGACCGCGCGCAGCCCCCCCAAAAAAACAAGGCCCCGGAAAGGTGCCGGGGCCTTGTTGTTTTCGCGTCGTCGCCCGCATCCGGGCCCGCAATCAATCCGCAGTCAACAGCGGCGGCTTCTTCTTCGACTCGATGCGGCGGTTCGCCGGTTCCTCGATCCGAATATCCAGCGTGCCATCCTTCATGCCGACCCTGACGACACCGCCCTTGGCCAGCTTGCCGAACAGCAATTCCTCGGCCAGCGGCTTCTTGATGTTTTCCTGGATCACGCGGGCCAGCGGCCGTGCGCCCATCTTGTCGTCATAGCCCTTGTCGGCCAGCCATTCCGCGGCGGGCTTGGTGAGTTCGATATGCACGTTGCGGTCCATAAGCTGCGCTTCGAGTTGCAGCACGAACTTCTCGACCACCTGCATGATCACTTCCTTGGGCAGCGGCGCGAAGCTGATCACCGCGTCCAGACGGTTGCGGAATTCCGGCGTGAAGGTGCGTTCGATCGCCGCCGTATCCTCGCCCTCGCGGCGGTCGCGGCCAAAACCGATCGCCGCCTTGGCCTGTTCCGAGGCGCCGGCATTCGTGGTCATGATCACAATCACGTTGCGGAAATCGACCTGCCGCCCGTTATGGTCGGTCAGCTTGCCGTGGTCCATCACCTGCAACAGGATGTTGTAGACATCCGGGTGCGCCTTTTCGATCTCGTCGAGCAGCAGCACGCAATGCGGATGCTGGTCGACGCCGTCGGTCAGCATGCCGCCCTGATCAAAGCCGACATAGCCCGGAGGCGCGCCGATCAGCCGCGAGACCGCGTGCTTCTCCATGTATTCCGACATGTCGAAGCGCAGGAGTTCGACACCCAGGGTATCGGCCAGCTGCTTGGCGACCTCGGTCTTGCCGACGCCGGTCGGACCCGCAAAGAGATAGTTGCCGATCGGCTTTTCAGGTTCGCGCAGGCCCGCGCGGGCCAGCTTGATCGCCGAGGACAAAGCGTCGATGGCGGCATCCTGACCGAAGACCACGCGCTTGAGCGAGCGTTCCAGATCCTTGAGCACCTCGGCGTCGTCCTTGCTGACGCTCTTGGGCGGAATGCGGGCGATCTTCGCCACCACGGCCTCGATCTCTTTCGGGCCGATGGTCTTGCGGCGTTTGGATTCCGCGACCAGATGCTGCGCGGCACCAGCCTCGTCGATCACGTCGATGGCCTTGTCGGGCAGCTTGCGGTCGTGGATGTAGCGCGCCGAAAGTTCGACCGCCGACTTGATCGCGTCGGCGGTGTAGCGCACATCGTGGTGCTGTTCGAAATAGGGCTTGATGCCCTTGAGGATCTTAACCGTGTCATCGACCGAAGGCTCGTTCACGTCGATTTTCTGGAACCGGCGCGACAGGGCCCGGTCCTTTTCGAAATGCTGGCGATATTCCTTGTAGGTCGTGGAGCCCATGCAGCGCAGCTTGCCGCCCTGCAGCGCAGGCTTGAGCAGGTTCGAGGCATCCATCGCCCCGCCGCTGGTCGCACCGGCGCCGATCACCGTATGGATCTCGTCGATGAACAGGATCGCGTCGGGATGATCTTCCAGTTCGGACACCACCGCCTTCAGCCGTTCTTCGAAATCGCCGCGATAGCGGGTGCCGGCCAGAAGCGCGCCCATGTCGAGCGAGAAGATCGTCGCGTTCGACAGCACCTCGGGGGTTTCGCCGCCGACGATCTTGCGCGCCAGACCCTCGGCGATGGCGGTCTTGCCGACGCCGGGATCGCCGACCAGCAGCGGGTTGTTCTTGCGTCGGCGGCAGAGCACCTGGATGCAGCGTTCAACCTCTGTCTCGCGGCCGATGAGGGGATCGACGTCGCCCTTGCGGGCCTTCTTGTTCAGATCGACGCAATATTTCGCCAGCGCCGATTCCTTCTTGTCGCCGCCTTCCTCGCTGTTCACCTCGGCCTCGACATCATCGGACCCGGTGATCGGCCGGCTTTCGCCGAAGGACGGATCCTTGGCCACGCCATGCGCGATGTAATTGACCGCGTCGTAGCGGGTCATGTCCTGTTCCTGCAGGAAATAGGCGGCGTTCGATTCGCGTTCAGCGAAGATCGCCACCAGCACGTTGGCCCCGGTCACTTCGCTGCGGCCCGATGATTGCACATGGATCGCGGCGCGCTGAATCACCCGCTGGAAGGCGGCCGTCGGCACCGCTTCGGAGCCTTCGATATCGGTGACGAGCGTCGACAGGTCGTCATCGACGAACTCTGTCAATGTCTTTCGCAGATCCTCGAGATCGACCGAGCAGGCCTTCATCACGCGGGCAGCTTCGGGTTCGTCGATCAGCGCCAGCAGCAGATGTTCCAGCGTCGCCAGTTCATGGCGGCGCGCATTCGCCAAGGCCAGCGCGGAATGGATCGCTTGTTCCAGAGTGTTTGAAAATGACGGCACGTCCATGTGCTCCTTGATCTGGGTCGGAGGAGGGCCGAGCGCCCCGAACCAACCGTGGCCTCATAACCTTAAAGTTCGGTGTTATTGCCCGAGCTTCAAGTATTTTCTCGAATATTTCGTCCACATTTCCAGTTTGAGAAGAAATGTGATCAAAATTGCGGCCGCAATTTGGACCTTTTCGTGCAAAGGTCTAGAATGCGTCCTTTCGGCGACGGATCGCAGCGAAGACCTCTGCGTCTGTAGCCTCCTTCATGTCCAGTGCTGCCTTTACCTCTGGCAGATGCGCGCGAAGGAACGGGTTGGTTGCCAGTTCGCTGGCAAGCGTGGACGGGACGGTCGGGCGACCGGCGGCGCGAGCAGTTTCGATTGCTTCGACCCGTGAGATAAGCTTGCCATTGCCGCTTTCAATGGTCATCGCGAACTTTGCGTTGCTGGCGGTGTATTCGTGGCCCGAACAGACCAGCGTTTCGGGCGGCAGACCGGCCAGTCTGGACAGGCTGCCCCACATCTGTTCCGGTGTCCCCTCGAAGAGCCGGCCACATCCCAGGGCCATCAGGCTGTCGGCGGTGAACACCGCAGTCGCATCCGGGACATGATACGCGATATGGCCGACCGTGTGGCCCGGGACATCCATTACATGCACG
The DNA here is from genome assembly GCA_024637315.1 of Brevirhabdus sp. Lineage (GTDB taxonomy): Bacteria > Pseudomonadota > Alphaproteobacteria > Rhodobacterales > Rhodobacteraceae > JAHEAO01. The sequence goes on from JAGXFH010000025.1 coordinate 83,192, forward strand.
TCCGATCCGGCAAAGCGGTAGGTTTCGCCGTCGGTCACGGCGTGGTTCAGGGGCGGCAGCCTGTGCGCGTCGGCGGCGGCGCCGATGACCTTGGCGCCGATCGCCTCTTTCAGTTCCGCCACGCCGTCGACATGGTCCCAGTGGTGATGGGTGATCCAGATCTCTGACAGTTGCCAGCCGCGGTCTTCCAGCGCCGCAAGAATCGGCGCGGCTTCCGGCACATCGACCACGGCGGTTTCTCCGGTGTCATCGGAATGCAGCAAGAACGCGTAATTGTCCTTGAGGCAGGGGATGGTGACGATTTCAAGAGGCATGGCATTCCCTGTCGTGTTCGTTATTCTCACCCAGAATTGCCGATATGGGGCCGAGCTTCAATGCATCTCGACGTGGTCGACCTGCGGAACTTCTATTACCGCACCGGGCTGGGCCGGGCGGCGCAGAAGGCCGTGCGCGATCAGGTGGTGCATCTGTGGCCGGAGGCGAAGGGCCAGACCGTCGTCGGTTTCGGTTTCGCGGTTCCGCTGCTGCGGCCCTACCTGAAGGATTCGCGCCGGGTCATCGGGTTGATGCCGGGTCCGCAGGGGGTGATGCCGTGGCCGGCGGGCCTGCCCAATGTCAGCGTGCTGTGCGAAGAGACCAGGTGGCCGCTGGAGACCGGCCATGTCGACAAGCTGGTGCTGATGCACGGGCTGGAGACCAGCGAGAACCCGACGACGCTGCTGGAGGAATGCTGGCGGGTGCTGGGGCCGGGCGGCAAGATGCTGGTCGTGGTGCCGAACCGCGCCGGGCTGTGGTCGCGCAGCGATCGGACCCCGTTCGGCTTTGGCCGCCCCTATAGCCGGACCCAGCTGGAAAGCCAGCTCAAGCTTCAGTCCTTCGTGCCCGAGCGGCACCTGGCGGCGTTGTTCCAGCCGCCCTCGCACAAGCGCTTCTGGCTGAAAACCGGGGCGTTCTGGGAACAGACCGGGCGCCGGATATCGACCCATTTCGCCGGTGGGGTGCTGATTGTCGAAGCGACCAAGCGGGTGCACGCCCCGACCCGTCCGGGGTTGCGCGAGGCGGTGCGCAAGCCGTTGCGCGTGCTGGACGGCATCGGCAAGCCAGAGGCGGAGCCGGTCTGATCTTCGGCAGGATTCGACGGCATCGGTGCCGAAACCGTGAATTTGCCGACACCCGAATGAGTGCAATAAGTCGCACCCCCCCCAATACCCCTGTTTTCATTGGCTCCAGAGTGCGCTGAATTTAAGGTCAAAGCGGTTGCGAGGTGCAAAAGCGTCTGCTACACCCACGCCGATTTTGACGCCCAGCTTCGGCTGCGGTCCCAGCCGCCTTGATCCGCCATCCGGTGGTCCAATTCAGGGCTTAAGACATCGGAAGGGTGGACGTGTCCGAACCAGCTTCGATCTCAACTGGCATAGCCGAACGCTATGCCACGGCCATTCTGGAACTTGCCAAAGACGGCAAGAGCATTGCGAAGATCGAATCCGATCTGGACTCGCTGGAAAGCGCCTTGGCCGACAGCGATGATTTCCGGGCGCTGATCAGCTCGCCGCTGTACTCCCGCGACCAGCAGGCCGCCGCGATCGACGCCATCGCCAAGAAGATGAAGCTGTCGCCGACGATGGCCAACAGCGTCCGGCTGATGGCGATCAAGCGGCGTCTTTTCGTGCTGCCGCAGCTGGCCAGCGCCCTGCGCGGTCTGATCGCCGAGGAAAAAGGCGAGGTGACCGCCGAGATCACCGCCGCCAAGTCGCTGACGAAAGCGCAACAGGACAAGCTTGCCAAGACGCTGAAAGCGTCGGTCGGCAAGGATGTGAAGATCAATCTATCCGTCGATGAAAGCCTCATCGGTGGTCTTATCGTTCAGGTAGGCTCGAAGATGGTCGATACCTCGATCCGGTCGAAGCTTCATAACCTTCAGAATGCAATGAAAGAGGTCGGATAATGGCAATCCAGGCAGCCGAAATTTCTGCGATCCTTAAGGAGCAGATCAAGAACTTTGGTCAAGAGGCCGAAGTCGCCGAGGTGGGTCGCGTGCTGTCGGTTGGCGACGGTATCGCGCGCGTCTACGGGCTGGACAACGTCCAGGCCGGCGAGATGGTCGAGTTTCCGGGCGGCATCATGGGCATGGCCCTGAACCTGGAAAGCGACAATGTCGGCGTCGTGATCTTCGGGTCCGACCGGGACATCAAGGAAGGCCACGTCGTCAAGCGCACCAACTCGATCGTGGACGTGCCGGCAGGCAATGAACTGCTGGGCCGCGTGGTCGATGGTCTGGGAAATCCGATCGACGGCAAGGGCCCGATCAAGACCAAGGAACGCCGCGTCGCCGACGTCAAGGCGCCCGGCATCATCCCGCGGAAATCGGTGCATGAGCCGATGGCGACCGGCCTGAAATCGGTCGATGCGATGATCCCGATCGGTCGCGGCCAGCGCGAGCTGATCATCGGCGACCGCCAGACCGGCAAGACCGCCGTGGCACTGGACACGATGCTGAACCAGAAGTCCTACAACGAAGCGGCGGGGGACGACGAATCCAAGAAGCTTTACTGCGTCTATGTCGCCATCGGTCAGAAGCGCTCGACCGTGGCGCAACTGGTCAAGAAGCTGGAAGAGAATGGCGCGATGGAATATTCCATCATCGTCGCCGCCACCGCTTCGGACCCGGCACCGATGCAGTTCCTGGCCCCCTATTCGGCCACCGCGATGGCGGAGTTCTTCCGCGACAACGGCCGCCATGCGCTGATCATCTACGATGACCTGTCGAAACAGGCCGTGTCCTATCGCCAGATGTCGCTTCTGCTGCGCCGTCCGCCGGGCCGTGAAGCCTATCCGGGCGACGTGTTCTACCTGCACTCGCGCCTGCTGGAGCGGTCCGCGAAACTGAACGAGGACAACGGCTCCGGGTCGCTGACCGCGCTGCCGATCATCGAGACGCAGGGCGGCGACGTGTCGGCGTTTATTCCGACCAACGTGATCTCGATCACCGACGGCCAGATCTTCCTTGAAACCGAACTGTTCTATCAGGGCATCCGCCCGGCGGTGAACACCGGTCTGTCGGTGTCGCGGGTCGGCTCTTCGGCCCAGACCAATGCGATGAAATCCGTTGCCGGCCCAGTCAAGCTTGAACTGGCGCAGTACCGCGAAATGGCGGCCTTCGCGCAGTTCGGGTCCGACCTTGACGCCTCGACCCAGCGCATGCTGAACCGTGGCGCGCGCCTGACCGAGCTGATGAAGCAGCCGCAGTATTCGCCGCTGACCAACGCCGAGATCGTCGTCGTGATCTATGCCGGCACGCATGGCTATCTGGACAAGCTGCAGGTGAGCGAAGTCGGCCGCTTCGAGGCCGGACTGCTGAGCCACATGCGCGGCAAGCACAAGGACGTGCTGGATTTCATCACCAAGGAAGACCCCAAGATCAAGGGCGAGGCCGAGGACAAGCTAAAAGCCGCAATCGACTCATTCGCCGAAGATTTCGCCTGATAGGGCCGAAAGGACAGGGACATGCCTAGCCTAAAGGACCTGAAAAACAGGATCGCAAGCGTCAAGTCGACGCGCAAGATCACCAAAGCGATGCAGATGGTCGCCGCAGCGAAACTGCGCCGCGCGCAGGAGGCTGCCGAAGCCTCGCGTCCCTACACCGAGCGGTTCAATGCCGTGATGGCGGGGCTGTCGGCGGCGGCCTCGGGTTCGGACAGCGCGCCCAAGCTCTTGTCGGGGACCGGCGAGGATAAGGTTCATCTTCTGGTCGTGATGACCGCCGAGCGCGGTCTTTGCGGCGGCTTCAACTCTTCGATCGTCAAGCTGGCCCGGGCGAAGATCCTGGACCTTCGGCGCAAGGGCAAGACGATCAAGATCCTGACCGTCGGAAAGAAGGGCCGCGACCAGCTGCGCCGTGACTATGGCGACCTGCTGATCGGTCATGTCGACCTGTCGGCGGTCAAGCGGCTGAGCTACCCGGATGCGCAGGGCATCGCCAAGGACATCCTGTCGCGCTTCGAGGCGAGTGAGTTCGATGTCGCGACGATCTTTTTCAGCCGGTTCGAAAGCGTCATCAGCCAGATCCCGACCGAGACGCAGATCATCCCCGCCAAGTTCGAAGACGAGGGCGACAGCGAGGCGACGACGGTTTACGACTACGAACCCAGCGAGGAAGAGATCCTGGCCGATCTGTTGCCGCGCGGCGTCGCGACGCAGATCTTCTCGGCACTGCTGGAAAACGGCGCGTCCGAACAGGGCGCACGGATGGCCGCAATGGACAACGCGACCCGCAATGCGGGCGACATGATCGAGAAACTGTCGATCCAGTACAACCGATCGCGCCAGGCCGCCATCACCAACGAGCTTATCGAAATCATCTCGGGCGCCGAGGCGCTCTAGGAAAACCGGAGAAACGACATGGCAAAAGCGCAAGCAATCGGCAAGATCACCCAGGTGATCGGGGCCGTTGTGGACGTTCAGTTCGAGGATCAGCTTCCCGAAATTCTGAACGCTCTGGAAACCGAGAACAATGGCCGCCGGCTGGTGCTGGAAGTGGCCCAGCATCTGGGCGAGAACACGGTCCGCACCGTGGCGATGGACGCGACCGAAGGTCTGGTCCGGGGCACGGAGGTGCGCGACATGGGCGAGCCGATCAGCATGCCGGTCGGCAGCGCCACGCTGGGCCGCATCCTGAACGTGATCGGCGAGCCGGTGGACGAAAAGGGTCCGGTCGAGACCAAGACCCGCCGCGCCATCCACCAGCCGGCCCCGGAATTCGCCGAGCAGTCGACCGAATCCGTGATCTTGGTGACCGGGATCAAGGTCATCGACCTGCTGGCGCCCTACACCAAGGGCGGCAAGATCGGCCTGTTCGGCGGTGCCGGTGTGGGCAAGACGGTTCTGATCATGGAACTGATCAACAACATCGCCAAGGTGCACTCTGGCGTGTCGGTGTTCGCCGGGGTCGGCGAGCGGACGCGGGAAGGCAATGACCTTTACCACGAGATGATCGAATCCGGCGTCATCGTGCCCGACAACCTGTCGGAATCGAAGATCGCGCTGGTCTACGGTCAGATGAACGAGCCGCCGGGAGCGCGGATGCGTGTCGCCCTGTCCGGCCTGACCCTGGCCGAGCAGTTCCGCGATGAGACCGGCTCGGACGTTCTGTTCTTCGTCGACAACATCTTCCGGTTCACCCAGGCCGGGTCCGAGGTGTCGGCGCTGTTGGGCCGTATCCCCTCTGCCGTGGGCTACCAGCCGACGCTGGCCACCGACATGGGCGCGATGCAGGAACGCATCACCTCGACCAGATCGGGTTCGATCACCTCGGTGCAGGCCGTCTACGTGCCCGCCGACGACCTGACCGACCCGGCGCCGGCAACCTCGTTCGCGCACCTCGATGCGACCACCGTTCTGGACCGTGCGATTTCCGAAAAGGGCATCTATCCGGCCGTGGACCCGCTTGGCTCGACCTCGCGCCTGCTTGACCCGCTGATCATCGGCGACGAGCATTACAAGGTCGCGACCGACGTGCAGCAGGTGCTTCAGCGCTACAAGTCGCTGCAGGACATCATCGCCATTCTCGGCATGGACGAACTCAGCGAAGACGACAAGCTGGCCGTTGCCCGCGCCCGCAAGATCGAGCGCTTCCTGTCGCAGCCCTTCGACGTGGCCAAGGTGTTCACCGGGTCCGACGGGGTTCAGGTGCCGCTGGAAAAGACCATCGCCTCGTTCAAGGCTGTCGTTGCCGGCGAATATGACCACCTGCCCGAAGCCGCCTTCTACATGGTCGGCGATATTGACGAAGTGGTTGCCAAGGCAGAGCGTCTGGCAGCAGCCGCGTAAGGAGCCGACATGGCAGATACGATGCAATTCGATCTGGTTTCGCCTGAAAAGAGGCTCGCCTCGGCTGAGGCGAGCGAGGTCCGGATCCCCGGCACCGAAGGCGACATGACGGCGATGCCCGATCATGCGCCGACGATCACGACACTGCGCCCCGGCTTTGTCCGGGTGGTCAGCAATGGCACTGAAGACGAGTATCTGGTGGTCGGCGGTTTCGCCGAAGTCACCGCGACCAGCGTTTCAGTGCTGGCCGAGAAGGCGTTCAAGCGTGACGGCGCCCGGAAGGAAGACCTGGAAGCCATTCTGACCGAGGCCAGGGAGCACCGCGACAAGCAGGCCGGCCCCGATCGCGACATGGCGGACCGCTTCGTCGCCGATCTGGTGCATATGCTGGAACTGATGGCCTGACCCCCCGGAATCCGGATGCCGCGGCCAACCCGACAGCGCACTGAAATCCGAAAAGCGGCCCCTGAACGGGGCCGCTTTCATTTTGCCAGGGATCCGATCCGGTCAGGCCTCTACTGCCGGTTCGGTCTCTCCTGCCGGGCAGCACCGGTATTCCTGCGATTTTTCCAAGAGGTCGATCTGCTTGCTCAGAAGCTTGTTTTCAAGATCCTTGCGCACGAGATCAAGCTGCAAAGAGTCCTGTCGGGCGTCCTCGCAGACATTGCAGGGATCAAGGCAGCCCTTCACCACGATGCCCTGCGTCGGCAGGCAATAGGTCCGCTCGAAGCTGAGTTCGGCGGCCAGTTTCGCGCCGATCTCGTTCGACCCGACCTTGGCAAGAACGCCTTCCTTGACCAGTTGCTCGTCGACCTGCCGCAACACCTTGTCCTGCGTCTCTATCGGCACCGGCTGCACGTTGGTGGTCAGCCGCAGCGGCGAGGCGACGGCGGTGAAGCCGCCGCCGATCCCCGCGAAGCCGCCAAGCCCGGTGGCGCCCGAGATCACGTTGGCACGCTGCGCCGCTGCCGAGGTTCGACCGACCGTCTGAACCTCGAGCCGCGCGGTCTGGGTTGCAAGTACGCCGCTGGGCAGCACCTTGATACCGGTCGCCGGGCGGACCGGGCGCGCCTCGACCCCGGTGGCGGCCGCGGCGTCGACGACCCGGCGCAGCACCGAGACGATGCGGAACTTGAGCGTCTGCTTCTTGACCAGTTGGTACGCGAAATAGGTCACCGCGTGGCACTGGTTCCTGTTCTCGAATGTTCGGGTCGACGCCTCGTAGGCGCTTTCGCTTTCACCCTCGGCATGGGACCGGCTTTGAACCTCGCCGATCTGCACCGCGTTGGCGGCGCGGGTCGCCTGCACCGAACGATCGTGCGAGCTTTCTGCATGGCTCGACAATTGCCGCATGAAGTCGGACGAACTGCGCGAGTTGAAATCGCCTTCGACATTCACGCTGCCTCCGCCGGCAAACCCGATCGAGCCATAAGAGGCATCGACATCAGTTTCGAAGTCCGAATGCGAGGACGCGCTGGCGGACCCGGTATCGGTGATCGTCAGGTCCGACATGTAACGATCCATCGCGGTCATGTAGTAGGTTTCTTCCGATGCCTGTTCATGCCGGTAGCTGACCTCGGACTCTGAATCGTAGGTGAAGCGGTTGTTCCGGGTCGCGGTGTGCAGCCGCACCTTTTCGCCGGGCAGCAGGGTGGTGGAATAGACCACGTCGCCAAGCGACATCGGCCCCGGACACCGTTCCAATTCCGCGACGATGACGATCTCGACCGGCAAATCTGTCTGACGATTGGTCAACCGGTAGGAGATTCGAAGCCGCTCGCAGCACGGTTCCTTTGTGATTTCGGGACAACAGGGAAGTTTGTCGATTGAAATGAGATTTGTATCGGCCATCTCGTATCCTTCTGATAAATATTGGTTTCGAGAATTTATTCCGCAACCAGCCCCGATGAAATCTATCGGCAATGCGCTGTGGCGGAAGATCTTTACCATACGTCAATGCGCGTTATAGATGAATACGGGTATTCCACACCCGGCTGAAAAGGGCCGATCCGCGGGACGGTGCATTTCCGCTTTAATCTCGACAAACTGCTGGCCTAGATTGGGTGTGAAGCGGAGGAAGAATGCGTATAAGTGGCGGTCTCACGGGGGTCGAGCAGGGCAAATCCCTGCTGTTTTCCGATTACAAGGACGGCGGAGCGATGTGGACGGGGGAAGGCCCCAGAGAGTTGCGCCGCGCGGTTTCCCTGACCGAGCCATTCCGCGCCCCGCCGGCGGTCCACGTCTCGATCTCGCTTTGGGACATGGACCAGAAGACCAACCAGCGGGCAGATATCTCGGCCGACGAGATCACCGCCACCGGATTTACCATCGTGTTCCGGACCTGGGGCGATACCCGTGTTGCAAGGGTCCGGGCCGACTGGCTGGCGATCGGGCCGCTGTCAGAACAGGACGGCTGGGATCTGGTCTGACTGTCAGCTGGAATACATGCCCTCGTAGATCGGTCCGAGGGTTTCATGATCGAAGAGCGAGGAGACCGAGGTTCCGTTCCAGATGTTCATGATCGCCTGCGCGAACATCGGCGCGGTCGGCACGATGCGGATGTTCTTGGCGCCCTTGACCTCGGGCGTGGCCTCGATCGAATCCGTTATCACCAGGCTCTTCATCGCGGAATTGGTGATCCGCTCGACCGCCGGGCCGGACAGCACACCGTGGGTGATGTAGGAATGGACTTCCTTGGCGCCGCTCGCGATCAACACCTCGGCCGCCTTGCACAGAGTACCGGCAGTGTCGCAGATATCATCGACGATGATGCAGCATTTGCCCTTCACGTCGCCGATCACCGTCATTTCCGCGACCTCGCCCGGCTTCTCGCGCCGCTTGTCGACGATGGCCAGGGGGCTGCCGATGCGCTGGGCCAGTTCGCGGGCACGGGCAACACCCCCGACATCCGGAGAGACGATCATCAGGTCTTCCTTCTGCGCCTTCAGGTGATGCTCGATATCCAGCGCAAAGACCGGCGAGGCGTAAAGGTTATCCACCGGGATGTCGAAGAACCCCTGGATCTGCGCGGCATGCAGATCCATCGTCAACACCCGCTCGATCCCGGCCTCTGCGATCAGGTTGGCGACCAGCTTGGCCGAAATCGGCGTGCGCGCCTTGGTGCGGCGATCCTGGCGGGCGTAGCCGAAATAGGGGATCACTGCGGTGATGCGCGCGGCAGAGGATCGCCGCAGGGCGTCGGAAATGATCAAGAGTTCCATCAGGTTGTCGTTGGCCGGGTTCGAGGTCGGCTGGATGATGAACATATCCTCGCCGCGCACGTTCTCGTAGACCTCGACGAAGATCTCCTGATCGTTGAATCGCTCGACCCGTGCATCGACAAGGCCGATCCTGCCGCCCCGATGCATCGACATTCGGCGCGCGACGGCTTTGGCCAGCGTCCGGTTTGCATTTCCCGAAATCAGTTTCGGTTCGGTCATCGAGCGCATGGCGGCAGCCTTCCCTAGGGTCGTTTCGTGGCGGAATCGCGACGTTGACACCGCTTACCACCCCGCTACGGTCTTGCAAACATTGTGGATGAAAGGCGGGGCAAATGGCCCATATCGATTACTTTTTTGCGACAGTTTCGCCCTATACCTACCTTGCCGGTACGCGGTTGGAGCAGATCGCGGCGAAACACGGCGCCTCGATCACCTACAAGCCGCTGGATGTGATCGCGCTGTTTGCGCGCACCGGGGGGGTGCCGCCGCAAGAGCGGCACCCGACGCGGCAGGAATATCGCTTGCAGGAACTGCGCCGGCAATCCGCCAAGACCGGGTTGCCGCTGAACCTCAAGCCGCTGCATGTGCCGACCAATCCGGCGCCGTCCTCTTACGCGGTGATTGCCGCGCAGTCGGCGGGCGGCGGCGATCTGGGCGCGCTGGTCCACGCGCTGACCCGCGCCTGCTGGGCCGAGGACCGCAACGTCGCCGAGGATGACGTGATCCGCGAATGCCTGTCGGCGTCTGGCTTTGACCCGTCGCTGGCCGACAAGGGCCTGCTGGCCGGCGCAGAGACCTATGCCGCCAATCTGGAAGAGGCGGTGAACCGGGGCGCGTTCGGCGCGCCGTTCTACATCACCGACACCGATGAGCGATTCTGGGGGCAGGATCGGCTGGACGATCTGGAGATGCACCTGTCCGGCAAGATCTGATGCCTGTCGGGCAGCGGGGCGGATTTCCGACCCACTGGACGGTGCGGGGCGAGGGCGATCGCGAGGTGCTGTTCATCCACTGTTCGCTGGCCCATCAGGGTGCCTGGAAAGCGGTGCAGGAGCGGCTTGCGCCGTGGCTTCGGATGACCGCCTTCGACATTCCCGGCCATGGCCGCAGCGGCGATTGGGACGGGCAGGGCGGGCAGGACGACTATCAGGGCGTGACTGTCGCCATGGCCGCCGATCTGATCGACGGTCAGGCCGATCTTGTCGGCCATTCCTTCGGCGCGACCGCGGCGCTGCGTCTGGCGATCGAACAACCGAAAAAGGTGCGCAGCCTGACGATGATCGAGCCGGTCTTCTTTGCGATCGTGCGCGGACTGGCCGCGCCCGGCATCGAGGAACATCACCGCAAGTATCGGGCCGTCATGGCCGCGCTGGACCGCGGCGAACCGGCGCTTGCGGCCCGGCATTTTCTGGAGAACTGGGGGCTTGGCGCGTGGCGGGAACTGCCTGAGACTCAGCGCAGCTATGCGACGGCGCGGATCGGCCAGCTTCGCGATATCGAGCCGGAGATCTACCGTGATCGGGCCGGGCTGACAGGCACGCTTGGCGGCCTGGACATGCCGGTGCTGATCCTTGACGGCAGCCGCTCGCCGGCGATCATGTCGCTGGTCTGCACCGAACTGGAGCACCGGATTCCCGGCGCCGTGCGGCACCGGATCGACGGCGCCGGACATATGCTGCCGATCACCCATCCCGGCCCCGCGGCGGCGCGGATCGCGGAGTTTCTGCAGATCGGCCCTATCCGCGAATGAGGTCGAGGAACCTGTCGACATCCGCCTTGGTCGTCGACCAGCTGCACATCAGGCGGGCTGCGAGCTGCTCATCGTCCGGTCCCTCAAGTGACTGATTTTCGGGCCAGAAATAGTATTCTGCGCCCGCCTCGTGCGCCCGGCGGTGCCCGGCCCGAGGCCAGCTGGCGAAGACCCCGTTGGCCTCGGTCGGGTGGACGAGGGACGCGCCCTCGATGGTGAGAATGCCCTCTGAAAGCCGTCTTGCGGCGGCATTCGCGTCCGTGGCCATCTTTTGCCAGAGATCGCCGTCGAGATAGGCCTGCATCTGGGCGGACAGATAGCGGTGCTTGGACAGAAGTTGGCCAGCGCGCTTGCGCCGCAACTCGAATTCCCAGGCGTGTTTCGGATCGAAGAAGATCACGCCTTCCACCCCGATCAGGCCGTTCTTGGTGCCGCCAAAGGACAGGGCATCGACGCCTGCCTTCCACGTCACCTGCGCCGGGGTGCAGCCCGCAGCGGCGACCGCATTGGCAAAGCGCGCGCCGTCCATGTGAACCGGCAGGCCGTCGGCATGGGCGATCGCGGCGAGTTCCGCCACTTCGGCAGGTGTGTAGATCGTACCGTTCTCGATGACGTTGGTCAGCGACAGCATGCCGCGCTGCACGCCGTGCACGCCGACCTGGCCGGTGGCGGACAGGGCACGTTTCAGCCCGTCGGGTGAGATTTTCGCGTGCCCGCCGTCGATAAGCACCAGCTTGGCGCCGCCGGTATAGAATTCCGGCGCGCCGCATTCGTCGGTTTCGACATGCGCGGCGCGGTGACAGAACACGGCTTGCCAGGGCTGGACCAGCGTGGCGAGGATCAGCGCGTTGGCGGCGGTTCCGGAGGCGACAAGGTAGACCGCGGCATCGGGCGCCTCGAAGAGGTCGCGGATCCGGGCGCGGACGTCCGCCATGATCTGGTCGGCGCCGTAGGAATGGGGGTAGCCCTCATTCGCGCGGGTGATCGCCTCGATCACCTTGGGATGGGCGGGGGACGTGTTGTCGGACGCGAAAAACATCAAACCGGCTCCTCGATAACATGGTCTTCCCAGTCGTCTTCGTCGATCTCGAATTCCGGCACCGTCAGCCCCTGAACAGAAACGCCGGCGCGATGCACCGAAGCCGGGTCGCCGGAGATGAGCGGATGCCAGTCATACAGCCTCTTGCCCTGCCATAGCAGCCGATAAGCGCAGGTCTGCGGCATCCAGTAGGCGTTCTTCTCGATGTTTGCGGGAGTCAGAACGATGCATTCCGGCACGAACTGCTTGCGAATGTCGTACTGGCCGCAGCGGCAACTGCTATCGTCAAGCAGACGGCAGGCGATCCGCGTCAGAAACACCTCACCGGTATCCTCGTCCTCGATCTTGTTCAGGCAGCACTTGCCGCACCCATCGCAGAGTGCTTCCCATTCGGCGGCGCTCATCTTCTGAAGTGGCACCTTCTCCCAGAATTTCGGGCGCAGGCCGTCGCGGTTGATCGGATCATTCATGATCGGTAGCCTAGCTTGCCCAGGGGCAATGGAAAGGGGTCAGACGCTGGCAAGGATGTCACGGGCACGGGCGCAGTCGGCGTCCATCTGCGCCACAAGCGCATCGAGGCTGTCGAATTTCGCCTCCGGGCGAAGGTATTCCACAAGGGCGACCGACAGATGCTCGCCGTAAAGATCACCGTTGAAATCGAAGATGTAGGTTTCCAGATTGGGCTTGTTGTCGCCGAACATCGGCCGCACCCCGACCGAGGCGGCGCCGTCGTAGCTGCCCCGATGCGGGCCGGTCAGCACTTCGACCTTGACGGCGTAGATGCCGAATTTGGGCGGATGAAGCCGGTTGATCGACATGTTGGCGGTGGGATAGCCAAGTTCGCGGCCGCGCCTGTCGCCGCCAAAGACCTCGCCGTCGATCCGGTGCCAGTGGCCAAGCATCCTGGCGGCATCGGCGGGGCGGCCTTCGGTCAGCGCATTGCGAATGTTGGTGCTGGAGACCTCGCCCTTCGCGACTGAGATCAGTTCGGCCACGGTGACATCGAACCCCATGGATTTCCCGAAGCTCTCGATGTCCGCGGCCGATCCCTGGCGGTCCTTGCCGAAGCGGAAATCCGCGCCGACCACGACATGCCGCAATCCCAGACCGTCAGCAATCACCTCGCGCGCGAAACGCTCGGGGGTCAGGCCGGCGAGGAGCGCGTCGAACGGCAACTGGTAAAGGCGCTCGACGCCCAGCCGGTCCAGCCGGTTGGCGCGGGTTTCCGCGTTCATCAGGCGAAAGGGTGCTGCTGCAGGGGCGAAGAACTCTCTTGGGTGCGGTTCGAATGTCAGGATGCCGAGCGGTGCATTCAGCCGCCTGGCCGCGTCCCGTGCAATGCCGATGACCACTTGATGGCCGAGGTGAACGCCGTCGAAGTTGCCGATCGCCGCGCTGGCGCCGCGATCCTCTTTCTTCAAGCCTGTCCAGAAGGTGAGTATCCGCATTGGGCCCCTGGCGGGGCCGCGCCCCAAGTCAGTCGAATTTGCGGCTTGGCGCCAGTACCATCGCCTCGCCCTTCAGGACGACCGTATCGCCGACCGCGCAATGACAATCAAGGGTCACGCGGCGGCGGGAATGGTCGATGGCGGTAACCTCGACCTCTGCATGGACCACGTCGCCGGGGCGGACAGGAGCCATGAACCTGAGTGTCTGTCCGAGATAGACTGTGCCGTGGCCGGGAAGCTGTTCGCCGATGACGGCAGAGATCAGGCCGGCCGTCAGCATGCCATGCGCGATGCGGCCCTGAAATATCGTGTCGAGGGCGTAGTCGTCGTCGAGGTGAACGGGGTTGCGGTCTGTGCTGATCTCGGAAAAAAGCTCGATGTCCCGGTCGGTCACCTGCTTGCGCAGGTGCCGGCGCATGCCGATTTCCAAGTCTTCGATACAGATGGTTCCACGGGGCATGTTGTCCAGCATTGCTCCGAATCCTTCGCGCTATGTTGCAGTGCAGCATAACGGCGGCAGCGGTCAAATGCAAGCGGCCGGGTAATTTTTATTCACACAAGGCGATACCAGCGCAATTTTATTACCGTCGCAGTTGTCAGCGCAGGTAGGCTATCGCCGCTGTCGCCGCGATCTGGTGGCTGTCGAAATACGACTGCAACATCGCCGGATCGGGGGTTTCGGGGTCCGGCCCGAATTCTGTCGCCGCAAGCCCGCCGGTGATGAAGAGGGTGTCGAATCCTTCCGAAAGCCCACCCTGTATATCCGTATGGATGCCGTCGCCGAGGGCGAGGATCCGGTCATCGGGCACCCGTTTGATAGCGGCAAGTCGCCGCCGAGCAAGGTCGTAGATCGGCGGGTGCGGCTTGCCGAAATAGAGGCTTTCGCCGCCCATCTCAGTGTAAAGCGCAGCGATAGCCCCGGCGCAGAAAATCCGCTTGTCGCCCATATCCACAACGATATCGGGGTTGGTGCAGAGCAGCTTCATGCCCTTCTGCTTGGCGTAAAGCAGGGTCGGGCGGTAATCCTCGGGGGTTTCGGCCTGGTCATCGAAAAGGCCGGTGCAGATGATCCCTTCGGCCTGATCGAGCGGCACGCGGGTGATCTCTTTGCCATCCGCATCGTCGGGCAGGTCGGTGAAAAAGCTGTCATCCTTTTCGGGGCCGAGGTGATAGACCCTGGTGCCCGCCAGGCCCGCCAGCATGCCGTATTGCGAGGCATCGCCGGATGAAACGACCTCGTCATAGGCATCGTGCGGGACGCCGATCTTGTCGAGTTGCCGGACCACCGAGGCCTTGGGCCGCGGGGCGTTGGTCAGCAGGACCACGACGCCGCCTTTTGCGCGGAATTGCTGCAGCGCGGCAACAGCATCGGGGAACGGTTCGACGCCGTTATGCAGGCACCCCCAGAGGTCACAAAAGACCGCGTCATAGCGATCGGAAATGTCGGCAAGGCGATGGATCAGGTCGGTCATTTGGCCCTCAGCTTGGTTGTGGGTGACGGGCCGGATCGGCCCGTTCCTTGCGCCTGCAACGCGAGTCAGACCTTCAGGTTCGGGATGATCTGCTTTTTCCGGCTCATGATTCCCGGCAGCAGCACGGTGTCGCCCGAGCAGACGGTGGCGAAACTTTTCTCGGCCACCGATTTCACCAGATCGTTGGGCACCAGCAGCGTCGCCTCTTCGTTCAGGATGTCGACGATGAAAAGAAGAACCTGATCGGCTCCATCCTCGGCGGCGACCGTGTCCATCGCTTGCATCAGGCTGTCCTTGCGGGCCAGCAGCGGCGCGGGCGAGGTGGTTTCCAGAACCGAGACCCGGAAGGTCTTGCCGCCGACCTCGTATTCCTTCGAATCCATCCGCAGAAGTTCCGCATCCGAGAAGGCGGAGACATCGGACTTGGCGGCGAACAGCTCGGCGGCATGCTCGGCGACGTCGATGCCAAGCTCGTCGGCCAGTTTCAGTGCAACCTGCCGGTCATGCTCGGTGGTAGTGGGAGAGCGGAATTCCAGCGTGTCCGACAGGATGCACGATAGCATCGCGCCCTTGATCGGTTCCGGCATCCGGGCGGCATCGGCGCCCATCAGGTCGTGCATGATCGTGGCGGTGCAGGCCAGCGGCCGGATGGTGATGTCGATCGGCGCGCGGGTTTTCAGCCCGCCCTGCAACATGTGATGGTCGATGATCTGGATCACGTTGGCCGCGTTGATCGAGGGTGGAAGCTCGGCGATGTTGTTGGTGTCGACGACGACGATGTGATCCTCGGGCGTGACATCCGCGATGATCTCGGGCTTGTCGAGGTTCCAGCGGTTCAGCATGAAGGCGGCTTCGGTATTGGGCTCGCCCAGAAGCTTCGCCTCGGCCTTTTGGTCCTTCACTTCGGTGAGATACCAGGCCCAGATGATCGGAGAGCCGGTGCTGTCTGTGTCGTGGGATTTGTGGCCGAGTACTTTGATGGTCATGGGAAGGGTCCGTGATGATGCAGATTTCGCTGCCTTATAGGGGGGCGTCCGCGGCTTGTCACCCACTCTGGGCAGAGGTAGCCTGAGCCAAATGGTCCCGCCCGTTCCCGCCGATTGGTTTTGATGCCCAAGCCGAAAGAATCCGATCTCTATCCGGCTGTGAAGTCCTATCTGGAAGCGCAGGGATATGAGGTGAAGGGCGAGATCGGCGCGGTCGATGTAATGGCGGTGCGGCAGGACGAGGATCCGGTGATCGTCGAGTTGAAGGCGGGATTCGCGCTGGCGCTGTTTCATCAGGCGGTGGCGCGGCAGGTGGTCACCGACGCGGTCTATATCTGCGTGCCGCTCGGTTCGGGAAAGCGGTTCGCCAAGGTGTTGAAGGACAATACCGCGCTGTGTCGCCGTCTGGGCTTGGGGCTGATGACGGTGCGGATGCGTGACGGGTTTGCCGAAGTGCATTGCGATCCCGGCCCCTACCGGCCGGTCAAGTCGCCGCCGCGTCGGGGCCGTCTGCTGCGCGAGTTCCAGGCCCGTGTCGGCGATCCGAACAACGGCGGACAGACCCGCGTCGGGCTGGTCACGGCGTACCGGCAGGATGCGATTCTGTGTGCGCGGTATCTGGCCGGACAGGGACCGGCGAAAGGCGCATTGGTTGCGAAGGCCACTGGCGTCGGGCGGGCGACGCGGATCATGGCGGATGATCATTACAGCTGGTTCGAGCGGGTTTCGACCGGCATCTACGGGTTGACGCCGAAGGGGCGTGAAGCGGTGACCGCGCCGGTTGACGCTGGCGCAAGGCAGACGCCGCCGCAAACGGCGACGCCCTGAGCTTCGATCATCTGCCCGGGATCTTCAGGATCAACGGGCGCCCGCCTGCGGCCATGGCATGACCCGGCATGGCGTTAAAATGCCGTCCGGCATCGCTGGGCATCAATCGTACCGGGCTGGTCGGCGGCGGATGAAGGTTCGGGTCCGGACCCGGACGGAACAGCCGCCTGACCCGCTCGGCAAGCATCAGCGGGGGCTCTTCTCCGCCTGCCTGGTTCCGGGCGGCAGACCGCCCTCGGGCGGCGCGACCAAGGCCTGCGCCGGTGCGAAGGCGAAGGCCCCGCAGATTGCGCTTGCGATTGCGGTGCCGGCCCGCAGGGCGCGGCGATTCACGGGAACGGAGTCGGACTCCGACTGGAAATTGGCGTGCGCCAACGGCGACACGACCACAGGTTTCTGTGTCATGGCGGACTCGCTATGTCAGTTTGGTTTCGGTGGTTAGGTCGGGATTCCGCAGCCCGGCGCCAATGGCGCCCGGAGGTGCGTCAGGTGAGACAACCCATCAAGTGAATCATGTCAGAATCCTCCATCGCTGGTTCCGCGATGGGCGGCTGATAGATCGAAAACCGGAAAAAATCAATCGCCACGATCAGCGATCGGCGGGCCGGCGCGGGTTTTTCGCAACAGTGTTGTTGACAGTGCGCGAAGGGATCTCTACATCCGCTTCGTTAGCACTCGCTACTGCTGAGTGCTAACGCTCCGGACTAGGGACGGGGCAACGAAGAAACGCAAACAAGGAGCGTTCAGAAATGGCATTCAAACCATTGCATGACCGGGTTGTGGTCAAGCGCGTCGAGAGCGACGAAAAGACCAAGGGCGGTCTGATCATCCCCGATAGCGCAAAGGAAAAGCCGGCCGAGGGCGAGATCATCGCGGTGGGCGAGGGCGCCCGCAAGGATTCCGGCGAACTGATCGCGCCGTCCGTCAAGAAGGGCGACAAGATCCTGTTCGGCAAGTGGTCCGGCACCGAAATCACCCTCGATGGTGAAGAACTGCTGATCATGAAAGAAAGCGACGTTCTGGGCATTATCGCCTGATCACGTCATCCCCCGTAAATTCAGACAACCAGGAGCAATCAAATGGCTGCTAAGGACGTCAAATTCGATACCGATGCCCGCAATCGCCTGTTGCGCGGCGTCAATGTTCTGGCCGATGCCGTCAAGGTGACGCTGGGCCCGAAAGGCCGCAACGTCGTGCTGGACAAGTCGTTCGGCGCGCCGCGCATCACCAAGGACGGTGTGACGGTCGCAAAAGAGATCGAGCTGGAAGACAAGTTCGAGAACATGGGCGCGCAGATGGTCAAAGAAGTGGCCCAGCGCACCAATGACGAGGCTGGCGATGGCACCACCACCGCCACCGTGCTGGCGCAAGCCATCATCAAGGAAGGCATGAAGTCGGTCGCAGCGGGCATGAACCCGATGGACCTGAAGCGCGGCATCGATCTTGCGACCAAGAAAGTCGTCGAAGCGATCCGCAAGGCGTCGCGCCCGGTCAACGACAGCGCCGAAGTGGCGCAGGTCGGCACGATTTCCGCCAATGGCGAAGTCGAGATCGGCCGCCAGATCGCGGATGCGATGCAGAAGGTCGGCAACGAAGGTGTCATCACCGTCGAGGAAAACAAGGGTCTGGAAACGGAAACCGAAGTCGTCGAAGGCATGCAGTTCGACCGCGGCTACCTGTCGCCTTACTTCGTGACCAATGCCGACAAGATGATTGCGGATCTGGAAGACTGCATGATCCTGCTGCACGAAAAGAAGCTGTCGTCGCTGCAGCCGATGGTTCCGCTGTTGGAATCGGTCATCCAGTCGCAAAAGCCGCTTCTGATCATCGCCGAGGATGTCGAGGGCGAAGCCCTGGCCACGCTCGTCGTGAACAAGCTGCGCGGTGGTCTGAAGATCGCAGCCGTCAAGGCTCCGGGCTTTGGTGACCGTCGCAAGGCCATGCTGCAGGACATCGCCATTCTGACCGGTGGTCAGGTGATTTCCGAAGATCTGGGTATGAAGCTGGAAAACGTCACTATCGACATGCTGGGTTCGGCCAAGAAGATCACCATCACCAAGGACGAGACCACTATCGTCGACGGTCATGGCGAGAAGAAAGAGATCGAAGCCCGGGTCAGCCAGATCCGCCAGCAGATCGAGGAAACCACCAGCGATTACGACAAGGAAAAGCTGCAGGAACGCGTGGCCAAGCTGGCCGGCGGTGTTGCCGTTATCCGCGTCGGCGGCATGAGCGAGATCGAGGTGAAAGAGCGCAAGGACCGTGTCGATGACGCGCTGAACGCAACCCGTGCTGCGGTGCAGGAAGGTGTTGTCGTCGGTGGCGGTGTTGCCCTGGTTCAGGCCGGCAAGGCGCTGGACGGTCTGAAAGGCGAGAACGCCGATCAGGACGCCGGCATCAAGATCGTGCGGCGGGCCCTCGAAGCGCCGCTGCGCCAGATCGCGCAGAACGCCGGTGTCGACGGCTCGGTTGTGGCCGGCAAGGTGCGCGAGTCCACGGACAAGAACTTTGGCTTCAACGCCCAGACTGAAGAATATGGCGACATGTTCAAGTTCGGCGTGATCGACCCGGCCAAGGTCGTCCGGACCGCTCTGGAAGACGCAGCCTCGGTTGCCGGTCTTCTGGTCACCACCGAAGCCATGGTCGCCGATCGTCCGCAGAAGGAATCTGCTGGCGGCGGCATGCCCGACATGGGCGGCATGGGCGGCATGGGCGGCATGATGTAAGCCAGCCCGGCTTTGCAGAACAGGAAAGGGCCTCCGGTTGGGGGCCCTTTTTTTGTATTGCAGCGGGCGTCTGCGTCTGGCCCATTCAGTGAACGTCGCGGCATCACAATGTGAAACGGCATGCAATTCTGACCCCTATATTGGGGTAATCGGCGTCCAAAAGTGACCCCCTTATAATTCTGATCAATAGCTTCCTCAAAAGCATGAGGGAGCAGTCAGGGGATGTTGGTTGTGGAGACGATCGCGAAG